>JBDHTX010000002.1:0-240121 GCA_039808885.1 Dongiaceae bacterium | reverse complement strand
ATTCCGCCGCGATCTGGTCCGGCGTGATCGGCAGATAGGGCGTCATGGTCGGCGTGTGCACCGAGCCCGTCACCGCGCAGGTGATGATCACCTTGCGGCCGCTCTTCGCCGCAGGTTCCGCTGTTGGTTTCGACATCGGCAATTCTCCTGTTCGAATGACAATCGGTTTTCAGCGCCAGACCGCGCCACACACCCGCATCAGGTTCTGGCCCAGGATGCCGCGGATGGCGGCCTCGCCATAGCCGGCCGCCAGCATGAGCTCGGTCAACTCGGCCAGCTGCGTGGGCTGGGCATAGTGCACGCCGGGCCAGTCGGGCCGCGCCGCATCCGGCCATTCCTCCGGCCTGGCGCGCATGAACTGGTTGAGCGGCTCGGTCTCGAAGACCACGTCGAGGCCGAGGCAGGCATGCTCGGCGCCGACCAGCTGCACCACATGGTCGAGGTGGCGGAACAGCATCTCGCTGCGAACGGCGTCGTCGCCGAGATAGATGCTGGAGCCGGAGAGGCCGAGCAGGCCGCCGGTCGCGGCACAGGCGCGGATCTGTTCGTCGGTCAGGTTGCGGAAATGCGGATGGATGGCGGCGCAATTGGAATGGCTGAACACCGCCGGCTTCGTCGCCATCGCGAGCGCGTCGAGTGTGGTGCGCGCGCCGGTGTGGCTGAGGTCGAGCAGCATGCCGACGCGCTCCATCTCGGCGACCACGCGCCGCCCGAACCGGGTCAGGCCGCCATCGCTTTCCTCGGCGCAGCCGCCGCCGACCGAATTCGCCTGGTTGAAGGCGAGCAGGTTGTGCCGCACGCCCAGCCGGTAGAACGCCTCGATCAGGTCCAGGTTGCGCTCGAAGCAGCGTGTGCCTTCGAAATGCAGCAGCACCGCCAATTCGCCCGCCTTGCGCGCCGCCGCGATGCCGGCGACGCTTTCCACCAGCTGGACGCCGGTCGTTGCCTGGATGCGCCGTCGCGCCGTCGCGATGCGATTGAAGGCCTGACCGCTGGTGTGGTTGTCGCCGGCGATGGTGAGCGAGATGACGTCGTAGCCGGCGGCGCGGAATCCGGCCAGCCGGTGCAGGTCGTTGCCGACATCCGGCTCGAGCGGCCAGATGTTGTCCCACACCAGGGAATCCTGGACCAGGGCCTGCGCCTCCATGCGCCGGGCGGTCATTGCGCCAGCTCGAGGGTAACCGGCGTCGCGCCCCGGCAGGTGTCCAGCATCGGGCAGCCGCGATCCGCCGCCGCCAGGACCCGGGCCAGCTGCTCCTTCGGCGCGTCGCTGTCGATGGCGACGGCGATCTTCACCGACTGGAAACCGGACCGGATGGCGGGATCGGTGTCGAAGAAGCCGCGGATGTCGAGGTCTCCGGCGATCTCGACCTGGATCCGGCCGACCCGGATTCCCTGCAGGGCGGCGTGGCATCGGATGGTGACCGAGACGCTGGCGGCCACCGCCGCCAGCAGGGCCTCGGCGGGATTGACGGCGGCGTCGTCGCCGCCGAAGACCTTCGGCTCGTCGATGACGACGACATGGCGGCCAAACCGGCCCTCGGTCCGCATGCCGCCGCTTTGCACCGTGGTTCCAGCGATGGGCTCGCGGCATTCCGCCGGGGCGCCCTTGCGCGCGGTGGCCTGGTGCTGCTGCATCGCCTCGCGAAGGCTCATGGCGTGGTCTCCCGTGTCAGGCTTCCCACTCGATATTGCCGTCCACTCCGATCATCTGCCCGGAGACGTGCCGCCCCGACTCGGAGCAGAGGAACAGCACCATGTCGGCGATCTCTTCCGGCTGGATCTTGCTGCGCATGGAAACGAAGTTCAGCGCCTCCCGCTCGACCGCTTCCGCCGTGCGGCCCTCCTGCTGGGCGATGCGGGCGATGATGCCGCGCATCCGCTCGTTGTCGATCATGCCGGGCAGGATGGCGTTGATCCGGATGTTGTCGGGGCCGAGCTCGCGGGCCAGCGACTTGGTCAGGCCCTCGACGCCCGCCTTGCTGGCGACATAGGGCGAACGGAACGGCATGACCGTCTTGGTCGAGCCGGTGGAGAAATTGACGATGGCGCCGCGCTTGTTGCGCCGCATGTCCGGCACCGCCTGGCGGATGGTCAGGAACATCGAATCGAGGTTGGCGGCCATCGTGGCGCGCCAGTCGGCGAGGCTCAGCGTCTCGATCGGCCCGCGCGGCCCGGCGATGCCGACGGTGTTCACCAGCACGTCGATCGGTCCCATGCGCGACCTGGCCGCGGCGAACAGGGCGGCCACCTGCGCCTCGTCCGACACATCGCAGACGGTGCCGCCAAGCTTCGGATTGGCGGCCAGCACCTGCGCCAGCAGGTCGGCGTTGATGTCGCAGATATGGACATTGTCGCCGCGGGCGAGGAACTTCTCCGCCATCGCCCGGCCGACGCTCTGCGCCGCCGCGGTGACGACGACGTTCTGCGGCCGATGGGTCATTTCTTCGCCTCGTGGCGCCGCTTCAGCCGGTTCAGCTCCTTCACCATGACGTCGCGCTTGCGCACGAAGGCGGCAACCCCCTTCACGCCTTCGCGCGCCTCGATGGCATCGGCGATCTGGCGCAACACCTGCGGATCGAAGCGGGGCGGGGCCGAATCGAGGTCCTCCATCAGCATTGCGTAGGACGCGCCGTAGCGGCTGAAATACTGCGCGATGCCCTCGTCGGCATTGGCGTGGTTGGCGCCGAAATTACCGATCGTCGCCCAGCGCAGGGCCAGGGCGTCGCGGATCACCGCATCGACCGCGACCGGGTCGGCCACGCCGGTCTCGACCAGGTGCAGCGCCTCGCGCACCACGGCGGCCTGGATGCGGTTGCCAAGGAAGCCCTTCACATAGCGGTTCATGCGCACCGGGATCTGGCCGCAGGCCGCCAGCATGTCGCAGGCCTTCTGCAGGATCGCGGGGTCGGTGCCCGCCGCGCCCAGCATTTCGACCACCGGCATCAGGTGCGGCGGATTGAACGGATGCGCCATGACGCAGCGCCGCTCGCCGGGCAGGCCCTTGGCGATCTCGCTGATGTCGAGCGCGGAGGTGGAGGAGGCGAGGATGGCCTTTGCCGGCGCCAGGCGGTCGAGCTCGGCAAAGAGCGCGTGCTTCACGTCGAGCTTCTCCGGCGCGCTCTCCTGCACATAGTCGGCATCGGCCAGCGCCTTGGCAAGGTCGCTCTCGCCGGTCGTGGCGCGCAGGATGCGGTCGCGTTCCTCCGCGGTGGCAAATCCCTCGGCCACGTCGGAGTTCAGATCCTGCGCCAGCCAGGCCAGGGTCTGCGGGATCTGCGCCGGGTTGGGGTCATAGACGCGCACGGTGGCGCCGTGCGGCGCGAAGACCCGGATCCAGCCGCGGCCGATGACGCCGACGCCCACCAGGGTCACGATTTTGGGGACAGCGGAACTCATGGCGCATTGCTCCTGCGACGCTAGGGAAACAGCTTGTCCGGCAGCCAGGTGACCGTTTCCGGGATGAACATGACGATCAGCAGGACCACCAGCTTGATGGCGACGAAGGGGCCGATCGACTTGTAGATGTCGAGCATGGAGACGTCCTTGGGAGCGACGCCCTTCAGGTAGAACAGCGCGAAGCCGTAGGGCGGCGTCTGGATGGCGATCTCCAGGTTGAGGATCATCAGGATGCCGAACCAGACCGGATCGAAGCCCAGCCCGACCGCGATGGGGGTAAAGAGCGGGGCGCAGATCAGGACGATGACGTATTCGTCGATGAAGCAGCCCAGCACCAGCATGGTGAGCTGCATCACCATGATGACGCCCATCGGGCTCAGCCCCATGTTGTCGAACAGGCCGTCGAGCAACTTGGCGGCGCCCATCAGCAGGTTGAAGTTGGAAAGGACCGTGGCGCCGATCAGGATCCACAGGCACATCGCGGTCAGGCGCATGGTGCCGACGGAGCTCTCCTTCAAGGCCTGGAAGCCGAACTTGCGGAAGAACAGCGCCAGGATGCAGGCGCCGAAGGCGCCCATGGCGCCGGCCTCGGTCGGCGTCGCCATGCCGGTCAGGATCGTGCCCAGCACGCAGAAGATGAGCGAGAAGGCGAGCAGCCCGTTGCGCACCGCGATCGCCTTGTCCTTCAGGGTCCCGACCTCGCTGGCGGCTAGGGGCGGGCCATCCTCCGGCCGCAACCAGCAGCGGATGCCGATATAGAGGACGAAAAAGGTCACCATGATCGCCGCCGGGATCAGCGCGCCGGCGAACATCTGGCCCAGGGACGCCTTGGTCATGGCGCTGAACAGCACCATGGGGATCGATGGCGGGATGAGGATGCCCAGGCCGCCGCCGGCCATGATGGTGCCGAGGGCGAGGTAGCGGTTATAGCCGCGATTGAGCATCGGCGGCAGCGCCACCGTGCCGGCGGTCATGATGCCGGCGCCGATGATGCCGACCATGGCGCTGAACAGGGTGCAGGTCAGGATCACGCCGATCGCCAGCCCGCCGCGCAGACGTCCCGCGAGCACATGGACCGAGTGAAACATCGCCTCGCCCATGCCCGAGCGCATGAGCACCTGGCCCATGAAGATGAACAGCGGCACCGCGAGCAGCAGGAAGTTGGTGATCGAGTTGATCGTCGTCGTGGTGATGAGGTTGAAGGCCTGCGGGCCCCAATAGAAATAGCCGAACACCATGGCGACGCCGCCCAGCGACAGGCCGACCGGCGCGCCGAGCGCGAAGACCAGCAGCATGGCGCAGAAGATGACGATGATCAGGATGCCGATGGTCATGCGATCATCCTCAGACGCGCGTTTCGATGGTTTCGGCGAAGTGGGCGATCGCGTCGTCGAGCGGGCGACCGGTCAGGGCCATGTGCAGGTTGCGGATCCAATGCGCCAGGCTCTGCAGCAGCAGCAGGAAACCGCCGAGCGAGATGGCCAGGATGAAGTGGCCCATCGGCGGCCCCCAATCGGTCGGCCGGCGCAGCCCGAGCTGGATCGCCTTGACGCCCTCATGCCAGGCATAGACCGTGACCAGGACCAGGAAGAACATAACCAGGAGGCCGGTGAGCACGTCGCAGAAGGCGCGGGTGCGCGGCTTCATCCGGCCATAGAACAGGTCGACATTGATGTGGGCGTGCTCCTTCATCACGAAGGCGCCGCCAAGCAGGCCGATATAGCCGAAGAGGAAGATGGAGACGTCCTGCGCCCACAAGGTCGGCGCGTCGAAGAAGTAGCGGCTGATGACCTCGTAGACCAGGGACAGGATCATCAGCGGCACCAGGATCGCCACCAGATAGCCGAACAGCATGGAGATCCGGTCGATGACCTTGAGCAGCTGCTTGAGCAGGGTCATGGCAAGCCTTTTGCCGGGATGGCGGCGGCTGTGATGCGTGCTTTGAGCGTGACCCGAAGTGCCGGGCGGCATGCGCCGCCCGGCTCCTCGATGCGGTCAAGGCTAGGACTAGCCCAGCTTGGTCATGAATTCTTGCTGCAGCTTCACCAGCTTGGCGCTGAACGGATCGCTGGCCTCGTATTCCGGCAGCAGCGCTTCCGCCGCCTTTTTCCAGGCCACCTTGTCCGCGTCGGAGGGCGGCGCGCCCCAGACCATGCCGCCGGCCTTCATCTCCGCCACCGCGGCGCCGACGCTGACCGTGGATTCGTTGGCCTGGGCGTTGCCATGCCACACGTTGCAGGTCTCCACGATCGCCTTGATGTCGTCGGGCAGGGCGTTCCACTTGTCCATGTTGACGACCAGCGGCGAGACCTGGCTGGCGGTCACCGCGACCGGATAGAAGTTCTTGGCGATCTCGTAGAACTTGCCATCGCGATAGTCGATCAGGTTCGAGGACGCGCAGCCGTCGATGACGCCGGTGGCGAGCGCGGTATAGGTCTCGCCGAATGCCATGGTCACCGGCTGGGCGCCGAACTGGGCGACGAACTTGCCGTAGCCGCCGGGCGCGCGCAGCTTCAGGCCCTTGAGGTCGCTGAGGCTGTTGATCGGGTTCTTGGTGATGAGATAGACGCCCGGCTGGAAGTAGGGGCCGACATTGTAGAGGCCGACCGAGGCATAGGCCTCGCGCACAGCCTCCAGCCATCCGCCGCGGAAGAAGAGCGCCAGCAATCCCGCGAGATTGTCGGGACCGCCGGGCAGGCCGAGTTCGACGATGCCGCAGGGCAGCTCGCCGGCATGCAGCGCCATGTAGGGGCAGCCGGCCTCGACCAGGCCCGACATGGTGGCCTGGAGCACTTCGGTGGCCCCGACGCCTTCGCCGTCGAACAGCGGGTTGATCTCCAGGCGGCCGTTGGTGGCGCGCTTCACCAGATCCGCGAAGCCCTGGTACACCGCGCCGTAGGACGTGCCGCGCGGATAAAGGTTCGCCATGCGCCAGGTGAACTCGGCCGCCGCCGCGGCCGGCTTGGTCGACGCCATCGCACCCGCAGCCAACGCTCCAACACCGACTGCGCTTAAGAACTGTCTCCGTTCCATGGGTCCCCTCCCTTGAGATTTGATCTTGATTCTAGTCGCTGGTCTCGCAGTTGACGTCCGGCGCCGGCCGTCCTGTCCGAACTACCGGGAAGTCGGTGCCTCACGCTCCGGCATGCACGGACCCTCCCGCCTGCTGGGCCGGTGCGGCGACCGCCGGGCTGACTGCCTGAACGATAAGAGGCGCCGAAATGGGGTGTCAATATATTTTGATCAAAATATACTTTGGCCATGCCCGCGCTGCGGCATAGATGATACTTGCCAGGTCCGCGGCCAGCCGGCGTATACATTGTGCTAATCGATCACACCCAAGTTCGGTGACGAATCGCAATATGGAGCTGGTTATCTAGATGGCGGGGCGGTTGGATCTGTCAGGCGGCGGCGTCCGCCTGACCTTGCAGGAACGCACCTATCAGGCGGTGAAAAGGGCGCTGTTGAGCGGCGAGCTGATCGCCGGCCAGTCGCTCACGGTTCGCGAGATCGCCGAGAGCATGGGCACCAGCCCGACGCCGGTGCGCGAGGCCGTGCGCCGGCTGCTGACCGAGGGGGCCTTCGAGCTCCTGCCGAACGGCACCGTGCGCGTGCGCCAGATGAACGACGAGCAGCGCCAGCATGCGCGCGATATCCGCATCATGCTGGAAGGGCTGGCGGCGCGCCGCGCCGCGGCGCTCGCCACGCCGGACGAGATCGACGCGATCGAGCGCACCAACGAGGAGATGAAGGCGGCGATCCTGCGGGGCGACGTCAAGCGCTACTGCGTCAAGAACATGGAGTTCCACTTCCAGCTCTATCACGCGGCCCGCTCCGAAGTGGTGTTCGAGATCATCGAGCGGCTCTGGGTCCAGATCTCGCCTTTCCTGACCACCTACGCCATCGACCTGGTGAAGCATCACCCGAAGAAGGTGGTCAAGGTGCTGACCACGGAGCACGACCGCATCATCCGCGCCCTCCGGCGGAGAGACGGCGACGAGGCGGAGAACGCGATCAAGGCGGATCTCTCCCAGACCTTCGAGAGCCGCCCCAACAATGCGCTGGTGCCGGATGCGGAGCGCCCGATCAGCGCCCCGATCCCGCTCGCCAAGGTCAAGGAGCTGCGCAGCGCGCGGCGATAGTCCGGCGCCTCCGGCTCAACCCGCGTCGACCAGCGGCAGCGACTTGCCGTCGATGATGCGGATGTCGAGGCCCAGCGCATCGATGCCCTCGACGCAGCCGAGATTGACACGGTAGCCGTCCCTGGCGTTCTCGCCGTCGCCGATATAGGTGAAGGTCCCGCAGGTCCTGCAGAAATAGTTGCTGAGGACCTTCTCGTTCCACAGATACACGCCCAGGTCGCGCGGGTCGTGGTGCGGGGTGAAATCGGCGGCCGGGATGTAGGTCGCGGACAGCACCGCGCCCCGGCGGACGCAGAGCGAGCAGTTGCAGCGCGCGCCGGTCGTGATCGGCGGGCTGCGGAACGAGAAGCGGACGCGTCCGCAATGGCAGCGGGCCTTGTATTCCATGCTCTCACCTCCAGCGGGAGCGGGCCGGTTGCCGGCGCCGCCGCGCGCTCACCCGCGCAGGCGCGCCTCGATCAGGTGCAGCCGGGTGAGCAGGACCGCGTGCAGCTGGTCGATCTTCTCGTGCAGATGCGAGACCTCGAGCTCGGCCTTCAGGTTGACCTCATAGTCGACGTCGGCGCGGATGCGGTCCTTGACCGACTGGCGGTTCTGGCTCAGCAGCACGATCACCGACAGGAAGATGGCCTCGAGCGACACGCACATCGTCAACAGGCCGAACGGGAAGGGGTCGAACTGGGGCATGCCCGGGATCGTGTTGAGCCCGATCCAGACCAGGAACCACAGTGCGTGCAGCACCAGGAACGACAGGCTGCCGCTGAAGGCGGCGATGGCGTCGGTGATGCGCTCCAGCGCGGTCTCCTTGGTCTCCATCTCCTCGTTGGCGTTGCGCGTCGCCATCTGCCGCAGGCGGCTGGTCGTGGCGCGCATGCGGCCGCTCATCACCGCCATCATGTCCAGGGCGGCGTCGGGCCGGCGGCGGATGAAATCGATCAGGGTGGCGCGGTCGAGCACGAGCAGCTCGGTATCCTCGAGCACCGTGGCCCGGGCGGTGCGCCCGCCGTGGTCGAGCAGCGCCAGCTCGCCGAACAGGTCGCCGCGCCCGGCGGTGGCCAGGATCAGCTTCTGGCCCAGCTTGTCCGTCGTCGCCAGTTCGACGACGCCGGAGCAGATGACATACATCCGGTCGCCGGGCTCGCCTTCCTGGAAGATCCTATGCCCGGCGGGAAACCGCGCATGCTCCATCAGCTTGGCGAGCGCGCTGCGCTCGTCGGCGTCCAGCAGCTGGAACAGCGGCACTTCGGCGAGCAGGGAGACTTCGGGCGACATGCGGATCGGTCCTGTCCATTGCGGCGGGACTTCCGGGTGGCTCCGGAAACCGCCCATATCTTTGCCGGCTTCCGGCCCCGCCGCAACACGGAAGCGGGCTCCGGTCCGCCGGCGCGGCCGCGAGAAAACAGTCGAAAACAGGGACTTTGCGCGATATGTAGGCCGGATGAATGCTGGCCAGGATTTCGAGATATTCCTTGTGACCGCGCCGGGCTTCGAATCCCTGCTCTGCGCGGAGGCGCGGGAGCGGGGCTTCAAGGCGCCCAAGGCCGTCAAGGGCGGCGTCACCGTCGCCGGCGGCTGGCCCGAGATCTGGCGCGCCAACCTGGAGATTCGCGGCGCCGCGCGCGTGCTGGTCCGGATCGCCGAGTTCCGCGCCCTGCACCTGGCGCAGCTGGACAAGCGGGCGCGCAAGGTGCCGTGGCGCGCGTTCCTGCGCCCGGATGTGCCGTTCCGGGTCGAGGCCGCCAGCCGGAAATCGCGCATCTATCACCAGGGCGCCGCGGCCCAGCGCATCGAGACGGCGATCAGGGAAGAGCTCGGCGCGCCGGTCTCTCCGGAGGCCGAGCTCTGCATCAAGGCGCGCATCGACGACGATCTCTGCACCATCAGCATCGACACCTCCGGCGAATCGCTGCACAAGCGCGGCCACAAGGAGGCGGTGGCCAAGGCGCCGATGCGCGAGAACCTGGCGGCCCTGTTCCTGCGCCAATGCGGCTATGCCGGCAACGAGCCGGTGCTCGACCCGATGTGCGGGTCAGGCACCTTCGTCATCGAGGCGGCGGAGATCGCCGCCGGCCTCAAGCCCGGCCGCTCGCGTCCTTTCGCCTTCGAGCTGCTGGCCGGCTTCGATGCCGCCGCCTGGCAGGCGCTGCGCGGCGCCGCGTCGCCAAGCAAGGCGCCGGCCTTCCGCTTCTATGGCAGCGACCATGACGCCGGGGCGATCCGCATGGCGCGGGAGAATGCCGCGCGCGCCGGCGTCGCCGATTGGACCGAGTTCCGCCAGCAGACGATCGACGCGCTGACCGTGCCCGACGGCCCGCCGGGCCTGGTCATCGTCAACCCGCCCTATGGCGCCCGCATCGGCGACAAGAAGCGGCTGTCCTATCTCTACCGCGCCCTCGGCCAGTCGCTGTCCCGGTTCAAGGGCTGGCGCGTCGGCGTGGTGACCAACGATGCCGACCTCGCCGCGGCGGCCGGTCTGCCTTTCGCCCCGCCGGCCGCCCCGATTTCCCACGGCGGCATCAGCGTGCAGCTGTTCCTGGCGCCGCCGCTGCCTTGACAGCCGGCTGGCTCGATCCGCGGCCCGAAAAGGCCCGCCGACGGCGCTTTCTCTGGCCCAGTAGGTCGCCCCGGACTGGCCATTGGCGGCATCCTTGGCCCCGTGGCAGAGTCCGCGCCATTGCCGCGGCCGGCTTCCCTGTCTCCTGCAAGGAATGCGATCCGGCGGCGGCCCAGGCTTGTCGCTGAAGTAAGGGATTTCGCCCATGAAAATGACCACGGAAGAGGCCTTCATCAAGGTCCTCCAGATGCACGGCATCGAGCATGCCTTCGGCATCATCGGCTCGGCCTTCATGCCCGTCTCCGACCTGTTCCCCAAGGCCGGCATCACCTTCTGGGACGTGGCGCATGAGACCAATGGCGGCCTGATCTGCGACGGCTACACGCGGGCCACCGGCAAGATGGCCATGGCCATCGCCCAGAACGGCCCCGGCGTCACCGGCTTCGTCACTGCCATCAAGACCGCCTATTGGAACCACACGCCGATGCTGCTGGTGACGCCGCAGGCGGCCAACCGCACCATCGGCCAGGGCGGCTTCCAGGAAGTCGAGCAGATGGCCCTGTTCCGCGACATGGTCTGCTACCAGGAAGAGGTGCGCGACCCGGTGCGCATGGCGGAAGTGCTGAACCGCGTCATCTGCAAGGCCAAGCGACTCTCGGCGCCGGCGCAGATCAACGTGCCGCGCGACATGTTCACCCAGGTGATCGACATCAACCTGCCGGCCATCGTCGAGTTCGAGCTGCCGGCGGGCGGCGCCAAGGCGGTGGCCGAGGCGGCGCGGCTGCTGTCCGAGGCGAAGTTCCCGGTCATCCTGTCCGGCGCCGGCGTGGTCATCGGCGGCGCGATCCCGGATTGCGTGGCGCTCGCCGAACGGCTCGATGCGCCGGTCTGCTCCAACTACCAGCACAATGACAGCTTCCCCGGCAGCCATCGCCTGGCCTGCGGGCCGCTCGGCTATAACGGCTCGCGCGCGGCGATGGAACTGATCGCCAAGGCCGACGTGGTGCTGGCGCTGGGCACGCGGCTCAATCCGTTCTCGACGCTGCCCGGCTACGGCATCGATTACTGGCCGAAGAATGCCAAGATCATCCAGGTCGACATCAACGCCGACCGCATCGGCCTCACCAAGCCGGTCACCGTCGGCATCTGCGGCGATGCCAAGCAGGTGGCGCGGCAAATCCTGGCCCAGCTGAGCCCCCAGGCCGGCAATGCCGGGCGCGAGGAGCGCAAGGCCCTCATCCACACCACCAAGTCGGCCTGGCTGCAGGCGCTGTCCTCGATGGACCATGAGGACGACGATCCGGGCACCGATTGGAACGCGCGGTCGCGCAAGCGCGATCCGAACCTGATGTCGCCGCGCCAGGCTTGGCGCGCGATCCAGGCGGCGCTGCCCAAGGATGCCATCATCTCGTCGGACATCGGCAACAACTGCGCCATCGGCAACGCCTATCCCAGCTTCGAGAAGGGCCGCAAATACCTGGCCCCGGGCCTGTTCGGCCCCTGCGGCTATGGCTTCCCCTCGATCGTCGGGGCCAAGATCGGCTGCCCGAACGTGCCGGTGATCGGCTTCGCCGGCGACGGCGCCTTCGGCATCTCGATGAACGAGATGGGCTCGATCGGCCGCGCGCAATGGCCGGCCATCACCATGGTCATTTTCCGCAACTACCAGTGGGGCGCGGAAAAGCGCAACTCGATCCTGTGGTATGCCGACAACTTCGTCGGCACCGAGCTCAATCCCAACCTGAGCTACGCCAAGGTGGCGGAAGGCTGCGGCCTGAAGGGCGTCACGGTGAAGAGTTCCGCCGAGCTGACCGCGGCGCTGAAGGAAGCCTGCGAGGCCCAGATGAAGAGCAAGGTCACCACCTTCATCGAGGTGCTGCTGAACCAGGAACTGGGCGAACCGTTCCGCCGCGACGCGATGAAGAAGCCGGTGGTGGTTGCCGGCATCGACCGCGCCGACATGCGGCCGCAGGTTGGCGCGGTCGACTGATTCAGTGCGGGTCGCCGGGGCCCTGCGCGCTCAGGCGATCATCCGCAGCGGATTGTCGGCGGTGAACACGGCCTCGCCGCCGACGCGCCGTTTCGTCAGGGTCGCAGCAGCTGGCCCCCGTCGGCGACCAGGGTGTGGCCGGTGACCCAGCTGGCCAGGTCCGAGGCGAGGAACAGCACCGCTTTCGCGATCTCCTCGGGCCGGCCATAGCGGCCCATCGGGATGCCCCCGAGCACGCTGCGATAGGTCGCCGGGTCGTCGCGCCCGACCTGCTCCCAGTAGCCGCCGGGGAATTCGATCGAGCCGGGCGCCACGCAATTGACGCGGATCTTCTTCGGCGCCAGGGCCAGCGCCTGCGAGGTGGTCAGGTGGATCAGCGCCGCCTTCGCCGCCCCATAGGCGGCCTCGCGCTGCGACGGCATGAAGCCGGAGATCGAGGAGATGTTGACGATCGCCGCCCTGGGCGACTGCTCCAGGTGGCTTTGCGCCGTGGCGGAGGCGCGCACCGCCGCCATCAGGTCGACGCCGAGGCAGCTGTCCCAGGCATTGCCGCGATCGAAAACGCCGGTGGCGTTGTTGACCAGCACGTCGATGCCGCCCAGGGCGCCGGCCGCCTCTTCGATATAGCGGTCGATCGCCGCCGCCTGCGCCAGGTCGCAGACTGCCGCGTGGGTGTTTCCGCCCAGCCTGGCGAGTTCCGCGCGCGTCGCGGCCAGAGCCTCCGCGCCCCGGGCGCAGATGGAGATGCTGGCGCCCTCGGCCGCGAAGGCCAAGGCGATCGACCGGCCGATGCCGCGGCTGCCGCCGGCGACGACCACGCGGATATCCCGCAGACCAAGATCCATGATTCCGGCTCCCGCTTGTGATGGCTGCCGATCTGAGCGGTTTCCGGCGCGCCGCGCCAGCGGAAACCGCGGATACGCCCCGCGCCTGGCCGGTTTGCCAAGCCCCGAAGGGGATTCTATCGTCCCTTCGGATCAGGCGGCGCCGCAGGACGGGGGACGACGTGCACCGGGAGCCTTTCATCATGGCCTGCTACAGCGATTTCGCCGGGCAGGTGCGCGGCAAGGGCTTTCCCGCCCGCGAGCTCGAGGAACGCTGGGAAACGGGCGTCGGCTGGACCCCCACCAACATCATGATCAACTGTTTCGGCGCCATCCCGGCGACGCCCTGGGGCGCGTCCGGCGACCTGCTGCTGCGGCCCGACCCGGCCGGCGACGCGACGCTCGACTTCGGCGATGGCGCGGCGGCGGAGCGCTTCATCCTGGGCTTCGTCGACGAGCTCGACGGCACGCCGTGGTCCTGCTGCCCGCGGCACTATCTGGCGGAGGCCCTGGCCGATCTCGAGCGCGAATTCGGCCTGCGGCTGCGCGTCGCCTTCGAGCACGAATTCACCTGCCTCGGCTTCGCGCCGCGCCTGGGCGCCGCCTATGGGCTGGAGAGCATCCGCCAGATCGGTGACCTGCCGGAGATCATCCTGGCGGCACTCGACCGCACCGGGCTGGAGCCGGACACCTTCCTGCCGGAATACTCCCCCGGCCAGTACGAGGTCACCGTGCGGCCGGCCCTCGGCCTGGAGGCCGCCGACCGCGCGGTGAAGCTGCGCCAGATCGTGCGTGCCGCGACGGCGCGCAAGGGTTGGCGGGCGACCTTCGCGCCGATCCTGAAGCCGGGCGGCGTCGGCAACGGCGTCCATATCCATTTCAGCCTGGAGAACCGGCAGGGCCAGCCGCTGTCCCACGACCCGGCCGCGCCGCAGGGCGTCTCGCGCATCGCCGCGCCGTTCCTCGCCGGCATCCTGGCGCATGGCCGGGCGCTCTGCGCCGTCACCGCTCCCAGCGTGATCTCCTACGAGCGGCTGCGGCCGAATGCCTGGAGCGCCTCGGTCACCAATCTCGGCCAGCGCGACCGCGAGGCGCTGGTGCGCATCTGCCCGGTCTCCGCCAAGCCCGGCGCAAGCGTGGCGAGGAGCTTCAATTTCGAATACCGCGCCGCCGATGCCGCGGCGACGCCGCATCTGGCCCTGGGCGCCCTGGTGCGCGCCGGCCTGCACGGCCTGCGCGCCAGTCTCGCCCTGCCCAAGGCGGCCAGCGTCATCGAGGTTGCCAGGATGAGCGCCGAGGAGCGGCTGGCGGCCGGCATCGTCGCGCTGCCGAAGAGCCTGCCGGAGGCGCTGGATTGCCTTGAGGCGGACGCCGCGATCATGCCCGAAGCCATGAAGCTGCCCTATCTGATGCACAAGCGCGGCGAGGCGGCGCAGGTCGCGTCCACCGGGCGGGAAGAACTCTGCGGCCTCTACGCCCAGGCTTACTGAGCCGGGAAAAATGCGAAGGGCCGGAGCGAATGATCGCTCCGGCCCTTCGCCGCAGGACAATGCGGCGCCGCGCGCCTCCGGCGTCAGATCCGCCCGGTGATCAGCAGGCGATGGCCAGCAGCAGCCCGCACAGCGCCGCCTCCTGGGCCTCGCTCTTCAGGCGCTTCGAGGCGCCGCGCACGCGCTGCGCGGCGCCGTCCAGCCCCTGCCGGACGGCATCGGCCATGCCCTGGGCCTGGCGGTTGCTCACTTCTTTCAGCGTTTCCGTCAGGCTTGCCACATCCGCGCGCAGCCGGGTGATCTCTTCCTGCACGCTGGCAAAATCCCGTTCCAGGGAGCTCGCGCCATTCGCCATTTCACGTCCTCCAGATTTGCGGATTGCGGCGCGACACATCCCGCGCGGAGAGGCCAACGGTCCTCCGGGCCACGGGAAATCGCGTCGTCGCCGGTAGGGGTTCAACGGTGTGCGATGCGAAAGGGTCCCGGCCCGTGCGCCAGCGCCTCCTGTGCGCCGGCTATCGCTGGCGCCTGCGCACTTGCGCCGCTTTCGCCGTTCCGATGTAATCGACCGGCTGGCAGGAGCGACCAGCGTCAGGCGAGAGCGACGATATGGGCACACCAGTCGCGGCAATGCCGGATTTCCGCGCGTTATTCGAGGCCGCCCCGAATTTATATCTCGTATTGCATCCGGACCTGACGATTGCGGCCGTCAGCGGTTCCTATTGCAAGGCCACGAAGACCGAGCGGGACGCCATTGTCGGCCGCCCGCTGTTCGAGGTCTTTCCCGACAATCCAAATGACCCCAATGCAAATGGGGTGAACAATCTGCGCGCGTCGCTGGAGCGTGTGCTGAGCCTCCGGCGGCCGGATGCGATGCCGGTGCAGAAATACGACATACCGCGGCCGGAATCCGAAGGCGGCGGTTTCGAAGAGCGCTACTGGGCGCCGCTCAATTCACCGGTGCTCGACGCGTCCGGCGCCGTTGCCTGGATCATTCATCGGGTCGAGGACGTGACCGAGTTGACGCAGCTGCAGGCGCGCGATCGGGTGCGCAGCGATCAGGCGCGCTCCCAGGACAGCATGATCGAGAAGCTGCGCGGGACCAGCGCCTTCCTCGACGCGATCATCGAGAATCTGCCCGGCACGCTGTTTGTCAAATCCGCCGAGGACCGGCGCTATCTCCTCTTCAATCGCACCGGGGAGGAATTGCTCGGCTTTCCCCGCACCGAGCTGATCGGGAAGAGCGACCATGACATCTTTCCGGCGGCCCAGGCGGCCCTTTTCCTCGCACGCGACCTCGAAGCTCTGGAATCGGGCAAGCCCCTGCTGACGGTCGAGGAAGAGGTCACCACGCGCAACGGCGACACCCGGCTGCTGCGCACGGTCAAGGTGCCGGTCATGGACGAGAAGGGCAAGCCGCAATTCCTGCTGGGCTTCGCCGAGGACATGACCGAGCGCAAGGCGATCGAGCAGCAATTGCGCCAGGCGGTGAAGATGGAGGCGGTCGGCCAGCTCACCGGCGGCGTCGCCCACGACTTCAACAACCTGCTCGGCATCATCATCGGCAACCTCGACCTCGCCGCCGACCATACGGGTGCAAATCCGGAGTTGCGCGACTGCTTGCAGGAGGCATTGTCGGGAGCCTTGCGCGGTGCCGAGCTGACGCGCCGGCTGCTTGCCTTCTCACGCAAGCAGGCCCTGCAGCCGGCGGTGATCGACCTCAATCGGGGCCTGCCGCAGATCGCCAAGATGCTGAGCCGCACCATCGGCGAGCAGATCGTGGTGGAGCTGCACCCGTCCAGCGATCTGTGGCCCACCCTGGCCGACCCGGCGCAGCTCGACGAGGCGATACTCAACCTCGCCATCAACGCGCGCGACGCGATGCCGAATGGCGGAACGCTCAGCATCGAGACGGCGAACGTTCATCTGGACGAGGACTACGCGGCGCAGAATTCCGAGGCGAAGGTCGGTGACTATGTCCAGCTGTCGGTCAGCGATACCGGCAGCGGGATGGCGCCTGAAGTGATCGAGCGCTGCTTCGAACTCTTCTTCACCACCAAGGGCGAGGAAAAGGGCAGCGGCCTCGGCCTCAGCATGGTCTATGGCTTCGTCAAGCAATCCGGCGGCCATATCAAGGTCTACAGCGAGCTCGGCCACGGCACGAGCGTGAAGATCTATCTGCCGCGGGTGCGTGACGCGGCCGCGGATGTCGAGCGGGCGGGCGCGCCGCAGCCCGCCATGACCACGGGCAACGAGACCGTGCTGATTGTCGAGGACAATGCCGGGCTGCGCGCGGTCATGGTCAAGCAGGTCACCGAACTCGGCTACCGCACGCTGGAGGCGGAGAACGCGAAGGCGGCACTCGACATCCTGGCCACGCATCCGCGGATCGACCTGTTGTTCTCGGACATCATCATGCCGGGCGGCATGACCGGCGTGGAGCTGGCGCGCGAGGCGCGACGCCTCTACCCGCGGCTGCGGATCCTGCTGACCTCGGGCTATACCGCCCGCGCGATGGCCAACGGGTTCCACGACATCGAAGGGCTTGCGCTGTTGAACAAGCCGTTCAGAAGGCGCGACCTCGCGCAGCGGATCCGCCTTATCCTGGATGCGGGCTGATCGGCCGGGGGTACTGGCCTAGTGCAGCGGGTTGTGGCTCGGGAATCCGGCGTGTGGCTGCGGCAGGAAGTCTTCGCCCGGCCGGATCAGCGCCTGCCTCAGCTCGGCAATCCGGAACGGCTTGCGCAGGATGGTGATCTCGCGGCAGCCGCCGGCCTGGCCCAGTCGTTGCGCCATCTCGGCATAGGACGGATGCGCCCCCGACAAGATGATGATTCGGGCGGTGGAACCGACATCGCCCAGCCAGCGCAGCAATTCGATGCCATCGGTTTCAGGCATGCAGATGTCCACCGTGACCACGCTCGGATTCACCCGGGAATAGGCCGTCATGAACTTGCCGGCGGTCAGCGCCGTTTCTACCGAATAGTCGAGATCGAGGGCGACATTCCGGATGATCTCCAGAATCTGCGGGTCGTCGTCGATCGAGAGCAGTGCCTTGTTGGCCATCGCGGGCCCTTCTGTCCGAATGCCAGCGGCGGCATTTCCGGCGATTCTCGCAGGACCTTCTTAACAGTCGGTGTGTGGCCGCGTCGCAGGCCATATCCAATAAGCCTTAGGCTGTTAAGGGCATGACGCCGGCGGCCGCGCCTCAATCTCGGGAGAAGCCGTCTTGCCTGGGGATCGGGCTTCATGGGACAGCGGGATTCAAGTGCCGATGAAATAGCGCTGCCACTCGAAATCGGTGATTTGTGCGGCTTGCCAGCTATCGAAGGCCTCCTGCTCCGCCTCGCGGCTTAGCAGGTAGTGGGCCTTGAAATCCGGGCCGAACACCTGCGTGACGAATTCCGATAACCGGAATGCCGCCATGGATTCTTTCAGCGTGCGCGCCAAAGGCGGGCGATTGAGCGCCGCCGGGTTGCCCGGCGCCGCCGGCTCCAGCGGCAGCTTGCCCTCGATGCCGTCGAGGCCGGCGGCCAGCATGGCGGCGATGGCCAGATAGGGATTGATGTCGGCGCCCGGCACGCGGTGCTCGAAGCGCGCGGCATCGGCCGTCGGCGTGGTGATCGCGCGCACCGCCGCGGTACGGTTCTCGTAGCCCCAGGACGCATCCTCCGGCGACCAGGCGCCGCGATCCATGCGGCGGTACGAGTTGACCGTGGGGCGGAACAGCAGATGCGTGTCGGGCAGGTGCTTCAGCAGGCCGGCCAGATAGTGCTGCGCCACCGGCGTCAGCTGGTTGGCGCCGGCGGCGAAGGTGTTCTTGCCGTCCCGCCACAGGCTCTGATGGGTGTGGCCGCCGCAGGCGCTTTCCTTTCCCGGCGGCTGGAAGCGGGTCATGAAGGTGGCGACCAGGCCGCGCTCGGCGCAGAACTCGCGCAGGTGCAGCTTCGCGCGCACCGCGTCGTCGGCCGCCTCCAGCGGCGATTTCGGCGTCAGCGCGAATTCGTACATGCCATAGCCGTATTCGGTGACGAAGGACGCCACGCCGATGCCGATGCTCTGCAGGCGGTCGATGAACTGGGCGACGAAATCCTGGTAGTCGCCGCCGCGCACCAGGTCGTAGTTGACGTAGGAATGGCCCCACGGCTTCAGCTCGCGATAGCGCCCGGCCCGCATCAGGTCATGGTCGGCGAAGAAGATGCCGAACTCGTATTCCATGGCGAAGCGCGCCTCGTAGCCGAGCTTCCGGGCGCGGTCCTCCTGCGCCTTCAGGATGGCGCGCGGGTCGAGCGCGCAGCGCCTGCCGCCCAGCATGTAGGAATTGGTGATGACCGAGGCATAGCGCTTGTCCCAGCCGTGCTGGCGCACCGTCGCCGGGTCGGGCAGGCACATGACGTTGGGATAGCCGTTGGCGTCGTTGCTGATCTCGCCGGCGAAGACCGGGATGCCGGTGGGCTGGCCGTCGCTGTGCTGCACGCAATAGAGGATGCCGTTCAGCGCGTCGCCGTTATAGGACAGCTTGAAGGGCGCGGTCTTGGAGCGGAAGACGCCGTTCACCTCCGCCATGTGCACGTTGATGAAGCGGGCGCCGTTATCGGCCAGCTCCTTCTGCAGGCGCTGCAGCTCGCCCTTGCGCGCCGCGACATCGGCCTCGAAATCTGTCGTCATGTCGGTCCCCTCTCGTCACGCCCGTCCGATATGCGCCGGGGCGGCCCGGCTTTCGGCCGCCGCCAGTGCCGCAACGCCTCATCCAGCTCCAGCCGCACGAAGATGCCGCGCGGCCGGAAGGTCATTCCCAGCACGATCACCGCGCCCATGGCGATGCCGGACAGACCCAAGAGCGGCGGCAGGGTCAGGCCAGCGATCTCCGCGCCGCTTTCCAGGCTGCGGATCAACTCCAGCAGGATGGACAGAACCGCCGAGCCGAACACCGCGCCGGAGACGGTGCGCATCCCACCCAGGATCAGCATGGCCAGCGTCGTCATCACCAGCTCGAAATGGAAGGCGCGCGCGTTGATCGTGCCCATGAAATAAGCATAGAGGATCCCGGCCGCGCCGCACATCACCCCGCCCAGGATCCAGGCGATGAGCCGCAGGCGCCAGACATCGACGCCGAAGGCCTTGGCCGCCAGCAGGCTCTCGGCGCTGGCGCGCAGCTGCAACCCGGCGCGGCTGTCCTTGAACAGGCGCGCGACGATGATGCCGGCGACTGCAGCCAGGATGGCAGTCGGCAGCCCGACGACCTGCGGGATGCCGAAAAAGGCCTGCGCCCCCTTGAACAGATCGGTCCAGTGGATGAACACCGAATGCACGATCATCATCAGGCTGAAGGTGAGGATGGTGGCCGCCTCGCCGGAAAGTCGCGCGATCACCAGCCCGGTCAGCACCGCGACGATGCCGGAGATGCCGAGCCCGGCGAGTGCGGCCAGCAGCGGATCGATGGCGATCTGCCCCAGCCCGAAGGGGGCATGGGGAATCGACAGCTTCTTCATCGCCACCGGCGTCGCCAGGATGGCGACCGAATAGGCGCCGATGCCGACGAAGGAGCCCTGGCCCAGATTGGCGACCATGGAATTGCCCATGAACATCTGCAGCCCGAGCACGATCAGCAGGTTCACATAGGCGGCGAAGGCGACGCGCACCAGATAGGCTGGCGCGAAGGCGACGACCAGCAGGCCGATGATCACGATCGGCAGCGCGGTGATCAGGGCGCCGAGCAGCGAGCGCAGCAGCGGATGGCGCAGGCCGCGCGGCCCGACCTGCACATTCGCTGCCACTGCGGTGCCCTCGGCGGAATGGCTCATCGCCTCAGATCTCCTTGTCGCCGAGTTCGATGCGGCGGGCGAGCAGTCCCTCCGGCCGCCACACCAGCAGGGCGGCGATCAAGGCATAGGCGATGGCATCAGTCAGGCCACCGTATTCCTGCGGCAGCAGCGAGACGATGGCGACGTCGAGGAAGCCGAGCAGCAATCCGCCCACCACCGCGCCGTTGAGCGAGCCGAAGCCGCCGATGACGCAGGCGACGAAGGCCTTGATCACCGGCTGGAAGCCGAAATCCGGGTCGACGCTGCCGCGCCGGGCGACGATGAAGATGGCGGCGATGCCGGCCAGGAAGCCGGAGAGCGCGAAGGCGGTGGCGATCACCCGGTTGGCGCGGATACCCATCAGCCGCACGGTGGAGAATTCCCGCGTCGCCGCGCGGATGGCGAGGCCGAGGGTGGAGCGCTTCAGGAACACCACCAGCCCGCCGATGGCGATGGCGACCACCGCCAGTTCCAGGATCTGCAGCAGCGACACCGCATAGGGCCCGATGAAGATGGTGCGGCTCAACTCGTTGAAGGCCGGCACCGAGCGCGGCCGCGGCGACACCAGCAGGGTGAACAGGTTCTGCACCACGATGCTCACCCCGAGCGCGGTCAGCAAACCCGTGGTGGAGGGCGCGTGGCGCACGGGGCGGAAGGCGACGCGCTCGAACAGCACGGCAACCACGGCGCCGGCCAGGATCGCCATCGGCGCCACCAGCCACGGCGAGCCGATGCCGAGCAGCACCGCCAGGTACATCGAATAGCCGGCCGAGGAGATGATCTCGCCATGGGCGAAGTTCATCAGATTCATGATCGAATAGACCAGGGCCAGGCCGAGCGCGATCAGCGCATATTCGGCGCCGAAGGCGAGGGCATTGAGCGTCTGCTGGATCAGATAGTCCATGCGCCTCACCCGCCCAGGTAATAGTCGATGAGCCGGCGGTCGGCGCGCATCTCCTCGCCCGAGCCTTCGTGGCGGATCGCGCCGGCGCTGATGATGTAGGCGCGGTCGGCATGCTTCAGCGCCTGCATCACGTTCTGCTCCACCACCAGCAGGGTGACCCCGACTGCCTTCAGCAGCTGGATGTATTCGAACATCTGCGCCACGATGCGCGGCGCCAGGCCGAGCGAGGGCTCGTCCAGCATCAGCAGCTTCGGCCGCGACATCATCGAGCGCGCGATGGCCAGCATCTGCTGCTCGCCGCCGGAAAGGGTGCCGGCCAGCTGGTGCAGCCGGTCGCGCAGGATCGGGAACAGGGTCAGGTATTTCTCGAAATCCTCGGCCACCGCGGCGCGGTCGGCGCGGATCGCCGCGCCCAGCCGCAGGTTCTCCGCCACCGTCAGGTTGGCGAAGACATGCCGGCCTTCCGGCGTCATCGACAGCCCGCGCCGTACCCGGTCCTCGGTCGGCAGGGCGGTGATGTCCTGGTCGTCGAAGCGGATGCCGCCCGCGCTCGCCACCAATCCGGCGATCCCCGAGATGAGCGAGGTCTTGCCGGCGCCGTTCGGCCCCAGCAGCGCCACCAGCTCGCCGCGCCCGACGTGGATCGACGCGTCCTGCAAGGCGCGCACCGCGCCATAGCGCACGGAAAGGCGGTCGACGGACAGCATGCTGGCGCGTGGTTCCTTTGGTTGGGGCGCGGCGGTTGTTGCCGCCGCGCCCCGCTCATTGCGACTTTTCGATGCTACTTCAGATACGGAATGTTCGGCGGCATCTCCTCGGTGATCAGCATGCGCTTGCCCGCGGAGAAGCCGATCACCGGCACCGTCTTGACCGGATAGCCCTTCTTCTCGGCGAAGGAGATCGTCTTGGCGGTGATGCCCGGATAGCCGCCTTCGGCGCGGATCGCCTCGCGCAGCTTGACCGGATCGACGGTGCCGGCCTTCTTCGCCGCCGCCGCCACCACCGCGACCATGTCGCCGCCGAGCGCGTCGAAGATGCCGTTGACCTTGAACCCGGCGCTCTTGCACTGCGCCAGGAACTGGTCGATGGAACCGCCATCACCGATCACGCCGTGGGTGGCGAAGATCACCTTGTCGAGATCCTCGGGCTTGCCGACGGTGGATTCCAGCGACGGGTCATCGAAGCCGTCGCAGCCGGCGACCCAGCCGTCATAGCCGTTGGCGCGCAGCTGGCGGATCAGGATGCCGACATCCGGCAGCACGCCGCAGACATGGATCACGTCCGGCTTGTCGCTGAGCGCCTTGATGCTGGCGATCTGCGGCGACCAGTCGGTGATGCCGAAATTGTAGTTGAACTTGCCCAGCACCTGGCCGCCGTTCTTGGTGAAGGCCTCGCCGAACCATTCCGGCAGCTTGGCCGACCAGGACCCGGCATCCTCGGAGGTCAGCAGCACCGCCTTCCGGGCGCCCTTGTCATAGGCGACCTTGGCGGTCGCCGCGGCGTTGATCGGGTCGGGCACCGCGCCGGCGATGAAGTTGTCGGCGCCGAGCTCCTGCATCTCCACCTGCGTGTTGGGCGCGGAGAAGACGGTGACGCCGTAGCTCTGCGCCATCGTGGTCATCGGGATCAGCGCGTCGGGGAAGGGCAGGCCGGCGATGATCTGCGCGCCGTCGTCGAGGAACTTCTGGCCAAGCGAGACCGAAAGCTGCGCGTCGGAGCGGTTGTCCTCGATCAGCACCTCGACCTTCGGATCGTCCGGGCCGGCGGCCTTGTTCACCTGGTCGGCCATGCAGCGCGCGCCTTCGGATTCGGCATAAGGCGCCAGCGGCCCGGTGAGCGACACGGCGATGCCGATCTTCACCGTCTCCGCCGCCAGCGCGCCGCCGGCGCTCAGTCCGGCCGCCAGCATGCCCAGCAGCAGCGGCCGCGTGATCTTGGTGTTCATGGTCCCTTCCTCCCTCGTTTTCGTCAGTTGCCCAAGCTCGAGTTGCCCAAAATCTAGTTGCCCTGCCCCAGATAGATTTCCGCCACCTTGGGGTTGTTGCGGATGATCTCCGGCCGGTCGATCGCCACCACCTCGCCCATGTCCATGACGCAGATGCGGTCGCAGACGGTGAGGATGAAATGCAGGTCATGGTCGATGACCAGCAACGCGCAATGGCTGCGGTCGCGAATGCCGCGCACCGCATCGGCCAGTTCCGCCGTCTCGTAGTCGTTCATGCCGGCCGCCGGCTCGTCGAGCAGCAGCAGCTGCGGCCCCAGCGCCAGCGCGCGCACGATCTCCAAGCGCCGTTGCTGGCCGTAGGGCAGGGTGCCGGCCGGCCGGTCGCTGTCGTCGCCGAGGCCGTATTCGTCGAGCAGCGCGTCGATGTCGATGGCGCGCGCCTGCTCAGGGCGGTAGCGGGCGCAGGTGATGTGCGCCACCTCGACGTTCTGCCGCGTGGTCATCTCCGGGAACAGGCGCAGGTTCTGGAAGGTGCGGCCGATACCCAGGCGGGCGGCGAATTCCGGCCCGCGCCCGGCGACGTCGACCTCGCCCAGGCGGATGCTGCCGGCATCCGGCCGCAGCACGCCGCTCACCGCGTTGACCAGCGTCGACTTGCCGGCCCCGTTCGGCCCGATCAGGCCGAGGATCTCACCCGTGCCGCAGGCAAAGCTGATCCCGCGCAGCGCGCGCACGCCGCCGAAGCTCTTGCTGACGCCCTCGATGGACAGCACGTCTCCGCCTCCCGTGCCCCGCGCGGTGCGCTCACTTGGGCAGCGCATGCGCCTATTCTATCTGGCGCCTGATCGCGCCTTGTTCAGGGGATGGTAGGAGCCGATTTTCCGATCCGCAAGGAAATTTTCTTTTTTGGAAAATTCGCCTATCCGGGGTGGCTAGTCTGGGGCGGCTAGTCCGGGGCGCCGGCGGCCACCAGGTCGCTGTCGCTGGGCACGGTGTTGGACATCAGCACCACGGCGTGGCCGGGCCCGACCGAGACATAGGCATGCGGCATCCCGGCATCGAACAGGATGCTGTCGCCGACCTTCAGCTTGGCCGGCTCGTAATGCTCGGTGTGCAGATCGAGCTCGCCGTCCAGCACGAAGACGAATTCCTCGCCCGGATGGCTGCGCCAGCCGCCGCATTCCTCGATGGCGCGGGCGGTCACCTGCACGCGCCAGAAGACGTTGCGCTTTTCCTTGAAATCGCTGCACAGCACCTCGAAGCGCATGCCCGGGGTCTGGTGCACGATGCCCTTGCCGGCCTGGGTCACCGAGCGCCGGGCGATGGGGGGCACCGGCGGGTTGGACAGGAAGGCGGTGACCGGCACGCGCAGCAGGCCGGAGAGGTTCAGCGCGGTGTCGAAGGTGAGCCGGGCTTTCCCGTTCTCGATTTTCGAAAGCTGCGAAACCGACAAGCCCGAGCTCTCGCTAAGCTCTTCAAGTGTCAGGCCTTTGGATTTTCGGATTTCGCGAATCTTCGCGGCGACGGTCAGGCGGACCACGGCGGGACGGGCTCCCTTTCGAATTCGGCAAATCGGCCTCCGTTTTACCGTCGCGTCCGGCCCGCTGTCCAGGAGCGCGCTCCGCGGCATCCTGCTCCGGCTGCAGGGCGCGGACCGCGGCACCCAGCGCCGGCACCAGCGCATCGGCCACGCACCCGATGCCCTGCGGCGTCGTCAGCAAGTCATTGCGGATCTCGAGATAGAGGCAGGCAAGGCCGTGATCGAGGCCATGCCGGCGCAGGGTGTAGCCGTCCGAGGTGCGCCAGTCATAGGGCTCGTTGTTGCCGATGACGTAGCGGCCCTGCTCGCGCAATGCCTTGAGCACCGGCGGACCCATGCGGCATTCCTCGCGCCACAGCACGCCGATCTCGGGATCGCGGCTCTTGCCGGCGACGATCGGCGTGAAGGTATGGATGGAGACGACGGCCGGGCGGCCGCAGAGCCAGATCGAGACTGCCTGGTCGAAGGGCGCGCGGGCGATCTTCTCGCGTTGCGCCCGCTCGCGGTCGTGGATGTCGAGATTGGCCGGCACCGGAATGCCGGCAAGGTCGGGCCGGCAGCAATCCCATTCGCCGGGGAAGCGGTTGATGTCGAGGAACAGCCGCGAATAGGCAGCGAGCACGGCGGTCGCCCGCAGCTTCGCCGCCAGCGCCTCGGTCAGCGCCGCGGCGCCGGCATCCCAGGCGAAATGGGTGTCGAGGAAATCCGCCGCCAGGCCCAGGTTGCGCCACGGCGCCGGCACCAGGTTGCCGGCATGTTCGCAGATCAGCAGCATCGGCGAAGGTGCCGCGGGTGCCACGATGGTGCGCACCGCGTCCTTCGCCAGTTCCGCCAGCCGCGCCTCAGACAAATCGGGTGCGGACATGGAAGGCCTTGGTCTCCGTCGCCTGGCGCAGCCCCTCGCGGCCATTGACCCGGCCGAGGCCCGAGGTCTTCACCCCGCCCCAGGGCAGATAGAGATCCGCATGGTCGCAGCGGTTGAGATAGACGGTGCCGGCCTCGACTTCGTCCAGCAGCTTCAGGCCGGTCTCGGCATCGGACGTCCACACGCTGGCGCTCAAGCCATATTCGCTGTCGTTCATCAGGCGCACGGCCTCCTCGTCGCTCTTCACCACCTGGATCGCCGCGACCGGGCCGAAGGTCTCCTCGCGCATCACCCGCATGGAATGGTCGACGTTGGCGAGCACTTCCGGCTCGACATAGGCGGCGCCCAGGTCCTTCGCTTTGAAGCGGCCCGGCTGCAGCAGGCGCCTGGCGCCTTTGCTGAGCGCGTCCTCGACATGCGATTGGATATTGGCGGCGGCGACGGCGCGCACCACGGGACCGATATAGGGCTTGGCGGTCAGTGGATGATCGAGCGAGACGTCGGCGGCCTGCGCCACGAACATCTCGGTGAATGTCTTGGCGATCTTCTCATGCACGTAGATGCGCTCGACCGAACAGCAGGACTGCCCGGCATTGGAATAGCTGCCTTCGATCAGCAACGGGATCGCCTTGTCGAGATCCGCATCGGCGCGGATATAGGCCGGGTCCTTGCCGCCCAGTTCCAGGTGCACATGGGTGAAGGTGCCGCCCGCCGCGGCATGGACGCGTCGCCCGCCGCCGGTCGAGCCGATGAAATTGACCGCGCGCAGCCGGCCCGAGGCGATCATGCGCTCGGCATCGGGATGCGACAGGTCGATGGCCTGGAACACGCCCTCCGGCGCGCCGGCGGCGGCGAAGGCCTCGGCGGCGATGTCGGCGGTGAGCGGCGTCTGCGGCGAATGCTTGAACAGCACGACGTTGCCGGCGATCAGCGGCGCGGTCACCAGATAGCCCATCATCGCGACGGGATAGTTCCAGGCGCAGATGGAGAGCACGACGCCCTGCGGCTGCCGCCGGGTGAAGCGGCGGATGCCGGCATCGGCCGGCATGCCCTCGTCGGCCAGCGCCTCGCCGGCGGCGAGCCCGGTCAGGTCGCCGACCAGCTTCAGGCGCGGCGTCTCGTCGGCCTGCCAGAGCGGGCGGCCCATCTGCCAGCTCAAGGTCTCCGCCAGCTTCGGCGCGCGCTTCGCCATCTCCTCGGCGAAGCGGGCGAGCAGGGCGACGCGATCCTGCAGCGGCGTCCGCGCCCAGCCTTTCGCGGCGGCTTCCGCCTTCGCCAGCGCCGCCTCGATCTGCGATCCGGCGGCGTACTGGCGGCGGGCATAGACGCTGCCGTCGATCGGCGAGACGACGTCGAAGCTCAGCCGGTCGTCGGGCTTGGTGGCGATGTTCATCGGGCAATCCTCCGGAGAAAGTGCGGGCTGGATCGGTTGACTTTAGCAAAATTATCCAAATTGGAAAATTTTTTCGTATCCAGCAGATTTTTCCCGATGTAGGCTTTGGTCATCCAGCCGCCCGGTCCTGTCCGGCCGGGCCGTTACGTCATGTCCGCGCATCATGTCCGTTCAGGGGAGAGATCACATGCCGAAGCCGACCTACGATTTCAGCAGCCGTGTGGCGGTGGTGACCGGGGCGGGCGGCGGCATGGGCGAGGCGATCGCGCTGGCGCTGGCCAAGGCGGGCGGCAAGGTGACCGCCATCGACATGAAGGGCTGCCCTGACAGCCTGAAGGCGCAAGGCAACGTCACCTTCGCCCAGGGCGATCTGCGCGACGAGGCCTTCGTCAACAAGACCTTCGCCGACACCGCGGCCAGGCACGGCCGGCTCGACTACCTCGCCAATGTGGCCGGCGTGCTGTGGTTCGGCCGCGACAAGTCGCTGCTGGAGATGGACCTCAAGGTCTGGGACGAGGTGATGGACATCAACCTCCGCACCATGGTGCTGACCAGCCGCGCGGCGACGCCGCTGATGAAGCAGGCGGGCGGCGGGTCGATGGTGCACATCTCCACGATCCAGTGGATGCGCGGCGATCCGGCGCCGCAGGACGCCTATCAGGCGTCGAAGGCCGCGGTCTGCGCCATGTCGCGCTCGCTCGCCATGCAGCTCGCCGCCGACAAGATCCGCTCCAACGCCATCTGCCCGGGCCCGGCCCTGACGCCGCTACAGGCGCGCTGGAACACCAACGAGATCCGCAGCGCCGTCGCCGGCTACGTGCCGCTCGGCCGCATCGGCACGGCGGAGGACATGGCCGACGCCACGCTGTTCCTGTTCTCCGATGCCGCCAGCTTCATCACCGGCGTCGAGCTGCCGGTCGACGGCGGGTGCCTGCTGCGGAACTAGCTTTTCCCAACAGCGTCATGGCATGGCTTGGCCATGCCATCCACGAGTTTGCATCAGCTTGCGAGCTTTTTTGCAATGGGGCGCGTTGTTCTTGTGACCGCGCCGGTACTCGTGGATGCCAGGGCCAAGCCCTGGCATGACGGTGAAAGCGAGTGGTTCTGTTACAGCTCGCTCTTCTGATACGTCGCCTTGTCGAGCCAGGCCTTGCTGATCTCGACGCCCCAGCCGGGCTGGTCGGGGATCTGCACCTTGCCGTCGCGGGCGACCAAGGCGGGCTCGTAGAGGCCGCGGTCCCAGGGGTAGTAGTCCTCGCCCTCGATCGAGAATTCGACATAGGGGCCGGCATTCGGAATGGCGCCCATCAGATGCAGGGTGAA
Organism: Dongiaceae bacterium; assembly: GCA_039808885.1. Classification (GTDB taxonomy): domain Bacteria; phylum Pseudomonadota; class Alphaproteobacteria; order Dongiales; family Dongiaceae; genus Dongia_A. Next base: position 211,948 of record JBDHTX010000002.1, on the reverse strand, counting down.
CACCGTCACCATCGACTGGTTGGCGGCGTGCGGCGTCACCGGCAGGCCGGCCTGCTTCGCCATCTCCACCACTTTCAGCGTGCGGTTGATGCCGCCCATGTAGCAGACGTCGGGCTGCACCACGTCGACCGCCTTCATCTCGGTCATGAAGCGCCAGAGGGTGAGGTCGCAATCCTGCTCGCCGCCGGTGACGTCGAGGTTCAGCGCCTCGGTCACTTCCTTGGTCCAGTGGTATTCCCAATAGGGGCAGGGCTCCTCGAAGTGGATGATGCCGTTGTCCTCCAGCATGCTGCCCACCTCGATCGCCTTCTTCGGCGTGTAGGCGCTGTTGCCGTCGACCAGCAGGCGCGCGTCGGGCAGGGTCTTGCGGATCAGCGGCACGATCTCGTCGGTGCGGCCGGGCCATTCATCCTGGTCATGGCCGCATTCCTTTCCCACCCGGAACTTGAAGGCGTCATAGCCATGCGCGTCGCGCAGCTTGATGAAGCGCGCGGCCTCGTCCTTGGGCGTGATCTCGCCGCGCTTCATCGACGAGGCGTAGACCGGAAAGGGCCGCGGCTTGCCGCCGAGCAATTCGCAGACGCTCTTGCCTTCGAGCTTGCCGCGCAGGTCCCACAAGGCGGTGTCGAGGCCGGTCAGCGCGCGCATCAGGTAGGAGCCGGGGAATTTGTGCTCGCGCTCCGGGATCGCGTCGGTCAGCGCCGCGATGTCGAGCGCATCGGCGCCCAGGGCCCAGCGCGCCACCTGGCGATGGAAGATCTGGCAGGTGATGTCGGAATTGTAGTTCGAGACCTGGCCCCAGCCGGTGGCGCCGGTATCGGTCGTGACGCGCACGAAGCCGACATACTGGTTGCAGAAGGTCTCCAGCGTCTTGATCTTCATGAGGCTCCCCAAACGAAAGGCGCGGCATCCTAGCCGAAGCATCCCGCCGACCCAAGTTCGCTGACGGAAGAACCTGTGTCGGCGGAAGGATCGCCCGAGCTTCAGAAAATGCTATAAGTCCCGGCATCCTGGGTTGTCATAAAACGGTCATCATGGCGGCGGAATACGACTACATCATCGTCGGCGCGGGCTCGGCGGGCTGCGTGCTGGCGAACCGGCTCACCGAGAGCGGCAAATACAAGGTGCTGCTGCTGGAGGCCGGGCCGTCCGACCGGCGCTTCTGGATCCAGGTGCCGATCGGCTACGGCAAGACCTACTACAACAACCAGTACAACTGGATGTACCAGTCGGAGCCGATCCCCGGCCTGATGGGCCGCACCAATTACGTGCCGCGCGGCAAGGTGCTTGGCGGCTCGAGCTCGATCAACGCCATGGTCTATTCGCGCGGCCAGGCCGGCGATTTCGACGATTGGGCGGCGCTGGGCAATCCGGGCTGGGCCTGGCAGGACGTGCTGCCGATCTACAAGCGGATGGAGGACCACGCGCTGGGCGAGGGGAAGTGGCACGGCGCCGGCGGCCCGCTGCAGGTGAGCGACATCTCCAGGGAGGTGCATCCGCTCACCCATCTCTACGTGAAGGCGGGGCAGGAAGCCGGCTTGAAGTTCACCCGCGATCTCAATGGCGAGACCATCGAAGGTGTCGGCTATTACCAGCTCACCACGACCCGCGATGGTTTGCGCGCATCCTCCGCGCGCGCCTATCTGTGGCCGGCGCTGAAGCGGCCCAACCTCCGCATCGAGACCGGCGCCCATGCGACGCGCATCTTGTTCGAAGGCCAGCGCGCCACCGGCATCGCCTATGAGCAGAACGGGCAACAGCTGGAAGCGCGCGCGGGACGCGAGGTGATCCTGTCGCTCGGCGCCATCAACACGCCGCAATTGCTGCAGGTGTCGGGCGTGGGGCCGGCGGACCTCCTGCGCAGCCACGGCATCGCCGTGCAACATGCGAGCGAGGCGGTCGGCAATCACATGCAGGATCATCTCTGCTTCGATCACACCTACAAGTCGACGCTGCCCAGCCTCAACGACGTGTTCCATCCGTGGTGGGGCAAGATGCTGGCGGGGATGCGCTACGTGCTGACGCGCAAGGGTCCAATGGCGCTCAGCGTCAACCAGGGTGGCGGCTATTTCCGCATGCGGCCGGATTCCGAGCGGCCGGACATCCAGCTCTATTTCTCGCCGCTGACCTACGAGAAGGCGCCGGCCGGCGTGCGCAAGTTGACCGGCGTCGATCCCTATTCCGGCTTCATCATCAGCATCTCGCCCTGCCGGCCGACCAGCCGCGGGCACGTGCACATCAAGTCGGCCGATCCGCGGCAGGCGCCGGCGATCCAGCCCAACTTCATGTCGACCAACCACGACGTGGAGGAGATGCTGGCCGGCGCCAAGTTCCTGCGCCGCCTGGCCGCGACGCCGACGATGCGAAGCATGATCAAGGAAGAGCTGAAGCCCGGCCGCCCGCTCACCAGCGACGATGAGATCGTGGCGGACATCCGGTCCCGCACCTATTCGGTCTTCCATCCCTGCGGCACCGCGCGGATGGGACCGGACGCGCGCGAGGCCGCGGTGGATCACCGGCTGCGGGTCCACGGCCTCGCCGGTTTGCGCGTGGCCGACGCCTCGATCTTCCCCACCGTGACCTCGGGCAACATCAACGCGCCGTCGATCATGGTGGGCGAGAAGGGGGCCGAGCTGATCCTGGCGGACGCCCGCTAAGGCGCCTCGGCCCGTTTTTCCCTGGCGGAACCGGGATTTCGGAGCTACTAGGCGGGCGGCGCGGCCTCTTGATATGATCCGCGCGGCTTTGCAACAGGGAGTTCTTGTTCATGCATACGACTCTTGCCGCCGCTCTTTGGACCCGCACGGCGACCAGCCGGCTCCACCAGGTCGCCCTGGTGCTGCTCGGCACCGTGCTGCTGGCCGTCTCGGCGCAGATCCAGGTGCCGTTCATTCCGGTGCCGATGACCATGCAGACCTTTGTGGTGCTGATGATCGGCGCCACCTATGGCTGGCGCCTCGGCGGCGCGACGCTCGTCGCCTATCTGCTGGAGGGTGCTGCCGGCCTGCCGGTCTTCGCCAAGTTCGGCGCCGGCGCGGCGGTGCTGGTCGGCCCGACGGCGGGCTATCTGGCGGGCTTCGTGCTGGCCGCGCTGGTGACTGGCTATCTGGCGGAGCGCGGCTTCGGCCGCAACCTGGCGACGGCGGCGATCTCCTTCATCGCCGGCACCGTCATCATCTTCGCCTGCGGCCTCGCCTATCTGTCGAGCCTGATCGGCGTCGAGGCCGCGATCACCCACGGCCTGATGCCCTTCATCTATTCCGAACCGACCAAGGTGGCCCTCGCCACCCTGCTGCTGCCCAGCTGCTGGAAGCTGGTGCGCCGCTAGCCCGGCCGGGAGATCGCTTGCGCGGGCCGGCCATGTCCTTGGCCGGCCCGTGTTGTTTTTCACGCCGGGCCTTCTTCAGCCGGTGCCAAGCACCTTGAGCCCCGTCCCCGCAAGCCCCGTCCCGTCAAGCCGCCTGAAGGCCGCGCTGCCGACCTTGGGCATCCTGCTGGCCGCGCTCATTTCCGGCCTCGGCTGGATTCCGCTCCACGCGGTCGCGCGCGCCGGCATCGCCGGGCTGTGGATCACCCTGGCGGTGGTTTTCGTCGCCTGCCTGCCTTTGATTCCGGCTCTTCCCGCGCTTCTGAGTGCGCGCGGCCGGGACCGCCGCGATCTCGCCTGGATCGGCGGCCTCATCGGCGTCGCCTATGCCTTCTATACGGCGAGCCTAACCACCACCGACGTGGCACGGGCGATCCTGCTGTTCTACATCGCGCCGGTCTGGGGCACGCTGCTGGAGGTTTTTGTCCTGCGCCGGCCGCTGACGCCGCTACGGGTGGCGTCGCTCGCGCTGGGGGCTGCCGGATTGGCGACCATCCTCGGCATCGGCGCTGATTTCTCCGCCGGCGTGAAACTCGGCGACGTGCTGGCGCTGCTGTCCGGCATCCTGTGGTCGATCGGGCTGCTGTTCGTGTTCCGGCGCGAGGGTGCGGGCGTGGCGGTCCAATCCGCCGCCCTGGCGCTGGGCGCCCTGGCAGGCGCCGCCATCCTGGCCCTGTGGCTGGAGCCGGCGCCGTTCCCGCACCCGGCCGCCTGGGTCGACGCCCTGCCCGCACTGCTCGTGGCCGGGCTGCTTTTCGTCCTGCCGCTCTGGGTCCTGTCGCTCTGGGCCGGGCGCCGCATCTCGCCGGCGCGGACCACCCTCATCTTCATGGCCGAGGTTTGCGTCGGTGTCGGGTCCGCCGCATTATGGGCCGGCCAGGCCTTCGGCTGGCGCGAGGCGGCGGGAACCGTGTTGGTCCTGGCCGCCGCGGCAGTGGAATTCCGGCCAGGCGTTGAACGGCGACGGCCTTGAGGGTGCGATGGACGAACTCAATCTCGACCTGATCACCATCCGCAATTTCGCCACCGCCATCCTGATCGGCGCGCTGATCGGCATCGAGCGCGAGAAGCGCCGCACCACCGAGCCGATGATCGGTGGCCTGCGCACCTTCATCCTGCTCGCCATGCTGGGAGCGCTCGGCGGATGGCTGTCCAGCACTTACGGCTCGATGGTGCCCCTGCTGGTGGTGCTTGGCCTCGCCTGCCTGACGGTGGTGGCCGGTTTCCTGATGGCCGAGGTCGAGCGCCGGGAATCGCTCAGCCTGACCACCGAGCTGGCGGCGCTCGGCGTCACGCTGCTGGGCGGCTTTGCCACGCTGGGCCAGCCGGAGCTGGCCGTGGGGCTCGGCATCGTCGCGGCGGCCGTGCTCGCCTACAAGCAACCCCTGCACGGCCTCATCGACAAGTTCGGCTGGGACGACATCTTCGCCGGGTTGCGCCTGCTGATTGCCACTTTCATCGTGCTGCCGCTCTTGCCCAACCGTGCCCTCGATCCGTGGCAGGCGCTGAATCCGCGCCAGCTCTGGCTGTTCGTCGTGCTCATCTCGGGGCTGTCGATGGTGGGCTATGTGGCGACGCGCTGGCTGGGCCCCGGCCGGGGCGCCGCGGTTACCGGCATCACCGGCGGGCTGGTTTCCTCGACCGCGACGACGCTCGCTTTCTCGCGGCAAAGCCACGGGCTCGCCAGCCGGGCAGCGGTGCAGAGCCTGGTCTCCGGCACGCTGCTGTCCTGGACCATCATGTTCGCGCGCGTGCTGGTGATCGCCTTCGCGGTCAGCCCGTCGCTGCTGCCCAAGCTGGCGCCGTCGATGCTGGCGATGGGACTTGCCACGGCCGGACTGGCCGCCGCCCTGCACTGGCGCGAGCGCGCCAGGAACGGCGCCGCGGCGCAACCGACCGCCGAACTCGTCATCGCCACACCCTTCAGCCTGACCCAGGCGGTGAAATTCGGCCTGATCTATGCGGCGATCCTGCTGCTGGTACGGATCGTGGGCGATTCCTGGTCGGGCGGCGAAGGGCTGCTGCTGGTGGCGGCGCTGGCCGGCACCACCGATGTCGACGCCATCACCCTGTCGATGAGCCAATACGCCCATGACGGCGGCACGACGGCGATCGCCGTCGCCGCGCTGGTGATCGCCACCATCAGCAACACCATCGTCAAGGGCGGCATGGCGCTGGTGGTCGGCAGCTCGGATTACCGTCGCGGGCTGGTCATGGCGATGATCCTGGTCTCCGTCGTCGGCCTCATCGCCGCAGTCCTGACGGCCTCGCTCACCTGACCGATTTCGCCTGGCCGATTTCGCTTGGCCAGTTTCGCCCGGCCGATTTCCCCCCGGCCAGTTTCGCCTGACTACTCTCAGGCGCGGCGATAGCCCTTGCGGTGCATGCAGGCGTCGACCGAATCCTCGCGCGACCAGGCGAGGCCCTCGGTGAAGCCGATGATGGCGCCGATGCCGGCGCCGATCGCAGCACCCAGATCGGCGCGGCCATGCGCGGCGGCGGCCGCGCCATTCGCGGCGCCGATCAGCGCGCCGGCGAGGAAGCCTTCGCCAGCCGCGCCGGCCCGGCCGGACAAGGCCGCGGACTTGCAGTCTTCGAGGTCGGCGGCATAGGCTTGCTGCGACGCCATTTCGCCGCCGCGCGGGACATAGCCGCCGCCGGCGCAGCCGGAACAGGCGAGCGCCAGGGCCAGCGCCGCAGCGGCGTTGCGGGATGCAGAAGCGCAGATCACCGGTCGAAGCATGGCGGTCATCATACGGCACCCAGGACAAAAGGCGATTCCCGCGCGAGTCTTGGTTAACGGGCGGCGGTGACAAAACCCGATCGGCCGGCTAGCCTGCGTCCGACAAAGGAGTGCTGCCCATGGCATCGATCGGCGACGTGGCGCGGCTGGCGGGCGTTTCGCTTGGCACCGCGTCGCGGGTGATCAACGACAACCCGGCGGTGACGCCGCAATTGCGCGAGCGCGTGCTGGCCGCCGCGGCCCAGCTCAACTACCAGCCGAACGCCCTGGCCCGCGCCCTGCGCTCCAGCCGCACCCATTCGATCGGCCTGATCCTGCCCGACGTCACCAATCCGTTCTTCGGCGAGCTGGCGAAGCAGGTGGAGCAGGTGGCGGCCGGCATCCACTACACGGTGATGCTGGCCAATTCCAACGACGACCCGAAAGCCGAGGCGAACTACATCAAGGCGCTCGCCGCGCGCCAGGTCGACGGATTGCTGATCGTGCCCTGCGAGGAGACCCGGAGCCTGCCGCGCGACGTGAAGGTGCCGATCGTGCTGGTCGACCGGCCGCTGCGCGGCTTCTCCGTGGTGCAATGCGACCATCGCGGCGGCGCCATCTCGGTGGTGCAGCACCTGGTCTCGCTCGGCCATCGCCGCATCGGCTGCATCGCCGGGCCGAAACACCTTTCCGTGGCGCGCGAGCGCTATGAAGGCTATCGCCATGTCGCGGCGCCGCTCTATGCCGAGAGCGGCCTGGACTTCGCCGCCGACACGGTGGTGGCGCGCTTCGACTACGATTGCGGCTATGAGGCGGCGCTGAAGCTGCTGGCGCGGCCCGACCGGCCGACCGCGATCTTCGCCAGTTCCGACCAGCAGGCGATCGGCGCCCTGCGGGCGGCGGCGGATCTCGACCTGAAGGTGCCGGGCGATGTCTCCATCGTCGGCTTCGACGCCATCACCTTGGCCAAGCTGGTGACGCCGCGCCTGACCACGGTGGCGCAACCAATCGCCGCCATCGCCGACATTGCGGTGCGCACGGTGCTGCATGCGCGCGAAAGCGGCGCGAAGGTCGAGCGCCACCGCCTGCCGACGCTGCTGCAACCGGCCAATTCCAGCGGCCCCAATGCCGCGGGAAACATCGTTGCCTTGACGGAGCGCGCCAAATCACCGCGATGAGCGGCGAATGGGCCACGGCTGTGATCCGATCATCCGATCGGATCACAGCCGTGGCTAGCCGGCGCGGCGGGCCGAGCTACGCAGAGCGCGCGCGCAGCGTATTGCCCGCGGCCATCCCGCGCAATTGCTGGTCGAGGCCGCGCGCAGCCTCCTCCGAGAGATCGAACATGACATGGATGCGACCGTCGCCGACTTGGCGAACCGTGCCGGCCAATCTGGCGCCGACGCCATCGATGGCCAGTTCCAGGGCGCTGCCGACGGCGAGACCATCGATGGGGCCCTGGATCAAAGCGCCGCCGGCCGAGCAGTTGAGCAGCTCGACGGCCTGCGTCTTGCCGGCATGGCTGAGCCGCGCCGGTCGATCGATCTGGTAGCGGTGCCACTGGCGCCGGTCGACCTCGTGGGTCGAGGTGCGGACGACGCGGATCAGGGTCTCGCGCAGATCGTTGATGCCGCCGGCCACGTCGCCGGAGAGCTTGCGCACCTGGTCGGCGCGCGTGCCCGTGGCGCTGGCCTCGCTCGACACGCTGGCGATGCGCGTCGCCACTTCCTGCGAGGCTTCCGAGGTCTGCACCACGTTGCGGGCGATCTCGCTGGTGGTGGCGCTCTGCTCCTCGATCGCCGCGGCGATGGCCGAGGACACGCCCTCCACGCTGCGGATCGATTCGGTGATCGTCCGCACCGCGTTCACCGCCAGATCGGTGGCCGACTGGATCTCGTTGATCTGGTTGGTGATGTCGCCGGTGGCGCTGGCGGTCTGGTTGGCCAGCGACTTGACCTCGTTGGCGACCACGGCGAAGCCGCGGCCGGCCTCGCCGGCGCGCGCCGCCTCGATGGTGGCGTTGAGCGCCAGCAGGTTGGTCTGGCTGGCGATGTCGTTGATGAGCTGCGTCACCGCGCTGATGCTGCGCACGGAATCGGACAGCTTGGCGATGGTGCTCTCGGCCTCGCTCGAGGCCTTGACCGCATCCATGGTGACGTTGCGCGCCGAATTCACCTGGCCGGCGATCTCGCGGATCGAGGCGCTCAGCTCTTCCGAGGCGGCGGCGACGGTCTGCGCGTTGTTGAGCGCGTGCTCGGAGGCCTTGGCGACGGTCTGGCTGTTGTCGCTGACCGCCGCGGCGGAGGTCGCCATGTGGTCGGCATTGGCCGACATCTGCTGCGTCAGCTGCGAGACGGCGTCGACCGCCTTGCGGGTCTCCTGCTCCACGGTCTGGGCCATCGTCTCGAGCGCGGCGTGCTTCTCCTCCTCGGAGACGCGGCGGTCCTCTTCCTGGCGCCGGCGCAGCTGCTCGGCCTCGACGGCGTTGCGGCGGAACACGTCGACCGCCTGGGCCATCGAGCCGATCTCGTCCTTGCGGCCGGCGGAGGGAATCTGGATATCGAGATGGCCGGCGGCCAGTTCCTTCATCACTTCGGTCATGCGGGTCACCGGGCGGGTGACGCCCCAGACGATGGCCAGCACGCCGCCGATGACCAGGGCGAGCACGACGCCGCCGACGGTCCAGGTGGTGACGGTGTAGAAGGTCTCCTCGCCTGCGGCCGAGACCTCGGTCGCGGCGTTGAAGTCGTTGGTGGTGGCGACGATCTTGTCGACCACGGCGCGATGCGCGGTATAGGCTTCGGCCAGTTCCTTATAGGCGGCACGGGCGACCGCCATGTCGCCGCGCTCCAGCGCCGGCAGGAAGCGCTCCTCGACCGCCGACCAGAACTTCATCACCTCGACATGCGAATCCTCGACCAGCATCTTGGTGATGGTCGGATCGAAGTGCTCACTGATCCAGTATTCATGGCGCAAATCGTAGTCCTTGCGCAGCTGGCCCAGGCGCTCCTTGCGCGCGGCGACGCTCGATGGATCGTTGAGGGCGAGGGTGGATTCGAGATAGGCCTCGATGACGTATTCGGGCGGCGGCAGGATGTCGGCGATCATGTCCTTGCCCAGGACGATCTGCCGGTAGATTGGTCCGCCGACCTTGAGCTGACTGATCGCCATCATGTTGGCGACCAGGATGGCGACGCAGCCCAACGTCACCACGAAGCCGAATAGCCCGACGGCGCGACCGATTGTGAATCGGACACTCATGTGGATTCCCCCAGCGCAGATAGGTTGTCCTGATCTCGATTTAATTTGCGTGCTGGTTCGTTAAGAGACTGTAATGATGGAGGACGATTCCGAGCAGATTTTCGTCGATTTCACCATGCGTGACGCCAAAGCATGGGTGAAATCGGCACAAGATCAGCACAACTGAAATCTTGTGATGATATCAACCCGAGGCGCGGTTCAACCGATCCCATGCAGGGAGAGCAGCGCCTTCATGCGCCCGCCGGCGAGTTCCGGATCGCGCAGCAGGCCGGCCTGGTCGGCGAGGCGGAAGATGTCCGCGTAATGCAGGATGCCGCGCGCCGATTGCATGCCGCCCAGCATGGTGAAATGCCGCTGGAAGCCGTTCAGCCAGGCGAGGAAGACGATGCCGGCCTTGTAGTACTGGGTCGGCGCCTCGAAGATCCTGCGCGACAGCGGCACCGTCGGATCGAAGGCGGCGCGATAGGCGGCCATGTCGCCGGCGCCGAGCGCGCCGAGCGCCGCCGCCGCCGCCGGCGCGATGGCGTCGAAGATGCCGAGCAGGGCATGGGAGTAGCCATGCGCGTCGCCGGCGATGAGATCCGGGTAGTTGAAATCGTCGCCGGTGAACATCAGCACGCCCTTGGGCAGGTGGCGGCGGAAGGCGATCTCCTTGCCGGCGTCGAGCAGCGAGATCTTGATGCCCTCGATCTTCGCGGCGTGGGCGGCGATCAGCTGCAGCACCGTCTCGGCCGCGACCGCGTCGTCAGCTGAGCCCCAATAGCCGGCCAGCGCCGGATCGAACATCTCGCCCAGCCAGTGCAGGATCACCGGCCGCGAGGCCTGGCGCAGGATCTCGCCATAGACCTGCAGGTAGTCGTCGGCGCCGCGGGCGATGCGGGCCAGCTCGCGGCTTGCCATCAGGATGACGCGGCCGCCCTGGCCTTCGACGAAGCCGACCTGCGCGGCATAGGCGGCGATGACGTCGTCCAGCGATTTCGCGCTGCCCGGCGCCAGGTGGTCGGTGCCGGCGCCGCTGGCAAGGTCGGCGCCGGGAATGCCGTGCGCCTCGGCGAGGGAGCGGCGGATCAATTCCTGCGCATTGGTCCAGTCGAAGCCCATGCCGCGCTGCGAGGTGTCCATCGCCTCGGCGATGCGGAAGCCGAGGCCCCAGAGATGCCGGCGATAGGCCATGGTCGCGTCCCAGTCGACGGCGGCGCGGCCCCAGGGGTTGACGGCGGCCAGCGGGTCGGCGACGACATGAGCGGCGGCATAGGCGATGCGCGGCCAGGACCGGCCGGCCGGCGCGGCGATCGCCCGCCCGCTGAGCGCGTAGGGCGCCAGCCGACCGGAAGCATCGGGAAGCATGAGACTGGACATCGCCGCGATCCTGGAAAAGCCAATCGTCGATGAATATTTGGATCGTTCCAGTTTTTCAAGCGGAATCTGCGCCGGCCGATGCCGCCCGGCGCGTTCCGGATTCTCTGGGCTGCCCTATAATTATGCATGATTTAGCAGCAACTTAGGCCGAGTCAGAGCTTCAATCCCGGCGGCGCGAGATAGAGCCGCTAGGCTTGGATTGACAAGCGTGCCGGAAGAAACTAGAACGTTCCAACAAAAGTGGGAAAAGCCCGCAGGGCGAACTGGGAGCGGCTGGTGGCGCAGCGCAAGGCCAAGGACCGGGTGACGATCATCGAGATTGCCGCGGCCGCGGGAGTCTCGAAATCGACCGTGTCGCTGGTGCTGAAGGGCAGCGAGGCGGTGCATCCCGAGACCCGCGACCGGGTCAACGCCGCGATCCGCGAGCTCGGCTACGTCTATAACCGCGGCGCCGCCAATCTGCGCCGGGCGCGCTCCAACATCGTCGGCATGATCATCAACGACCTGACCAACCCGTTCTTCGCCGAGCTGGCGGTGGGGATCGAGCGCAGCTTCCAGTCGGCCGGCTACGTGCCCTTCATCGCCAACACGGCGGAGAACCCGGTGCGCCAGGCCGAGGTCATCAAGCTGATGCGCGAGCAGGGCGTCGCCGGCCTCATCATCTCGCCGGCGCGCGGCACGCCTTCCGACGCGCTGGACGGGCTGCAGGCGGCCGGCGTCCCGGTGGTGCTGGCGATGCGGCGCCTGCCCGGCGCGCGGATCTCCTCGGTGGTGCCGGACAACCGGCTCGGCGCGCGGCTTGCGGTGGAGCGGCTGGTCGAGCTTGGCCATCGCCGCATCGCGTTTCTCGGCGGCTATGCCGATTCGGTGGTGCGTGGCGAGCGCCTGGACGGGTTCCGCGCCGCGCTGGCCGATGCCGGGCTCGACCCCGACCGCGCGCTCAACATCGCCACCGCGCCGACCCGCGACGGCGGCGTCTCGGCGCTGGAGAGCGCCCTCAGCCATCGCGAGCCGCCGACGGCAGCACTTTGCTTCAACGACATCGTCGCCTTCGGCGTCTGCCTCGCCCTGCGCCGCCGCGGGATGCAGCCGGGCAGCGATTTCGGCGTCATCGGTTTCGACGACGTGCAGGAGGCGGTGCATGCCGACCCGCCGCTCACCACCATCGCGGTCGATGCCATGGGGCTCGGCGAGCGGGCCGCGCAGACCGTGCTGAAGATGATCGAGGCCGGACGCAACCTCGTCGAGGAGCATGTCGGCGCCGTGCATCTGGTGATCCGGGAAAGCTGCGGCGGCCCCGCGCCGCAACGTATCGAGCGGCCGCGGATGGAGAAGCGGGCATGAGCAAGACGAATTTCGGCTGGGGCCTGATCGGCGCCAGCACCATCGCCCGGGAATGGGTGATCGGCGCGATCCGCGCGCAGCCCGGCGCCGAGGTGGCGGCGGTGATGAGCTCCAGCGCCGCGCGCGGCGCCGACTATGCCAAGGCCAACGGCATCGCCAAGGCCTATGACAGCCTCGACGCGCTGCTGGCCGACCCGAAGGTCGACGCGGTCTATATCTCCACCACCAACGAGCTGCACAAAGAGCAGACCCTGGCCGCGGCGGCGGCCGGCAAGCATGTGCTGTGCGAGAAGCCGCTGGCCATGACCGTCGCCGATGCGCGCCAGATGGTGGCGGGCTGCCGCAATGCCGGGGTGGTGCTCGGCACCAACCATCATCTGCGCAACGCCGCCAGCCACGGCGCCATCCGCGCGGCGATCAGGGCCGGACGCATCGGCACGCCGCTCTCGGCGCGCGTGTTCCACGCGGTCTACCTGCCGCCGCATCTGCAGGGCTGGCGCATCACCCGGCCGGAAGCCGGCGGCGGCGTCATCCTCGACATCACCGTGCATGACGTCGACACCCTGCGCTTCATCCTGGACGACAATCCGGTCGAGGTGACGGCGCTGGCGCAGTCCGGCGGCATGGCGGCGGCGGGCCTCGAGGATGCGGCGATGGCGGTATTCCGCTTCGGCTCCGGCCTGATCGCCCAGACCCATGACGGCTTCACCACCAAATATGCCGGCCACGGCATCGAGGTGCATGGCACCGAGGGCTCGCTGATCGGCCGCGACGTGATGAGCCAGCGTCCGGTGGGCAGCGTGACCCTGCGCACCGAGAAAGGCGAGGAGACGCTGCCGCTGGCGCCGGAAAATCTCTACGAGCGCTCGCTGCGGGCGTTCCACGCGGCGATGCGCGGCGAAGGCCAGCCGGCGGCGAGCGGCGAGGATGGCGTGTGGGCCGGCGTGGCGACGATGGAATCGGCGAAGACCGGCCGCGTCGTCAAGATCGATCCAGGTTTGTGAGGGTTGCGGAAGATGGTGAAGGTGGTTTCGGCCGAGGATGCGGCAAAGCTGATCGAGGACGGGATGATCGTCTCGGTGTCTTCGTCGAGCGGCCTTGGCTGCCCCGATGCGGTCCTGGGCGCGATCGGCGCGCGCTTCGCGGCGACCGGGCACCCGCGCGAGATCACGACGCTGCACCCGATCGCGGCCGGCGACATGTACGGCATCAAGGGCATCGACCACCTGGCGCGGAAGGGCCTGCTGAAGAAGACGCTCTGCGGGTCCTATCCCTCCGGCCCGTCCTCGGCGGAGCCGCCGAAGATCTGGCAGATGATCGGCGCCAACGAGATCGCCGCCTACAACATCCCCTCCGGCATCCTGTTCGACATGCACCGCGAGGCGGCGGCCAAGCGGCCCGGGACCCTCACCAAGGTCGGCCTCGACACCTTCGTCGATCCGGCGCGCCAGGGCTGCGCCATGAACGCGCGCGCCGCGGCCGAGCCCGTCGTGCGCAAGGTGGAGTTCGACGGCGATACCTGGCTCTATTTCCCCGCCATCGTGCCGCAACTTTCCATCATCCGCGCCACCACCGCTGACGAGCGGGGGAATCTGACATTTGAACACGAGGGCGCCTTCCTCGGCGCGCTCGAGCAGGCGATGGCCGCGCGCAACAATGGCGGCATCGTCATCGCCCAGGTGAAGCGCCTGGCCCAGGCCGGCACGCACAAGCCGCAGGACGTGCGCGTGCCGGGCATCCTGGTCGATTACGTGGTGGTGGCGCCCGACCAGCTGCAGACGACGCAGACGCCCTACGACCCGGCGATCTCGGGCGAGGTGTTCCGGCCGCTCTCGTCCTTCTCGATCCCCGAATTCAACCTGCAGAAGGCGATCGCGCGCCGCGTGGCCCTCGAATTGAAGGCCGGCATGGCGGTCAATATCGGCTTCGGCATCTCCGCCAACGTGCCGCGCATCCTGCTGGAAGAGGGCCAGCACGGCGCCGTCACCTGGGTGATCGAGCAGGGGGCGGTGGGCGGCGTGCCGCTGCTGGAATTCGCCTTCGGCTGCTCGTCCAACGCCGAATCCATCATGCCGTCGCCGCACCAGTTCACCTATTTTCAGGCCGGCGGATTCGATGCCTCCCTGCTTTCCTTCCTGCAGATCGACCGGGATGGCTCGGTCAACGTCTCCAAGTTGTCGGCCCGGCCGCATGTGACGGCGGGGGCGGGCGGCTTCGTCGACATCACCGCGCGGGCGAAGAAGATCGTCTTCTCCGGACCCCTGGTGGCCGGCGCCGATGTGCGCATCGAGGACGGCAAGGTCCACGTCTTGAAGGAAGGCAAGGTGAAGAAGCTGGTGCCGGAGGTCGAGCATGTCTCCTTCTCCGGCCGCCGCGCGCGGGAGCTGGGGCAGGAGATCACCTATGTGACCGAGCGCTGCGTGCTCAGCCTGGCCAAGGACGGCGTGACCGTCACCGAGATCGCGCCCGGCATCGACCTCAAGCGCGACGTGCTGGACCAGGCCGGGTTCGAGTTGAAGGTCGCCGGCAATCTGCGGACCATGCCGGCCGCCTTGTTCCGGGCGGACAAGCTGGGCCTGACATTGAACGGCGCCGCGCGGATCGGGAACGGCCATGACTGACGAGCTCATCGATCCCCGCGTCAAGCTCGCCTTCGAGGGCGCGCTCGCCATCGTCACCCTCGACCGGGCCGAGAAGCTGAACGCGCTCGACCAGGCGATGCTGGTCGGGCTGGAGGACGCCTTCGACCGCATCGAGGATGCCAAGGACGCGCGGGTGATGCTGCTGCGGGGCGAGGGCAAGGCGTTCTGCGCCGGCGGCGACATCGCCGCCTGGGCCGCCCTGTCGCCGCTGGATTTCGCCCATGGCTGGGTGAAGCAGGGCCATCGCACCTTCGACCGCCTGGCGCGGCTGCGCCTGCCGAGCATCGCCGTGTTGAGCGGCCATGCCTTCGGCGGCGGCCTGGAATTGGCCGGCGCCTGCGATTTCCGCGTCGCCGAGAGCGGCATCAAGCTCGGCCTGCCGGAAACCGGGCTCGGCATGGTGCCGGGCTGGTCGGGCACCCAGCGCCTGGTGCGCCGCTTCGGCGCGCAGCTGATCCGCCGCCTGTCGCTGAGCGGCGAGATGCTGGGCGCGGAGGACGCGCTGGCGGCGGGCCTGGTCGATCGCGTCGTGGCGGCGGGGATCGGCCTCGATGCCGCGCGCGAGATGGCGCTGGCCATCGCGGCGCGCGGGCCGGCGGCGGTGCAGGCGGCGAAGCTGATGATCAACGCGGCGGAGGGCGAGGAGCAATCCGCATCGGTGGAGATTCTCGCCAGCGCCATGATCGCCTCTACCGCCGACCTCAAGGAGGGCGTCGCCGCCTTCCGCGAGAAGCGCAAGCCCGGATTCGAGGGGCGCTAGACCATGGGCATCGCGAAAAACCTGACCGGAAGCGGGGCTGTCTGTAATCGCAGGAACGTGTCTTGCTCGGCAGGAAATTCCGGCGCCGGTTCCCGGCCGCGACAGCGCCCGGTTGAGCGAAGCCTTTGCAGTGCCGCCTGCGGGCGGTTACGGTCAATCAAGTCCCGCCGGGCGGCACGCGCCGCGCGGCCGGGGCTACGGCAATGCGCATCGGACCGCAACGGCCCGATGACTTCCCCGGAACGCATGAGCGTGCTGCGGGCAACCGGATGGACCCCAACGATCCATCCAATTTGGACTGACAGTGGGAGGATTAGATGAACTTGAAGAAATTGATGACGGGCACGGCTCTCGTCACCGGCCTCGCCTTTTTCTCGGCGGCCGCAATGGCGGAGGAGTCGGTCGAGGTGCTGCACTGGTGGACGTCGGGCGGCGAGGCCGCGGCGCTCAACGTGCTGAAGCAGGATCTCGAGAAGGAAGGCGTGACCTGGCAGGACATGCCGGTCGCGGGCGGCGGCGGCGAGCAGGCGATGACGGCCTTGCGCGCGCGCGTCACCGCCGGCAACCCGCCGACCGCCGTCCAGATGCTGGGTTTCGACATCACCGATTGGGCGAAACAGGGCGTGGTCGCCGACCTCAACGAGCTTGCCGCCAAGGAAGGCTGGGACAAGGTCGTCCCCGAGGCGCTGCAGAAGTTCTCCAAGTATGACGGCAAGTGGGTCGCCGCCCCGGTCAACGTCCACTCCACCAACTGGGTGTGGGCGAACAAGAAGATCTTCGACGAGCTCGGCATCGCCCAGCCGACGACCTGGGACGAGCTGATCGCGGCGCTCGACAAGATCAAGGGCGCCGGCTACACGGCGGTCGCCCATGGCGGCCAGCCCTGGCAGGAAGCCACCATCTTCGACGCGGTGGTGATGTCGACCGGCGGGCCGGACTTCTACAAGAAGGCCTTCATCGACCTCGACCCGGCGGCGCTCGGCTCCGACACCATGGTCAAGGCGTTCGAGCGCATGACGCAGCTGCGCGGCTATGTCGACGACAACTTCTCCGGCCGCGACTGGAACCTGGCCTCGGCCATGGTCATCGAGGGCAAGGCCGGCGTGCAGTTCATGGGTGACTGGGCGAAGGGCGAATTCCTGAAGGCCGGCCTGGTGCCGGGCAAGGACTTCCTCTGCTTCCGCTTCCCGGGCACCCAGGGCGACGTCACCTTCAACTCCGACCAGTTCGTCATGTTCAAGGTCGGCGACGACCGCAAGGCGGCGCAGGAGAAGCTGGCCAGCGCCATCCTGTCGCCGTCGTTCCAAGTCGCCTTTAACAAGGTGAAGGGCTCGGTTCCGGCCCGCACCGATGTCGACGGCTCGGATCTCGACGCCTGCGGCCAGCAGGGCATGAAGGACCTGGCGGAAGCCAGCAAGAACGGCACGCTGTTCGGCTCCATGGCGCACGGGCATGCCGCCCCGGCCGCGGTGAAGAACGCGACCTATGACGTGATCACGGCCGAGTTCAACGGCGAGATGGACGCCAAGACCGCCGCGGCGGAATTGGTCAAGGCCGTCGCCGCCGCGCAATAACGA
Source organism: Dongiaceae bacterium (assembly GCA_039808885.1). Lineage (GTDB taxonomy): Bacteria > Pseudomonadota > Alphaproteobacteria > Dongiales > Dongiaceae > Dongia_A. The sequence continues at coordinate 194,916 of JBDHTX010000002.1, read as the reverse complement.
GAAGCGGCGCATCAGGCTGGAGCCGGCGGGCCGGGATTTGCCCGGTCCGCCCCTCCGCCGGCGTGACGCCGACACGGCAAGCCAGGTTTGGGAGGATGGGATGAGCGTATCCCAGGGGACAGCGTCAATCGGCCGGGCGCCGGCACGGCGCGCATCCGGCGCCACGGAATGGCTGCAGCGGGCTTTGCCGAAGCTCGTGCTGGCGCCGAGCTTCGGCGTCATCCTGGTCGTGGTCTACGGCTTCATCCTGTTCACCGGCCTGCTGTCCTTCACCGATTCCAAGATCCTGCCGAGCTTCAACTGGGTGGGCTGGGACAACTACGTCAAGCTGTGGGGCTTCCGGAACTGGATCACCGCGCTGGCGAATCTCGGAATCTTCGGCTCGCTCTACATCCTGATCTGCTCGGCGATGGGCCTGTGCCTCGCCATCCTGATCGACCAGAAGATCCGCATCGAGGGCCTGCTGCGGCCGATCTACCTCTATCCGATGGCGCTGTCCTTCATCGTCACCGGCACTGCCTGGAAGTGGTTCCTCGATCCCGGCATCGGCCTGGAGCACATCATGCAGAACTGGGGCTGGGAAAGCTTCAGCTTCACCTGGATCAAGGACGGCAAGATGGCGATCTACTGCATCGTCATTGCCGCGGTGTGGCAATCCTCCGGCTTCGTCATGGCCATGTTCCTGGCCGGCCTGCGCGGCATCGACAACGAGATCATCAAGGCGGCGCAGATCGACGGCGCCTCCAACTTCCAGCTCTACCGCCGCATCATCATTCCGATCCTGCGGCCGGCCTTCCTCTCCGTCTTCGTGGTCCTGGCGCATCTCGCCATCAAGTCCTACGACCTGGTGATCGCGCTGACCAATGGCGGCCCCGGCCGGGCGACCGAATTGCCGGCCACCTTCATGTATTCCTACACCTTCACCCGCAACGAGATGGGCATCGGCGCCGCCTCCGCCGTCATCATGCTGATGATGATCGCCAGCGTGATCGTGCCCTATCTCTACAGCGAGCTGCGCGGAGGGCGACGCTGATGGCACAAGCCTCGCCCGAATCGGCCGTCCGCACCTCGGTGCTGGTGCGCGCTTTGATCTACGCCGTGCTCCTGCTCTTCGCGGTCTACTACCTGCTGCCGCTCTACGTGATGCTGGTGAACTCGGTGAAGCCGCTGGACGAGATCCGCCAGGGCAACATGATGTCGCTGCCCCAGCTGTTCACCCTCGACCCGTGGCGCAGCGCCTGGTCGACGGCGCAGATCGGCGTGCAGCCGACCGGCCTCAAGCCCTATTTCCTGAATTCCGTGCTGATGGTGATCCCGGCGGTCGCCATGTCGACCTTGCTCGGCGCCATGAACGGCTACGTGCTGACCAAGTGGCGGTTCCGCGGCGACGGCATCGTCTTCGGCCTGCTGCTCTTCGCCTGCTTCATCCCGTTCCAGATCGTGCTGATCCCGATGGCGCGCATCCTGGGCCTGCTCGGCCTCGCCGGGTCGACGCCGGGGCTGATCCTGGTGCACGTGGTCTACGGCCTCGGCTTCACCACGCTGTTCTTCCGCAACTACTACGACGCCTTCCCGACCGAGCTGATCCGCGCCGCGCAGATCGACGGCGCCGGCTTCTTCCGGATCTTCTGGCGCATCCTGCTGCCCAGCTCGGGGCCGATCATCGTGGTGACGGTGATCTGGCAGTTCACCAACATCTGGAACGACTTCCTGTTCGGCGCGTCCTTCGCGGATTTCGATTCGCAGCCGGTGACGATCGCGCTGAACAACCTGGTTTCGTCCTCCACGGGCGTGAAGGAATACAACGTGCACTTCGCCGGCGCGATCCTGGCGGCGCTGCCGACGCTCGTCGTCTATGTCGTCTCCGGCCGGTATTTCGTGCGCGGGCTGATGGCCGGCGCAGTGAAAGGCTGATGGGGAAAGGCTGATGGGAAAGGTTGAGGTGAGTCCGATGGCATTTCTCGAGATCAACAACCTGCACAAGCGGTTCGGCGCGGTGGACGTGCTGAAGGGCATCGACCTGCAGATCGAGGAGGGCGGCTTCCTGGTCCTGGTCGGACCCTCGGGCTGCGGCAAGTCGACTCTGCTGAACACCATCGCCGGGCTGGAATCCATCTCCGAGGGCGAGATCCGCATCAACGGCCGCGCGGTCAACGACCTGCATCCCTCGCAGCGCGACATCGCCATGGTGTTCCAGTCCTACGCGCTCTATCCCAACATGAGCGTGGCGCAGAACATCGCCTTCGGCATGGAGATGCGCGGCGTGCCGAAGCCCGAGCGCGACAAGGCGGTGACCGAGGTCGCCAAGACCCTGCAGATCAGCCACCTGCTCGACCGCAAGCCGAGCCAGCTGTCCGGCGGCCAGCGCCAGCGCGTGGCCATGGGGCGCGCCCTGGTGCGCAACCCGCAGGTCTTCCTGTTCGACGAGCCGCTCAGCAACCTTGACGCCAAGCTGCGCGTCGACATGCGGACCGAGATCAAGCGCCTGCACCAGTCGATGAAGACCACCATCGTCTACGTGACCCACGACCAGATCGAGGCGATGACGCTGGCCACCAAGATCGCCGTGCTGCGCGACGGGCTGCTGCAGCAATTCGGCACCCCGCATGAGATCTACAACAACCCGGCCAATCTGTTCGTGGCGGATTTCATGGGCTCGCCGGCGATGAACCTGATCCCGGCCAAGATCGAGGCGAACGGCGCGGGCTGCGCCGTGGTGCTGGCGCGCGACGGCAATCCGCCGCTGCACTTGAAGGCCGGCGCCAACGACGCGGCGCTGCGCGCCCATGCGGGCCAGGAGGTGATCTTCGGCCTCAGGCCCGAGGCGATCACCGACGAGAGCGGCGCCGACCGCATCTCGGCCGGCGTGGTCAAGGCCGATTGCCACGTCGAGGTGGTCGAGCCGGCGGGCGCCGACACCTACGTGGTGACGCGGCTGGGCGGGCGCGAGGTGATCGGGCGCATGCGCTCCGACATGCAGGTGGCGCCGCACACGACGGTGCCCTTCGCCTTCAACATGGACAAGGCGGTGTTCTTCGATCCGAAGAGCGAGCGCCGCATCGCCTGAGCATGAGCTCGCCCGATATCGTCATCATCGGCTCCGGCATGGGCGGCGCCACGCTGGCGGCCGGCCTGGCCGGCAGCGGCGCCCGGGTCCTGATCCTGGAGCGCGGCAGCCGGATTCCCGACACGCCGGAGACGCGCGACGCCCGCGCGATCTTCCAGCGCGGCCACTACCGTCCCAAGGAGACCTGGTACGACCAGCACGGCAGCCCGTTCAATCCGGGCAACTACTACTATGTCGGCGGCAACACCAAGCTCTACGGCGCGGTGCTGATCCGCTATCGCAGGGAGGATTTCGCCGAGCTGGAGCATGACGGCGGCGTGTCGCCGGCCTGGCCGTTCCCCTATGAGGAGCTGGAGCCCTGGTATTCCCGGGCCGAGGCGCTCTACCGGGTGCGCGGCGCCCTGGGCGAGGATCCGACCGAGCCGGCGCATTCGGCGCAGTATCCGTTTCCGCCGGTGCCGGACGAGGCGCCCATCGCGCGGGCGCGGGCGGAGCTGAAATCGCTTGGCCTGCATCCGTTCTCGCTGCCGCTCGGCGTCGATCACCAGGCCTGGCTGAAGCGCGCCGCGACCGGCTGGGACGCGCATCCCGACAGCTTCACCGGCAAGATGGATGCCGAGACCTGCGGCCTCGCCCGCGCGCTGCAGGACCCCGACATCACGCTGGAGACCGGCGCCGAGGTGACGCGGCTGGAATCCGACGCGGCCGGCAAGCGCGTCGCGGCCGTCGTCTATCGGAAGGATGGCGCGGAGCATCGCCTGGCGCCGAAACTGGTGGCGCTCTCGGCCGGGGCGGTGATGTCGGCGGTGCTGCTGTTGCGCTCGGCCGACGGGAAGAACCCGCGCGGCCTCGCCAATGGTTCCGACCAGGTCGGCCGGCATTTCATGAATCACAACACCAGCGCGGTGCTGGCCATCGACCCGCGCCGACGCAACACCTGCGTCTACCAGAAGACCATCGGCTTCAACGATTTCTACCTGTCGGACGGCAATGGCGGGAAACCGCTGGGCAACGTGCAGCTGCTCGGGCGCGTCACCGGCCCGATCCTGAAGGCCAACATTCGATGGGCGCCGGAATGGGCGCTCTCGATCATGAGCGGCCACGCCATCGACTGGTACGGGATGAGCGAGGACCTGCCGAATCCGGATAGCCGCGTGCGGGTGGATGGCGCGCGCATCGTGCTGGACTGGCAGCGCTCGAATATGGGGCCGCACAACAGGCTGGTCGCGAAGATGAAGGAGATCTTCCGCGCCGCCGGCTATCCGGTCGTGCTCAGCCGGCCCTTCGACCGCAAGGTCGTCTCGCATCAATGCGGCACCGTACGCATGGGCGACGACCCGGCCAAGGCGGCGCTCGACCCGTTCTGCCGCGCCTTCGACCACGACAATCTCTTCGTCGTCGATGCCGGCTTCCTGCCCAATTCGGCGGCGGTCAACCCGTCGCTGACCGTGGCGGCGCAGGCCTTGCGCGTCGCCGATCACATCCGCCATCGGGATCTCAATTCATGAGCTACGACTACATCATCACCGGGGGAGGCTCGGCGGGCTGCGTGCTGGCCGCGCGGTTGAGCGAAGATCCGGCGGTCAAGGTGCTGCTGCTGGAAGCCGGCGGCACCGACGGCCATCCGCTGTTCCACATGCCGGCGGGCTTCGCCAAGATGACCAAGGGCATCGGCTCCTGGGGCTGGCACACCGTGCCGCAGAAGCACATGGGCGGCCGCGTGCTGCGCTTCACCCAGGCCAAGGTGATCGGCGGCGGCTCCTCGATCAACGCGCAGCTCTACACCCGCGGCAATCCGCTGGACTACGAAAGCTGGGTCAAGGACAGCAATTGCGGCGGCTGGGGCTATCGCGACGTGCTGCCCTATTTCAAGCGCTCCGAGGACAACCAGCGCATCGTCAACGCCTACCATTCCTATGGCGGGCCGCTCGGCGTCTCGGCGCCCGTCAACCCGCCGCCGATCTGCGACGCCTATATCCGCGCCGCGCAGGAGGCCGGGGTTCCCTACAACGTCGATTTCAACGGCGCGGTGCAGGCGGGGGCCGGCTTCTACCAGCTGACCACGCGCGCCGCGCGGCGCTCCTCCACCGCCAGCGCGTTCCTGAAGCCGGCTTTGGGCCGCGCCAACCTGACGGTGAAGACCGGCGCCCAGGCATTGCGCATCGTGGTGGAGAAGGGCCGCGCCGTCGGCGTCGAGGTCAGCGAGCGGGGCGGGGCGGCCACGGTGCTGCGCGCCGCGCGCGAAGTGGTGGTATCGAGCGGGGCCATCGGCTCGCCCAAGCTGCTGCTGCAATCGGGCATCGGCCCGGCCGATCACCTGCGCGCAATCGGCGTTCCGGTCGTGCATGACTTGCCGGGGGTGGGCGGGAACCTGCAGGACCACCTCGACCTGTTCGTGATCTGCGAATGCACCGGCGAGCACACCTACGACAACTACGCCAAGCCGCACCGGGCGCTGTGGGCCGGCATCCAGTATGTGCTGTTCAAGACGGGGCCGGTCTCCTCCAGCCTGTTCGAGACCGGCGGCTTCTGGTTCGCCGACCGCGGCGCGCGCTCGCCCGACATCCAGTTCCACCTGGGTCTGGGCTCGGGCATCGAGGCCGGGGTGGCGAAGCTGCGCAACACCGGCGTCACGCTCAATTCCGCCTTCCTGCATCCGCGCTCGCGCGGGACCGTGCGGCTGGCCAGCGCCGATCCGTCGGCAGCACCGCTGATCGATCCGAACTACTGGGACGATCCGTATGACCGCGAGATGTCGCTGAAGGGCCTGGAACTGGCCCGCGAGATCATGCGGCAGAAGGCGCTGAAGCCCTTCGTGCAGCAGGAGGTGGTGCCGGGGCCGGCGGTGACCCGGCAGGAGGACCTGATCCGGTTCGCCTGGAAGAACGCCAAGACAGACCACCATCCCGTCGGCACCTGCAAGATGGGCACCGACCAGATGGCGGTGGTGGCGCCGGATCTGAAGGTGCACGGACTGGAAGGCTTGCGCGTCTGCGACTCGTCGATTATGCCAAGCGTCGTCTCATCGAACACCAACGGCCCAAGCATCATGATCGGCGAGCGGGCGGCCGATCTCATCCGGGGGCTGCCGGCCCTGCCGCCCGCCGCCGTCGATATTCCGGACCAGGCCTTCGCGGCCCAAGCGAAGGCTTAGAACTGTCCGCCGCGTCATAGGAGGTTGCCCATGAAACGCTCCGAACTGAACGAGATCATCCGCGAGGGCGAGAGGTTCATCGCTTCCTTCGGCTTCAAGATGCCGGAATTCGCCACCTGGACGCCCGACGACTGGAAGCGCAACAAGCACCGCGCGCGCGAGGCGATCCGCGCCCGGCTCGGCTGGGACATCACCGATTTCGGCCGCGGCGATTTCGAGGATACCGGCCTGCTGCTGTTCACCATCCGCAACGGCAGCCAGGAGAATCTGCGCCGCGGCGGCGGCATGGTCTATGCCGAGAAGATCATGATCTCGCGCAGGAACCAGATCACGCCGATGCACACCCACGGCGTGAAGACCGAGGACATCATCGTGCGCGGCGGCGCGCCGCTGGAAGTGCAGCTCTACAACGCCAAGCCGGGCGGCGGCGCCGACCAGGACAAGCCGGTCGTGGTGCGCATGGACGGCATCGAGCACGAGGTGAAGGCCGGCGGCGTGGTGCGGATCCAGCCCGGCTGCTCGATCACGCTCGAGCCCGGCCACCTGCATTCCTTCTGGGGCGCCGGCGGCGATTCCCTGGTCGGCGAGGTGTCGGTGGTCAACGACGACGAGACCGACAACTACTTCCTTGACATGGTCTCGCGCTTCCCCGACGTGGAAGAGGATGAGCCGCCGTATCGCCTGATCGTTCCCGACTACGCCAAGCTTTGAGGCCGGCCATGATCCGCCATTGCGTGTTCATCCGCTTTCGCCGCGAGATCGCGCCGGAGCAGCGCCGCGCCCTGTTCGCCGAGATCGCGGAGCTGAAGGATCGCCTGCCCGGAATCCAGGCGGTGCATATCGGCGCCAATGTCAGCCCGGAAGAAGGCATGGACAAGGGCTATGCCGAGGGCTTCATCGTCGATTTCCGCAACGCGGAGGCGCGCGACGCCTACCTCGCCGATCCGCAGCACCAGGCGACTGGCCGCAAGCTGGTGGCGGCGGCGCAAGGCGGGATCGAGGGCATCCTGGTCTACGATCTCGAAGTGCCGCGGGCGCGGAGCTGATCCATGATCCTGAGCTGCGGCGACGCGCTGTATGACGTGTTCATGGCGGCGGGCCCGGCGGGCGGATCCGGCGGCGGCATCGCCCTGGATGCGCGGGTCGGCGGCTCGCCGCTCAACGTCGCCATCGGGCTGAGCCGGCTCGGCCAGCCGACCGGCTTCTTCGCCAAGGTCTCGACCGATCCCTTCGGCCACAACCTGCTCAGCTATCTGGCGGCGGAGCGGGTCGATACCGGCCTGTGCGTGCGCACCGAGGCGCCGACCACGCTCGCCGTCGTGGCGCTGGATGCCAAGGGCGTGCCGACCTATTCCTTCTACACGAACGGGACGGCCGATCGCTCGCTGGAGCGCGCGGAGCTGCCGGCGCGCCTGCCGGATGCGATCCGGGCCATCCATATCGGGTCCTACGCGACCGCGCTGGAGCCGACCGCGGGCAGCCTCGAGGCGCTGGTGACGCGGGAGAATCCCCGCCGCTTCATCTCCTATGACCCGAATGTGCGGCCCAGCATCGTGCCCGACCGCGAATTGTGGCGCGGCCGCGTGGCGGCGCTGACCGCCCAGGCGCATCTGGTGAAGGCGAGCGTCGAGGACATCGCCTTTCTCTATCCGGGCGCCAGCGAGGCCGACATCCTGCGCGACTGGCTGGAGCGCGGCGTCTGCCTCGCGGTCGCCACCCGCGGCGAGCACGGCGCCCTGGCCATGACCCGGTCCGGACTGGTGGCCGAGGTCCGCAGCCCGCGCGTGGCGGTCATCGACACGGTCGGCGCCGGCGATACCTTCCAGGCGGCGCTGCTGACCTGGCTTGCCGAGGACGGCCGGATGTCGCCCGATGGCATCGCATCGCTGACCGAGAGTCAGCTGGCGTCCCTGCTGGAATTCGCGGCGCGGGCCGCCGCCATCACCTGCTCGCGCCGTGGCGCCGACATGCCGCGCCGGGCCGAAGTCTAGCCGGGCTGAAGTCCAGCCGGGCCGAAGTCCAGCCGGGTTTCCCGCCACGACGGTTCAGCAGGTGGCGGTGCAATCCCAGCCGCAACCCGTTTCGTCGCCATCCGATTCGCCGCAATCCGCTTTCCCGCGGGCCTGATCGATCGCCGCCCGCAGGCCTTGCATCCGGAACGGCTTCTGCAGGGTCGCAGCCGCGCCGAGCTCGCGCGCGGTCCGCAGATTGTCGGGGTCGCCGATATGACCGCCACCCGACATGGCGATGACCGGGACTTGCGGCCATTGCCGCTTGACGATGCTGACCACCTCGGTGCCCTCCATGCCGGGCATGACGATGTCGGTGATCACCAGGTCATAGGAGGCTTCGTGGAGGGCCAGCAATCCGCCGCGACCGCTTTCGGCCTCGTCGACGCGATGGCCGAGCGTCTCCAGCATGCGCTGGATCACGCGGCGAACCGCGTCCTCGTCATCGATCAGCAATATCCGCAACACAATATTCGCTCCTGGTCACAGGTGACGCATGCCGGCCATCCTGACCGGCAAGGGCTAACCAGGGCTTTCGCGCCGCATGAGCAGAAGTCTAGGCGCGGTGATGCTTAAGGATAGGTCGCGGCCGTCGCCGGCGGATGGGGCGCCTCGCCGGCCGCGGCCTAGTGCGAACGGCCTAGCGCTTTTCGCCGATCAGGCGGCCTTGCGCCGCGACCCGCGCCCACCGATGGCGCGCAGGCCGGCGGAGAGCTTCTCCATGTAGAGATAGAGCACCGGCGTGATGAACAAGGTCAGGATCTGCGACAGGGCCAGGCCGCCGACCACGGCGATGCCGAGCGGCTGGCGCAATTCGGCGCTGGCGCCGTGGCCGAGCGCGATCGGCAGCGTGCCCATGATGGCGGCGAAGGTCGTCATCATGATCGGGCGGAAGCGCAGGATGCAGGCGCGATAGATGGCGTCCGCCGGCGCCAGGCCCTCGCGCTGGAGGGTCAGCGCCACGTCGATCATCATGATCGCGTTCTTTTTGACGATGCCGATCAGCATGAGGATGCCGATCACCGCGACCACGCTCAGGTCCAGCGCCGCCATCTCGAGCGCGATGAAGGCGCCGATCGCCGCCGAGGGCAGCCCGGTGAGGATGGTGAAGGGGTGGACGAAGCTCTCATAGAGCATGCCGAGGACGATATAGATGGTGATGATCGCGGCGAGGATCAGCAGGCCCTGGTTGGCGAGCGAATCCTGGAACACCTGGGCGTTGCCGGAGAAGGTCGAGGTGATGGTGCTGGGCAGCTGCAGCTGGGCCTTGATCGCCTCGGTCCGCTGGATCGCCTCGCCCAGCGCCACGTCGGGCGGCAGGTTGAAGGAGATGGTGACGGCCGGGAGCTGGCCCAGCTGGTTGATGCTGAGCGCGCCCACCGTGCGCTTGACCTCGGCGAAGGCGCCGATCGGCACCAGCCGGCCGGAGGAGGAGCGCACGTAGACGGTATCGAGCAGGTCGGGGGTCCAGGCGATCCGGGGATCGAACTCCACCAGCACCGCGTAGTTGTCGCCGGTGGCGTAGATGGTCGAGACCTGGCGGGTGCCGAAGCCGGAATAGAGCGTCGAGCGCAGCTGGTCGGCGCTGATGCCGAGCGCGTTGGCCTTGTCCTTGTCGATGATCAGGCTGGCCTGCTGGGCGCTGCTCTCGAGATCGGTGGTCACGTCGGCGAAGGCCGGGTCCCCGCGCATGGCTTCCGCCATCTTCTCGGACCACGAGAACAGGCCTTCCTGGTCCACCGCCTGCAGCACGAACTGGTACTGGCTGCGCGACGAGCGGCCGCCCAGGCGCAGGTTCTGCACCGGGTTGATGTAGGTGGTGATGCCGGCGATCGGCGCCAGCTTCTTGCGCAGGTCGGCCAGCACCGTGTTGAGCGGCGGACGCTCGCTCCTGGGCGTGAGCTCGACGAACAGCCGGCCGGTGTTCGACGAATTGCCGCCGCCGCCCACCACGTTGGCGACGCTCTTCACGTAGGGCGATTCACGGAACACCTTCTCCACCTCGGCCTGCAACGTGACCATGGCGGTGAAGGAGATGTCCTCGCGCGCCTGGGTGGAGACCGAGAGCTGGCCGATATCCTCCTGCGGGAAGAAGCCCTTGGGGATCGCCAGATAGAGCCAGACGGTGCCCACGATGGTGGCGAGGAAGACCAGCAGCATGAGCGGGCGGAAACGCAGGCAGAAGCGCAGGCCGGAATCATAGACCGCCAGCATGCCGTCGAAGACGCCCTCCAGGAACCGGTCGAACAGGCTCCGGTGCTCCGCCTGGCCCGGCTTCGCCGCCTTCAGCATCCGCGCGCAGAGCATCGGCGTCAGGGTCAGCGAGACGAAGGCCGAGGCGGCGATCGCCATCACCACCACGACGGCGAATTCGTGGAAGATGCGCCCGACCACGCCGCCCATCAGCAGCACGGGAATGAAGACCGCGACCAGGGACACGGTGATGGAGACGATGGTGAAGCCGATCTCGCGGCTGCCCTTCAGCGCAGCCTCGAAGGGCGCCATGCCTTCCTCGATGTGGCGGACGATGTTCTCCAGCATGACGATGGCGTCGTCGACCACCAGGCCGACGGTGAGCGTGATCGCCATCAGCGAGATGTTGTCGATGGAGAATCCCATCAGGTACATCCCGCCCACGGTGGCGATGAGCGAGATCGGCACCGCGACGCTGGGGATGACGGTCGCGGTGGCGCGGCGCAGGAACAGGAAGATGACGAGGATGACCAGCGCCACCACCAGCATCAGGGTGAACTCGACATCGGCGACCGCCTCGCGGATCGAGGTCGAGCGGTCGTTCAGCAGGTTGATGCTAACCGTCGGCGGCAGCTCGTCGCGGAATTGCGGCAGCATGGCCTTGATGCGGTCGACCACCTCGACGGTGTTGGCGTCGGGCTGGCGCTGGATCGCCATGACGATGGAGCGGGCGCCGTTGTACCAGCTGGCGACCTGGTTGTTCTCGACCGAATCGATGACGTTGGCGACATCGCGCAGGCGCACCGGCTTGCCGTCCCGGGTGGCGATGATCAGGTCGGCGAACTGGTCGGCGCTGTTGAGCTGGGTCTCGGCCTGGATGGTCAGCGTCTGGTCGGCGTTGCGGATGACCCCGACCGGCGTGATGGTGTTGGACGCGCGGATCGCGGCCTGCAGCTCGTCAATGCCGATGTCGCGGGCGGCGAGCGCGTTGGGGTCGACCTGGATGCGGACGGCGTATTTCTGGCTGCCGAAGACCTGCACCTGGGCGACGCCGGCCAGGGTCGAGAGGCGCGGCGACATGACCTGCTGGGCGAAATCGTCGATCTGCGACAGCGCCATCACGTCGCTGCGCAGCGCCAGCAGCAGGATCGGCGCATCGGCGGGGTTGACCTTGCGATAGCTCGGCGGGTCGTCCATGTCGTCGGGCAGGCGGCGGCTGACCCGCGAAATGGCGGATTGCACGTCGGCGGCAGCGGCGTCGATGTCACGGTCCAGGTCGAACTCGATGGTGACGGACGTCGAGCCCTGGGACGAGGTGGCGCTGATCGTCTCGATGCCTTCGATGGTGGCGAATTGCTTGATCAGCGGCGTCGCCACCGATTTGGCCATGGTGTCGGGCGAGGCGCCGGGCAGGTCGGCGGAGACGTTGATGGTCGGGAAATCGGTGCGCGGCAGGGCGGCGACCGGCAGGTGACTGAAGGCGAACAGGCCGGCGACGATCAACGCGGCCGACATCAGCAGGGTCGCGACAGGGCGCCGGATGCAGAATTCGGAAATGTTCAAGTCCGCAACTCCCTGCGCGGGGCCGGCGCGCGACGCGGTCCCATCACTGCACCATCACCGCCATCCCCGGGGCCAGCTGGTGCTGGCCGTCGACGACCACTTTCTCGCCGGCCTGCAGGCCGCTCAGGATCGCGGTGCGGTCGCCGTCGGAGCCGGATGCCGTCACCTGGCGCAATTCCACCGTGCTGTCGGCCTTCACCACGAAGACGAACAGGCCGTCCTGGCCGACCTGCAGCGCCACGGTCGGGATCACCGGCATGTTCTGCTGGCGGCCAAGCTCGATCTCGACGTCGAAATACTGGCCGGGCCACAGCGCGAGCTCGTCATTGGCGAACTCCGCCTTGGCGGTGATGGTGCCGGAACTGATGTCGACCGCGGAATCGATGAAGGAAAGATGGCCTTCGGCGCGCGGCTCGGCGGCGCCCTTGCTGAAGACGCGGACGGCCGCCGGCGGATCGCCCTGCAGCGCCTGGCGCAGCTGGTCGAGGTCGCGGTCGGGCAGGGTGAAGGTCACGCGGATCGGCTTCATCTGGGTGATGGTGACGAGCGCCGTGGTGTCGTTGGCGCGCACCAAATTGCCGGGCGTCACCGGAATGGCGCCGAGCCGGCCGCTGATCGGCGCGGTGATGACGGTGTAGGAGAGGACGAGCTTGTTGGAATCGATGATGGCGCGGTCGGAGACCACGGCGGCCGCGGCGGCGCGGGCCTCCGACTTCGCCTGATCGAGAGACTGCTTCGACACGGTCTGCTTGGCGGCGAGCGCCTGGGCACGGTCCAGATTGGCGTTGGCGAGGTCGAGCAGCGCCTGGTCCTTTTTCAGCGTCGCCTCGTCGCGGGCGATGGCGGCGGCGGCCTCGCGGTCGTCGAGGACGAACAGCACGTCGCCCTGCTTGACGAATTCGCCCTCCTTGGCGCGCTGCTCGACGATGGCGCTGTCGATGCGCGATTTCACCGCCACGGTGGCGATCGGTTCGACCCAGCCGATGGTGCGCCGCTTGATCGGCATGTCGGCGGTGACCACCTCGGCGATCCGCACCGGCACGACCTGCTTGCCGCCGGCGCCGCCGCCCTGCGGGTTCTGCTGCCGCGCGGCGGCCTGCGCACCGGTGGTTTGTGCGCCAACTGTTTGGGCGCCGGCAGCTTCGGCGCTGACCGGGTCGGCGAAATGCGTCCGGCCCCACAGGCCGGCGGCGGCCGCGATGACGACGGCGGCGCCGAGCAGCAGAAGGGAGCGTGCGCGCATGAAGCTCAGCCTCGCTTGGCGCAGCTGGCCGCCGTCAGCCCGTTCAGCATCAGGTCCACCAGCGTTTCCAGGCCCCGCCCATCGGCGGAATTGTCCTCGGCATGCGAGGTCATGCGCACCGCGCCGAGCACGGCGCGCGAGACGATGTCGGCGTCGAGCGGCCGGAACGCCCCTTCGGCGGCGCCACGCCGCAGCACGGTGGCGAATTCCTCGCGGATCTGCGTGGCGCGCCGGCGCAGCATGGCGCGGCCGCGCTCGCCGAGCGCCGCATCGGTACCGTCGAGGGCGCGGATCGCCGCGGTGCAGCTGGCGAAGGAGCGCAGCGCGGCGCCGATCATGTGGCGCAGCACTTCCGGCGCCGGGCCGGGATTGGCGGCGGCCTGGCTCACCTCGCCGACCAGATCGTTCATGGTGCCGTCCAGGGCTTCCAGGAACAGATCCTCCTTCGACTTGAAATAGCGGTAGATGGTCGGCTTGGCGACTTCCGCGGCCTTGGCCAGGTCGTCCATCTGCACCTCGACATAGGCGCGCGCGGCGAACATCTGCGACGCGGCGAGCACGATGCGGTTGCGCCGATCGGTGCGCGCGGAGGTCGACGGGGGCAGGTCCATGTTTCTGAACTTTCCGGTTTCGCGGAGGTTGAGGCTATAGAACTCGCGAGTTTCATTCAAGGCGGGCCGCACGAGGCGCCATCTCCGGCACCTCGGCGCCCAGCTTGAACGCGCTGGTTCCGAAACCTCCCTCGCGCGGCCTGGATCACGTTTTCGTGATCCAGGCCCGGACGGACTCAGGATGCCAAGGTCTGCTGAAGGAAGCCGAGGGTGCGGCTCCAGGCAAGGTCCGCGGCCCCCTTGTCGTAGCGGGACCCGGTGTCGTTGTTGAAGGCGTGGTTGACCCCCTCGTACATATAGAGGGTGTAGGTCTTGCCGGCCGCCTTCAGGGCCGCCTCATAGGCGGGGATGCCGCCATTGATGCGCTCGTCCAGCCCGGCATAATGCAGGAGCAGCGGCGCCTTGATCCGGGGGACATCCGCGGCCGGCGGCTGCATGCCGTAATAGGCGACGCCGGCATCGAGCGAAGGTTCGGCGACCGCCAGCCGGTTGACCACCCCGCCGCCCCAGCAGAAGCCGACCGCGCCGACCTTGCCGTTCGAGGCGGGATGATTCCGCAGATAGGCGACCGCCGCCTGGGCCGCAGCGGTGACGTCGCCTTCCTTCAGGGTGCCGATCATTTCGCGCGCCTTGTCCTCGTCGGCCGGGGTGCCGCCGAGCGGCGACAGGAAATCCAGGGCAAGCGCCAGGAAGCCCTCGAACGCAAGGCGGCGGGCGATGTCCTCGATATGGGGGTTGAGCCCGCGATTCTCATGTACGACCAGTGCGGCAGGGAATTTGTCGCCGATGACCGGCCAAGCCTGATAGCCGGAAAGCTGCTGCGCCCCCGCCTGGAAGGTGACGGGCCCCGCCATGATGCTGGAATCGCTGGGCGGGACGGTCTTGGCCCGGGCGTAGTTGTTCTGCAACAGGGGCAGCAGCGCGCTGGCCGCCGCCGTGCTGCCGGTCAGCGCCACCAGGCGATTGAAGAAGCTCCGGCGGTTCATGCCGCCATGGGTGAAACGATCGAACAGATCGATGATCTTCTGGTCCATCACTTGTCTCCTCGTCCCAATCCGTCGTGGCAATGGAATGTTTGGAAATCGCCCGCAGCCCTTACGACTTGGGATGCATCCCGCCGATTGCAACCTTGGATGACCGGTTCACACGGCGGAAGTGTCGCGGTACCGGTTAATTTCTTTCCCAAACGCCGGCTTCTGGATAAGCTGCCCGCCGCGCGACCGGGACGCCATTCTGGCGGCCCGCGATAGACGCGGCCAGAGGTTGACCCCTTGGGGAAGCGGGGGCGCTGCTTCTGCGCATACAAGGGGAGACCGTGACCATGGCAATTTCCATTCACCCGGCCGTCAACCGGGGTGTGAAGAAGCCGGCGGCGAAGAACTTCGCCGGCGGCACGTTGACCTGCAAATGCGCGAAGGACCCGGTGGTCGTCACCGTGAGTTCGCAATGCGCCCACAATCACGTCTGCGGCTGCACCAAGTGCTGGAAGCCCAAGGGCGCGCTGTTCTCGCAGGTGGCGGTGGTGCCGCGCACCGCGGTGAAGGTGACCGCCAACGAGCAGAAGCTGCAGGTGGTGGACCCGAGCGCCACGATCCAGCGCCACGCCTGCAAGGAATGCGGCGTGCACATGTATGGCCGCATCGAGAACAGCAAGCATCCGTTCTACGGCCTCGACTTCATCCACACCGAGCTGTCGAAGCAGAAGGGCTGGGAGCCGCCGACATTCGCGGCCTTCGTGTCGTCGATCATCGAATCCGGCGCCAAGCCGGCGAAGATGAAGGACGTGCGCAAGCGGTTGAAGGAACTGAAGCTGCCGCCCTATGACTGCCTGTCGCCGGCGCTGATGGACGCCATCGCCACCCACGTGGCCAAGGCCTCCGGCGCGCTGAAATAACGACGTGGATCCTGCGCCGACGGGCGGGTGCCGGCGCACCCGCCCGTTGCGCGACCGCATACGACGTTCGAGAAGGGTAGAAAGATGAAAGTTCGTGCCGCGCTCGCCACCGCCGCGGGCAAACCGCTCACCATCGAAGAGGTCGACCTCGAAGGCCCGCGGGCGGGCGAGGTCCTGGTCGAGGTGAAGGCCACCGGCATCTGCCACACCGATGAATTCACCTTGTCGGGTGCCGATCCGGAAGGGCTGTTCCCGACCATCCTGGGGCACGAGGGCGCCGGAATCGTCGTCGACGTGGGGCCGGGCGTCACCAGCTTGAAGAAGGGCGACCACGTCATCCCGCTCTACACGCCGGAATGCCGGCAGTGCGAGTATTGCCTCAGCCAGAAGACCAATTTGTGCCAGGCGATCCGCTCGACCCAGGGCCAGGGCCTGATGCCCGACGGCTCCAGCCGCTTCTCCATCGGCGGCAAGAAGATCTTCCACTACATGGGCTGCTCGACCTTCGCCAACTACACGGTGCTGCCGGAGATCGCGCTGGCCAAGATCCGCCCCGACGCGCCCTTCGACAAGGTCTGCTACATCGGCTGCGGCGTTACCACCGGCATCGGCGCGGTGATCAACACGGCCAAGGTCGAGGCCGGCGCCAATGTCGTGGTCTTCGGCCTGGGCGGCATCGGCCTCAACGTGATCCAGGGCGCCCGGCTCGCCGCCGCCAACATGATCGTCGGCGTCGATCTCAACCCGGCCCGCAAGCCGCTGGCCGAGAAGTTCGGCATGACCCACTTCGTCAACCCGAAGGAGGTCGAGGGTGACCTGGTGCCGTATCTGGTCAACCTGACCAAGGGCGGCGCGGATTACAGCTTCGAGTGCATCGGCAACACGACCGTGATGCGCCAGGCGCTGGAATGCTGCCACAAGGGTTGGGGAGTCTCGGTCATCATCGGCGTCGCCGGCGCGGGGCAGGAAATCTCCACCCGTCCGTTCCAGCTGGTGACCGGCCGGGTGTGGAAGGGCACCGCCTTCGGCGGCGCGCGCGGCCGCACCGACGTGCCGAAGATCGTCGACTGGTACATGGACGGCAAGATCAACATCGACGACCTGATCACCCACAAGCTGAAGCTCGAGGACATCAACCAGGGCTTCGACCTGATGCACCAGGGCAAGTCGATCCGCAGCGTGGTGGTCTACTGACGATGGCGGCGGCCGACTTCCAACAGGTCAAGCGCTGGAAGTGCTTCGGCGGCGAGCAATTGGTGCTGGCGCATCGGAGCGCCAGCACCGGCACGCGCATGGAGTTCTCCATCTACCTGCCGCCGCAGGCGGCGAAGCGCCCCTGGCCGGTGCTGTTCTATCTCTCCGGCCTCACCTGCAACTGGGAGAACGCCACCACCAAGGCCGGCTTCCAGCGCGCCGCGGCGGAACATGGCGTCGTCATCGTCGCGCCGGACACCAGCCCGCGCGGCGACGACGTGCCGGACGACACCGGCTATGACCTGGGCAAGGGGGCGGGATTCTACCTCAACGCCCTGCAGGAACCGTGGTCGAAGCATTTCCGCATGTACGACTACGTGGTGGAGGAACTGCCGGACCTGATCGCCGCCGCCTATCCGGTTGACCGGAAGCGATTCGGCATCACCGGCCATTCCATGGGCGGGCATGGCGCGCTGACCATCGCGCTGAAGAACCCGGAACGCTACAAGTCGGTCTCCGCCTTTTCCCCGATCGTGGCGCCGGCCCAGGTGCCGTGGGGCCACAAGGCCTTCGGCGCCTATCTCGGCGTCGACCACCACAGCTGGGCGGAATACGATGCCTGCGCCCTGATGGCCTCGCGCGGCTGGGCGCGCGACATCCTGATCGACCAGGGCGACGCCGACGAGTTCCTGGCGACGCAATTGAAGCCGGAGCTGTTCGCCGAGGCCTGCCGCAAGCGCAACGTGGCGCTGACGCTCCGGATGCAGCAGGGCTACGACCACTCCTATTATTTCATCTCCACCTTCATGGCCGAGCATGTCCGCTGGCACGCGGAGCGGCTCTAGCGCCGCTTTTTTCGTCGGCCTGCCGCAAAACGCGCCAAACGGGGATATTCATGACTGCATTCCTTTGCCGGATGCGGCGCGGCGCCTCTCTTTGCAACCTCGTGACCGTGATCTAGAGTCGCCCTGGTTTCTGCGCCAATAAACGGGGAGCAAGTCATGGCCAGGCAGTTTTCCAAGCTTACGCGTCGCACTTTCCTGAAAGCCGGTTCGGCCGCCGCCGCCGGCCTCGGCGTTTCCACTCTGGCGATGCCGACCATCGCCGCCAACGAACCGATCAAGCTCGGCGTGGTGCAGCCATTCTCCGGCGGCCTCGAGTTGTTCGGCGGCCAGGCGAAGCTCGGCCTCGACCTCGCGGTCGCCGAGATCAACGCCGGGGGCGGCATCATGGGATCGCCCATCGAGCTCATATACGAGGATGACAAGACCGATCCCAAGACCTCGGTCGAGCGCACCCTGAAGCTGATCCAGCGCGACAAGGTCATCGCCATCTCCGGCCCGATCACCTCGGCCAACCGCGACGCTATGGCGCCCTCCATCGAGCGCTTCAAGACGCCGCTGCTCTACGCCACCAACTACGAGGGCGGCGCCTGCGGCCGCTACATGTTCAGCTTCAACACCGTGCCGAACCAGGACTTGGCCAAGCTGCTGCCCTTCCTCAAGGACAACGCCGGCAACAGCTTCTACATGTTCGGCGCCGACTACATCTGGCCGCAGAAGATGTTCGAGGTGGCCGAAGGCATCATCGCCGGCCAGGGCGGCGAGGCGAAGGGCAAGGAATTCACGCCCTTCGGCACCAAGGAGTTCGCCCCGGTCATCCGCCGCATCGCCGACAGCGGGGCCAAGGTCCTGGTCTTCGCGCTGCCCGGCGCCGACGGCATCACCTTCATCAAGCAGGCGGAGGATTTCGGCCTGATGAAGAACGTCACCGTCGCCTTCCTCGGCTTCACCGAGACCTATCTCGGCGCCTTCGGCGAGGGCAAGGGCCAGGGCATGTATTGCACTGTGCCGATGGTGATGAACTCGGAGGAGCCGGGGGTGAAGGACTTCGTCGCCCGCGTGCGCAAGAATGCCGGCGACGACAAGGTCACCGTGTCGTCCTACGTCATGACCCACTACAACTCGGTGCAGGCGCTGAAGGCCGGCCTGGAGAAGGTGGGCAAGATCGACCAGGAATCGGCGGTCGACGGCATGGCCGGCATCACCTTCCAGGCGCCGACCGGCGAGGCCTCGGTCAGCGCCACCGACCACCACACGACCATGAACATGTATCTGTGCAAGACCGAAGGTCTCGCCATGAACACGGTCCAGGCGCTCGGCGCCATCGCGCCGACGCCGCAATGCGGCTGAGCTGAGCTGTCGTCCGGGCCGCGGCGTTTTCGCGCCGCGGCCCGCTTCGTTCCCTCGGACGGAGGTTCCCCATGTCCCTCGATGTCTTTTCCGCCAAGCGCCATGACGGGCTGACCACCATCGACCCGAAGCGGACGGCCGTCATCGTGGTCGACATGCTGAACGATTTCTGCAAGCCGGGCGGCAAGATGGTGCTGCCGGGCTACGAGAAGCTGGTGCCGCCGCAGCTGCAAGTGATCGACGCGGCGCGGGCGAGCGGGGCGGCGATCGTCTGGCTGCTGGACACCCACCGCACCAACGTGAAGCAGGACCGCGAGTTCCTCAAGCGCACGCCGCATTGCCTGGAGAACAGCTGGGGCGCGCAGGTGATCGAGGAATTGCAGGCGCGGCCCGACGACATCTATGTCATCAAGCGGCGCTTCTCCGGCTTCTTCAACACCGACCTCGACCTGACCTTGAAGGACCTGGGCGCCCAGAGCGTCGTCGTCTTCGGCGTGGTCACCAATATCTGCGTGCGCTCGACGGTGCACGACGCCTTCTTCCACGGCTACAATGTGGTGGTGCCGGAGGATTGCTGCGCCGCCACCGGCCCGCGCGAGCAGGCCTCCAGCCTCTACGACATCGGCACCCATTTCGGCACGGTGAGCGACGCGGCCAGCGTCGCCGCGGCGCTGCTGCAGGGCACGCCCATCCGCAACAAAGAGGCCGCCTGATGCGGCTGGCGGGCAAGGTCGCCGTCGTCACTGGGGCGGCCAACGGCATCGGCGCCGCCACCGCCCGGCTGTTCGCAACCGAGGGCGCCAAGGTCATCCTCGCCGACCGTGACCGCACCGCCGGCGAAAAGCTGGCGGGCGAGATCGGCGGCGGTGCCCGCTTCCAGCTCTGCAACGTCGCCCACGGCGCCGAGATCGCGGCCGCCATCGCCGCCGCCGAGCGGCATTTCGGCGGGCTCGACATCCTGGTGAACAATGCCGCCATCCAGAACGTGAAGCCGGTCTCTGAGACCAGCGAGGCGGAATGGGCCGAGATCATCGCCGTCAATCTGACCAGCGTGTTCCTCGGCATCAAATACGCCATCGAACCGATGAAGCGGCGCGGCGGCGGGGCGATCGTCAATACCTCCTCGACCTTCGCCCTGGTCGGTTCGCCCGGCTATGCCGCCTATCACGCGGCGAAGGGCGGGGTCTCGTCGCTCACCCGCGCCGCCGCCATCGACCTGATCCGCCACAACATCCGCGTCAACGCGATCTGCCCCGGAACCACGGACACGCCGGGCCTGCGCGGCGGCGTCGAGGCGACGGCGGACGATCCCGCCGCGGCGATGGCGGGGTATCTCAAGCTGCAGCCGATGGGCCGCTTCGGGCGGGCGGAGGAGATCGCCGCGGCGATCCTGTTCCTGGCCAGCGCCGAATCCAGTTTCGTGGTCGGCGCCAACCTGGTCGCCGATGGCGGCTACACGGTGGTCTGATCCCGCATGAGCGAAGCTCTCGCCGCCCAGCCCAGCGCCATGCCGCTGCTCGAGGTCGCCGACATCACCAAGGTGTTCGGCGGCATCCAGGCGCTGTCGGGCGTGTCGCTCTCCGTCCATCCGGGCGAATTGCTGTGCATCGTCGGGCCGAATGGCTGCGGCAAGACCACGTTGTTCAATGTCATCTCCGGCGCGCTTCGCCCGGATGACGGGTCGATCCATTTCCGCGGCGAGAACACCGGCGCCATGAAGGTGCATGAGATCAGCCGGCTGGGCATCGGCCGCAAGTTCCAGGTGCCCGGCATCTTCGCCGAGCTCAGCGCCGCCGACAATGTGCGCGCGGCGCTCTCCGCCGGCAAGGCCAGGGGCGCCTTCGGCCTGATGCTGCTGCAGCGCCAGGAGGACGAGGTGCAAGCCATCCTCGACCTGGTGTCGCTCGGGTCCCGCGCCGAGGTGCCGGCCGGCGAGCTGGCCCATGGCGAGAAGCAATGGCTGGAAATTGCCATGGTGCTGGCCGGCAAGCCGAAGCTGATCCTGCTGGACGAGCCGACGGCGGGGATGAGCGGGGCGGAGACGGCGGCCACCGCCGATCTGATCCGCCGCATCGCCGCCGAGACCGCCGCCGCCATCATCGTCATCGAGCACGACATCCAGTTCGTGCGGCGGCTGGATTGCCCGGTGGTCGTCATGATGAAGGGGCAGGTGCTGCGCCGCGGCAGCTATGCCGAGATCAGCGCCGACCCGGCGGTGCGCGAAGCCTATCTCGGTAAACGCGCATGATGCTGAGCCTGGACGAGGTCGAATCCGGCTATGGCGACAGCCTGGTGCTGAAGGGCGTGACGCTCACCGTCGCGGCGGGGCAGGTGACGGCGCTGCTGGGCCGCAACGGCATGGGCAAGTCGACCCTGATGAAGACCATCATGGGGCTGCTTCCCGTCAAACGCGGAATCATCGGCTTCGACGGCGCGCCCATCAACGGGCTCCGGCCCGACCAGATCAGCAACCGCGGCATAGCCTTCGTGCCGCAGGGGCGCGAGATCTTCATGGAGTTCACGGTCGAGGAGAACCTGCTGCTCGGCACGCTCGGCAAGCCGGGCACGGCGGGGTGGATTCCCGACCTGGTCTTCGAGCATTTCCCGATCCTGCATGAGCGCAAGAAGCAGATCGCCGGCACCATGTCGGGCGGGCAGCAACAGCAGCTGGCCATCGGCCGCGCGCTGGCCGGGCGGCCCAAAATGCTGTTGCTGGACGAACCCTCCGAGGGCATCCAGCCTTCCATCGTCGAGCAGATCGCCGCCACGCTGAAAGCCATCGCGGAACGGGAGCAACTGACCATCCTGCTGGTCGAGCAGAATGTGGAAATGGTGCTCGACATGGCCGGCACCTGCGCCTTCATCGAGAACGGCCGCATCGTGGCCACGCATGCGACCCAGGCGCTGCGCGACGACGACCGCCTGATCCACCGCTATCTGGGGCTCTAGCGCGATGGACCTGATCCTCACCCTCGGCCTCGACGCGCTCAACTTCGCCCTTGCCATCGTGCTGGTGGCGATGGGACTGGTCATCATCTTCGGCCTGATGAACGTCATCAACATGGCGCATGGCGAGCTGTTCCTGCTCGGCGCCTATACGCTGGTGGTGGTGCAGCAGGCCGGCGGAGGTTTCTGGTTGGGGCTCATCCTGGCGCCCGTCGTGGTGGGGCTCGTGGGCCTGGTGCTCGAGGAGCTCATCATCCGGCACGTCTATCGCCGCTTCCTCGACACCATTCTCGCCACCTGGGGCATTTCCATCGCCATCAAGCAGGCGGTGATCCTGGGCTTCGGCCCGGCCTCCTACACCGTCGACGCGCCGCTGCAATTCGGAATCGACCTGTTCGGCACCACCTATCCGGCCTATCGCCTGTTCATCATGGGTGTCGCGGTACTGGTCATCCTGCTGACGCTGTTCGTCTTCTTCCGCACCCGCTTCGGCCTGGCGGCGCGCGGCGTCATCGCCAACCGGTCGATGGCGGCCTGCCTCGGCATCAACACGCGGCGGCTGGACCGCGCCACCTTCGCCTTCGGCGCGGCCCTGGCCGGGCTGGCCGGGGCGGTGATGGCGCCGCAGATGAGCGTCGATCCGCAGATGGGGCTGGGTTTCCTGATCCCGGCCTTCCTGGCGATCCTGACCGGGGGCGGTGGCCTCACCGGAACGCTGCTGGGCGCCTCGCTGGTGGGCGGCATCGATTCCACCTTCGCCAAGCTGTGGTCGCCGGTGCTGGCCCAGGTCGTGGTCTTCGCCATGGCCATCGTGGTCATCCGCATCTTCCCCAACGGCCTGCTTTCCGGGCGGAGCCGTAAATGAGCCGGCGTTCGCTCGTCATCGCCGCCGCGATCTGGCTCGGCTTCGCGGTTCTGCCGGCCCTGGTCGATGATTGGCAGCTCTTGCAGCTGGCGCAGTTCATGACCTACGGCATCTTCGCCATGAGCCTGGCGCTGATCTGGGGCCAGGCGGGGCTGCTCTGCTTCGGCCAGGCGATCTTCTTCGGCGGCGGCGCCTATGCGATGAGCCTGGTGACCATGGGCATGATCCCGCATGTGCCGGCCAATTCCTGGCTCGGCCTGTTGGCGGCCATGGCGCTGCCGGCGCTCTTCGCCAACCTGCTGGGGCGCTTCCTGTTCTACGGCCGGGGTCTGCGCGGCGCGCATTTCGGCATCGTCACCCTCGCCATCGCGGTCATCGCCGAGCGGCTGGCCATCAACTGGGAGTTCATCGGCGGCTTCAACGGGCTGATGGGCGTGCCGCCGATGAATCTCGGCCTCGGCGGCGACCTGATCGACGGCCTCCCGGTCTATTACGCGATCCTGGCGGTGGCGGTGATCGTCTTCGCCCTGCTGGCGGCGATGCTCGGCACGCCGTTCGGCCTGGCGCTCAATGCGCTGCGCAACAACGAGGATCGCGCCGCCTTCCTCGGCTACGACAACGCGCGGCTGAAGCTCGCCATCTTCACCATCGCGGCGGCGGTGGCCGGCCTCTCCGGCGCGCTCTTCGTGGCGCAGTTCGCCTTCGCCTCGCCGACCCT
Organism: Dongiaceae bacterium; assembly: GCA_039808885.1. Lineage (GTDB taxonomy): Bacteria > Pseudomonadota > Alphaproteobacteria > Dongiales > Dongiaceae > Dongia_A. The sequence continues at coordinate 171,267 of JBDHTX010000002.1, read as the reverse complement.
GCTCGGCTTCGGGCTCTCGACCGAGGTGCTGATCTGGACCGCGCTCGGCGGCAAGTCGCTGCTGATCGCCGCCTTCCTGGGCGCGGTGGTGGTGCGGGTGGCGGAGAATTTCCTGTCGGAGGTCCTGGGGCCGCTCTGGCTGCTGGGGCTGGGCGGCCTGTTCGTGCTCTGCGTCATCTTCTTCCCGCGCGGGCTCATCGCCGAGATCCTGCTGCGGATCGAGCGCCTGCTGCCCGGCGGCAGGCGCTGAGATTGCGCCCGTCCACCGGCGAACTTATAGTTCCCGCATGGGCGAAGAGGGGGCCGTGTCATGGCATTCAAGGTGACGCCGATGGACGAGGACGTGCTGGTCGTCATCGACGTGCAGAACGATTTCTGCCCCGGCGGCTCGCTGGCCGTCTCCAAGGGCGACGAGATCGTGCCCGTGGTGAACCGGCTGATGGGGCAGTTCCGCCATGTCGTGCTGACCCAGGACTGGCACCCGGCCGGGCATTCGTCCTTCGCCAGCACGCACAAGGGCCAGCCCTTCGCCACCATCAAGCTCGATTACGGCGACCAGACCCTGTGGCCGGATCATTGCGTGCAGGGCACCAGGGGCGCGGAATTCCATGCGGGACTGAAGCTGACCGGAGCGGAGCTGGTTCTGCGCAAGGGGTTCCGCAAGCCGATCGATTCCTACTCGGCATTCTTCGAGAACGACAAGGTGACGCGCACCGGCCTTGCCGGCTATCTGCGCGACCGCGGGCTGAAACGCCTGTTCATGTGCGGGCTGGCCACCGATTTCTGCGTCGCCTGGTCGGCGCTCGACGGCCGGCGCGAAGGCTTCCAGGTCGTGGTGCTGGAGGATGCCTGCCGCGCCATCGACCTCAACGGCAGCCTCGCCGCCGCCAAGGCGGAGATGACCAAGGCCGGCGTGGCGCTGACCGCCTCCGACCACATCGGCTGATCCCGCGATTGACCCCCGATTGACCCCCGATTGACTCTGCCCGCCGGCGGTGCAGAATGACCAGATCGTTCGTATGCGAACGATCTGGGAGACGGAAGCCGGGATGCTGGGAGCCCGCGACACGGAAGAGGCGCGCTATGCGCGGCCGCGCGATCTGGCCGAGGCGCTGCGCCTGCGCAAGCAGGGCGCCCGGATCCTCGCCGGCGGGACCGATTTCTATCCCGTGCGGGTCGGCCGGCCGCTCCACGACCCTGACGGTTCCGGTGTCCTCGACCTGACCGCGCTGCCCGGCCTCAAGGGCATCGCGGATGCCGGCGGGTTCCTGCGCATCGGCGCGCTGACCAGCTGGACGGCCATCGCCGAGGCGGCGCTGCCGGCGCAGTTCAACTGCCTGCAGCAGGCGGCGCGCGAAGTGGGCGGGCGGCAGATCCAGAATCGCGGCACCATCGGCGGCAACCTGTGCAACGCCTCGCCGGCGGCGGATGGCGTGCCGGCGCTCCTTGCGCTGGGCGCGGAGGTCGAGTTGCTGAGCGCCGATGGCAGCCGGCGCCTGCCGGTCGCAGATTTCATCCTCGGCCCGCGGCAAACCGCCTTGCGCGCGGACGAGATCCTGGCCGCGATCCTGGTGCCGCCGCCGCAGGGCGAGGCGGTGAGCAACTTCCTGAAGCTCGGCGCCCGCAAATACCTGGTCATTTCCATCGTCATGGCGGCGGGCTGGCTCGACATCGTCGACGGCCGCATCGCCGCCGCGCGCATCGCCATCGGCGCCTGCTCGCCGGTGGCGCGGCGCCTGCCCGGCCTCGAGGCGGCGCTGCGCGGCCGGCGGATCGATTCCGATCTCGCGGCCCTGGCGCAAGCGGATCATCTCCGCGAGCTGGCGCCCATCGACGACGTGCGGGCCAGCGCGGAATACCGTGCCGAGGCCGCGCTGGTGGTGCTGCGGCGCCTGCTGGCGGAGCTCGCGCCATGAACGAGCTGGCGGCGAAAGGCGGGATCGGCGACATCCTGGCGATGAACGTCAACGGCCGGCAGCAGCTCTACCGGGGCGACCGCCTGCGCCGCCTGGCCGATGTGCTGCGCGACGATCTCAAGCTGACCGGCACCAAGATCGGCTGCAATGCCGGCGATTGCGGCGCCTGCACGGTGCTGATCGACGGCGCCCAGGCCTGCGCCTGCCTGGTGCCGGTCGGACAATGCGAGGGCGTGGCGATCACCACCGTCGAAGGCCTGGCCGGGCAGGGTCGGTTGAACGACCTGCAGCGCTCGTTCCTGGCCCATGGCGCGGCGCAATGCGGCATCTGCACGCCGGGCATGTTGATGGCGGCGAGCGACCTGCTGGCGCGGTGCGACGCGCCGACGCGGAGCGAGGTGGAGGACGCGCTGGGCGGCGTGCTGTGCCGCTGCACCGGCTACCAGAAGATCGTCGAGGCGGTGCTCGACGTCGCCCGTCCGGCGCCGGTCCTGCGCGACGGCGGCATCGGCGCGCGCAACGCCAAGGTCGACGGGCCGGCCAAGCTGACCGGCGCGGAAAGCTATGGCGCCGACGGCATTCCCGCCGATGCGCTGCTGATCCGGGTGATCCGGTCGCCGCATCACCGGGCGCGGTTCACCCTGGGCGACCTGGAGGCCTTCGTCGCCGCGCGGCCTGGCCTCGTGCGCGTGCTGACCGCCAGGGACGTGCCGGTCAACGCCTATGGCATGTATCCGGCGATCAAGGACCAGACGGTCCTGGCCATTGACCAGGTGCGCTATCGCGGCGATCCGGTCGTCGCCTTCGTCGGCGCGCGCGCCGCGATCGAGGCCATCCGCGACGAGGACGTGCCCATCCACTACGAGGTGCTGCCGCCGATCATGGGCATCGACGCGGCGAAGCGGGGCGACCTGCTGCACGCGGGCAAGGCCGGCAATGTGCTGGTCGACGGCGGCGTGGTCTGCGGCGATGTCGAGGCGGCGCTTGCCGGCTCCGCCCATGTGGCAGAGACCGAATGCCAGACCAGCTTTGTCGAGCACGCCTATATCGAGCCCGAGGCCGGCTGGGCCGAGCGCAAGGGCGATGCGCTGGAGATCCACGTCTCGACCCAGAATCCGTTCCAGCATCGCGACGACGTGGCACAGATCCTGCGGCTGCCGAAGGAGGCGGTGCGCCTGGTCGCCACCGCCTGCGGCGGCGGCTTCGGCGGCAAGCTCGATCTCAACGTGCATCCGCTGCTGGGCCTGGCGGCATGGCTGACCGGCAAGCCGGTCGCCTATGTCTATACCCGGCCGGAAAGCATGGCCGCCTCGACCAAGCGCCATCCGGCGCATGTCCGGGTCAAGATCGGCTGCGACGCCGCCGGCAAGCTCACCGGCTTCTGGTCGTATGCGGAGCTGGACACCGGCGCCTATGCCAGCTGGGGCCCGACCGTCGCCAACCGCGTGCCGGTGCACGCGCCGGGCCCCTACGGGGTGCGGCACGCGCGGACGCGCGGCACCGCCTATTTCACCAACTGCCCGCCCTCGGGCGCCTTCCGCGGCTTCGGCGTGCCGCAAAGCGCGATCGCCACCGAGGCGGCGATGGATGCGCTGGCCGACAAGCTCGGCCTGGACTGGCTGGAGTTCCGGCGGCTGAACGCGCTGCGCCGGGGCGATGCCACCATCACCGGGCAGGTGCTGCACGATTCCTGCGGCATCGTCGAAAGCATCGACGCGGTGGCGCCCTATTGGCGCGAGTGGAACGCGGCGGCCGATGGGTTCAATGCCGCCTCGCCGCGACGGAAGCGCGGCGTCGGCATCGGTTGTTCCTGGTACGGCATGGGCAACACCGCGCTCAGCAATCCCTCCGAGATGAAACTGGGCATCGCCGCCGACGGGCGCATCACGCTCTATTGCGGCGCGGTCGATATCGGCCAGGGATCGAACACGATCCTGGTGCAGATCGCCGCCGAGGCGCTGGGCGTCGCGGCCGGCGAGATCGCGCTGGTCGCCGGCGACACGGCGCGGACGCTGGATGCCGGCAAGACCTCCGCCTCGCGCCAGACCTTCGTCTCCGGCAAGGCCTGCGAGCTGGCGGCGCTGGATTTGAAGGCCAAGCTCGACGCGCTCGGCGATCGCGCCGCCTTGCGCCGATTGCCGGCCGACAATCACGGCGACGTGCTGACCGGCCATGGCCGGTTCGACCCGCCAACCTCGCCGCTCGATGCCAACGGCCAGGGCATTCCCTATGCCTGCTACGGCTTCGCCACCCAGGTGGCGCTGGTCGAGGTCGACCTCGATCTGGGCCAGGTGAAGGTGCTGAAGATCGCCGCCGCGCATGACGTGGGCAAGGCGATCAACCCGCAGCAGGTCGAGGGCCAGATCCACGGCGGCACGGCGCAGGGCATCGGCCTGGCGCTGATGGAGGAATACCTGCCCGGCCGCACCGAGAATTTGCACGACTACCTGGTCCCCACGTTCGGCGACATGCCGGAGATGACCTGCCTCATCGTCGAGGACCCGACCGGCCATGGCCCCTACGGCGCCAAGGGCGTCGGCGAGCCGGCGCTGATCTCGACCGCGCCGGCCATCTTCGGCGGCATCCAGCGCGCCGCCGGCGTGCGGGTGACCAAGATCCCGGTGCTGCCGCACCGCCTGCGGGCGGCGATCCGGGCGAAGGAAGGTGCGCGATGAACGAGATCGTCACGCCGAATTCCAGCGTGGCGGAGAGCGACGGCGTCATCCGCTGCGACGCCTGCCCGGTCCTGTGCCGCATCCGCCCCGGCAAGCTCGGCGCCTGCGACCGCTACGGCAATGTCGACGGCAAGCTGGTCAGGACCGACCCGCTGGTGCTGCTCGACCGCTCGGCGGAATCCGGGCGCGGCGCGGTGCGCTTCCTCGAAGGAGGGCGCGACTGGGACGGCGAGATCCTGCACAAGAGCGGCGCCTTCGTCACCGGCATCGGCGCCACCACCACCTATCCCGACTACAAGCCGGCGCCCTTCATCGTCTCCTCCCAGGTCGAGGGCGTCGATTGCGTCACCGTGGTGACCGAGGGCATCTTCAGCTATTGCGGCGTCAAGGTGAAGATCGACACCGACCGCTATGTCGGGCCGGAGCAGGCGGCGGTGCGGGTCAAGGGCGAGCAGATCGGCCATGTCACCACGCACGAATACGGCTCGCAGATGCTGTCGCTGGGCGGCGTGCATCATCTGACCGGCGGCAGCAAGTCCGAGGGCAATGTCACCTGCGAGGCGCTGCTGCGGCTCTGCAACAAGGAGGCCGTCGAGATGACGATCGACGGCGGCTCGACCGTCGTCGTCCAGGCGAACCAGCCGCCCATCGTCGACGGCCAGAGGGAGGAGCGCATGCGGGTCGGCTGCGGCTCCGCGGTCACCGGCATCTTCGCCAAGCAGTGGTTCGGCCTCGCCGACGAGGTGGTGGTGGTGGACGAGCACATCACCGGCGTGTTCACCGAGCACCAGGCCGGCCGCATGCTCGACGCGCGGCCGAGCGGCATCAGGATCCGCGGCCGCAAGTCGACGCCGGGGCGCTATTTCCAGGTGGCGAAGCCGGGCCTCGGCTGGGGCGGCACCGACCTGAAGGACCCGCTGGAGATCGTCGAGCGCTTCGATGCGAAGCTCGCCTGGCCGGGCATGCGGCTGTTCATGGTCTCGACCACGGGCGAGCATCACGCCTGGTACGTGCTGGACGAGGAATTGAAGCCGCGCCCGGCCGATCCGCCGGCCGCGATCGCGAAGCTGGTCGACCGCATCGCCGAGAATTGCGAGCCGGCGCTGAGCACGGTGCTGTTCATGGGCGGGGCGGGCGGCTCCTTGCGCGCCGGCGTCACGGAGAACCCGGTGCGCCTGACCATGTCGGTGAAGAACCGGCTGACCCGCGTCACTTGCGGCGGCGCTCCGGCCTATGTCTGGCCGGGCGGCGGCATCACGGTGATGGTCGATGTCGCGCGCATGCCGGACAATTCCACCGGCTACGTGCCGACGCCGGCTTTGGTCTTCCCCATCGAGTTCACCATGCGGCTGGAGGATTACCGCCTGATGGGCGGGCACATGGACCACGTGGTGCCATTGGAGCAGGTGCTGGCCGAGGAGCGTCGCAAGGCCGTGCCGCCGCATGCGGAGAATCCCTGGCCGCTGCCGGCGCCGGACGGAGGTGGGGCATGAGCGCGCAGATCGTCCTGCTGCCCGGCAACCGGCTGCATCTCAATCATGGGCCCATCGATCTGGTCATTGCCGCCGAGGGCGACCTTGAAGCCGTGGCGCGGGCCTATATGCAGGCGGCCGCGATCTTCCCCAACATCCTGCCCGAGCTGGTGGCGGAGCTGCCGCTGCTGCGGGCGCCGCTCGGCGATCTGCCGCCGGCGGTTTCCGGCGCCATCGCCCGCCGCATGGCGGACGCGACCTGGCCCTATCGCGACGTGTTCATCACGCCCATGGCGGCGGTGGCCGGCGCGGTGGCGGAGCATGTGCTGGCGGCAATGGCGGAGGTCGCCGAGCTGCGGCGGGCCAGCGTCAACAATGGCGGCGACATCGCGCTCCATCTGGCGCCGGGCGAGCAGATGCGCGTCGGCGTCGTCGGCGACCTGGCGACGCCGAAGCTGGACGCGGCGGTCGAGGTCGCTAGCGCCGACCCGGTGCGCGGCGTCGCCACCTCCGGCTGGCGCGGGCGCTCGCAATCGCTCGGCATCGCCGACGCGGTGACGGTCCTCGCCGCCACGGCGGCGGCGGCGGATGCGGCGGCGACCATGATCGCCAACGCCGTCAACATCGACGATCCCGCGATCGAGCGGCGGCCGGCGCGCGAGGCGCGCGACGAGAGCGATCTCGGCGACCTGCCGGTGACCGTCTCCGTCGGCACGCTCGCGGCGGCAAAGGTCGCCGCGGCGCTGGAGAACGGCGTCCACCGCGCGACGGAGCTGCTGCAGCGCGGCCTGATCGCCGCCGCCTATCTGCAGCTGCAGGGTGAATGCCGCGTGGTCGGCGAGATGAAACGCATTGCGGCCGAGCGCGCCGCCTGAGGGGGAAGTCATGACCGAGATCGCCGTTCGCAAGTCGCAGCTCATCATCGACAAGATCTGGCACGAAGGCGGCCCGCCGCAGATCGACCCGCGCCGCCGCGGCGCCATCCTGACGGTGGTGAAGAATCCCTTCGCCGGACGTTATGTCGAGGACATCCAGCCCTTCATGAAGCCGCTGGAGACGTTGGGCATCAGCATGGCGCGCGAGCTGGCCGATGCGCTGGGCGGGCCGAAGGCGGTGCAGAGCTACGGCAAGGCGGCGCTGGTCGGGCTCGCCGGCGAGCTGGAGCACGGCGCGCTGTGGCATGCACCTGGCGGCTATTCCATGCGCGAGGTGCTGGGCGGCACCAAGGCCATCGTGCCCTCGACCAAGAAGGTCGGCTCCGCCGGCGCCCGCATCGACGTGCCGCTGCACCACATCAACGCCGCCTATGTGCGCAGCCACTTCGACACCATCGAGGTCGGCATCAACGATGCGCCGCGGCCGGACGAGATCATCTTCATCCTGGCCATGGGCACCGGCTCGCGCGTGCATGACCGCGCCGGCGGCCTCAAGGCGAGCGAGATCAAGGGCGAGGACGGGCAGAGATGAAGGCGATGGGATGAAGGCGATGGGATGAAGGTGATGGGATGAAGGTGATGGGATGAGGGCCGCCATCCGCAAGACCGAGCCGGAGGCGGAATACCGGCTGGAGGACCAGGTCGGCTATTGGCTGCGCCGCGCCTATCAGCGGCACATGGCCATCTTCGCCGCGTCGATGGGCGATCTGGATCTGACCTCGACCCAGTTCGCCGCGCTGGTGAAGCTGCGCGAACTGGGCGCCGCGCCGCAGACGGAGCTCGGCCGGCTGACCGGCATGGACCGGGCGACGATCTCCGGCGTCGTGGCGCGGCTGCAGAAGCGCGGGCTGGTGCAGCTGCGCGCCGATCCCGGGGACCGTCGCGCCCGTATCATCGCGCTCACCGCGGCGGGCGCGGAGCTGCTGGCGCAGGCGCTGCGCCGCGTCGAGCAGGTGAGCGAACAGACCTTGGCGCCGGTCGGCGCGGGCGAAGCCGTCGCCCTGCGCGAGACCTTGCGCAAGCTGGGATAGGGGAGGACACATGAAAAGCGACATCCGCAAGATCGTGGTGACGGTGGAGGAGACCCACCGAGACTCCGGCAAGGGCGTGAGCCCGGCGACGCGCAAGGCGGCGGCCGTCGCCGTGATCGCCAATCCCTTCGCCGGGAAATATGTCGAGGACCTGGCGCCGCTGATGGACATCGGCGAGGAGCTGGGCGGGCTGCTCGCCAGGCGCGCCGTCGCGGCGCTTGGCATCGAGGGCGGCAAGGCGGAGAGCTACGGCAAGGCGGCGATCGTCGGCGAGAACGGCGAATTGGAGCATGCCGCGGCCATCCTGCACCCGAAGATGGGCAAGCCGGTGCGCGAGGCGCTGGTGAAGGGCGCCGCGCTCATCCCCTCGGCCAAGAAGATGGGCGGCATGGGCACGCCCATCGACGTGCCGCTCGGCCACAAGGACGCCGCCTTCGTGCGCACCCATTTCGACGGCATGGAGGTGCGCCTCGCCGACGCGCCGCGCGCCGACGAGATCCTGGTGGCGATCGTGGTGACCGATTCCGGCCGCCCGCTGCCAAGGGTCGGCGGGTTGCAGAAGCACGAGATCAAGGGCGAGGATGGGTTGCGGTAGAGATACTTCATCCCTGTACCAACTTCCTTCCCCCCTTGCGGGGGAAGGCAGCGGAGGCTTAGCGAACGCAGTGAGCTTAGCCGCAGCCGGATGGGGGGTAGCGCGCTCTACGAGCGCGCATCGCCGGAGGCGATAGGAAGCGAAGAGCCTATCAAAGTTGGGCCCGGCGCGGCATCACCCCCCTTCCCAACCTTCCCCCGCAAGGGGGGAAGGAGCCCAACGAGAGGATTGACGAGCCGAGTGTCTTTGTTGAGGGAGTAAGCGAATGGCCGAACCAACAGCTGCCGGCGGGCCAGCCGGGAAGATGGTGATCCGCAACGTGGGCCTGATGCTCTCGGGCGATTTGAAGCGGCCGATCCTGGACGCGGATGCGCTGATCGCGGACAAGGGGCGCATCGTCGCCTTCGGCAGGGAGAAGGACCTGGACACCTCGCACGCCCAGGTGACCATCGACGCCAAGGGTTGCGCGCTCGCGCCCGGCCTCATCGACAGCCACGTGCACCCGGTCTTCGGCGACTGGACGCCGCGGCAGAGCCAGCTGGGCTGGATCGATTCCTTCCTCAATGGCGGCGTCACCACCATGATCTCGGCGGGCGAGGTGCATCTGCCCGGCCGGCCCAAGGACGTGGTCGGGGTGAAGGCGCTGGCCATCACCGCGCAACGCAGCTTCGACGCCTTCCGGCCCGGGGGCGTCAAGGTCCTGGCCGGCGCGCCGGTGATCGAGAAGGGCATGGAGGAGAGCGACTTCGCCGAGATGGCGAAGGCCGGCGTGAAGCTGCTGGGCGAAGTGGGCCTGGGCACGGTGAAGGCCGGCGACGAGGCCAAGAAGATGGTCGCCTGGGCACGCAAATACGGCATCCAGTCGACCATCCATACCGGCGGGCCCTCGGTGCCCGGCTCGGGCTATATCGACAAGGACGTGGTGCTGGAAGCCGACGCGGACGTGATCGGCCACATCAATGGCGGCCACACGGCGCTGCCGCTGAAGCAGATCGAATGCCTGTGCGAGCAATGCGGCCGCGCCATCGAAGTGGTGCACAACGGGAACGAGATGGCCGGATTGCACGCGGTGAAGATCGCCAAGCAGCTGGGCCAGCTCGACCGCGTCATCCTCGGCACGGATTCGCCGGCCGGGTCGGGCGTGCAGCCGCTCGGCATCCTGCGCGTGATCGCCATGCTGTCGAGCTTCGGCGACCTGCCGGCCGAGCAGGTGTTCTGCTTCGCGACGGGGAACACGGCGCGGATGCGCGACCTCGATTGCGGGCTGATCGAGGCGGGCCGCGCCGCCGATTTCGTGTTCCTGGACCGGGCGCAGCATTCCTCCGGCGCCGATCTGCTGAGCTCGGTGCGCGCCGGCGACCTGCCCGGCATCGGCATGGTGGTGATCGACGGCATCGTGCGCTGCCAGCGCTCGCGCAACACGCCGCCGGCGGAGAAGGTGCCGGCGATCGTGGCGTAAAGCGCACCCGCCATTCGTCATTGCCGGGCTTGACCCGGCACTCCAAATACCCGGGAGATTGGCCGGCGGCAGACTCGGATCCCCGGGTCAGGCCCGGGGATGACGAGGTAGGGCGGGTTTCTCCGCGCTAGCTCACCCGCTTCACGGTGAGCGTCACGCTGCCGCGGTTGTTGTCGTAGAAATTCCAGGCGTCGTTGGCATAGGCGTAGAGATAGCCCGACCCCGCGACCTTGTAGCGGGCGACGCCCCTGCCGATCAGCAGCGTCTCGTGCAGCGCGGCATTCTGGCCGTCGCGCAGGCCGTTGGCGATGACGCCGACGAGCGCGAACCAGGGAAATTCCTCGTGCCGCTTGGTCAGCCAGAAATCGGCCGCCTTGCTGCCGGTGATGCGCTTGAACAGGCTCTCGCCCTTGCCGATCAGGCTGCCCAGCATCTGCGCCACCTCGCTCGGCTGGAACTTGCCGTCGTCGCTGCCGTCGGGGCCGCAGGCGATGTCGCGGTCGAGCCAGCTGCCGGTGGCGGCGAAGCTGTATTCGGCGCCCTTCTCCAGATAGAGCCCGGTGGCGTTCCACGGGTTCGAGGCATAGATCGCCTCGCTGAACGACTGGCCGACGGCCAGGCGCGTGGTGTTGCGGTAGGGCATCTGGGTGATCGGCGGCGTCTTGCAGCGTTCGACCACGGACTCGTGCAGCAGCGCCGGATCGGCCTTGTCGAGCGGCGGAATGGCGCGCGGCTTGCTCGGCAGCAGCTTGAACACGTCGCTCAGCGAATTGTGCAGCAGGTCCTGGTAGTTCGGCTTGATCTGCACCTTCAGGCCGGTCTCGACGGCCAGCGACTGCGCCTCCGCCTCCTGGATCATCCAGGCCAGGCTGCCGTCGGACAGGCCGATCTCGCGATAGCCGCCGCCGACGTCGCTGTGCGCGCCCGGGAACCAGATCTGCTTCACGTCGCGGCCCTCGGTATTGGTCCACAGGGTCGGCTCGAAGCTCTCGCGCAGCTCGTCCAGCGCGAGGGCGTGGCGGCCGTGCTGCACCAGCTTGTTCAGGTTGGTGTCGTGGAACATGTATTTGCGCGGATCGTCGATCAGGTTGAGGAAGCTCAGGTGATCGGGGATGCCGAGGGCTCCCACCGTGTCCCAGACGCCGATGAAATGCAGCGGGATGTCGATCGTGCCGGCGCCGTCGCTCGCCTTGAACTTCCAGCCCTGCCTGGTCCAGGGCTCGCGGGTGGCGCCCTTCACCCGATAGCCCTTGTTGAACAGCTCCTCGATGCGCGCCCAGATCGTCTTGTCGTCGAGGCCGGCGCCGTCGAGCAGGCCGAACCGCGTGACGAAGCCGCCCAGGCTGCGCGCGGTATAGGCGCCGCGGCTGAAGCCGAACAGGAAGATGCGGTCGCCGGCGGTGTAGTTGTCGCACAGCCAGCGATAGCCGCTCTGGATGTTGCGGTCGAGGCCCAGGCCGATGCCGCCGCCCAGCGCCTTGTCAAGAAGCCCGCCATCGGTGCCGACGCCGGGGTGATAGTATTTCAGCTGCGGCTTGCCGGCGGCGTCCTGCGCCGAAATCAGGTTGTAGAGGCGCACCACGTTGGTCGGGGTCGGAACGCCGCCCTGGTTCTGGTCGGCCGTGTTCCAGGTGCCGTCGCAGCAGACCGCGAGATTGGCCATGGCATCCCCCTCATGTCGGAAGGCGGAAACTCCAGCACAGAGATGGCTGGCCGTCCAACGACAAATGCGTTTTGATCCGGCGATCACGCCCCTGCGTAGGCAATTCATGGCGCGGAAAGGCGAGGGGGTTTCGATGCTGTTGCGGACTTTTCTCGGAACTCTCACAGTCGTGTTTATTTCCGGCGTGTTTATTTCTGGCGTGTTTATTTCTGGCGTATTGATGCTGGCGGCGGCGACGCGTGCCGCCCGCGCGGAGGATGCGATGAGCGCCTATGATTTCAGCTTCAAGACCATCGACGGTGCCGACCTGCCGCTGAGCCGGTTCAAGGGCAAGGCGGTGCTGGTGGTGAACACCGCCTCGGAATGCGGCTACACCCCGCAATACAAGGACCTCGAGGCGCTGTGGCAGCGCTACCGCGACCGCGGCCTGGTGGTGCTCGGCGTGCCGTCGAACGATTTCGGCGGCCAGGAGCCGGGGACGGAGGCGGAGATCAAGCGCTTCTGCGAGCGGCAATATGCCGTGGACTTCCCGCTCGCCGGCAAGGAGCGGGTGAGCGGCGCCGCGGCGCATCCGTTCTACAAATGGGCGGCGCAGGCGGCCGGCGCGGATTCGGTGCCGCGCTGGAACTTCCACAAATACCTGATCGGACCGGACGGCACGATCGCGGCGTGGTTCCCGACGCGCGTCGCGCCGGTCGACCCGCAGGTGACCGGCGCCATCGAGAAGATCCTGCCCTAGACGACGCGCTCCGGGCTCGGCGCCTTCCGCTGCGATCTCCGCCGCGCCATCAGGTTCAGCGCCTCGACGCCGGCCGAGAAGGCGATGGCGAAGTAGATGTAGCCCTTCGGGATGTGGAAGTGCAGGCCCTCGGCGATCAGCGCCGTGCCGATCAGCAGCAGGAAGGATAGGCACAGCATCTTCACCGTCGGGTGATTGTGCACGAAGCGGCCGACCGGTGCTGCGGCGACCAGCATGACCGCCATCGCCACCACCACCGCCGCCACCATGACGGCAAGGTGATTGGCCATGCCGACCGCGGTGATCACCGAATCCAGCGAGAACACGATGTCGAGCAGGGCGATCTGGATGATGGCCGAGACGAAGGTGAGGTGCCTGCGCTTGCCGCCGGCCTCGTCGCCGCCCTCGACCGAGTGGTGGATCTCCATGGTGGCCTTGACCAGCAGGAAGATGCCGCCGCCGCCCAGGATGATGTCGCGCCAGGAGAGCTGGTAGCCCCAGAGATCGGCGATCGGCGTCACCAGCCCGGCCACCCAGGAGATCGAGAACAGCAGCGCCAGCCGGGTGAGCAGGGCCAGGCTCAGGCCCCATTTGCGGGCGGCATCCTGCTGTTCCGGCCGGCAGCGCGAGGCGACGATCTGGACGAACATCAAGTTGTCGATGCCGAGGACGATTTCCAGCGCCGCGAGCGTCAGGAATGCCGCCAAGGCCTCGGCGGTCAGAAGTTCGGCGATCATGCATTTCCCCCTATCGAGACGTCGGGCCGAGACTACGGGTCGCCGGCATCTCGGCCGGCGAGGGCGTCGGCGACATATAGGAAGGTCCCGGGGTTTTCGCCAGCCCGGCCGCGCCAGGAGGCGCCCGATGGCATTGACCGGATTAGTTTTTGGCTGCCCAGGAACTCATTTGCCAGCCGGCCCCGGACCCGGGCATCCTGGGCCGAACCCCAGGGGGCATTCGTCGGTTCCAGCCCTCCGGCCAACCGAGCGCCGCCGCCGGGCAACGCCAGATCCACTCAGACATCCGGGCATTCCATGAAAATCAAGGACCTGAAAGTCTTCATCGTCGGCAACCCGCCGCCCAGCTTCGGCGGCCGCTATTTCATCTTCGTCAAGCTGGTCGCCGATAACGGCATCGAGGGCGTGGGCGAGGTCTATTGCGACAGCTTCGGGCCCAAGGCCATGAAGGCGATGATCGAGGACGTTTTCGGCCGCTACGTGCAGGGGACCGATCCGTTCCACATCGAAAGCCTGTGGCGCAAGGTCTATAGCAGCGGCTATTCGCAGCGCCCCGACCCGTCGCTGGTCGGCGTGCTGTCGGGCATCGAGATCGCCCTTTGGGACATCCTGGGCAAGGCGCTGGAGAAGCCGATCTACGAGCTGATCGGCGGCAAGGTGCATGAGCGGCTGCGCAGCTACACCTACATCTATCCGGAGCCGGGCGAGGACGAGAGCATCTACCACAATGCCGAGCTCTCGGCCGAGCGCGCCGCGGCCTACGTGAAGCAGGGCTTCACCGCGGTGAAGTTCGATCCCGTCACCCCCTACACCGCCTTCGACCCGCGCCAGCCTTCGCTGGAGGCGCTCGACCGCGCCGAGAAGTTCTGCCGCCTGCTGCGCGAGGCGGTCGGCAGCAAGGCCGACCTGCTGTTCGGCACGCATGGCCAGTTCACCGCCTCCGGCGCCATCCGGCTCGCCAAGCGCATCGAGCGCTACGACCCGCTCTGGTTCGAGGAGCCGACGCCGCCGGAAATGCCGGAGGAGATGGCGCTGGTGGCGCGCGGCACGTCGATCCCGGTGGCAACCGGCGAGCGCCTGTGCACCAAATACGAATTCTCCCGCGTGCTGGAGCATCGCGCCGCGTCGATCCTGCAGATGGCCCTCGGCCGCGTCGGCGGCATCTGGGAGGCGAAGAAGATCGCCGCCCTGGCGGAGACCCATTACGCGCAGATCGCGCCGCATCTCTATTGCGGGCCGATCGAGGCGGCGGCCAACATCCAATACGCCGCCTCGCTGCCCAACTTCCTGATCCTGGAGAGCATCCGGACTTTCGGCGGCTTCTATGCGGAGCTGCTGAACAAGCCGATCCGCTGGGAAGGCGGCTATGTCATCCCGTCCAGCGAGCCCGGCCTCGGCATCGAGCTCAACGAGAAGGTGGCGCTGGCGCATCCCTATGACGGCGACCGCCTGCACCTGGAGATGACCAATCACCCGGTGCCATAGGAAGAACGGGAAGCCCCGTCGTCATTGCCGGGCTTGACCCGGCAATCCAGGTTCACGGCGACGGCGGAATGAAACTTGGATCCCCGGGTCAAGCCCGGGGATGACGAAGTGGGGAGTTCTGGAAGATGCGCTACGGATTCATCGGCCTCGGCAATCTCGGTGTGCAGCTGGCGGGCAGTCTGCTGCGCGAGGGCTTTGCGCTGACCGTGCATGACCGGAACGCGGCCGCGGCGAAGCCGTTGCTGGAGCGCGGCGCCGCCTGGGCGGCGACCCCCCAGGCGCTGGCGGGGCAATGCGATGCGGTGATCACCTGCCTGCCGTCGCCGGCGGTGAGCGACGCGGTGCTGAACGGGCCGGATGGCATTCTGGCCGGGCTCAAGCGCGGCGGCTGCTGGATCGAGATGAGCACGCTGGGGCGCGAGGAGATCCTGCGCCTGGCGGCGCTGGCGGCGGAGCGGGGCATCGAGACCCTGGAATCGCCGGTGACCGGCGGCGTGCACAAGGCGGCCTCGGGCGAGATCACCATCCTCGCCGGCGGGCCGCAGGAATTGTTCGAGGCGCACCGGCCGGCGCTGGCGGCGATGGGCGGCGAGATCTTCCACATGGGGCCGCTCGGCTCGGCGGCGCTGATCAAGGTCATCACCAACATGCTGGCCTTCATCCATCTGGTGGCCGATGGCGAGGCGCTGATGCTGGCCAGGCGCGGCGGGCTCGACCTGGCGCAGGCCTTCCACGCCATCCGCGCCAGCTCCGGCAATTCCTTCGTGCACGAGACGGAAGGCCAGCTGATCCTGAGCGGCAGCTACGATATCGGTTTTTCCATGGACCTCGCCTGCAAGGACCTGGGCTTCGCGATGAAGTTCGGGCGCGAATTCGGCGTGCCGCTCGACCTCGCGGGCCTCACCGCACAGACCTTCATCCGCGGCCGCTCGGCCTATGGCGGCGCGGCGCAATCGACCGCCATCGTGAAGCTGCTGGAGGAGCAGCTGAGAACCGATCTGCGGGCGCCGGGCTTCCCCGAAAAACTGACGGAGTGACGACGGGGCGGCCGGCGCGGCGTTGACCATAGGGTCAAACTCTTGGCCGGCTGTCGCCGCCCATCGCAACCGCCGGATTCCGCTTCCCGTGCCCCTCTCCCAGCCAAGGCGGCCGGTTGGCGGCATCAGGAGCAGCCCCGGCGGGGCTGTCGCGGGGACAAATCATCGTGACCGCGTCATCGTGACCGCCGCGGCGCGCCGCCGAAGCCTGTAAAAAGAATAGGCCCAAATGTGGCAGTGCGGCACCGCGCCATTGACGGCGGGGAATGCGACCTGCAAATTAGCTGCGGGCTTTACGTCAAAAAATGACAAAACAACAAGATTTAATTCTTGACGGGGGACAGGATGGTCTCGGCTGCAGCCGTTGAGGCCAAGAACGTCACGAAGATTTTCGGGGTGGGGCAGGACGGCGTCCGGGCGCTGGATGACGTCTCGGTAACGATTCGCGAAAACGAGTTCTTCACCCTGCTGGGACCGTCGGGTTGCGGCAAGACCACGCTGCTGCGGCTGATCGCCGGCTTCGACTTTCCGACCGACGGCGAGATCCTGCTCTACGGCCAGGACATCGCGCCGCTGCCGCCCTACAAGCGGCCGGTCAACACCGTGTTCCAGAACTACTCGCTGTTCCCGCACATGACGGTGGGGCAGAACATCGGCTTCGGCCTGGAGATGCTGGGCAAGCCGAAGGCGGAGATCGAGAGCCGCGTCGCCGAGATGCTGCGCCTCGTCCGCATGGAGGAGCTGCGCAACCGCAAGACCAGCCAGATCTCCGGCGGCCAGCAGCAGCGCGTGGCGCTGGCCCGCGCGCTCGCGCCGCAGCCGAAGGTGCTTCTGCTCGACGAGCCGCTCTCCGCGCTCGACTACAAGCTGCGCAAGGACATGCAGATCGAGCTGAAGCGTCTGCAGCACGAAACCGGCATCACCTTCATCTTCGTCACCCATGACCAGGAAGAGGCGCTGACGATGTCCGACCGCATCGCGGTCATGTCGAAGGGCCACATCCTGCAGGTCGGCACGCCGCGGCAGATCTACGACCACCCGGCCGAACGCTTCGTCGCCAATTTCATCGGCGAGACGAATTTCCTGAAAGCCGACCTGACCGGTGTTTCCGGCAACCGGGCCGACGTGCGGCTGGCCGCCGGCGCCGCCCGCATCTCCGCCACCCTGCCGGAGGGCTTCGCGCCCAATGGCAGCGTCACGGTCGTGATCCGCCCCGAACATGCGCAGATCGCCCTGCCGGGGCAAGCCGGCACGATCGGCGGCACCGTCGAGAACGTCGTCTATTTCGGCACCGACACCCACATCCATCTGCGGCTGGAGGACGGCAGCGAGTTCATCGTGCGCCAGCAGAACAGCCGGGACCGCGCCGTGACGGTCGCCGCCGGCGACAAGGCGGGCGTGATGATCGGCGACAACGTCGCCCAGGTCTTGAGGGACTGAGCGATGGCGAATGTCCGCGAAGTCGCCGAGGCCGCTGAGCGCAGGGACGTTCGCAATCGCTGGTACCTGATCACGCCGTCGCTGGTCATCATCCTGCTGGCGGCGATCGGGCCGCTCTTCATCATGGTGGTCTATTCCTTCCTCGGGAAGGGTGATTACGGCGGCGTCACCGGCAGCTTCTCGACCGATGCCTGGTTCGGCGTGCTGCTCGAGCGCGACATTTTCGACGACACGCTGAGCTTCGCCGACGCGCATATGATCGTCTTCTGGCGCAGCGTGCGCCTGGCCGGCGTCACCACTATCCTCACCCTGCTGGTCGGCTTCCCGACCGCTTATTTCATCACCACCCGGCCGGAGAAGCAGCGCGACATCTGGCTGTTCCTGGTCACCATCCCGTTCTGGACCAACCTGCTGATCCGCACCTTCGCGATCGAGGAGCTGATCCGCCGCGACGGCGTCATCAACAACATCCTGATCGGACTCGGCGTCATCCAGGAGCCGATCCAAATGCTGAACACCGATTTCGCCATCGGCTTCGGCATGACCTATGTCTACCTGCCGCTGATGGTGCTGCCGATCTATGCCAGCATGGAAAAGCTCGACTTCCGCATGGTGGAGGCGGGCTATGACCTCTATGCCACGCGGCTGGCGGTGCTGCGGCGGATCATCATTCCGCTGGTGAAGCCCGGCGTCATCGCCGGGTCGATCCTGGTCTTCATCCCGGCGATCGGCGCCTATGTGACACCCGCATTGCTCGGCGGCGGCAAGAAGATGATGATCAGCAACCTCATCTCGCTGCAATTCGGCCAGGGCCGCAACTGGCCGCTCGGCGCGGCGCTGTCGATCACCCTGATGGCGATCGTGACCGCGGCGCTGCTGATCTATGTCAGGAACGCCTCGCGCATGTCGTCGCGGTCGCACTAGGAAGGATCATGGCGGCGCATATCAAGCCCTTCGTCATCAAGCGCATGCCGGGCTTCGCGACCACGGCGATCGCCGTCTTCGCGGTGCTCTATCTGCCGATTGTCCTGCTGATCGTGTTCTCGTTCAACGAGCGCGAATCGCTCGCCCAGTGGGGCGGCTTCTCGCTGAAATGGTACAACGACGCCTGGGGCGACCGGGAGATCAAGGACGCGGCGTTCCGCTCGCTCTGGCTGGCCGCCGTCGCCGCCTCGGTCGCCACCACGGCGGGCACGCTGGCGGCGCTGGCGACGACGCGGACCAAGCCGTTCCTGGGCATGACCACGGTCTACGCCATCATCAACATGCCGCTGATGGTGCCCGAGATCGTGACCGCGGTGGCGCTGCTCATCTTCTTCGCCTGGATCAAGGTGGCGACCGGCTATGCCGGCTCCGCCTACCTGGTCGCGGCGCATTCGGCCTTCTGCATCCCCTTCGCCTATCTGCCGATCCGCGCGCGCCTCGAATCCATGGATTCGACCCTGGAGGCCGCGGCGGCGGACCTCTATGCGACGCCGTGGCTCGCCTTCCGCCGCATCACGCTGCCGCTGCTCTGGCCGGGAATCATGGCGGGATTCATGCTCGCCTTCGTCACCTCGCTCGACGACGTGGTCATCACCGACCACATCAAGTCGGCTGGCGTGGAGACGCTGCCGACCTACATGCTGGGGCAGCTCCGGCGCAGCATGACGCCGGCGGTGAACGCCGTCTCGGCGATATTCTTCCTGCTTTCCGTTCTGCTCGTGACTTTTTTCTTCTTCCTGAACCGGAAGAAGTGATTGCCGTGGGATCCAACAAAGGAGAGACGTCCATGAGATCCAGATTGCTTGCAGCCGTTGCCGGCTTCGCGCTCGCGATGTCGGCCGGCGTTGCGCTCGCCGACGGCGAGTTGCAGATCTTCAACTGGGGCGACTACACCAACCCAGACCTGATCAAGAAGTTCGAAGAGAAGTACAACGTCAAGGTCACCGTCACCGACTACGATTCCAACGACACCGCGCTGGCCAAGGTGCGCGCCGGCGGTCACGGCTTCGATATCGTGGTTCCTTCGGCCAGCTTCGTGCCGGTGTGGATCAACGAGGGCCTGCTGCTGGAGACCCGGCCGGACCAGATGGAGAACTTCAAGAACGTCGATCCGCGCTGGGTCGACGTGCCGTTCGATCCGGGCCGCCATTACACCGTTCCCTGGCAGTGGGGCACCACCGGCATCCTGCTCAACACCAAGTATTCCAAGGCCGATCCGAACACCTCGGCGATCTTCCTCGATCCGCCGGATGAGCTGAAGGGCAAGATCAACGTCGTTCCCGAGATGTCGGACGTCATGAACCTCGCCATCCACTATGTCGGCGGCGAGTGGTGCTCGGACGACAAGGAGATGCTGAAGAAGGTCCGCGACACCCTGATGAACGCCAAGCAGTACTGGATGTCGATGGATTACGGCAACCAGGAGAAATACGAGAAGGACGACATCGTCGTCGGCGTGAACTGGAACGGCTCGACGCTGCGCGCGCGCCTGAAGAACTCGACCATCGTCTACGGCTATCCGAAGGAAGGCTATCCGATCTGGATGGACAACGTGGCCGTGCTGAAGGACGCCAAGAACGTCGAGAACGCCAAGCTGTTCCAGAACTTCATCATGGATCCGGAGAACGCGGCGCTGATCTCCGCCTTCGCCAAGTATGCGAACGGCATCAAGGGTTCCGATGCCTTCATGCCGGATGAGCTGAAGAACGCGCCGGAAATCGTCATTCCGGCCGAGTTCGTCGACAAGGGCGCCTTCCAGCTGCAGTGCTCGCCCGAGGTCAACGACATCTACACCAAGATCTGGACCGAGCTGCAGAAGTAGCTCGATCCGGCAAGCCCCGGCAGGCAACTGCCGGGGCTTTTTCTTGTCCCGAGCGCGAGGAAATCCGCGATGGCCGACCTTGATCTTTGCTACCTGAGCGCGACCGAGGCCCTGGAGCAGTTCCGGGCCCGCAAGCTTTCTCCGGTTGAGCTGATGCAGGCGGTGATTGCCCGCGCCGAGAGCCTGAAGAAGAAGGTGAATGCCTTCACCTTCACCCATTTCGACGAAGCGCTGGATGCGGCGCGCAAGGCGGAGGCCAAATACGGCAAGGCGGGTGCCCGCCTGGGCGCGCTGGAAGGCCTGCCGGTCGGCATCAAGGACGAGAGTTTCATCAAGGGCAAGCCGACATCCTTTGGCTCGCTGATCTACAAGGATTTCATCGCCGAGACGACGTCGCCGATGAACGCGCGGGTGATGAAGGCGGGCGGCATCGTGCATGCCCGCACGGCGACGCCGGAATTCTCCTGCTCGTCGGTGACCCAGACGCGGCTCTGGGGCGTCACGCGCAACCCGTGGAACCCGAAATTCACCCCCGGCGGCTCCTCCGGCGGCGCAGCGGCAAGCCTTGCCTCGGGCACCAGCATGCTGGCGACCGGCTCGGATATCGGCGGCTCGATCCGCATCCCGGCCTCCTGTGGCGGCGTGGTGGGCTTCAAGCCGCCCTATGGCCGCAACCCGGACGATCCGCCGTTCAACCTCGATCCCTACTGCCACACCGGCCCGCTGGCGCGCAGCGTCGCCGACGCGATCCTGCTGCAGAACGTGATGTGCGGGCCGAGCCCGACCGACATCGCCAGCCTGCGGCCCAAGCTGCGCCTGCCGACGCAGTACAAGCCGATCAAGGGCTGGCGCATCGCCTATTCGATGGATCTCGGCTTCTACAATGTCGACAAGGACGTGGTCGCCAATACCAGGGCCGCGCTCGACGTGTTCCGCTCCCTCGGCGCCACGGTCGAGGAGGTCGATCTGGGCTGGACCCTCGACGCGCTCAAGGCCGGCGTCATCCATCTCAACCATCTGTTCGGCAACCAGATGGCGGCCTATGCCAAGAAGCACCGCAAGATCATGACCCCCTACGCCGTGGACTTCGGCAAGCACGGCTCGAAATCGACCGCCGCCGATTTCCTGTGGTCGATGGACGTGGCGACCAGGATGTACAGCACGCTCGGGCCTATCCTCGAGAAGTATGACGTGCTGGTCTGCCCGACGACCGCTTTGCCCGCGGTGCGCGCCGATTTCGACCCGACGCTGCACGAGGTGAAGATCAACGGCAAGAAGGTCGAGGTGTGGCCGATCATCGCCTGGTGCATGACGACGCCGTTCAACACCATGAGCCGCTGCCCGGTCCTCGCCGTGCCCTCGGGCCATGCCGCGAACGGCGTGCCCACCGGAATCCAGATCGTCGGGCGCACCTATTGCGACGCCGACGTGTTCCGCGCCGGCATGGCCTACGAGACGGCGCTGGGCGGCTGGTACCGCGGCAAGAAGACGCGGCCGGCGATCTAGGCCCTTGCGGCGGCCGCAGGCGGTGGCTCGGAATGCCGAGCCACCGCATTAACTATTTTTTGCCATCGCTTTGCGGCCGAGTTCAGATAACATTCCTGCATTGGATTTGCGGCATTCGCGGCTGCGGCGATTGAAGCAAGGCATTTGAGGGCGCCTGGGATCTGTGCCAGGCCTGGGCGACATGCAGGAGGGCGCCATATGACTTCGCCGTATGGGACTGGCATCGTCACCCCGTACAACCCCACCACGGGCAATCCCTATCTCGACCCGCTGATCGTACCCGGCTTCAAATGGGGCAATACCGGCGTCGGCACCGCCGCCACGATCACCTACAGCTTCCCGACCTACGGCTCGCCGTGGCACACCGACTACGCCACCTATCTGGACAACGAGCCGTTCAACGGCTTCACGCCGTTCTCCGGCGCGCAACAGGCGGCCGCGGTGGCCGCACTCGCCAGCTGGGCGGAGGTCGCCAACCTGACCTTCAATCAGGTCGACGACATCCCGGGCGACACCGATGTCGGCGACATCCGCTTCGGCAACAGCGCCTCGGTGACGAACTCCTCCGCCGCGGCCTGGGCCTATTTCCCGTATGACGGTTTCGACAGCTTCGAATACCCGGAGGCGGGCGACGTCTGGTTCGATGCCAGCTACGCCCCGAACCTGCAGCTGGCCCCCGGCCAGTTCGGCTATTCCACCATGATCCATGAGATCGGCCACGCGCTCGGTCTCGATCATCCCTTCGCCGACGTGTCGGGCGAAGTGCACCTGCCGGCGAGCCTGGACAACCAGCGCTACTCGATCATGTCGTACACGCTCTATTCGGGCGCGACGATCGAGGCGGCGGGGCCGATGCTGCTCGACATCCTGGCGATCCAGTACATCTACGGCGCCAACATGACGACCCGCGCCGGCGACGACGGCTACGTCTTCAGCAATTCGACCGAGGAGTTCAAGTGCATCTGGGACGCCGGCGGGCACGACACCTTCGACCTGTCGAACCAGACCCTTGCCGCCACGATCGACCTGCGGGCCGGCAATTTCAGCTCGATCGGGCGCAAGAACAACGGCGCCGCCGCCAACGGCAATATCGGCATCGCCTATAACGTCATCATCGAAGATGCGATCGGCGGCACCGGCAGCGACAAGATCACCGGCAACGACGTCGCCAACCACCTGTGGGGCGGCAAGGGCAACGACACGCTGGACGGGGGCATCGGCGCCGACACGCTGGACGGCGGCGCCGGCAACGACACGATGACGGGCGGCCTCGGCGACGATCTCTTCCTGGTCGACAGCGCCGGCGACAAGGTCAGCGAGACGACGACGAACGCGGCCGGCGGCGGCATCGATACGGTGGAATCGCAGATCAGCTACAGCCTGGCGAGCTTCGCCAACGTCGACATCCTGAAGCTGGTCGGCACCGGCGCGCTCAACGGCACCGGCAACGCCTCGGACAACCAGATCTTCGGCAACGCGTTCGCCAACATCCTCGACGGCGGCGGCGGCGGCGACACGCTGAAGGGCGGCGCCGGGGTGGACGTCTACGTCATCGACAGCCTCGCCGACCTGGTCGACGAGGAAGGCAATGCCGACATCGGCGACCAGGTGAAGAGCAGCGTGCTCATCGCCGGGGCGATCACCGGGATCGAGAACTATTCCTATACCGGCGCCGCGGCATGGACCTTCACGGCGGATGCCGCCGACAACCAGCTGTCCGGCGGCAGCGGCGTCGACACCCTCGACGGCGGCGACGGCAAGGACACGATCTACGGCAATGGCGGCAACGACATCCTTGCCGGCGGCAAGGACGACGACACGCTGGACGGCGGCGCCGGCAACGACCAGATGAGCGGCGGCGCCGGCAACGACACCTACTATGTCGATTCCGCCGGCGACACCATCAACGAGGGCGCCAACGCCGACACGGGAGACTGGATCTACTCCAAAATCTCGTTCGACCTGACGATCCTTGGCGCCGGCAAGGTCGAACACGGCCTGCTGCTTGGTACTGCGGCGCTGAATGCAACCGGGAACTCGTCCGCGAATTTCCTGGGCGGCAATGACGGGGCGAACCTGCTGGACGGCCTTGGCGGCGCCGACTATATGTCGGGTGGCAAGGGGAACGACATCTACATTGTCGACAATGCCGGGGACCAGGTGATCGAGTCTTCCGGCGGCGGCACGGACCTGATCAAGAGCTCGGTGAGCTGCAGCATCCTGAACAACTGGTATGTCGAAAATATCACGCTGACCGGCAACGCCGATATCGATGCGATCGGCAACGGGTTCAAGAACATCCTGACCGGCAATGACGGCGACAATTATCTCAACGGCTGCAATCCCGGCGACACGCTGATCGGCGGCAAAGGGGACGACCTCTACATCGTCCTGGGCACGACCGACGTGATCATCGAGAGCGTGAGCAATGCCAATGGCGGTGGCACGGATACGATCTACAGTCTGTTGAGTTACAGTCTCGCGGCCCAGGCGAACATCGATTACCTGGTCCTGGGCGAGGGGGGCAGCTTCAACGGCACCGGCAACGCGCTCAACAACTATATCGGCGGCAATTCCAGCGCCAACAAGCTGGACGGCGGCACCGGTCACGATTCACTGGTGGGTTTCGGCGGTGACGACGTGCTGCTGGGGGGTGCCGGCTACGACTACATCGTCGGCGGGCAGGGCAACGACACGCTGACCGGCGGGACCGAGCGGGACTACTTCCACTACGACCACCTGACCGACGCCGGCGACACCATCACCGACTTCAAGCTCGGCATCACCGGCGATTTGCTCGACATCGCCGCGCTGCTCGACGATATCGGCTATGGCGGCACCGATCCGTTCCTGGACGGCATCCTCGCCTTCACCAAGGTCGGCAGCAACACGGTGGTGAACATCGACGCCGACGGCGCGGGGGCCGGCGCCGCGATCACCCTGGCGACCCTGCTCAACGTCAATCTGACCCAGGCCAATACCGACAACTACTTGCTTTAGGCGTCGGACAAGGTGCCGGAAGGTTGAGAGGGCGGTGTCGCTCGAACGGTAGGACGATGTCGCTGAACGCGGCAATTTAACCTAATTTTCCTGGCGAAAATTCCGGCAAAAAAGATAACATTCCTGAGCTTGGAGCTGAAGAGATTGGCGCGATTCCACCTTGGGTGGAGCAGGTAGGGCCCCTGTATCCATGCCGATCCGCACCTGTCCGGCAGCTTGGGGAGGCCGTCGATGACGTCACCATACCTTACTACACCAGCGTCCACCTATCCGGTGATCACCGGCGACCCCAAGGTCGACCCGTTTCTGATCTGGGGTTACAAATGGGGTGGTGCCGGTGCGGGTACGGCTGCCGTCGTCACATTTAGCTTTCCTAGCAGCGGCGCCGCCTGGGCGGCAGATTACAACGACAATGAGCCGTTCGAGTCCTTCACGGCTTTCAGCAATGCACAGCAGACGGCCGCGCGCCAGGCGCTGGCGCTTTGGGCGGAGGTGGCAAACGTCTCCTTCGTCGAGGTCCCTGACACGGTAACAGATGTGGGCGACATCAGGTTCGGCAACAGCGGTGCCGTCACGAACTCCTCCGCCGCCGCCTGGGCCTACTTCCCCTATCAGGGGGGTGGCTTTGAGTTTCCCGAGGCCGGCGACGTCTGGGTTGACGCGCAATACGCCCCCAACCTGCAACTGCAGCCGGGTGAATCCGGATTTGCCACGATGCTACACGAGATCGGGCATACACTTGGCCTGGATCACCCGTTCGCCGATGAGCCGGGAGAACTGGCGCTTACTCCGGCGCTTGATACCGACCAATACACCGTCATGTCGTACACGGCCGAGCTGAGCACGCTCGCCTACGCGTCCACACCGCAACTCCTGGACATACTTGCGATCCAGTACATCTACGGCGCGAACATGACGACGCGTACAGGGGACGATGTCTACAAGTTCAGCGCAACAACCCAGGTGAACATGACGCTCTGGGACGCTGGCGGCGATGATACGCTCGATTTTTCCAATCAGACTTATACGATTAACGTCAGTCTGGTGGAGGGAACGTATTCGCGCTTCGCGATGCAGGACTACGGCGCAACATCAAGCCTGCTCGGGATTGCCTATGGCGTCACCATCGAGAACGTGATCGGGGGCAAGTTCCACAACAACATCACCGGCAATGATGTGGCGAACCGGATTACAGGAGGCAACGAAACTGACCTTCTCTATGGCGGAGGAGGCGATGACAATCTGAACGGCTTTGGTTCGCATGATATCCTCTACGGAGGCAACGGCTCGGACAAGCTGTTCGGCCAAGCGGGCGATGATCAAATCTTCGGCGGCGATGACAACGGGGATGACTATTTGGACGGTGGCGTTGGCCGTGACTATATGGACGGCGGCGCAGGCAACGATACCTACTTCATCGACTCCGCTTCAGACATCATTGTCGAGGCCGGAATTGACGCAGGTGACCGCGTCTTTTCGTCGATTTCTGTCAACTTGCAGGTCATCGCGAACGGGGCGATTGAGCATGCGTTCCTTCTCGGCGTCGGTGCATTGAACGCGACTGGCAATGCTGCCGCCAACAGCCTAGTGGGCAATGACGGGGCGAACCTGCTGGATGGTCTTGGCGGCGCCGACTATATGTCGGGTGGCAAGGGGAACGACATCTACATTGTCGACAATGCCGGGGACCAGGTGATCGAGTCTTCCGGCGGCGGCACGGATCTGATCAAGAGCTCGGTGAGCTGCAGCATCCTGAACAACTGGTATGTCGAAAATATCACGCTGACCGGCAACGCCGATATCGATGCGATCGGCAACGGGTTCAAGAACATCCTGACCGGCAATGACGGCGACAATTATCTCAACGGCTGCAATCCCGGCGACACGCTGATCGGCGGCAAAGGGGACGACCTCTACATCGTCCTGGGCACGACCGACGTGATCATCGAGAGCGTGAGCAATGCCAATGGCGGTGGCACGGATACGATCTACAGTCTGTTGAGTTACAGTCTCGCGGCCCAGGCGAACATCGATTACCTGGTCCTGGGCGAGGGGGGCAGCTTCAACGGCACCGGCAACGCGCTCAACAACTATATCGGCGGCAATTCCAGCGCCAACAAGCTGGACGGCGGCACCGGTCACGATTCACTGGTGGGTTTCGGCGGTGACGACGTGCTGCTGGGGGGTGCCGGCTACGACTACATCGTCGGCGGGCAGGGCAACGACACGCTGACCGGCGGGACCGAGCGGGACTACTTCCACTACGACCACCTGACCGACGCCGGCGACACCATCACCGACTTCAAGCTCGGCATCACCGGCGATTTGCTCGATATCACCGCGCTGCTTGACGACATCGGCTATGGCGGCGGCGACCCTTTCCTCGACGGCATCCTCGCCTTCACCAAGGTTGGCGCGAACACGGTGGTCAACATCGACGCCGACGGGGCCGGCGGCGCCGCCGGAATCACCCTTGCCACCCTGCTCAACGTCACCCTGACCCAGGCAAATACCGACAACTACCTGGTCTAGGCGACCTGCACCTCCACGTCGGCGCCTTCCAGCGTCGCCGCCAGGTCGGGCGGCGGGGCGGCATCGGTGACGATGAGGTCAATCTCGGCCAGCGGGCAGGCGGCGATCAGGCCCTTGGCGGCGAACTTGCTGTGATCCGCGGCGACGATGACGCGCTCGGCGCGCGCGACCAGGACGCGGCAGACCTCGACCTCGCACATATGGTGGTCCATCACGCCGAAATCGCCGGTGATCGCGGCGGCGGAGAGGATCGCCGTCTCGGCGCTGAACTGGCCGAGATAGGCGAGGCAGGCGGGGCCATAGGCGGCGCAATCGTCGGCGCGCACCTCGCCGCCGGCCAGGAACACGCGGTTGCCCTCGCCCGAAGCCAGCATCTGGGCGATGGGCGCGGAGATGGTCACGACCGTCAGGTTGCGATGGCCGCGCAGGGCCTCGGCCACGTACATGGTGGTCGAGCCGCTGTCGATCAGCAGGGATTCGCCGTCCTTGATCTCCTTGGCGAGGGCCTGGGCGATGCGCTTCTTGCCGCCCATGTTGGCCGCCATGCGCCGCTGCAGCGGCTCGTCGTCGCGGTTCTCCGGCCACAGCACGTTGCCGTGCTGCTTCACCACCACGCCCTTGGCGGCGAGGCCGCGCACGTCGCGGCGGATGGTCTCGGTGGAGACCTGCAGCGCCTCGGCCAGCGCCGAGATGCTCAGCATGCGGTCGCGGCGCAGGCGCTCGACCAGCTCTTCCTGCCGGGGATTGAGGCGTAGCGAGGTCCAGGCGTCGTCCGAGGCCATGCCGTATTCCTATCCAATTCCCGCGCTGGCGGCGAGGCCGAGCCGGCGGCGGAAGCGGTCCGCCCCGGCGCGCAGCAGCCGGTCCGCGGCGATGCCGAGAAAGGCGACGCAGAGCCCGGCGACGATGCCGCGTCCGGTATCGACCTTGGTCAGCGCGATATAGACCTCCTGGCCCAGGTCGCGGGTGCCGACCAAGGCGGTGATCACCAGCATGGAAAGGGCGAACAGGATGGTCTGGTTGATGCCGAGCATGATCTCGGGCAGCGCCAGCGGCAGCTGCACGCGCCAGAGGATCTGGCCGCGGGTGCAGCCCGTCGCCACCGCGGCCTCGATCAGATGCGGCGGCACCTGGCGGATGCCGTGGATGGTGTAGCGGATGGCCGGCGTCACCGCGAAGGCGACGATGGCGATGAGCGCGGTCACGTCGCCGACGCGGAACAGCATCACCACCGGGATCAAGTAGACGAAGGAGGGCAGGGTCTGCAGCGTGTCGACCACCACGCGCTGCACGCGGTCGAACCAGGCGCTGCGCGTCGCCAGAACGCCCAAGGGGATGCCGATGAGGCAGGAGATCAGCGCCGAGATGAAGCACAGATAGACGGTGATCATCGCCTTGTCCCAGAGCCCGATCACCGCCTGGAAGGCGACCATGAGGGCGGCCAGCAATGCGAGCCGCCAGTCGCGCAGCCGCCAGCCGGCAAAGGCGGCGATGGCGACAGCGCAGAGCCAGGGCAGCTTCAAGAGGCTCTGCTTGATCGGGTTCAGCACCCAGATCAGCAGGAAGGTGCGGAGCGCCTCGAAATAGTCGAAGAAGTTGATGTTGACCCACTTCACCAGCGCATCCCAGACCGGCGCGGTGGTGACGGTCATGCCCTGCGGCACGGCGGCGAAGGACGGAACGGCGAGGCCGATCAGCGTGGTCGCCGCCAGGATCGCCACGGACGCGATCAGATAAGGATGCCGCTGGTGGAACGGCGTTCCGGGACGGTAGAGGGCGGGCTTCGCCTCCGCCGCCGCCTGGCTCAACCGGTCCAGCGCGATGGCGAGCGCGGTGATGGCGAGGCCGGCTTCCAGCCCGACGCCGATCTTCTGGCCCCGCAGCGCGAACAGCACGTCATAGCCGAGGCCGTCGGCGCCGACCATGGAGGCGATGATGACCATGTTGAGAGTCAGCATGATCACCTGGTTCACGCCGATCATCAGCGTCGGCTTGGCGCTGGGCAGCAGGATGCGCCACAGCAATTGCAGCCGGGTGCAGCCCGCCATGGTGCCGAACTCCTCGATCTCCGCCGGCACCCGGTGCAAGGCGAGCGTCGTGGCGCGCACCATCGGCGGCATGGCGAAGGCGACGGTGGCGATGAGCGGCGTCACCGGCGTGAAGCCGAACAGGAACAGGATCGGGATGATGTAGGCGAAGGCCGGCACGGTCTGCAGCAGATCGAGGGCCGGGCGCACCGCGTAGCCGTCGAAGCGCGGGTTGCGATAGGCGGCGATGCCGATCAGCAGGCCGATCACCACCCCGACCGGCACGCAGACCACGACCAGCGCCAGCGTCAGCATGGCGCGGTCCCACTGGCCGAACAAGGCCAGATAGGCGAAGCACAGGAAGGCGATCGCCGCGACCTTGCGGCCGCCATAGGCATGACCGATCAGCGTCACCGTCGCCAGCACGCCGATCCAGGAGAGGCGCGGCAAGGCCGGCGCGTCGGGCGTGCCGCCGAGCACGAAGCCCTTGGCCAGCAGGCCGACGGCGAAATCGAGCGGCACCTGCAAGGCGGCGGAGAGCGGGCGTGTCGCCAGCATGGCCGAATCGACAATCGCCTTGAAGAAGGAGGTGATCTGCCTGGCAAGCGGCAGGATGGCCGCTTTCGGGTAGTCGGTGATCCACGCGGCCCAGTGCGGCAGATCGTGGAAGATGCCGAGCACCAGCGTCGCGCCCAGCAGCCCCGCCCAGATGACGGCGTGGGGATTGAATGGGCGCCGGTTGCCGGAAAGCACCGTGTCGGTCATGCGGGGATGCCGCGCCCGGTCAGGACATCGAGCACCGCTTGCGGCGCCAGTTCGCCGACCAAAGTACCCGCGGCATCGGTGACGGCGAAGGGCTTATTGGCCTCGACCACCTTGGCCGCCACGGCGGCGATCTTCTGCGTGGCCTTGACCTCGCCGGCATAGTCGCGGGCGCCATTGGCGGGGCGCATCAGGCTGCCGACCGACATGACCTTGGCGCGCTGCACGTCGCGGGTGAATTCGGCGACATAGGAGGTGGCCGGGCGCAGCACCAGCTCCTCCGGCGTGCCGGTCTGGATCACTGCGCCGTCCTTCATGATGGCGATGCGGTCGGCAAGGCGGATCGCCTCGTCGAAATCGTGGGTGATGAAGACGACGGTCTTCTTCAGCACCGCCTGCAGCCTTTGCAGCTCTGCCTGCATCTCGCGCCGGATCAGCGGGTCGAGGGCGGAGAAGGGCTCGTCCAGGAACCAGAGGTCGGGCCCGACGGCGAGCGAGCGGGCGATGCCGACGCGCTGCTGCTGGCCGCCGGACAATTCGCGGGGATAGGCGCCTTCGCGGCCTTTCAGCCCCACCAGCTCGATCACCTCGCGGGCGCGGGCCAGGCGCTTGTCCTTGGCGACGTTCTGGATGGCGAGCGGGAAGGCGACATTGTCGAGCACGGAGAGATGCGGCAGCAAGGCGAAGTTCTGGAACACCATGCCCATCTTGTGGCGGCGGATGTCGATCATCTCCGCCTCGCTCGCCTTCAAGAGGTCGCGGCCCTCGAACACCACCTCGCCGGCGGTCGGCTCGATGAGGCGGGAGAGGCAGCGAAGCAAGGTCGACTTGCCGGAGCCCGACAGGCCCATGACGATGAAGATCTCGCCCTCGGCCACGTCGATGGTGACGTCGCGCACGGCGCCGACCAGGCCGGCCTCGGCCAGCGCGGCGGCATCGGGAGCATCCTTGCGGCCGCGCAGGAAGCTCTCGGCATTCTCGCCGAACAGCTTCCAGACATGCTTGCAGGAGAGCTTCACCGCCATATCGTTCCCACCCCGCCCCGTGCCGCAGTCACTTTGTCCCTGACGAAAAGGGCCGGCAAGCGTTCCCTTGCCGGCCCCATCGGAAGCCAAGTACCAGGTCGGCCCTACTGGCCGGCCCAGCCCTTGATCTTGTCCTGGTTGGCGGCGATCCAGGCATCAGCGACCTCGTCGATGCTCTTGCCGTCCAGGTCGACCTGGCTGATGAGCTGGTTCATCTCGTCATCGCCCATCTGGAAGCCCTTGGCGATCTTGTAGGCGACCGGCCATTTGTCCTTCATGCCGGCCCAGGAATACTTCCAGATCTCGCCATGCGGCTTGCCGCAATCATAGGCGAGGTCCTTGTTCTCGCCCCAGGCGGGATCGCTGTAGCATTCCGGCGTCCATTCGGGGAACTGCACCCACTCGCCCTTGTATTTCGCCGGCGCCCAGTGCGGCGAATAGATCCAGAGCAGGATCGGCGCCTGGCGCTGATAGGCGGATTCCAATTCGGCGAACATGTTGGCGTCGGTGCCGGCATGCACGACTTCGTAGTTGAGGCCGAGGGCCTCGACGCGCTCGTCATCGAAGCCTCCCCAGGTGACGGGGCCGCCGAGATAGCGGCCCTTCGGGGCTGTCTCCGCGGTGGAGAACAGCTCGGCGCAATCGTTCAGCGCCTTCCAGTCGGGCAGGCCCGGGCACTTCTCCTTCATGTATTCGGGGAACCACCATTCCTCCTTGGCCTTGGGGCCGAGGGGGCCGAGATTTTCGGTCTTGCCGGTCTTGTCGGCTTCCGCCATCGCTTCCTTGGCGGTGGTATCCCAGTATTCCAGGCCGACGGTCAGGTCGCCGGTCGGCAGGCCGGTGCCGATGCTCGCCAGGTAGTCGGCGTTCACCGTCTCGACGTTGTAGCCGTAGGATTTCAGGATCTTCTCGAGGATCTTCGTATTGAGGACGGCGCCGGTCCAATCGAAGTTCGCCAGCTTGATCGTGTCCGTGCTCTCCGGAACGGCGGCCAGGGCCGGCGTCGCGGTCGCGAGAAGGGCGAGAACAGCCAGGCTCGAAAGCCCGCGCCCGCCCAGAAGGGTCTTGCGCATCATTGCCTCCACCACTGTCGACGGGCCGAGCTTCGCCCTTTGCTGAATTGGTCGCTCGAGATCAAATCCAACATGGTTTCAATCCGCATCGCAAGCAAAATGTTAATATTCTGTGTTGTTTTTGGCTGTATGTTGGCTTTGGTGCTGGAATTGGTGCGGGTCTTGTGGTTTTCTCCTGCCGAACGCCTCATCCCGGAGCCTTCCCGTGCCTGACGCAGCGCCCCGCCACAGCGAAATCCTGATCCTCGGCGGCGGCATCCTTGGCTGCTCCATCGCCTATCACCTGACGCACGCGGGCAATAAGGACGTCACCATCCTGGAAAAGAGCGGCCTGACGCATGGCGCCACCTGGCATGCCGCGGGCCTCGTCGGGCAGTTGCGCTCGTCCCGCAACACCACGCGCATGCTGCGCTTCTCGACCGAGCTCTACGACAGGCTCGAGGCCGAGACCGGCCAGGCCATCGACTGGAAGAAATACGGCTCGCTGCGTCTTGCGTGTTCCGAGCAGCGCGAGATGGAGAATCGCCGCCTGATGACCATGGCGAAGAGCTTCGGGCTGGAGATGCAATGGCTGACGCCGAAGCAGGCGGTCGATCTCTTCCCGCTGATGACCGATGAGGACGTGCGCTCCGCCATCTTCATCCCGAGCGACGGTTATATCGACCCGGCGAGCGTCGCCCAGGCGCTGGCCAAGGGCGCCAAGGACAAGGGCGCCAAGATCGTGATCGGCGAGCGCGCCATCGGCGCCAGCGTCGAGAACGGCCGCGTGACCAAGATCGAGACCGACAAGGGTGTCTGGACCTGCGATATCCTGGTCAATGCCTGCGGCATGTGGGGCCACGAGGTCGGCCAGCAGGCGGGCGTGCGGGTGCCGTCCTTCGCCGTCGAGCACCAGTATCTGATCACCGACCCGATCCCCGACGCGCCGAAGCGCATGCCGACCATGCGCGACCCCGACCACCTGGTCTATTACAAGCCGGAGGTGCGCGGCCTGGTCGTCGGCGGCTACGAACCCGACACCGTCGCCTTCGCCCGCAACGGCATCCCCAAGCCCTTCGCGCAGGAACTGCTGCCGGGCAATTTCGACCGCTTCGAGCAATTGGCGAAGCTCGCCGCCAAGCGCACGCCCATCATCAACCAGGTCGGCGTGCGGCAGCTCCTCAACGGGCCGATCCCGTATTCCGCCGATGCCGATTTCGTCATGGGCAAGGCGCCGGAGCTCGACAACTACTTCGTCTGCGCCGGCTTCCTCTACGGCATCGCCGCCGGCGGCGGCGCCGGGCGCATGATGGCGGAATGGATCCTGGAAGGCCGGCCCAGCCTCAATCTGTGGCCGCTCGACATCCGCCGCTTCGGTTTCCACCATTCCACGCGCTATTTCATGTACGACCGCGCGGTGGAGCTCTATGGCGATCATTACAAGCTCGCCTTCCCGGCCAAGGAGCACGAAACGCGGCGCGGCATCCGCCGCTCGCCGCTCTACGAAACTTTGAAGGCGCGGGGCGCGGTCTTCGGCTCGCGCGGCGGGTGGGAGCGGCCGAACTGGTTCGCGCCGCCAGAAATGCGTATGGGGGGCGTCGAGGCGGAGGACAGGCCGGATTTCGACCGCGCGAAGACCAACTGGTTCAAACAGGTGGGCGAGGAGGCGAAGGCGGTGCGCGAGCGTGTGGCCCTCATCGACCAGACCTCCTTTTCCAAGTTCGAGCTGATCGGGCCCGGCGTGGTGCCGTTCCTGCAGCGCCTCGCCGTCTCCAACATGGACCGGCCGGTCGGCAGCGTCATCTACACGCAGCTCTGCAACGAGCGCGGCGGCATCGAATGCGACCTGACCTTCGTGCGCCTGGCCGCCGACCGCTACTACTTCGTCACGGGCGCTGCCTTCGGCAAGCACGATGCGCATTGGATCGAGAGCCAGCTGCGCAAGGACGGCTCGGTGCATCTGGTCGACGTCACCTCGTCGCGCGCCGTGATCAATCTCTGCGGCCCCAAGGCCCGCGACGTGCTGGCGGCGGTGGCCGAGGAGGACGTCTCGAACGCCGCGTTTCCCTTCGCCACCATGCGCGAGATCACAATCGGCGCCGCGCCGGTGCGCGCGGTGCGCATCGGCTATGTCGGCGAGCTGGGCTGGGAACTGCACGTGCCGACGGAGTATGCCGGCCATGTCTATGAATTGCTGCGCGAAGCGGGCGAGCGGCACGGCATCGCCGATGTCGGCTACCGCGCCATCGATTCGCTGCGCATGGAAAAGGGCTATCTCTACTGGTCCAGCGACATCACGCCGGACTACACGCCGCTCGAGGCCGGGCTCGGTTTCCGCGTCAACTTCAACAAGGGCGACTTCATCGGCCGCGACGCGCTGCTGCGGCAGAAGGAAGCCGGCGTCAAGCAGCGCCTGGTGACCTTCCTGCTCGACGACTACCTGCCGCTCTATGGCAGCGAGGCGGTGATGGTGGACGGCAAGGTCGTCGGCGTCACCAGCGGCGGCAATTTCGGCTACTCTGTGGGCAAGGCGATCGGCTACGGTTACCTGCCGGTCGAGATCGTGGAGCGCGGCCGGGTGGAGATCGAGGCCTTCGGCAAGGTGAGCGGGGCGCTGATCCTGACCCAGGCGGCCTATGATCCGGACAACAAGCGCCTGAAAGCATAGAGGCGGAAGGCGTGAGCGGGGGAGGGCGCATGAGCACCAACATCGATCGCGAGGATGTGCTGGCCGCCATGCGCGGCATCGACGTCTTCAAGGACGTGCCGCCTGACGCGATCAAGGCCGAGCGTCTGGGCGGTTTGACCAACCGCAATTTCCGCATCGACTCGCCGCTCGGCCGCCACGTGCTGCGCATCCCGGGTGCGGGCACCAGCGAATACATCAACCGCCACAACGAGGCGCACGCCGCGAAATCCGCCGCCAAGGTCGGCGTCAATGCCGAAGTGGTGCATTTCGACGAGGCGACCGGCGTGATGCTGTGCCGCTACATCGACGGCGGCATCACCATGAACGTGGAGAAGTTCAAGGATCTGGGCTCGGTGCGGCGCTCGGCGGTGGCCTTGAAGCGCGTGCATGACAGCGCGGCGCCGTTCCTGAACCGCTTCGAGCTGTTCCAGATGATCGACGAATACCTGGACTTCCTGGCCAAGAAGAACGCGCCGCTGCCCGACGGCTATCACGACGTGAAGCGCGAGGCCGAGGCGGTGCGCGCCGCGCTGGGCGCCCGGCCGCTGCCGATCAAGCCCTGTCATTGCGATCCGCTGGCGGAGAACTTTCTCGACACCGGGTCACAGGTCTTCGTCATCGACTGGGAATATGCCGGCAACAACGATCCGATGTGGGACCTGGGCGACGCCTCGGTCGAGGCCGGCTTCGGCCCGGAGCAGGACGAGGCGCTGCTGGAAGCCTATTTCGGCGGCAAGGCGCCGGCCGCCGAGCGCGGCCGCATGGTGCTCTACAAGGCGATGTGCGACCTCTTGTGGACGCTCTGGGGCATCATCCAGCATGTGAACCAGAACCCGGCCGACGATTTCTGGGCCTACGCGACCAACCGCTTCGAACGCTGCAAGACGCTGATGGGCGATCGCGAGTTCGGGCGGCACCTGCAGGCGGTGAAGAATGGGTAGCGTCGCGCGAAATCTGCGCGGCGGATAGAATCAACCCCCACCCTGGCCCTCCCCCAACTTGGGGGAGGGGATTCTGGTAACTCCCTCCCCCGAGCCGTCGGCGAATGCCGACATTGTCGGCAAGGGGAGGGTTGGGGTGGGGGCGACAAGCGAAGAATGTCAGACGCTCTCAAAAGATCAGGCGAAACCATGTCCACTCTCCCCACCCAGGCCCGGGCCATTGTCATCGGCGGCGGGATCATCGGTTGTTCCACGGCGTATCACCTGGCCAAGCTCGGCTGGAAGGACGTGCTGCTGATCGAGCGGCACAAGCTCACCTCCGGCAGCACCTGGCATGCCGCCGGCCTCGTGGGCCAGCTGCGCACCTCGGCCAACATCACGCAGCTGCTGAAATACTCGGTCGAGCTCTATGACCGGCTGGAGCAGGAAACCGGCCTCGCCACGGGCTGGAAGCGCAATGGCGGCCTGCGCCTCGCCTGCAACGCCGAGCGCATGACCGAGATCAAGCGCCAGGCGACGACCGCGCACAGCTTCGGGCTGGAGATGGAGCTGCTCTCGCCCAAAGAGGCGCAGAAGCTGTGGCCGGTGATGGACATCTCCGACGTGGTCGGCGCCGCCTTCCTGCCGACCGACGGGCAGGTCAATCCGGCCGACATCACCCAATCGTTGGCCAAGGGCGCGCGGCAGAACGGGGTGAAGATCCTGGAGGAGACCGCGGTCACCGGCATCCTGATCGAGAAGGGCCGCGCCGTGGGCGTGAAGACGGCGCAGGGCGATATCCGATCCGAAGTGGTGGTGAATTGCGGCGGCCAATGGGCGCGCGGCCTCGGCGCGCTGGCCGGGGTCAGCGTGCCGCTCACCTCCGTGCAGCACCAATACCTGGTGACCGAGCCGATCGCCGGCGTGCCGAAGAATCTGCCGACGCTGCGCGATCCCGACCGCCTGATCTATTTCAAGGAGGAGGTCGGCGGGCTGGTGATGGGCGGCTATGAGCACAACCCGAAGCCCTGGCAGGCGCACCCGCTGCCCGAGAACTTCGCCTTCCAGCTGCTGGAGAACGACACCGACCATTTCGAGCCGCTGATGGAGCAGGCGCTGGCCCGCGTCCCGGCTCTGGCGACCGCCGGCATCAAGCAGATGATCAACGGGCCGGAGAGCTTCACGCCGGACGGCAATTTCATCCTCGGCGAGGCGCCGGAGCTGAAGAATTTCTATGTCGGTGCCGGCTTCAACGCCTTCGGCATCGCGTCGGGCGGCGGTGCCGGCCGCGCGCTGGCCGAATGGGTGGCGGGCGGCGAGGCGCCGATGGATCTGTGGCCGGTCGACATCCGCCGCTTCGGCCAGGTGCATCGCGACCGCAACTGGGTGATCACCCGTACGCTCGAAGCCTATGCGCATCATTACTCGATGGCCTGGCCGCATGAGGAGCTGGAAAGCGCCCGTCCGGTGCGCACCTCGCCGCTCTACGGGCGGCTGAAGGAGCAGGGCGCGGTGTTCGGCTGGAAGCTCGGCTGGGAACGGCCGAACTGGTTCGCGCCGAAAGGTGTCGCGCCGAAGGACGTCTACACCTATGGACGGCAGAACTGGTTTCCGCATGTCGGCGCCGAGCACAAGGCGGCGCGCGAAAATGTGGTGCTGATCGACCAGACCTCCTTCGCCAAGTTCCTGATGGTGGGCAAGGATGCCGAGGCGGCGCTCAGCTGGATCTGCGCCAACGATGTGGCGGTGAAGCCGGGGCGGCTGGTCTATACCCAGATGCTGAACGCGCGCGGCGGCATCGAATGCGACCTCACCGTCTCGCGCCTCGATGACGACACCTATTACATCGTCACCGGCACCGGCTATGCGACGCACGATTTCCACTGGATCCGCAGCCACATCCCGGAAGGGCTCGATGCGCGGCTGATCGACGTGACCTCGGGCAACGGCGTGCTGAGCCTGATGGGGCCGCGGGCGCGCGACGTGCTCGCCTCCGTGACCGAGGCCGATGTCAGCAATGCCGGCTTCCCCTTCGGCCAGCACCGCGAGATCATGGTGGCCGGCACGCCGGTGCGCGCGCTGCGCGTCACCTATGTGGGCGAGCTGGGGTGGGAGTTGCACATGCCGCTCGACAGCCTCGCCAGCGTCTACGACACGTTGATGCGGGCGGGCGCGAAACACGGCATCCGCAATGCCGGCTACCGCGCCATCGAGAGCCTGCGCCTGGAGAAGTTCTACCGCGCCTGGTCGAGCGACATCACGCCCGACCATTCGCCGCTCGAAGCCGGCATGGGCTGGGCGGTGAAGCTCAGGAAGAACGTGCCGTTCCTCGGCCGCGAGGCGCTGACCAGGCTCGCGGCGAAGAAGCTGCCGAAGCTGCTCGCCTGCTTCACGGTGGACGATCCCTCCATCGTGCTGCTCGGCCGCGAGACCATCTTCCGCAACGGCAGGCAATGCGGCTGGCTCGCCTCCGGCGGCTACGGCTACACGCTGGAGACGAATATCGGCATCGGCTATGTGCGCGACAAGGAGAACGGCGTATCGGCCGAGGACGTTCTCTCCGGCAGCTACGAGCTGGAGATCGCCTGCCAGCGCTACCCGGCCAAGGTCAGCCTGGAGCCGCTCTACGATCCGAAGATGGAGCGCGTGAAGGCGTAGCGCCGAGCTCCCGCCCTTTTTTCTCCGTCATGCCAGGGCCTGGCCCTGGCATCGAAGAGTTTCTCGGTGCGCTATCAGGCGGGCGCAGGCGAACTCGTGGATGGCAAGGCCAAGCCTTGCCATGACGGCAAAGTATGCGTCTACTCCTCGTCACCCGGGTCAAGCTCGGCAACAACGATGGGGGAGATGTGGGCGATTTGCGAATTCCGGCGGATGCGCTGCACGCTTTCGCCGACCAGGCCCTGCGCATTGCCGGGGCCGACGCGGTTTCCGCCGCCGGCTGCGCGCGGGCGCTGCTGCATGCCAGCCGGCATGGCGTCGACAGCCACGGCATCCGGCTGCTGCCCTTCTATATCGATTGCCTGAAGACCGGGCTGGTCAAGGGCGCGCCGAACATCGCGACGCGAAAGCTGCGCGCGGCGGCGGCGCAGGTCGATGCCGATGGCGGGCTCGGCCATGCGCCGACCTATCGCGCGGTCGAGGCGGCGGGGGAGCTGGCGCGGGAGGCCGGCATCGGCCTCGCCGCCGTGCTGCACTCCACACATTTCGGCGCGGCGGGCGCCTATGCGCTGGCCGGAGCCGAAGCGGGCTTTCACTGCCTCGTCGTCTGCAATTCCGGCGCCTTCGTCGCGCCCTTCGATGGCGCCAGGGCGCTGCACGGCACCAACCCGATCGCCTATGCGGCCCCCGCTGCGCCGGGAGACGATCCGTTCCTGCTCGACATGGCGACCAGCGCCATTCCGTGGAACCGGCTGCTGCTGTCGCGCACCCTGAAGCAGGACCTGCCGCCCGACGTGGCGGTGGACAGGCACGGCGACTACACGACCGATCCGGAAGCGGCGCAGCTCCTGGCGCCGGTCGGCGGCCCGCGCTACGGCTACAAGGGCGCCGGGCTTGCCGGCATGATCGCGATCATGAGCGCCGCCTTGACCGGCATGCGCCTGGATTTCGAGCAGGACGGCACGGCGCTGGGCGACACCGAGCTGGGCCATGTCGTCATCGCCATCGACCCCGGATTGTTCGGCGATCCGGCGCAGGCGGCGGAACGCGTCGCCGCCTATATCCGCGCCGCCGCGGCGCTGTCCGGCGAAGGCCGCGTGGTGCAGGCCGCCGGCGGGCCGCAATGGCGCCACAAGGCGGAGCGTCACGCGCATGGGATTCCGATCCCGGCGGCCTTGCGCGGTGAACTCAACCGGACGGCACGCGATCTGGGGTTGGCTGCGCTGTAAAGCCGCTGGTCAAATGCCGCTTCCCTGTTGTCTGATGCGTCGGGGAGGGTGCCGATGGCCGACGAGATTCCGCACGACTACAACACCACCATGCTCGACATGCTGCAGATCATCTGGGGGGACGGATACCTGTCGCCCGGCGGCCCGCAGGCGGTGCGCGAGATCATGCAGGGAATCGACCTCGGCGGAAAGCGCGTGCTCGACATCGGCTGCGGCCTCGGCGGGCTGGACCAGGCCCTGGTCGAGCTGGGCGCGCAGCAGGTGGTGGGGGTGGACGTGGCCGGGCCGCTCATCGGCCTGGGACGGAAGCGCATCGCCGCCGCGGGCCTCGCCGACCGCGTCGACCTGCAGGTGATACAGCCCGAGGCGCCGCTGCCTTTCGGCGATGCCGGTTTCGATGTGGTCTTCACCAAGGATGCCTGGCTGCACGTGATCGACAAGCACGCCTTGCTGCGCGAGGTCTTCCGCGTGCTGAAGCCGGGCGGGCAACTGGCCGGCGGCGACTGGATGAAGGGGCCGGAGCCCTACAGCGCCGACATGCTCTATTTCATCGAGCTGGAGGGCATTCCCTACCACCCGACGACGCTGGCCGAATACGGCGTCATGCTGCACGAGACCGGGTTCGAGCAGGTGAGGCTCGAGGACATCAATGCCTGGTACCGGCATCTGGCGAGGCAGGAGCTGGCGCGGCTGAAGGGCGAGCTTTACGGCCTGATGACGGAGAAGCTGGGTGTCGCCGCGCGCGACCATTTCGTCGAGGATTGGCGCATGCTGACCGTGGTCCTGGACAAGGGCGAATTGCGCCCCGGCCGCTTGTGGGCGAGGAAGCCGGCCTGAGCCATGAACGCGCAGACGCCGATCGGCCCCTATGTCCGGCCCGCAATTCCCGACGACGCCGAGGGCATCGCCAAGGTGCATGTGCGGGGCTGGCAGGAAGCCTATGCCGGATTGCTGGCGCAGGAGGTGCTCGACCGCCAATCGGTGGCGCGCCGGATGCGGGAATGGACGGAGCACCTGAAGGAGCCGCCGGGCCAGCGCTGGACCTTCGTGGCGATCGACCCGGCGCAGGGCGTGGTCGGCTTCGTCGGCGCGCATCGCGCCAAGCCGACGCTCTACGGCCCGGCCTACAAGATCACCGTGCTCTATATCCTGCAATCGCATCTGCGCCGGGGGCTGGGCCGGCAATTGATGCACGCCTTGGCGCAATCCATGGCGGAAGCGGGGCCGGGGTCCATTGGCCTGTGGTCGCTGGCGAGCAACCTTCCGGCGCGCGGCTTCTATGTGGCGATCGGCGGGCGGCTGAACGCCCTCCTGGCCGAGCGACAGGGCAGTTCCCGCGTCACCCTTGCCGGCTATCGCTGGCGCAGCGCGGCCGAGCTGGCCGAGCGGACCGGACTCAAGCGGCTTTGAGGTCGCGATAGAGCCGCGGCCCCACATTCACGAAGCCCTGCCGCAGATAGAAATCGACGGTGCGCTGCCAGCGCGGCACGTCGGGCGCGCCAACTTCGATGAGCGACCAATGCCTGAGCCGGCCGAATTCCATGGCGGCCCGGACCAGCTGCGCGCCGACGCCGGCCGAGCGGAACTCCGGCGTGACATAGAGCTCGGCGATCTCGCCGAAAGCGCCGTGCGCGTAGATGGCCTTGCATTCGTTCAATCCGACCACGCCGCATGGCGCGCCGTCCTGGGCGATTGCGGCCAGCGCCACGTAGCCGCCGTCACCCAGCAGCCGCCGCGCGGTGGCGATGGTGGCCGCCGGCTGGTAGTCCGGCGCCAGATCGGGATAGAGCTCGCACAGAAGCCTGGAGATCATCTGGCCGATCCATTCGGCGTCGGCCGCGTGCGCCTGGCGAATCTCGATGCTGTCGGACATTTGGCGCCCCTGGCCGATCTGCGACATTTGCGGCCGGTCGGCCGCTGCCCCGGCGCCCAGCCTAGCCGCCATATGAGGAAAACTCAAAATCGCCGCCAGAATATTGACCATTGCGACGGTCCGGAGGGCTTGGCAGAGTCCGCCCGAAATGCGGCCCAGGCGTCGCGCTTTCGGTTTTTCCTTTTTCTCCAGGGGTTTCTTCCATGAAATCGCATGTGCGCGTGGCGGTGATCGGCGGCGGCGTGGTGGGCGTCAGCGTGCTCTACCACCTGACCAAGCTGGGCTGGACCGATGTGGCGCTGATCGAGCGCTCGGAGCTCACCTCCGGCTCCACCTGGCACGCGGCCGGCGGCATGCACACGATCAACGGCGATACCAACATGTCGGCGCTCCAGGCCTATACCGTGCGGCTCTATGACGAGCTGGAACGGGAATCCGGCCAGGCCTGCGGCATCCACCGCGTCGGTTGCCTCTATCTCGCGGCCGACGAGACGTGCATGGATTATTTCCGCCTGGAGCGCGGCCGCGCCCGGCATCTCGGGCTCGACCTCGACTTCGTCTCCATCGACGAGGTGAAGCGGATCAACCCGCTGATCGACACGTCGAAATTCATCGGCGCGATGTTCGACCCGAATGACGGCCATGTCGATCCGTCCAGCGTCACCAACGCCTATGCCAAGGCGGCGAAGGCCAAGGGCGCGGAGATCTATCTGCGCAATCCGGTCATCGAGCTGAAGCAGACGGCCAAGGGCGGCTGGAAGGTCGTCACCAAGGACGGCACCATCGAGGCCGACTACGTGGTCAACGCCGCCGGCCTCTGGGCGCGCGAAGTCGGCAAGCTGGCGGGCGTCGATCTGCCCATCATCCCGATGGAGCACCAGTATATCGTCACCAACGACATCCC
Source organism: Dongiaceae bacterium (assembly GCA_039808885.1). GTDB lineage: Bacteria > Pseudomonadota > Alphaproteobacteria > Dongiales > Dongiaceae > Dongia_A. Next base: position 129,100 of record JBDHTX010000002.1, on the reverse strand, counting down.
GGCGGTGGCGGCGCTCGGCAAGGAGATTCCCATGTCGATCGATTTCGACGGCGAATCCTATCTGCGCCAGGAGGGCAAGGGCCTGCTGATCGGCACCTACGAGCACGACTGCCTGCATTGGGCGGTGAAGGGGACGCCGCAGGATTTCGCCCATGAGCTGCTGCCCAACGACGTCGACCGCATCTGGAGCGCGCTCGAGGTGGCGATGGAGCGTTATCCCTGCCTGGTCGATGGCGGCATCAAGCGCGTGATCAACGGCGGCATGGTGTTCTCGCCCGACGGCAACCCGATCATCGGCCCGGTGCGCGGCCTCTCCAACTATTTCCTGGCCTGCGGCGTGATGGCGGGATTCAGCCAGGGCGGCGGCGTCGGCCTGGCCGTGGCGCAATGGATCGTCGAGGGCGAGGCGGGGATGGACGTCTTCGCCATGGACATCGCGCGCTACGGCGTCCATGCCGACGCCGATTTCGTGCTGGAAAAGACGACGGAGAACTATCGCCGCCGCTTCACCATCACCTGCCCGAACGAGGAGCTGCCGGCGGCGCGGCCGCTGAAGACGACGCCGGCCTATGGCGAATTCGCGAAGGCGGGCGCCGCCTTCGGCGCGCTCTATGGCTGGGAATATCCGCTGTGGTTCGCCGGCGAGGGCAAGGAAGCCGTTGAGGCGCCGACCTTCCGCCGCTCCGAGGCCTTCGATCGCATCGGCGAGGAGGCGAAGGCGGTGCGCGAGGCCGCCGGCCTGTTCGAGAGCTCCTGCTATGCCAAGTTCGAGGTGACGGGCGCCGGGGCGACCGCTTTCCTCGACCGGATCAGCAGCAACGCGCTGCCCAAGGCGGACGGCAAGACGGCGCTGGCGCCCCTGCTCACGCCGAAGGGCCAGGTGTTCGGCGACCTCACCGTCACGCGCCTCAGCGCCGACCGCTATCTGATGATCGGCTCGCCCACCGCCATCGTGTACTACCAACGCTGGTTCGACCGTTATCGCGACGGCAACGTGGCGATCCGCGACGTGACGGCGGAGTGGACCGGCTTCTCGCTCACCGGGCCGAAGGCGCGCGCGGTCCTGGCCGAGCTGGTGAAGGAGGACATCTCGCACCAGGCGTTCCCGTTCCTCTCGGCGCGCAGGATGAAGGTCGGCCTCGCCGAGGCGCTGGTGATCCGTGTCAGCTTCACCGGCGAGCTCGGCTACGAGATCTACACCGCGCCGGAGTTCCAGATGCACGTGCTGCAGCGCCTGCGCGCGGCGGGCAAGGCGCATGGCCTCAGGCTCTGCGGCATGCGCGCGCTCAATGCCCTGCGCCTGGAGAAGGCCTACGGGTCCTGGGGCCGCGAGTTCAGCGTCGACTACAATCCGGCGGAGGCGGGCCTCGGCCGCTTCGTGCGCCCGGAGAAGGGCGACTTCATCGGGCGGGAGGCGGCGCGGAAGATCCTGGCCGCGGCGCCGAAGCGTCGCCTGACCATCTTTGCGCTCGACGCCGGCAAGGTGGACCCGATGGGCAACGAGCCGGTGCTGGCCAATGGCGAGGTGGTCGGGCGGCTGACTTCCGGCGGCTTCGGCTACCATGTCGGCCATGCCATCGGCCTCGGCTACATCAAGCGCGAGGTCGCGGACAGCGCCAACCAGGTGGAGATCGAGATCCTGGGTGAGCGCCGCACCGCCCGCATCCTCAAGGACGCGCCCTACGACGCCGAAGGCAAGCGGCTCAGGATGTGACGCGGCGGATCCTGTCTCATCGTCATTGCCGGGCTTGACCCGGCAATCCAGGCCCCGATCGGACATGCGCCGGCAGAACTTGGATCACCGGGCCTTCGCCCGGTGATGACGAATACAGCGTTGGGCGTGCTGCCTAAAGCGATCCCAGCAGCCGCTTCAGGTCCTCGTCGCCCTCGTCCGTGGCGCTGGAATTGTCCGGCGCCATCTGCAGATCGGCGCGGCGGATGGGCGCGGCGTCGGTGGCGATGGAGCGGCGCAGCGCCAGGGTGAGGCGGTCGGGGTCGATCGGCTTCGCCACGTAGTCGTTCATGCCGAGGCCCAGGTAGCGTTCCTCGTCGCCCGCCATGGCGTTGGCGGTGAGCGCGATGATCGGCAGATGCACGAAGCGGCCCCCGAGGCCGCGGATCGCCTGGGTCGCCTCGACGCCGTCCAGCACCGGCATCTGGATGTCCATCAGCACGCCGTCGAAATCGTGCGCCTGCACCGCCTTGATCGCCTCCATGCCGTCCCTGGCGATCTCGCAATCATGGCCGGCGCTGCGCAGCATCGCGGCGATGACGACCTGGTTGATCTGGTTGTCCTCGACCACCAGGAGGTTGAGGCGCCGCTCGCCCGGCAGGGCCAGCAGGCGCGAGCGGGAATGCACTTCCGGCATCGGCAGGATGGCCTCGTCGGCGCGCGGCAGATCCACGACGACCCAGAAATTGGCGCCCTGGCCCGGCGCGCTGTCGACGCCGACCTGGCCGCCCATCAGCTGCGCCAGTTCGCGGCAGATGGCGAGGCCGAGGCCGGTACCGCCATAGCGGCGGGTGTTCGAGTTGTCGAGCTGGCTGAACTTCTGGAACAGCCGCGGCATGGTGTCGGACGGGATGCCGATCCCGGTATCGGCGACGCTCATCCGCAGGCGGAAGAAGCCGTCGGCCAAGGCCTGGCCGGCGAGGGTTACCGTGATCGTGCCGCGCTCGGTGAACTTGATCGCGTTGCCGATGAAGTTGGCGACGATCTGGCCGATGCGGTTGGCATCGCCCATCAGCACCTGCGGCAGGTCCGGCGCGATGTGGCTGGTCAGGATCAGGCCCTTGTTCAGCGCGGAGGGCCGCCACAACGCCAGCATCTCCTCCAGCATGCGCCGCGGCGAGAAGGGCGCCACGTCGAGCTCGAGCCGCCCCGCCTCGATCTTGGAGATGTCGAGGATGTCGTTGAGGATGTTGAGCAGGCTGGAAGCGGCATTGGCCAGGGTGGTCAGCTTCTCGCGCTGCTCCGCCTGCAGCCGCGTGGTCATCAGCACATGCACCATGCCGATGATGCCGTTCATCGGGGTGCGGATCTCGTGGCTCATCGAGGCGAGGAACTCGGACTTGATGCGGTTGGCGGATTCCGCCGCGTCGCGCGCCTTCAGCAGGTCATGGTTGAGCGCGATCAGTTCGTCCGAACGGCGGCGCAGCGCCAGTTCGGCGTTGCGCCGCTCGATGGCGTGGTCGCGGAACACCGCCAGCGCCTGGGCCATGCGGCCGACTTCGTCATTGCGGGTGACATAGGGAATCTGCCCGGCGAGCTGGCCGGTGGCGAAGCGCTGCATCAGGTGGGTCATGCGCTCCAGCGGCCGGGCCAGGAAATGCAGGGCGGCGAAGACGGCGCTGAGCAAGGCGAGGCCGAGCGCGCCGAAGGTGACCAGGATCTCGTGCAGATGCCGGTCGGCCGCCTCGGTCACCACCTTGCGCGACAGGCGCACCAGGATCCAGGCGATCTCCTTGCCGTTGACGATGATGCGCGCCTTGCCCTCGGCATGCGGGCCGTCGGCGATGTGGTTGAACACGGCGACGAATTCGGGGCCGTTGGTCTCCCACACCACCGCGCGCTGGAAGCCGTCGACCACCTTCAGCGCCTCGAGCTGGGCCTTGGTGTTCTCCTTGTCGAACTCCCAGACCGAATTGGCGATGGCGCCGGCGTAGAGATTGGCGAGGTTCTGGGCGCTGGCGCGGAGCTCGTTCAGCCGCTCGACCCGGAAGCGCTCCATCTCGTAGGACATGAACGCGCCAAGGATCGCCAGCACCGCGATCGACAGCGCTACGACGATTTTGACTCGCAATCCCACAGCGGGCAGATTCCGCAACATGCGTTCCTTCCTAGCGCAGCGATGGTTAACATCGGCATAATTGCCTGTGAATATCGGCACTTGGGAGGCGACGCCCGAATCGAGGCGCGAGGGGCGGAAGTGCCGCGCCGGGATGACCGGACCAGCATCAGGTCCTTGACTTCCTCTCTTTATATCGTAATCTCTATAGAGTTAACGGAGTATAGATGCTCTCGCAAAAGGCCAAATACGCGCTCCACGCGCTGCTCTACCTGGCGGACCAGCCTGCCGGCGAACCGACTCTGATCGCCGACATCGCCGAGAGCCAGCAGATGCCGCGCAAGTTCCTGGAACTGATTCTGCTGGAGCTAAAGCGTCATGGCCTGGTGCGCAGCATGCGCGGCAAGCACGGCGGCTATACCCTGGCCAAGCCGGCGGAGAGCATCTCGTTCGGGCAGGTCGTGCGCTACATCGAAGGGCCGCTCGCGCTGGTGCCCTGCGCCAGCAAGACGGCGTATCGGCGTTGCGAGGATTGCCTGAGCGAGGCCGAGTGCCCGATCCGCGATACCATGCGGCGGGCGCGGGATGCGGTGGCCCGGGTCCTCGACAACGCGACCCTGGCGGATGCAATCCGTCGACCGCAACAACGGATCGATATCGGCGCTGGAATCTAGCAGCGGGAAGAGGCGAGACGACCGTGCCTGTGCACCCTTATCACTATTAATAAGATAGAGTTAATATACAAACAGTGGAGCCGACGATGGGAGGCAGGATGAGGACCTTTTTGGCTGCGGCGGCGTTGCTGGCGGGCGCCCTCACCGGCGCGGCGGCGGGCCGCGCGGACAGCGAATTGCTCAATGTCAGCTACGACCCGACCCGCGAGTTCTACAAGGCGTTCAACGCCGCCTTCGCCGCCCATTGGAAGGCCGAGACCGGCGAGGATGTGACCATCGACCAGTCGCATGGCGGCTCGGGCAAGCAGGCCCGCGCGGTGATCGACGGGCTCGAGGCCGACGTGGTGACCTTGGCGCTCGCCTACGACATCGACGCAATCGCCGCGCATTCCGATCTCATCGCCAAGGACTGGCAGAAGCGACTGCCGCACAATTCCTCGCCCTACACCTCGACCATCGTGTTCCTGGTGCGCAAGGGCAACCCCAAGGGGATCAAGGACTGGGGCGACCTGGTGAAGGGCGACGTGCAGGTGATCACGCCCAATCCGAAGACCTCGGGCGGCGCGCGGTGGAACTATCTCGCCGCCTGGGCCTATGCGCTGAAGCAGCCGGGCGGCGACGAGGCCAAGGCGCAGCAATTCGTGGCCGACCTCTATGCCCGCGTTCCGGTGCTCGACACCGGCGCGCGCGGCTCCACCACCACCTTCGTCCAGCGCGGCATCGGCGACGTGCTGCTGGCCTGGGAGAACGAGGCCTTCCTGGCGATCGAGGAACTGGGCAAGGACCAGGTCGAGATCGTGGTGCCGAGCACCAGCATCCTGGCCGAGCCGCCGGTCGCCATCGTCGACAAGAACGTCGACGCCAAGGGCACCCGCAAGGTGGCCGAGGCCTATCTCGCCTATCTCTACTCGCCGGAAGGCCAGGAGATCGCGGCGCAGAACTTCTATCGCCCCACCGATCCGGCGGTCGCCGCGAAATACGCCACCGTCTTCCCGAAGATCCCGCTGGTCACGGTCGACGAGGTCTTCGGCGGCTGGCAGGCGGCGCAGGAGAAGCACTTCGCCGATGGCGGCATCTTCGACCAGATCTATCGGCCCGGGCAGTAACCGCGGCATCCCGGAAGCGTCCGCATGACCGTGAGCAGCGGCCTTTTCAGCGGGTTCAAGCGGCCGAGCGTGCTACCGGGCTTCGGCCTCACGCTCGGCTTCGCGCTGGCCTATCTCAGCCTCATCGTGCTGCTGCCGCTGGCCGCCCTGGTGCTGCGGCCGGCGGAGCACGGTCTCGCCGGCTATCTCGGCGCGCTCACCGATCCGCGCGTGCTGGCGGCGCTGCGCCTCAGCTTCGGCGGCGCGCTGATCGCCGCCGCGATCAACGCAATCTTCGGCCTGATCGTCGCCTGGATCCTGGTGCGCTACGACTTTCCCCTGAAGCGCCTGGTGGATGCGCTGGTCGACCTGCCCTTCGCCCTGCCGACGGCGGTGGCGGGCATCGTGCTTGCCACCATCTACAGTCCCAATGGCTGGATCGGCGCCCTGTTCGCGCCGCTGGGCGTGAAGATCGCCTACACGCCGCTCGGAATCCTGGTGGCGCTGACCTTCATCGGCCTGCCCTTCGTGGTGCGCAGCCTGCAGCCCGTCCTGCAGGACATGGACCGCGAGGTGGAGGAGGCGGCGGTCAGCCTCGGCGCCGGACGCTGGCTCACCTTCCGGCTGGTGATCCTGCCGGCGATCCTGCCGGCGCTGCTGACCGGCTTCGCGCTCGCCTTCGCCCGCGCCGTCGGTGAATACGGCTCGGTCATCTTCATCGCCGGCAACATGCCGATGGTGTCCGAGATCGCGCCGCTGCTGATCGTCATCAAGCTGGAGCAGTTCGACTATGCGGGCGCCGCCGCCATCGGCGTCACCATGCTGGCGGTCTCCTTCGTCATTCTCCTGTTCATCAACCTGGTGCAGCGATGGTCGCGCAGACACGAAGAGAATTGAGCGCCATGCCGGTCGGCGCGGCGCCCGCCGCGGCGGCGCGCGTGCGCGGGGCGACGACGGAATCGGCGCCGGTGCGCTGGCTGCTGATCGCCCTCGGCCTCGGCTTCATCCTGCTCGTGCTGGTGCTGCCGCTGGTCTCGGTCTTCATCGAGGCGCTGCACGGCGGCATCCGGGCCTTTCTCGGCGCGGTCGCCGAGGACGATACCCTGGCGGCGATCCGCCTGACGCTGCTGGTCGCGGCCATCGCCGTGCCCTGCAACCTGGTCTTCGGCCTTGCCGCCGCCTGGGCCATCGCCAAGTTCGATTTCCGCGGCAAGAGCCTGCTGATCACGCTGATCGACCTGCCGTTCTCGGTCTCGCCGGTCATCTCGGGCCTGATCTACGTGCTGCTCTACGGCGCCAACGGCTGGTTCGGCCCGTTGTTCAAGGAATGGGACATCAAGATCGTGTTCAACGTCAGCGGCCTGGTGCTGGCGACGATCTTCGTCACCTTCCCCTTCATCGCGCGCGAGCTCATTCCCCTGATGCAGGAGCAGGGCAGGGACGAGGAGGAGGCGGCGATCTCGCTCGGCGCCAATGGCTGGCGCACGTTTCTCCACGTGACCCTGCCCAATGTCGCCTGGGGCCTGCTCTACGGCGTGCTGCTGTGCAACGCCCGCGCGATGGGCGAGTTCGGCGCGGTCTCGGTGGTGAGCGGCCATATCCGCGGGCTCACCAACACCATGCCGCTGCATGTGGAGATTCTCTACAACGAGTACGACTTCGTCGGCGCCTTCGCCGTCGCCTCGCTGCTGGCCTTCCTGGCGATCGTGACGCTGACGGCGAAATCCCTGCTGGAATGGCGCTACGGCGACCGGCTGGCCGCCGGGCGCAGGCATTGACCCGAGGCCACTAAAGGAGACGAAGATGACGATCACGGTGGACGGTATCTCCAAGAGCTTCAACGATTTCCAGGCGCTCAAGGGCGTCGACCTCACGGCCTCGCGCGGCGAGTTCATCGCGCTGCTGGGGCCCTCGGGCTCGGGCAAGACCACCTTGCTGCGCATCCTGGCCGGGCTTGAATTCGCCGATGGCGGCCGCCTGCTGTTCGACGGCCGGGACGTCGCGACGCAGGGCGCCGGCGAGCGCAATGTCGGCTTCGTGTTCCAGCACTACGCGCTGTTCAAGCACATGACCGTCGCCGAGAATGTCAGCTTCGGCCTGCGGGTGAAGCCGCGCGCGCAGCGCCCGCCAAAGGCCGCGATCGACCGCCAGGTCAGCGAGCTGCTGCGGCTGGTGCAGCTCGACCGGCTGGGCGACCGCTATCCGGCCCAGCTGTCCGGCGGCCAGCGGCAGCGCGTGGCGCTGGCCCGCGCGCTCGCCATCCAGCCGGGCGTGCTGCTGCTGGACGAGCCGTTCGGCGCGCTCGACGCCAAGGTGCGCAAGGAGCTGCGCCGCTGGCTGCGCCGCCTGCATGACGACATGCAGCTGACCTCGATCTTCGTCACCCACGACCAGGAGGAGGCGCTGGAGCTCGCCGACCGCATCGCGGTGATGAAGGACGGCCGCATCGAGCAGATCGGCACGCCGGCCGAGATCTACCACCAGCCGGCGACGGCCTTCGTCTACGAGTTCCTCGGCAACGCCAACCGGCTGCGTTGTCGCATCGATCGCGGCCGCGCCATCCTCGGCGGGCTGGACCTGCCGGCGCCGGAATACGCTGATCTCCGCGACGCGGCCGGCGTCGCGTTCGTGCGGCCGCACGACCTCGCCATCGCCGATGCGCGGCAGAGCGGGCTGGAGGCGCGGGTGCGCCAGATCTTCGTGGCCGGCCCCGCCATCCGGGTGGAGCTGTCGCTGCTGGCCACCGGCGACATGCTGGAGGCGGAGGTGCCGCATGGCACCGATCTCGGCGGCCTCATCGTGCCGGACAAGCTGGTGACGCTGACGCTCACGCGCATCCGCGCGTTTCCCGACGCGGCTTAGGCGGCATCCCCTCGATCGTCATCCCGGCCGAGCGTCAGCGAGCGCCGGAATCCACTGCGCAGCCGCAAGGGCCGACGTGATTGATCACCGTCCGTGCGGCTGATGAATGGATCCCGGCCCAAGGCCGGGATGACGAAAGAGTATTTGGCCCTGCCCCTAGAGCGTCTTCGCGTTGAAGGTGTCGCAGGCGTTGATGTCGCCGCTCTGGTAGCCGGTCTTGAACCAGCGCTGGCGCTGCGCGGCGCTGCCGTGGGTGAAGCTGTCGGGCATCACGCGCCCGGTGGCCTGCTTCTGCAAGGTGTCGTCGCCGACCGCGCTGGCCGCGCCCAGCGCCTCGTCGATGTCGCCGGGCTCGATCACGCCCTGTTCCTTCTGCGCCCGGTTGGCCCAGATGCCGGCGAAGCAGTCGGCCTGCAGCTCGACGCGCACGGAGAGCGCGTTGGCCTCGGCCTCGCCCATGGCGCGGCGCGCGGCGTCGACCTGTTCCTCGATGCCGAGCACCTTCTGCACGTGATGGCCCACCTCGTGGGCGATGACATAGGCCTGGGCGAAATCGCCCGGCGCGCCGAAGCGCTGCGACAGCTCGTCGAAGAAATCGAGATCGAGATAGACCTTCTCGTCGCCCGGGCAATAGAACGGCCCGACCGCCGACTGGGCGAAGCCGCAGGCGGATCGCGCGCCGCCGGAGAACAGCACCAGCTTCGGTTCACGGTATTCGTCGGGCAGGATGGCGTGCCAGGTGTCCTCGGTATCGGCGAGAACGACGGAGACGAACTCCTTCAGTTCCTCCTGGCCCGCCGGGGCGAAAGCGCTGTCGGTTGGCTGCTGTCCCTGCGGGTAGTAGCCGGAATCATAGTTGCCGGTATCCAGGTTCCCCGACAGCAGCGACAACGGATTGATGCCGAGGAACCAGGCGATGCCGAGCAGGATCAGGATGCCGAACAGGCCGATGCCGCCGCGCCCGCCGATGCGCCCGCCGCCCAATCCGCCGCCCAGCCCGCCAAGCCCCCCGCCGCCCATGCCGCCACCCATGCCGCGGCGGTCCTCGATGTTGCTGCTCTGGCGGCGGCCTCTCCACTGCATGGCGCGGCTCCCGATCTCTGGTCCAATGGCGCTAGGCTAGCGCAAATCATCGGCGCGCGCATGCGTGCTGCGCGCAGCCGGCCGGCATCAACCGATGCGGCGGTCAAATGTTCCGATAAGGAAAGCTGTGCGGCGGCGGTCAGCCTTGCGGGCCGCCGGAATCCGAGATCTCGCGCGTGCGCTGGCTGATGCGGCGGATGATCTCCGCCACCGGCGAGTTGGCGTTGGCGGCGCCGGCGAGGGCCTCGGCCTCGATCAGGCGCTTCTCGGCGTCGAGCAGGGCGTTGACCAGTTTCTGCTCCTCCGGGCTCGGCGCGGCGGTCTCCGTCTCGGCTTCCGCCGGCGTCGCATCCGGATCGGCGACGATGTCGCCGGCCTCGCTCATGGCGATATCGGCGATCGCCTCGGGCTCGCTTGCCGCCTCGGCCGGCGCGGCGCTGTCCTCATTCATCTCTTCGGCGACGGCCGCCAGCTGTTCCTCGTTGTCTGGCTCGGCGGCGAGGGCAAGCTGGCCGGAGGTCTCCGCCTTCTTCACCGACGTGGCGACGACGCTGAGGATGCGACCGCGGGCCGGGGCCTGAGCCTGGATTCGCGCCGGGGCCGGTTCGGGCGCCGGCTCGGGGGCGATTTCCGCTTCGGCCTCCGCCGTGGCTTCGGCCAATTCCTCCGCGGTCTCTTCCGCGGCGGCTTCGACGATCGTCTCGGGCGCGGCTTCGGCCAGTGCGCCTTCCGCCGGCGCGGCGTCGGGCTGCTCTTCCTGCATCAAGGTCTTGATGCCGCCTTCCAGGCGACGCATCACGTCCGGAATGGCCGAGCCCTTGTGGGACTCGATGGCGGCCAGCAGCTCAAGCAGCATGCGGCGCAGCTGCTCGTTGTGCACCTCGCGCTGGCCAAGCCTGGTCTGCGCGGCGCTGAGGGCGTTGTGGGCCTGGATCAGGGCGGTCTTGGCCTCGTCGCGCTCCACGCTCATGCGCCCGACGGTGGCCTGCAACTCGGTGACCTCGGTCTGCAGCTTCTCGAGGTCCTGGCGCTGGCGCGCCAGCGAGCCCTCGACGATGGCGACGATGTCATTCAGCCGGAGGCCGTAGCGGCGCTCTTCCTCGGCGCTCTGCTGCAGCCGCTCCTGCGCCGCGGCGACGCGCGACTGCAACTCGGTCAAATCGTCCATGAAGCTGCCATGCCCCTCGGAGTCCCTGGAAAACCAGGGAAAACATGGCACAGTTTGGTGAAAAGATCGTTAAAAAGCCGGGCAACGCCGTAACGACTGCCCGGCTGGAAATGAGACCGCGGGGTCTTACCAGCGGCGGACGCGGCCGGTATCGACGTGGACGAAGCCGGATTTGGCGTAGTAGCCGACGCCGCCGGACTTCATGCCGATGGCGCTGTCGCGCAGGTCGCTGAGCGCCACGTCATAGAGGCGGATGTCGACCGCCTTGGCTTCCATGTGCATGGAATGCTTGGCGACACCGTTGCTGGCCGAGGCGAGCATGGCGTTGGTCTTGGGCGAGCGATAGCCGGAGATGATCTGGAAGGCCTTGCGGCTGCCGGTGCGGCGGTGCAGCTCGACCAGGAGATCCAGCAATTGCGGATCCATCTTGGCGATCTCGCCGGTGCGGAAGTCGCGCAGGACGTAGTTGATGTCCTTGAGCGCGCCCGTGTCGTAGATCCCGTCCTTCCAATAGGTGGCGAGGATCTTCTCGTTGGTGTGCGTGTTGACAAAGCCGAGGGTGCGGGAGCCGCTCTGCGGCAGGGCGGCGAGCGCGCCGCTCAACGGGCTCGAAACGCCGAGCGCCACGAGGCCAAGGCCGAAACCCAAGGCCCGGCGACGGCCGAGCAGGCAGTTGGACAGCGTCGAATCCGGGAAATCCGGGATCTCGTTGCGGTCGGTCATGCGTCGCATCTCCCTCAGCCCAAAGCCGGTTTCCCAACTCCGGGCAGCTTGCGAAAGTTCGCTGGCCCGGCTGCAAGCCATCCCCTGCTTGCCGCCACGGCTCGGAAAACCCGAGCCTAACCTCTTGGTATATATGGCGAATGACCGTATCGGATCGTCCGCTGGTCAAAAACTGCCATAGGCCAGACCCCATTGCAACGCCAAAAGGCTAGGATTTGGTTAACCAGTTCACAGCCCCGGCCACCATCTGGGCGGATTTCCGCCTCAATAGCCGAGGGCGAGGCCGTCCTTGCGCGGCTCCGACCCGGCGATGAGCACGCCGCGTTTCCAGTCGATGGCGATGGCCTGGCCGCCGGCCAGCGCCTCCGCCGGATCGGCCGGGACGATGGCATGGCCGCGCTCCAGCAAGGCGCGGCGCAGGCTGTCGGGAATGCCGGCCTCCACGGTCACCGCGCTTTCCTCGTGGAACAGTCGCGGGCAATCCAGGGCCGCCTGCGGGTCCATGCCGAAATCGAGCATGTTGCCCAGCACATGCACCTGGCCCACCGGCTGGTAATGGCCGCCCATGACGCCGAAGGAAATGAGCGGCTTGCCGCCCTTGGTCACCATCGCCGGGATGATGGTGTGCAGCGAGCGCTTGCCCGGGCCGATGCAGTTCGGATGGCCGGGCTCGACCACGAAGCAGGCGCCGCGATTCTGCATCAGCACGCCGCTCTTCGGCGCCATGCGCGCGCTGCCGAAGCCCCAGTAGATCGAGTTGATGAAGCTGACCGCGGTGCGGTCCTTGTCCACCACGGTGAGATACGTGGTGTCGGGATGCGGCATGGCCGGCGGCGGGGCCGCCATCGCGCGCCTGGGATCGATGCGCGCGGCCAGCGCCCTGGCATGGGCCGCGGAGAGCAGGCGCTTCACCGGCACCTTGGCGAAATCGGGATCGGCGATGTGCCGGTCGCGCTCGGCATAGGCGAGCTTGCCGGCCTCGATCTGCTGGTGGCAGCGCTCGGGCGAAAGCGGCCCGTCGCCGGCCGGCAGGGTGCCGAGGATGTTCAGCATCAGCAGCGCGGTCAGCCCCTGGCCGGGCGGCGGGCATTCCCAGACCTTGGCGCCGCGATAGGACGTGGCGATTGGGGCCGCGTAGTCGCCCTCGTGCCGGGCGAAATCCTCCAGGCGGTGCAATCCGCCCTCGGCGCGCAGGCGGCGCACCATGTCGGCGGCGATCCAGCCGCGATAGAACGGGTCCGGCCCGTGCTTGGCGATGGCGGCGAGCGCCTTGGCCAGCGCCGGCAGGGCGATGCGGTCGCCGGCCTTCGGGGCCTGGCCGCGCGGCAGCATGGCGGCGCGCGCGGCGCGGTCGGGGCGCAGGCGATCGGCGTCGCGGGCCCAATCGCTCGCCACGCGCGGCGCCACGACGAAGCCTTTCTTGGCCAATTGGATCGCCGGCTGCAGCAGGCGGTCGATGCCGAGCTTGCCGTGATCCTCGGCCAGGCGGCACCAGGCTTCGACCGCGCCCGGCACGGTGACGGCGTGGATGCTGTCGGGCGCGATGCGGCCGATGCCGCGATCGAGGAACCATTCCGCGCTTGCGGCCAGCGGCGCGCGGCCGGCGCCGTTATAGGCGATGACCTTGTCGCGGCCCTTGGGCGCGATCAGCACGAAGCAATCGCCGCCGATGCCGGTCATCGCCGGCTCGATTACCGCCAGGGCCGCCGCCGCCGCGATGGCGGCATCGACGGCATTGCCGCCGGCGCGCAGGGTGTCGATGGCGATCAGCGTCGCCAGCGGGTGCGAGGTGGCGGCGGCGCCGCGCTCGGCAAGCACCGCCGAGCGGTGCGGCTGCTGGAAATCACGATGAAGGTCGAACAGGGCGGGCTCCAGGACTTGAACGGAATCGGAAGATCAGGGTTGCACAGGCGCCGGACCCGAGCCGCTCAGCGGGTAGGGTCCGCCGAGCGCCGGGTCGACGGTATAGGTCACCGCCGTGTCGATCTGGTTCGGCCCGATGGAATAGTCGACGGTGATGAAATCGTCGACCGCGGAATCGATGACGAAGCCGCTCTCGTGCAGATTGTCGAAGCCCTGGGTGAATGGATCGTGCAGCAGCGGGAAGGTGCCGCTGAACGTGCCCGGCGTGCCGGTGGCGAAGACGCTGATCAAGCCGCTGAACTCGCGGCTGCCGAGATCGAGCGTGTAGTTGACGTCGTAATCGGCGATGAAGCCGCCGGGGCCGGTCAGCGGGATGTCGTCGGCGAAGTAGGTGAGCTGCCCGCTCGGCAGGTTGGTGGTCGATTCGAAGCCGACGGTCTGCACCGGATCGGTGCTGTCGTAGATGTCGCCGAGATCGCCGGCGAACGGCCCGCCATCGGCGGTCGGCTGGCCGGAGGCGTCCACCAGTTCGGCGCCGCCGAGATAATCGCCGCCGCCGCCGCCGACCAGCGGATCGAACAGCCGGGTCAGCCGCGCCGCCGAATCGTCCTCCAGCGGCGCCGGGTCGGTGATCGAGCCGTCCGGCCGGATCAGCACGAAGAAGCCGGCGCGCTTCAGGATCTTGGTTTCCTTCGCGGTGCCAATCACGATCTGGCTCGGCTTCTTGCCGGCGGAGTTGCGGTCGCCGGTGCCGCTGAGCGCCACGATACAGCCGCTGGCATCGCAATTGCCCTGGGTGGTGGTGCCGCGGATGGTGAGCACGGCGTTGGGCAAGGTGAGCTTGGTGCCGTCCGGATTGGCGCGGGCGACGCCGCCGGTGATCAGGCGGAAGGCGCCCTCCTTCACCGAGGCGGCGAGGGAGGCGCCGCCGGAGGCGGGATCGTAGACGAACTCATCGATCACCAGGGACGCATTCTCGCCCATGGTGATCGCGGTCTGGTCGAGCAGCATGATCTGCAGGCGCGACCGGGCATGGGTGTTGACCGCGTCGCCCATGACGATGCCCTGGCCGCTGGCGACCTGGTCGACGGTCTCGTTGCGGGCGGGCGATTGCAGCGCCACCTGTCCCTGCACCGCGCCCGCGACTCCGGCGGGGTCGCCCAGCGCGGCGAAGGCGGCCGGCGCGCCGACCGACGCGGCCACCGCCGCCACCGCAAATCCGGATGCAATTCTGCGCGAGCGTGTCATCTGGCTCTTTCCCCGCAGTGGCCGCGCTCGGGCGGCCCATGGCGCTAGTTGAGCCACGAAACCGCCATCCTGGCAAGTCCGGCAAGCCGCTCCACCCCGATGCAAGGCCGCTTGGCGGCGATGCAAGCCTGCGTTGCACCGGATGGACGCGGTGGGATAGGGTTGTCGCATCGATGCGCAGTGGGGCGCAGCGCTTTCGCGGCGGGGGAACATGCGCGGCAGCCGATGGGCGGGGATACTGGCGGTGGCGCTGGCGCTGGCGGGCGGCCCGTTCGCCGCGGCGCGCGCCGAATCCGGCGCCGCGATCAACCTCAAATCCGTCATCTCCAAGCTTGGCGGGCAACCCTGCCCCAGCGGCAACCTGACCTGCGTCTCGCTGGAGATGCCGGTCGACCATCGCGCCAACGACCCGAGCGCGAAGCTGAAGATCACCTTCGCGGTCAGCTTCGCCAGCGCGGAGAGCAAGGGCATCCTGTTCTACGTCGTCGGCGGACCGGGCGGCAGCGGCCTGGGCCTCGCCGACGACTATCTCTCCGCCTTCGACGAGCGGCTGACCCAGAACATGGACATCGTGTTCTTCGACCAGCGCGGCATCGGCCCCGATCATGGGCTGGAATGCCCCAAGGCGCAGGGCGTGTTCGATTCGGCCGAGCTGTCGGTGGCCGATGCGGATGGCAGCATCGCCACGGCGAAGCGCTTCGCCGCGGATTGCGTGGCGGAGCTGAAATCGCGCGACCTGCTGCCCTATGTGGAGACCGATCAGGCGATCCGCGACCTGGAGCAGTTCCGCCTGGCGATCGGCGATCCCAAGGTGTGGATCTATGGCGAGAGCTACGGCACCCAGTTCGCCCAGCAATACGCCACCGCGTTTCCCGCCGCGGTCAAAGGCGTCATCGTCGACGGCGTGGTCGACCTCACGCTGAGCTTCGGCGGCTACTACGCCGCCTATACGGAGGGCGCCGAGCGCATCCTGGCCCGCGTGCTGGCCTCCTGCGGCGAGGTGCCCGGCTGCCGCGACGACATGCGGGGCGACGCGGCCAAGGTCTATGACGACCTCGCCGCCCAGCTGGCGAAGGGCCCGATCGAGATCGACTTCCCGATGGGCGACGGCACCATTGCAAGGCGCAAGCTCACCTCCGGCATGCTCGACGCCAATGCCTTCTATTCGCTCTATGGGCCGGACGACCGCGCCGGCTTCCTGCGCGCGCTGGCCGCCGCCTCGCGCGGCCAGCTGCTGCCGATGCTGCGGCTCGGCTATTCGAACCTGGCGCTCGATCCGGGGACGGAGCTTGGCACGCCCGACCCGTCCTGGTTCGGCGCCGCCTACTACGCCATCACCTGCACCGACTACGCGGAAGGCGGCGAGGATCGCGACGCCACCGCGCGGCAGATCATGGCCGACGCGGCCGCGGAGGCGCCGCGCGCGCCGCGCCTGCTCCGCTCGTTCTACGCCGAGCGGCTGGCCTGCGCCTATTGGCCCCGGCGCGGCCCGGTGCAGCGCCCGGCGCCCTTCGCCGGCGGCGACTACCCGACCCTGGTCCTGAACGCCGACACCGATCCGATCACGCCGATCTCGATGTCCTACGCGGTGATGGATCATGTGAAGAACGGCTACCTGGTGGCGATGGAGGGCGGGCCGCATGTGATCTGGGGGCGCGGGCTCAGCTGCCCGGACGAGATCGTCTATGCGCTGCTGTTCGACGGCACGCTGCCGGAGGCCAAGGAGCAGATCTGCAGCCAGTCCTTCATCGGCGCCTATGAGCGGCTGACCATGACGCGGCCGGGCGATGCCGCCGATCCCTACGTGCTGGCCCGCGCGCTGGAGACCGAGATCGACGAATCGCCGCCGCTCTACAACTGGGACGGCGGGGATTCGCTGGCGGTCGGCTGCGACCACGGCGGCACGGTGGAGATCAGCGCGGCGGAGGAGGGCACCGCCTACGCGTTCACCAAGTGCGCCTGGTGGCCGGGCATCGTGCTGGACGGCACCGGCATCTCGATCGAGGAGGGGGCGGAGAATGTCGGCCTCACCCTCGACCTCGCAGTATCGGGCGATCACCAGGGCCAGATCACCTATCGCCACAACACCGCGACCGACGCGATGACCCTGAACGGCACCTATGACGGCAAGGTGGTGGCGACGCCGCGGCCGCTGCCCTAGGGCCTAGAACTCGAACCGCTTGCTGACGCTGAGTCCGGCGCGGATGTTCTCGAACTCGTTCAGCTCGCGATTGGAATCCTGCAGATAGTATTCGCCGTAGGCGGACATCAGCAGCCCGTCGAGGAAGCCGCTCTGCTCGGCGCCGAACATGGTGGCGACCGGCACGCCCAGGGTCAGCCGGCCGCGATAGACGATGTCCTCGCGGTTGTCGCCGACGAAAAGCGGGTCGAGCGCGTCGTAGCGGTCCCATTCCGCCGACAGGTTGGTCACCAGGAAGATGCCGCGGTGGATCAGCCAGACGTGATCGATGTTGAGGCGGTCGCCGTCGAAGCTCTCGAACTCCGTCGTCGCGTCGAAGCGACGGTGGGTGTAGGTGAGAGTGAGCTTGTGGTCGCTGCCGATATACCAGTCGACGCCCATCCGGCCATTGACGTCGAGGCCGCTCTGGTCCTCGGCATTGGGGTAGTTGTCGGTCAGGTGGTAGTCGTAGTCGCCGAGCGCGAAGGCGGCGAACAGGTTCACCGGGTCGTTGACGCGCCAGTCGTAGCGCGCCTCGGCCTGGAACAGGTCGAGATAGCTCTCCTCGCCCAGCCACAGATGCGTGTAGGTGACGCTCGGCGTCACGAACAGCTCGCCGATCTCGAGGCGGATGCCGGCCTGGGCGCCGACGCTCTGGGTGTCGAAATCGTCGAGCTTGAACTGGTCGCCGTCATAGACGGTGGCGCTGGCGAACAGCATGTTGCGGTCCTGTCCCGCCAGGTCGTGCTCGACCGAAATCTTGGCGAGGGCCTGGATCGAATGGTCGTCGTCCGTCGGCGCGGCGTTGGTCAGGTCGAAATCGCCCAGCACCGTGCGGACCTTGTTGGCGTTGTTGGAGCCGGCGCGGTTGGTGTCGAACTGGTAGCCGAGGCTGACCAGCGCGGTGAAGCGGGTGGTCTTCGATTGCTGGTCGATCTCGGCGGCGTAGCGCTCGATATTGGCCTTCAGCCGCGGGTCGAGCTCCAGCTGCAGCAGCTGGGCGAATTCCTCCTTGGCCTCGCGCAGGTTGCCCAGGCGATACAGCACGATGGCGCGCAGCGCCCGGATGTTGGGCTCGCCCGGCGCCAGCAGGATGAGGCGGTCCAGCGTCGCCGAGGCGCCGAGCAGGTCGCCGTCGTCGATCTGCTTCAGCGCATAGCGGTAGGACAGCATCGGGTCGTCGGGGTGCTCAAGGACCTGGTCGTAGGTCACGTCGCCGGATTCCGGCAGCTCCTGGGCCAGGACGGGCGCGGCCAGCAGGGCAAACAGGGCAATCAGGCCGGGGATCCTTGCAACCCGGCCGTGTGACACGCTCATGCGCAACCTTCCCCCGTTGATTGCGTTCCGGCGCGCGGCCGTTCCCCACCCACGCGGCCATCCAGACTCGGGATTATAAATGCCGGAAGGCGAGCGACAATCCGGAATTACCGCATGGCCCGCGGGGGTTTTCTCGAAACGCACACGCGGCGGCGCAATCAGGCTAGCGCGCGGGTCCGGGATTGGTCACCTTGCGCCGACAAAAGACACTGGCAACAGACCCCGGCAACAGATGGGAGTTGGTCTTGGCGATCCTGCTCGGCTTGGATACCGGCGGAACCTACACCGATGCGGTGCTGTTCGACCCGGCGCGGGCCGGCGATGGCGTGCTGGCCAAGGCAAAATCCCTGACCACCAAGCACGACCTCGCCATCGGCCTCACCGGCGCGGTCGAGGCTATCCTGCCGCATCTGCCGGAAGGTCGCGGCATCGCCGACATCGCCATGGTGTCGATTTCCACCACGCTCGCCACCAACGCCATCGTCGAGAAGCATGGCGCGCCGATCTGCCTGATCCTGATGGGCTACGACGCCAAGGCACTGGAGCGCGCCGGGCTGCGCCAGGCGATGGGCGGCGACCCGGTGGCGATGATCGCCGGCGGTCACAAGCCGACCGGCGAGGCGCAGGCGCCGCTGGATGCGGAGGCCTTGCGCGCCGCCATCGCGGAGCATGCGCCCAAGGTCGCGGCCTTCGCGGTCAGCGGCTATTTCTCGGTGCGCAATCCCGCGCATGAGATCGCCGCGCGGCAGCTGATCCACGACCTGACCGGCAAGCCCGTCACCTGCGGGCACGAGCTGACCTCGAAGCTCGACGCGCCGCGCCGCGCGCTGACCGCCGCGCTCAATGCCCGGCTTATCCCGCAATTGCAGCAGCTGATCCAGGCGGTCGAAGGCCTGCTCGCGCGCAAGGGCATCAAGGCGCCGCTGATGGTGGTGAAGGGCGACGGCTCGCTGATCAAGGCGGAGCTGGCGCTGACCTGCCCGGTGGAGACGATCCTCTCCGGCCCGGCGGCGAGCCTGGTGGGCGCGCGGCACCTCTCGGACGAGAATGACATCTTCGTCTCCGACATGGGCGGCACCACCACCGACATCGCGATGCTGCGCGAGGGCCGCCCGGTGCTGAACAAGGACGGCGCCACGGTGGGCGGCTGGAAGACGATGGTGGAAGCCGTCGCCGTCCACACCTATGGTCTGGGCGGCGACAGCGAAGTGCGCATCGACGATCACCTGGGATTCACGGTGGGGCCGCGCCGCGCCGTGCCGCTGAGCCTGCTGGCGACGCAGTTCCCGGCGATCGTGAACGCGCTGCGCGCGCAGCTGGCGAGCGAGGACATGGTGCCGTATCGCGGGCAATTCGCCCTGCGCCAGCGGCCGCTCGATGCCGGCCCGTCGAGCCTCAGCGCCGGCCAGCTGGAATTGTGGGAGAAGCTGGCGCATGGCCCGGTCGCGCTGGCCGATCTGCTGTACAGCCCCGCCATGCAGCGCCACCTGGGCCGCCTGGTCGATCGCGGCCTGGTGGCGATCAGCGGCCTCACGCCGAGCGACGCGGCGCATGTGCTGGGCCTGCTGTCGCATTGGCATGACGAAGCGGCGGAGCTGGGCGCCAGGCTGTTCCTGAGGAAGCCGCCGGTCGGCGCCTGGAAGCCGCCCGTTTCGCACGACCAGCTCTGCCGCGACATCGTCGAGCAGGTGGTGCGCCAGTCCGGCGAGGTGATCCTCGACGCCGCGATCCGCGAGACCAGCGGCATCGACCCGCACCACTGGGGCCAGCTGGGCCGCGACCTGATCCGCCGCTCGCTCTCCGCCGCGCAACCGGCGGAGGCGTTGATCGAAGCGATCATCCGCCTGACCGCGCCGCTGGCGGCGATCGGCGCGCCGGTCGGCAGCTACTATCCGGAGATCGCCCGCCGGCTGAAGACGCGTCTGGTCATCCCGCCGCATGCCGATGTCTGCAACGCGGTCGGCGCCGTCGCCGGCGGCGTGCTCCAGCGCGCCAGCGCCGTCATCACCCAGCCGCAGGAGGGCGTGTTCCGCGCCCATCTCTCCACCGGCATCCAGGATTTCATCAATCTCGAGGCGGCGGCGGCGCATTGCGAGACGGTGGTGCGCGGCGAGGCCATGGCGCTGGCCCAGCGAGCCGGAGCGGTCGAGATTCAGGTCAAGGCCGAGCGGGCCGACAAGGTGTTCGAGGAGCCGGCCGGGCTCAGGATCTTCATCGAATCCAGCATATCGGCCACCGCCTTCGGCCGCCCGGGCATGGCGCAATAGCCAACGGCCCGCTGTCCTAAGCGTGTGACACCCCGCACATGCAGGTCAGATGCCCCATCCCCCTCGGTGACAATTCGGTAACGCCTACCTATTATTTAAAACATGCCCCGCAACGTTCGGGATGCCCGAATGTTTCGCGAATGCAGCAACAAGTTAACGGCGGTCGCGATGCTCTTGAAAACAAATCCGATGTTCCTGGCGCTGTGCCTTGGTGGGCTGCTGGCGATGCCGGCAATCGCCGTTCCGGCCTGGGCCGACAAGGATGAGCGCAACACACCGGCGGTCGAGACCGCGCCGGCCGCGCTGGCCCCGGCCACCCAGGCTCCGGTGGTGAATGGCGTCGACGCCGCGATCGCCCGCCTGCAGCAGAGCCAGCGGCTGGCCGGACTGGCGGTCGACTGGGTCGGATTGCAGACTTATTACAGCGCCGGCGGCGCCGCGCTTTGGACCACCGAGAGCGGCTACAACGTGCTCGGTGCCTATCTGCAGCGGCAACTGCCGAAGGCGATCGCCGCCGGCATGCCGGCGAACCAGGCGCTGCAACGGATCGCCGCGTCGCTGCCGGATCAGGTCGCTGCCCAATTCGCGCCGGGCCAGGCCGCCGATGCCGAGGCGCTGTTGAGCGCGCTCTACACCGCCAGCGCCTTCGATGCCGTCGCCACGCTCGGCTCCGCCCAGGGCCAGGGCGGCAAGCTGCTGGCGGCGCTGGCCAAGTCGAAGGACCCGACCCGCATGGTCGGGCAGGAGCTGCCGGGCTTCCAGATGTTCTGGCGCCTCTACGCAGCGTTGCCGGAATACGTGCTCTATTACGAGCAGGGCGGCTGGCCCAGGGTCTCCGGCTCGGAGAAGATCGAGCCGGGCGACAAGAGCAAGCGCGTGCGCGAAGTCAAGGAACGCCTGATGGTGACCGGCGAGGTCATCGCCCTCGGCGACGATCCGGAGCTCTACGATTCCGACCTCGAGCTCGCCGTGCGCCAGTTCCAGCGCAACCACGGCCTCAACGATGACGGCGTCATCGGCAAGCGCTCGATCGAGGAGATGAACGTCTCCGCCGAGGAGCGCCTGAAGCAGGTGCTGCTCAACCTCGACCGCATGCGCGCCGACAGCCCGGATTTCGAGGACCGCTACGTCTTCGTCAACATCCCGTCGACCGAGCTGCGGGTGATCGACGGCGGCGTCACCACCTTCCAGTCCAAGGCGATCGTCGGCCGCGTCGAGCGCAAGACGCCGCTGCTCAAGAGCGAGATCTTCCAGGCCAAGCTCAATCCCGATTGGAGCGTGCCGGGCAAGATCGCGGCCATCGACATGCTGAAGCACGAGCTGCAGGACCCGGGCTATTTCTACAAGAAGAATGTCCGCGTCTATACCAGCGACGGCGACCTGGTCGACCCGCGCCGCATCAACTGGAAGGACGTGAAGGCTTCCGGCCGGTTCCCGTACCGGCTGAAGCAGGATGCCGGGCCGGAGAACGCGCTGGGCCCGGTGAAGCTGGACTTCCAGAACGACTATGCGGTGTTCATCCACGGCACCTCGGCGCCGGAGCTGTTCGTGAAGCAGGACCGCTTCTTCTCTTCCGGCTGCATGCGCGTCGAGGACCCGCTCGGCCTTGCCGCCTTCCTGCTGCAGGACGATCCAAGCTGGACCCGGGAGCGGGTCGAGGAGGTGGTGAAATCCGGCGTCACCACCTATGCGAAGCTGAAGCGGCCGATCCCGCTGCACGTCGTCTACATGACCGCCTGGGTGGACGAGGCGGGGCAGGCGAACTTCCGCCGCGACGTCTATGACCGCGACCCGGGCGTGTCGATCCCGGAGACCTTGAGCGCGCCGACCCTGATCGCCGAGCAGAGCGACACCACCACCACCATCCGCCAGGGCAGCGTGAAGTAGGTCACGCCACGCGGGTCGGGTGAGGTGACTGGTCGCGCGGCGGCGCGGGCCGTTCTGATCGGGCTGCTGCTTGCCGCCCCCATCGCTGTTGCCCCCGCCGATATTGCCGTCGCCGATGGCGCGGCGGGCATCGCCGCCTATGAGCGCGGCGACTACATCACCGCGCTGAACGAATTCGCGCCGCTTGCCGAGCAGGGCAATGCCGGCGCCCAGACCATGCTCGGCATCATGTATCTGCGGGGCCAGGGCGTGGCGCCCGATCTGGCGCTGGCCGCGCGCTGGCTGCGCGCCTCCGCGGCGCAGGGCAACGCGCAGGCGCAGTATCGCCTGGCGATGATGCATCTGGCCGGCGACGGCGTCGTCCAGGATCTCGTGGCCGCCGCCGCGCTGTTGCGCGCCGCGGCGGAGCAGGGCCTGGCGCAGGCCCAGGTCAATCTCGCGGCGATGCTGTACCAGGGAATCGGCGTGACGCGCGACCTTCGCCTGTCCTACCTATACGCGGCCCTGGCGGCGCGGCAGGGCGATGCCGAAGGCGCCGGTCTGGTCGATCTGCTGGCCGGCGCGATGACGCCGGCGGACCTGGCGGCGGCGCAAGCGATGGTTGCGCAATGGAAGCGCGCCGCGCCATGATGGCCGCGTGCGGGAAGCGGGGACGGGGTGCGGTGTGTTCATCGGCGATAGTATCGTCTGGGCGGCGGCGGCGATCTTCCTGATCCTGGTGGTGCCGGGCCTCGCCATTGCGGCGTTCCGCGCCACCCGCCGCCAGCAGGACGAGATCGATCTGTTGCGGACCGAGCTGCGCGGCCTGCGCGAGGTGATCGCGACGCGGCCGGCGCCCGTGCAGGCGGCCGTCGCGCAACATCCCGCTCCGCCGGCCGAGACTGCGACACCGGCCGAGTCGGCGCCGGGGGTCGAGCCCGCGCCGGAGATTGTCGCCGCCGCGGAAATGCCGGCGGCCGCGACGCCGGCCTACGAACCGCCGCCGAGTCTGTCGACGATGGCCGAGGAGCTGGCGCGTGCGGCGCCCGCGTCTGCATCCGCATCCGCGTCCATGTCCGCGTCCGCGCCGCCGGTTTCACGCCTCCAGGAGCCGGTTCCGCGCGGCCTGGAGCAGCGCCTCGGCGCCCGCGGCTTCGTCTGGCTGGGCGGCGCCTGCATCGCGCTCGCCGGCGCCTTCCTGGTCAAGTATTCGATCGACGAGGGCCTGCTCGGCCCGGCGACGCGGGTGACGCTGGGCGTTCTGCTCGGCATCGTCCTCTTGGTGGCCGCCGATTTCATGCGGCGCAAATCGGGCACCATCGGCCAGGCGCTGGCCGCCGCCGGCATCGCCGATCTCTATGCCAGCCTGTTCGCCGCCGTCGCGCTCTATCACCTGCTGCCGGCGGCGCTGGCCTTCGTCATCCTGGCGGCGGTCACCTTCCTCGCCATCGCGCTGGCGCTGCGGCACGGCCCCTTCGTCGGACTGGTCGGCCTCGCCGGCGGGTTCCTCACCCCGGCCATCGTCTCGACCGGGGAGCCGCATCCGGGCGTGCTGTTCAGCTATCTCTATCTGCTGCAGCTCGGCGCGCTCTGGCTGGAGCGGCAGCGCGGCTGGTGGTACCTGCCGGCCATCGCCATCGCCGGCGGCCTCGGCTGGGCCTTCCTGGTTGCCACCCTGCCGATGGCGCCGGACCTGGCGCGCGTCGGCGACATCTGGGTCCCGGGCTATCTGATCCTGGTCGCGGTGAGCGCGTTGTGGCTCACCGTCGGGCCGTCGGGCGCGCTGCGCGGCCTGATCGCCGGCGACCCGGTGGTGCCATGGTCGCGGCCGCATATCGTGGCGATGGCGGCCAGCCTGGCCTGCGGAATCCTGATGCTGGTCTGGCTGGCGGGCGGCGACTTCCGCACCGAGGATTGGGTCTTCCTGCTGCTGCTGGCGGTGCTCGGCATGGCCATCGGCCGCAAGCGGCCGGAGCACGACCTAGCGGGCTTCGCTTTGGCGGCGGTGCCGGTGCTCGGCCTGCTGCTGTGGAACGTCGCGCAGCTCGACTCCCTCGGTGGCGGCGCGCTCGGCGGCGAAGCCGAGCGCTTCCTGTGGATCGCTTGCCTGGTCGGCGCGCTGCTGAGCGCAGGTGGCTTCGCCCTGTTGTGGGGCGCGGCGCGGCCGGAGCGCTGGTCGCTGCTCTCCGCGCTGGGCGGCGGCGCGGTGCTGGCGCTGGCCTATTGGCGCCTGCGCGGGATCGACATGCTGCTGCCCTGGTCGATCGTCTGCCTCGGGCTCTCGGCGCTGCATCTCGGTTTCGCCGAGCGGCTGCAGCGTTGGCGCTTCCAGGATGTTGGCTATCGCCGGGCTTTCGGCGTGCATGTCCTGGCCTGCGCCGGCTTCATCGCCGCCGCGGTGCCGCTCTGGGTCGAGCGCGACTGGCTGGCGGTGCTGTGGTCGCTGCTGCTGCCGCTGACCGCCTGGGTCGCCAACCGGATCGAGGAGCCGTGGCTGCGCCGCGGCCTGTGGGTCGGCGCGCCGGCGGTGCTGCTGGCGGTGCTGGATTCCGGCTTCCCGGCGGGGGAACGGCCGATCTTCAACTGGCTCGCCTATGGCCTCGGCGTGCCGATGCTGGGCTTCGCGGCGACGGCATGGCTGGTGCGGCGGGCAAGCGACCTTCGCCTCATGCTGCTGTTCCAGGCGGGCACGCTGCTGCTCGGATTCCTGCTGGTGACGCTGGAGATCCGCCACCTGTTCCACGGCGCGCGGTTTCTGCACGCGGAGCCGGGCTTCGCCGAGACCGGAACGCTGGTGCTGCTCTGGGGCCTGCTGGCGCTCGCGACCTGGCGGCTGGCGGAGCGCCGCGGCGAGGCGCGCCTGCGCTGGATCGCCTATGGCCTCGGCGCGCTTGCCGCGGTCGTGACGGCCGGGTCGCTCTGGGTGTTCGGCAATCCGCTGCTGAACCCGGTGGCGGTCTCGGGCCCGCCGGTCCTCAACACGCTGCTCTATGTCTATGGCTCCGGCTTCGTGCTGTTCCTGGCGATGGCGCGGCTGGTGCGCCGCTCAAGGCTCGACGTCCCGCGGCATCGGCTGGTCCTGGCGCTCGCCGCCGCGATCGCCCTGATCGACGGCTTCATCGGCATCAGCGCCATCAACCGCCACCTGTTCCGCGGCGAGTACATCAATTTCAACCTGTTCAGCGGCCGGATCGGCGACGCCGAGCTCTATGGCTATTCGCTGGGCTGGCTGCTCTATGGCGGCGTGATCCTGGTCCTGGCGCTGTGGCGGCGCGTGCCGGCCTTGCGCCACGCCGCCGCGGCCATCGTGCTGCTGGTGGCGGTGAAGGTGTTCCTGTTCGACACCTCGGGCCTGGCCGGCCTCTACCGCGTCGCCTCGTTCCTCGGCCTCGGCGTTACCCTGCTGGGGCTGGCCTGGCTCTACCAGCGCTACGTGTTGAAGCGGACCGCATCTGAATGAAATCCGCCGCCATCGCCATCGTCCGCAACGCCGTCGACATCGCGCCGCTCACCGCGCTGCATCACTGGCTGCTCGGCTGCGACCGGGTCTGGGTGATCGACAACGGTTCCTCCGACGGCACCTGGGAGGCGCTGCAGCGCCTGCAGGCGCGCCTGCCGGGCCTGCGCGTCGAGCGCAATGACGGTCCCTTCGACCAGGCCGGCTGGACCAGCGACATGGCCAACGCATTGCTGCGGGAAGGGTTCGACCTCATCATTCCCTTCGACGCCGACGAGTGCTGGAACGTCGCGCCGGCCGCGGTGATGCGCTCGATGCGCCAGCGCGAGGTCAACGTGATCTGCGCGCCGGTGGTGAACTACATCCAGGCCCGCGGCGTGCGGCAGGCCACCCCCGGGGCCTGGCGCCAGGCCACCCGCCGGGTCGAGCGCGCCTATAACCCCGATCTGCATGCCTCGCTGGTCATGGGCACGGGCAAGCTGTCCTTCGTCGAGCGCGCCTTTCCGCGCAAGGTGCTTCTGGCGCCGCCGCGCGGCGCGCGGGTGGAGATCGTCAAAGGCAATCATCGCGTTGAATTCGAGGGCGCCAAGGTCGCCAACCGGCGCAATTTCGCCTGCCTGCATTTGCCGCTGCGCGCGGCGTCCGAACTGGAGAAGCGGGTCACCGACTATCGCGCCCGGCACAAGCCGTTCCGCCTGCATCCCGCCGCCGGCTGGCGGCTGGACTACTGGGCGGAGATGCTGCAGGGCGGCACCATCGACCGCGAATGGGCCGCCAACAGCTATGACACGGACGGGATGCTGGACGTCTTCGGCGTTCGTCGCCCGACCATCCACGACGATCGCATGGTGCGTCACCTGGAGCGCGCGCAGGCCTTCCTGGAGAAGCTCGACCGCGTGCCGCGCGTGATGCCGGCGTGGCCGTTGCGGCTCATCTTCAAGGCGCGACCTTCGCCTTTCAAGGTGCCGGAGAACATCGAGGACCTGCCGGCGCCGGCCGGCGCGACCTGAGCGGCCGCTATTCCTCGACCCAGGCGACGCGCAGGATGTTGGTCGAGCCCGGCGTGCCGAAGGGGACGCCGGCGGTAATGACCAGCCGGTCGCCGACCTTGGCGATCTCCTGCTGCAGGGCGATGCGGCAGGCCTTGTCGACCATCTCCGAGAAGCGCTTCACGTCGGCGGTCTTCACGCAATGCGCGCCCCAGGCCAGCGACAGCGCGCGGGCGGTCGCCATCGACGCGGTCAGGGTGAGGATCGGCACTTCCGGCCGCTCGCGCGCCACGCGCAGCACGGTCGAGCCGGAGGTGGTGTAGGTGACGATGGCCACCGCCGACAGAGTATGGGTGACCTGCGCCGCCGCCGCGCTGATCGCGTCGCTGCCGGTCGCCTGCGGGTCCGGGTGCTGGGCATCCAGGATGCGGCGATAGGCGGGATCGCGCTCCACCCGCGCGATGATGCGGTCCATCATCGCCACGGCCTCGACCGGATATTCGCCCGACGCGCTCTCGGCGGAGAGCATCACCGCATCGGCGCCGTCATAGACGGCGGTCGCCACATCGGAAGCCTCGGCGCGGGTGGGGGCGGGCGAATGCACCATCGAATCCAGCATCTGCGTCGCCACCACCACCGGCTTGCCGGATTTGCGGCCCGCCGCGATGATCTGCTTCTGGATCGCCGGCACGTCCTCCGGCGGCATCTCCACGCCGAGGTCGCCGCGCGCCACCATCACCGCGTCGGAGAGGTCGACGATCTCGTCCAGATGGTCGATGGCCGAGGGCTTCTCCAGCTTGGCGATCAGCTTGGCGCGGCCGCCGATCAGCTTGCGCAGCTCGGCCACGTCTTCCGGGCGCTGCACGAAGGACATCGCCACCCAGTCGACGCCGAGGTCGAGGCCGTAGCGCAGATCGGCGCGGTCCTTCTTGGTCAGCGGCGAGAGCGGCAGCACGACATCCGGCACGTTGACGCCCTTGCGGTCGCTGAGCTTGCCGCCGACGGCGACCTCGCATTCGGCGAAATCGGCGCCGCATTTCTTCACCCGCAGGCGCAGCTTGCCGTCGTCGAGCAACAGGTTGGTGCCGGCCTTGATCGCGGCGAAGATCTCCGGATGCGGCAGCTGCACCCGCTTGGTGTCGCCCTTGGCGGCATCGAGATCGAAGCGGAAGGTGCCGCCGGTCTTGAGGTCGACCGGCCCGTCGGCGAAAGCGCCGACGCGCAGCTTGGGTCCCTGCAGATCCATCAGCACGCCAATCGGCCGGTCGGCCTTTTCCTCGACGGCGCGGATCGCGTCATAGCGCGCCTTGTGGTCCTCATGCGCGCCGTGGCTGAAATTGAGCCGGAAGACATCGGCGCCGGCATGGAACAGGGCGGAGATCTGCTCCGGCGTGGAGCTGGCCGGGCCCAGGGTGGCGACGATCTTGGCTTTGCGTTGGCGTCTCATATGCGTTGCTTTTTTCTTATTCCCGCGTGCGGACCACAATGGCGCGGAAGTCGTTGACGTTGGTCCGCGTCGGCCCGGTGACAATCAGGTCCCCCAATCCAGAGAAGAACCCATAGCCATCGTTATTGGCAAGCATTGCCTTTGCGTTAAGACCCTTGGCCGCCGCGCGCACCAGGCTGTCGGCGGTCAGGATGGCGCCGGCATTGTCCTCGGTGCCGTCGATGCCATCGGTGTCGCCGGCGATCGCCGCCATGCCCGGATGCCCGTCCAGGGCGACCGCCAGGGCCAGCAGGAACTCGGCATTGCGGCCGCCGCGGCCCTGGCCCCGAACCGTCACCGTCGTCTCGCCGCCGGAAATGATGACCGCCGGCGCCGGCGCTGGCTGGCCGTGGCGGGCCACCTGGCGGGCGATGCCGGCATGGACCAGGGCGACGTCGCGGGCCTCGCCCTCGAGGTCGCCGAGCACGATGGGTGTGAATCCCGCATCCCGGGCCACAACCTCGGCCGCCCGCAGCGCCGCCTGCGGCGTGCCGATGATCTGGGTGCGGCAGCGCGCCAGGCGCGGATCGCCGGGCTTGGGCGTCTCGCTGGCCGGATCATCGAGATGGCGCAGCACCGCCTCGGGCGCGGCGATGCCGTATTTGCGGATCACCGCCAGGGCCTCCTGCCGGGTCGAGGGGTCGGCCACCGTGGGGCCGGAGCCGATCACCGAGGGATCGTCGCCCGGCACGTCGGAAATCAGCAGCGTCACCACCTGGGCCGGATGCGCGGCGGCGGCGAGCCGGCCGCCCTTGATGGCGGAGAGGTGCTTCCGCACGCAATTCATCTCGGCGATGTTGGCGCCGGATTTCAGCAGCGCCTTGTTGACCGCCTGCTTGTCGGCGAGGGTCAGGCCCGCGCCCGGAATGGCGAGCAGCGCCGAGGCGCCGCCGGAGACCAGGCACAGCACTAAGTCGTCGGCAGTGAGGCCGCCCAGACTCGCGCCGTGGGCGAGATCGAGGATGCGCCGGGCCGCCTGCTGCCCGGCGGCGTCGGGCACCGGATGCGCCGCCTCGACCACCTCGATCCGGCGGCAGGGCAGGGCATGGCCGTAGCGCGTCACCACAAGGCCGGTGAGGGCATCGACCTTGCCCTTCGGCCAGTGGTCCTCGACCGCCCTGGCCATCGCCGCCGCGGCCTTGCCGGCGCCGAGCACGATGGTGCGCCCCTTGGGCGGCGCGGGCAGGTGCGCGGCCAGGATCTTCAGCGGATCGACCGCGCCGATGGCGGCGGCGAAC
The DNA here is from genome assembly GCA_039808885.1 of Dongiaceae bacterium. GTDB lineage: Bacteria > Pseudomonadota > Alphaproteobacteria > Dongiales > Dongiaceae > Dongia_A. The sequence continues at coordinate 99,807 of JBDHTX010000002.1, read as the reverse complement.
AGGCGTTGCAGCAGGTCGCGATCGTCGTGCACAGCAATCCCCCGTTGAACCGGCTCCCGTCGTGCCGGGGCACTCTATGGAGCGCGGCGGGGCGGTCAAGTCGCGGATGCGACGGGTTTCGGCGGCAACGCGTCCAAGTCGCCTCGATAGGCCCCGCCATGGCGCCGGCGCATGGGAACCCTGCGGCGCTTTCGCGGCGGTCAGATCGACAAGGCGGGGCGGTTCTTCTATGCTGCCGGCCGGAATGCGATCAATCTCGCCCTGATGCAGGACGCTCAGCCACCCTCCGCCACGTCATCGCTGCTCGGCCCGGACGACCCGGCGCCGTTTTCGGTCGTCAATCCGCGGGGCCGCACCGACCTGCTGCTGTTCTGCGACCATGCCGGCCGGGCTTTCCCGGCCACCCTCGGCACCCTGGGACTCGGCCCGCGCGAGCTCGACCAGCACATCGCCTGGGATATCGGCATCGCCGGGCTGGGCCGGCGGCTCAGCGCCGCGCTCGACGCGCCCCTGTTCCTCACCGCCTATTCGCGGCTGGTGATCGACTGCAACCGGCACCTCGACGATCCCACCTCGATCCCGCAGGAGAGCGACCGCACGCCGATCCCCGGCAATCGCGGCCTCGCCCCGGCGGAGCGCAGACAGCGCCAGGCGGAGATCTTCGCGCCCTATCACGCGGCGCTCGGGGCCTTGATCCAGCAGCGGCTCGATGACGGACATGTGCCGGTCATCGTCTCGCTGCATTCCTTCACGCCGGTGATGAACGGCTTCCAGCGGCCCTGGCATGTCGGCGTGCTGTGGAACCGCGATCCGCGCCTCGCCGTGCCGCTGATGCAGCGCCTGGCGCAGGAGCCCGACCTGGTGGTGGGCGACAACGAGCCCTATTCCGGCCGTGACGGGCACGGCTATTCGATCAAGGCGCATGCCGAGGCGCTGGGCCTGGCGCATGGCCTGCTGGAGATCCGCCAGGATCTGATCGCCGACGAGGCGGGCCAGGACCGCTGGGCGGGGATCCTGCATCGCGTGCTGCTGGACGTGCTGGGCCGGCCGGTCTTGCATGAACGGCACTTGGGGGATGGGAAGACGCCATGAAGGAACCGGCCTTTACCCTCGGCATCGAGGAGGAATTCCTGCTGGTCGATCGCGACACCCGCGATCTGGCCACCAATCCCCCGCCGGAACTGTTCGATGCCGCCAAGCAGGCGCTGGGCGAGCGCGTCACGCCGGAATTCCTGCGCTCGCAGATCGAGGTCGGCACCGGCATCTGCGCCTCGCTGGACGAGGCGCGCACGCAGCTCAGGCATTTCCGCACCACCATCGGGGACCTGGCCGGGCGCTACAACCTGGCGCCGATCGCCGCCTCGACCCATCCCTTCGCCACCTGGACGCACCAGCTCCACACCGACAAGGAGCGCTACAACGTGCTCGCCCGCGACCTGCAGGCGCTCGGCCGGCGGCTGATGATCTGCGGCATGCATGTGCATGTCGGCCTCGAGGACCCCGAGCTGCGCATCGACCTGATGAGCCAGGTGAGCTACTTCCTGCCGCATCTGCTGGCGCTCTCGACGTCCTCGCCGTTCTGGCAGGGCGAGGAGACGGGCCTCAAGAGCTACCGCCTCGCGGTGTTCGACGAGCTGCCGCGCACCGGCCTGCCGGAGATCTTCGATTCCTGGGGCGAATACGAGCGCCACCTGAAGGTGCTGGTGAATGCCGGGCTGATCGAGGACGGCAGCAAGCTGTGGTGGGACATCCGCCCCAGCGCGCGCTTTCCCACGCTGGAGCTGCGCATCACCGATGCCTGCACCTATCTCGAGGACACGCTCTGCCTCGCCGCGATGTATCGCTGCATCCTCAGGATGCTCTACCGCCTGCGCCGGTCGAACCAGCGTTGGCGCCGCTACGCCGCCATGCTGGTGAACGAGAACCGCTGGCGGGCGCAGCGCTACGGCATCGACGAGGGCCTGGTCGATTTCGGCAAGGGCGAGATTTCACCCGTGCCCGGGTTGATCGAGGAGATCATCGACCTGGTGACGCCCGACGCCCAGTTCTTCGGCTGCGAGAAAGAGCTGATGCATGCGCGCAGGATCATCGCGCGCGGCACCAGCGCCCACCGCCAGGTGGCGCTCTACCGCCGCGCCGTGGATGACGGCGTCGAGCACGACCTGGCGCTGCGCCAGGTCGTCGACCAGCTGATGGCTGAAACGCTCACTTTCGAATGAGGCAGATCATGGACGACAAGACCCGCACCGAGCTGGAGGCCGCCGCGTTCCGCCGCCTGGTCCAGCACCTGCGCGAGCGCACCGACGTGCAGAACATCGACCTGATGAACCTCGCCGGCTTCTGCCGCAACTGCCTGTCGCGCTGGTACCGCGAGGCGTCCGAGGCGGCCGGCACGCCGGTGAGCGACCCGCAGGCGCGCGAGATTGTCTACGGCATGCCGTACGACGAATGGAAGAAGAAGCACCAGAAGGAGGCCACGCCGGCGCAGCAGCAGGCCTTCAAGGACACCCACAAGCATTGAAAAGAAGCTCGTCATGGTCGTGCCAAGTCCGACCATGACGATTGGTGCACGGGCTGATTCAAGGACCACTTACATGACCACACCGCTGCTTGATCCCACCCTGCTGCTGCCGGCGTTCCTCGCTGCCGCGGCCTACACGCTGACGCCCGGCCCGGCCTTCCTGGCTTTGCTCGGCATCGGCGCGGTGCAGGGCCGGCGCGCGGGGGTCGGGTTCCTGGTCGGGCACCTGGCGGGGGATGTCACCTGGGCGTCGCTGGCGCTGGTCGCCATCATCGGCGCGCAGTCGCTGGGCACCGCGGTGTTCGATCTGCTCGGCCTGGCCTGCGGCGCCTATCTCTGCTGGCTGGGCTGGAAGGCGGCGAGCGTCAAGCGCGGCTCCGACGCGCTGGCCAATCTCGGCGCCAAGCAGCCGCTGCTGCGCGGCCTGACCTTCGGGCTGATGAACCCCAAGGGCTATCCGGTGGCGGTCGCCACCTTCACCTCGCTGCTCGCCGGGCGGTCGCAGGATCTGAGCTGGGAGCGCATGCCGCTGCTGCTGCTGGCGGCCTTCGTCGGTTTCGTGCTTGCCGACATCGTCCTCGCCTGGCTGATCGGCGCCGGTCTGGTGCGGCGCTTCTACCGCCGGCACCAGCTCTGGGTGACGCGCGCCTCGGGCCTGCTGTTCATCGGCTTCGGCCTCAATGCGCTGTGGCACTCGACCCACGGCTTGTGGAACGCGTTCAAGCGGGCGTAACCGGCCCTCGCGCCTGACGACGATGGGGCGCGCGGCGGGCTAGCTGCGCAGCACGCCTTTCAGGAACGACTGCACCTCGCTCCGCAGGCGGTCGGACTGGCTCTGCAGCATCCGCGCGGCGTCCGAGAGCAGCTCGGCGCTGGCGCCGGTTTGGCCGGCGGCCTGGCGCACGTCCTCGATCTTGGCGGTGGTCGATTCCGTCGCCTGCGACATGCTCTGGGCGCTTTGCGCGATCTCGCTGGTGGCGGCGCCCTGCTGCTCCACCGCATGGCTGATCTCGTCGGAGATCGACTTGATCTGCTTGATGGTCTCGGCGATGCCGCCGATGGCACCGACGGCCCGCTCGGTAGCGCCCTGGATGGCGTTGATCTGGGTGGAGATCTCCTCGGTCGCCTTGGCGGTCTGCGTCGCCAGGTTCTTCACCTCCGAGGCGACGACGGCGAAGCCCTTGCCGGCTTCGCCCGCGCGGGCGGCTTCGATCGTGGCGTTCAAGGCCAGCAGGTTGGTCTGGCCGGCGATTTCGCTGATCAGCTTGATGATGTCGCCGATCTTCTGCGCCGCGATGGAGAGCTCCTGCACCGATTGGCTGGTGCCCTCGGCCTGGGTCACCGCATCGGCGGTGATCTGGGTGGAGCGCTGGGCCTGGCCGAGAATGGCGGAGACCGAGCTGCTCAAGTGCTGCGCCGCCTCGGAGATCGACTGCGCCTCGGACAGCGCGTTGCGCGAGGTGTCGGCCGCGGCCACCGCGTCGCTGGCGGAATGGTGGGTCTGGGCCGTCATCTCATCGACCAGCTTGGCCGCCTGCTGCGACTTGGCCGAAACGTCGTCGACCAGCACGCTCACCGCCTGCTCGAAGCGGGCGGCGATGTCGCCCAGCATGCGGTCGCGCTCGGCCTTGGCGCGGGCCTGGGCCTCCAGCTCGTGCTGGCTGGCGCGCTTGGCGGCCTCGGTCGCCTCGTTGGCGGATTGCAGGGCGACCTCGCCCTCGGTCAGCGCCTGGGCCAAATGGCGGGCCACCAGCATCAGCACGCCGGCCTCGATCAGCACGATCACCGCGTGCAGCACCACGCGGAAGAAGGCGGCCCCGTCCGGGAACACCAGCGCCGGCAGCGCGAAGTTCAGCACCAGGTGATGCAGCGCCACCGCCACCGTGCCGGCCAGCACCACGCGCCAGTCGCAGAAGGCGACCAGCATGGCCAGCGCGGCGAAGAAATACATGTGGATGTCGATCTGCCAGGCCTGGCCGCGCATCGCCGCCAGCACGCAGGCGACGGTCAGCATCATGGCGACGCCGAGGAACAGGCGCTGCGACAGGCCTTCGGCCCGCCAGGCCATGAGACCGGTGGCCGCGGCGATCGCCGCCATGGTGGCGCTGGTCCAGCCGGGGCCGCCCTGCAGCAGCCATTCGAGGGCGAGGACGATCGGCAGATGGCCGGCGATGTAGATGGCGAGGACGCGCGCCGTGCGGGCGCGCAGCAGTTCAACCGCGTGCATTTTCAGTGTTCCCGAGTTTGATGGGCTGGCAGCCGGCCGCGCCGTCGAAGCGCAGGACCAGCCAGGCGCCGGAACGATAGAGACGATGGACGAAATCCGGGTCGTTGGAGACGGCATAGACCGCCGTTGACGAGCCGCCGAAGGCCCGGCCGCCGGCCGCCGCCACGACCTCCAGACCCTTGCCCCGCGGGGCGAAGACGGCGACCCGGTCGGCGTCGCCAGGGAGGAATTGCGGCGCCGCCAGCGCGGCGGTCCCGAAGCCCAGCAGCAGGATTGCCGGCAGAGCAGCCTTGAGTGATGCCGAACGCGACATGTCGGTGTGCGGCTCCGAGTTTCGATCTGCGCAGGCTTCCTATCTGCAATTAACCCGGTAAAAGTCCGGTTAAGGAATCCTGCCCGAGGCCGCCAAACCGCGTTACTGCTGGGCGAGGAGGCGGGGGCGAGGAGGCGGGATGGCGGTCAGGCGGGGCGTTGGCCCGCCCGGGACCTGCGGCTGGGCCAGACGATGACCGCGAGGCCGAGCAGGATCACCGCGCCACCGGCCAGCAGAGAGGGCGGCAGGCCCTCGCCCAGGACGATAACGCCGGTCGCGACTCCCATCGCCGGCATCAGCAGGGTAAATGGCAGCAGCTGGTCGATGCGGCTGCGCACCAGCAGCCGGTACCAGAGCATGTAGCCGGCGGCGAAGCCGATCATCGCGATCGCCACCAGCCCGGCCCAGTCGCCCAGGCTGGCGCGGGTCAGCCAGCCGATCTGGTCCTGCTCGAAAAGCAGGCTGGCCAGCAGCGCTTGCGGTGCAGCGTGACGCGCCATGGCGGTGTAGAAGACCATGCCGCTGTCCTTGCAATGCAGGCGGATCAGGACCTGGGCCGCGGCCCAGGACAGCGAGCAGCCGGTCACCGCCGCGATGCCGGTCCAGGAAATCTCGTTGCCCGGCGCGCCGATCACCGTCGCCACCCCGGCCAGCGCGATCAGGCAGCCGAGGCCGTTGCGCAGGCTCGGCTTGTCGATGCGCGCGGTCCAGGACATCAGCACGGCGAAGGGCACCGTCGATTGCAGCAGCAGGTTCGCGGTCGAGGCCGGCAGCAGCTTGACGCCGACGGCCAGCAGGCAGCTCTGCACGCTGCCGCCGAGCGCCGCGATCAGCAACATCCACAGGAACGGCGTGCGCGCGCGTGGCGCGACCGGCGTCAGCACGACGGCGATGATGGCGTAGACCAGCGCGATGAACAGGATCGGCGGAAACGCCGCCATGGTCGGCTTCATCAGCGTCAGCCCGCAACCCCAGATCACCTGGACGATCACCGCCAGGACCACGTCACGAAAGCTCATCCGCCCCACCGACTGCGCCGCCGCTGCGGGACAATGCCCGGGTCCAGGCCACGCCGCAAGCCACCCACGTTATCCACGTTATCCACAGGCGCAGATTGCTTGTGAGGCCGGCCGGGGCGGGACTAGAGTCCCGGCCATCCCGATTCGCTCTCGGATCGGAAATACCTGGAATTTGTGAGGACGTTATGGCGGATGCGGGCGGCATTGCGGCGGACCGGCTGAAATCCTTCATCGAGCGCATCGAGCGCCTGGAGGAGGAGAAGGCCGCCATCGCCGGCGACATCCGCGAGGTCTATTCCGAGGCCAAGTCGACCGGCTTCGAGACCAAGATCATGCGCCAGGTGGTGCGGCTGCGCAAAATGGAGGCGCATGACCGCGAGGAACAGGAGCAGCTGCTCGACCTCTACAAGCGCGCCATCGGCATGGTGGGCTGAGGGGCGCGGCCTCCGGGCCCAACAAGCAGGCCTTCCCGGGCCACGGTGCTGCTATGATGGCGCCATGGTCGATCTGTCCGGTATCGTCCTTGTGGAGGAATCGGAGCTCGCCTCCGATGTCGTCCGCGCCGTGCTCGCCTACTGGCGGAGCAAGCGCCGCAGCGCCGGGCCGCCGTCACGCTTCGATCTCGAACCTGCCGAGATTCCGCGCCTGCTGCCGCACTTGATCCTGAAGGAGGTGCGGCGCGACCCGTGGGATTTCCGCTATCGCCTGTTCGGGACCAGCGTCCGCGAGCATTCGCGCGCCGACTGGACCGGCAAATGGATGTCGGAGATGCCGGGCCAGGACGAGGGCGCCGCCGTCTATCGCGTCGCCCGCTGGGTGGCGGAGAACGGCAGTCCCATCATCTATCGCCCGCCCTATGTCGGTCCGCACAAGGAATTCAAGTATTGCGAAGCGGCGGTGATGCCGTGGACCGATGCAGACGGCGTCGTCGACCGGGTGATGGTGGCGGTGGATTTCCTGACGAGCCTTCCCCGATGAGGCTCCCCCGAACGGACTCCGCGGCGAAGCTGGCCGTTCAGTCGCGCGGCCCGGCGTGGTGGCAGGCGACATGATGGCTCGGCCCCGCCGGCAGCAGGTCCGGCATGGTCTGGGCGCAGATCTCGCTGGCCCGCGGGCAGCGGGTGCGGAACGGACACCCCGAGGGCGGATTGAGCGGCGAGGGCAGGTCGCCCCGCAGCACGATGCGGTCCTTCTGCCGCTCGAGCTCCGGGTCGGGAATCGGCACCGCCGAGTTCAGCGCCTGGGTATAGGGATGCAGCGGGTTGGCGTAGATCGAATCGCGGTCGGCGATCTCCATCACCTTGCCGAGATAGAGCACCATGATCCGGTGGCTGATGTGCCGCACCACCGACAGGTTGTGCGAGATGAAGATGAGCGACATGCCCGTCTCCGCCTGCAGATCCATCAGCAGGTTGACGATCTGCGCCTGGATCGAGACGTCGAGGGCGGAGACCGGCTCGTCGCACACGATCATGCGCGGGTTGTTGATCATGGCCCGCGCGATGCCGATGCGCTGGCACTGGCCGCCGGAGAATTCATGCGGATAGCGGTTGATCTGGTTCGGCAGCAGGCCGACCTTGGCCATCATCTGGCGCACGCGCTCCTTCACCTCGGCGCCGGAGAGGTTCGGATTGAAGGTGGTCAGCGGCTCGGCGATGATCTGGCCCACCGTCATGCGCGGATTGAGCGAGGCCAGCGGGTCCTGGAAGATGATCTGCATGTGGCGGCGCTTCTGCTGCATCGCCGCGTGGTCGAGGGCGTGCAGGTCCTCGCCCAGCCAGACCACGCGCCCCTTCGTCGCCGGCAGGAGGCGCAGCACCGCGCGGCCCAGGGTCGACTTGCCGCAGCCGGATTCGCCGACCAGGCCCAGGGTCTCGCCGGGCCTGAGGTCGAAGGAGACGCCGTCGACCGCCTTCACCACGGCGGGCGGGCCGGCGAACAGGCCCTTGCGCGAGACGTCGAAATGGACCTTCAGGTCCTGGACCGAGAGCAGGGGCGCGCTCATAGGGCCTCCAGATGGCAAGCCTTGGCCCGCCCCTCTTGTCCCGAGGCGGCGCTGACCGGGCGCAGGGCCGGCCGCTCGACGGCGCAGCGGTCGAAGGCATAGAGACAGCGATCGCGGAAGGTGCAGCCGGCCGGCAGGCGCTGCAGGTTGGGCGGCTGGCCGCCGATGGTCTGCAGCCGGTTGGCGCGATGCTCGTCCAGCCGCGGCATGGAGCGCAGCAGGCCCTGGGTGTAGGGATGCTGCGGCGTCTTGAACAGCGGCCCGGCATCGGCGCGCTCGGCGATCTCGCCCGCGTACATGACCATGACCCGGTCGGCCAAGCCGGCGATGACGCCGAGATCGTGGGTGATGAGGGCGATGGCCATGCCGGTCTCGCGCTTCAGCCTGCCCAGCAGGTCGAGGATCTGCGCCTGCACCGTGACGTCCAGCGCGGTGGTCGGCTCGTCGGCGATCAGCAGCTCGGGCTGGCACAGCAGCGCCATGGCGATCATCACGCGCTGGCGCATGCCGCCGGAGAATTCGTGCGGGTACATGTGGACGCGGCGCCTGGCCTCGGGAATCTGCACGATCTCCAGCATCTCGATGGCGGCGGCCAAGGCGGCGTCCTGCGTCATGCCGCGATGCGTCTCCAGCACCTCGGTCATCTGCCGCTTCACCGACAGATAGGGATTGAGCGAGGTCATCGGGTCCTGGAAGATCATCGACATCTTCACGCCGCGGATCTTGTTCAGCTCCGCCACGGGGATGTTGAGGATCTCGCCGCCCTTGAACTTCACGCTGCCCTCGGCGCGGCCGTTCTTCGCCAGCAGGCCCATGACCGACATGAAGATCTGGCTCTTGCCGGAGCCGGATTCGCCGACGATGCCGAGCGTTTCGCCCGGACGTATGGCGAAGCTCACGTCGTTGACGGCGCGCACGGTGCCTTCCGGCGTCGAAAAGCTGGTCTTCAGGCCCTGGACGTCGAGGATGGGGGTCATGGCGGCGTCAACGGTCCTTCGGGTCGAGGGCGTCGCGCATGCCGTCGCCGATGAAGTTGAGGCAGAGCAGGGTGACGGCCAGGAAGCTGCCGGTGCCGATGATGGCCCAGGGCGCAAGCTCCATGACCACGGCCGCCTCGCTGACCAGGGTGCCCCAGCTCGAATCCGGCTCCTGCACGCCCATGCCGAGGAAGGAGATGAAGCTCTCGGTCAGGATCACGTTGGGCACGGTCAGCGTGACGTAGACGACCACCGGCCCCAGCGTGTTCGGGATGATATGGCGCGAGATGATGCGCCAGGTCGAGACGCCGCTCGCCTCCGCCGCCTCGATGAACTCGCGCCGGCGGATGGAGATGGTCTGGCCGCGCACGATGCGCGCCATGTCCAGCCAGCTGACCGCGCCGATGGCGACATAGATCAGGACGATGGCGCGGCCGAACACGACCGTCAGCATGATGACGAAGAAGATGAACGGCACCGAATAGAGGATGTCGACGATCCGCATCATCAGGCCGTCGACCGTGCCGCCGATGAAGCCGGCGGTGGCGCCCCAGATGACGCCGATCACCAGGCTGACGAAGGTGGCGGTGAAGCCGACCAGCAGCGAGACCTGGCCGCCATAGAGCGTGCGCACGAAGAGGTCGCGGTTGTTGGCGTCGGTGCCGAGGAAATAGCCGGTGGCGAAATCGGGCCTGCCCCAGCTTTCCAGCTCCCAGTTGATGTCGTCTGGCGCCCGCAGGCCGAGATAGGGCGCGCCGAAGCAGGCGATGACGATGATGCCGAACACGATGACGCTGGCGACCGCCGCCTTGTTGCGGATGAAGCGGCGCCGGGCATCGGCCCAGAGCGAGCGGCCCTGGACTTCCTGTGCCGAGGCGAGGGCGATGTCAGCGACGGCCATGGCGGACCTCAATCATAGCGGACCTTCGGGTCCAGCACGCCGTAGAGCAGATCGGCGATCAGGTTGCAGATGATGATGAGCGCGCCGTAGAAGACGGTGACGCCCATCACCAGCGTGTAGTCGCGGTTGAGCGAGCCCTGCACGAAGTAGCGGCCGATGCCCGGGATGGAGAAGATCTGCTCCACCACCACCGAGCCGGTGATGATATTGGCGATGGCTGGGCCGAGATAGGAGACCACCGGCAGCACCGCGGCGCGGATCGCGTGCCGGGTGATGGTGACGCTCTCGCGCAGGCCCTTGGCCCGCGCCGTGCGCACGAAATTGCTGCTCAGGACCTCGATCATGCTGGCCCGCGTCAGGCGCGCGATGGCGGCGATCTGCGGCAGGCACAGGGCGACGACGGGCAGCACGTAGTTCCCCGGCTTGCCCCAGCCGCCGACCGGGAGCAGCTGCAGCTGCAATCCGATGATCAGGGTCAGCACCGGGGCGATGACGAAATTCGGCACCGCGACGCCGATCATGGAGACCGACATCGTGGTGTAGTCGACCCAGGAATTCTGCCGCAGCGCGGCCCAGATGCCGAGCGCCAGGCCGATCAGCAGCGCCAGCACGATGGCGATGGCGCCGAGCTGCAGCGAGATGGGAAAGCCCTGGAAGATCAGCTCGGCGACGCTGAAATCCTTGTATTTGAAGGACGGGCCGAAATCGCCGCGCAGCAGGCCCTCGAGATAGCGCAGGAATTGCTGCGGCAAAGGCTCGTCGAGGTGATAGGCGCGCAGCAGGTTGGCCTCGACCTCGGGCGGCACCTTGCGCTCGCGCGCGAACGGTCCGCCCGGCGCGATGCGCATCAGGAAGAAGGTTCCGGCGATGATGATGAAAAGGGTCGGAATGGCGCCGCCGAGCCGGCGCATCAGGTAGTTGAGCACCGATCGATCCTCCAAGCTCTGGCAGGCCCGTGGTGCGGGGCTTCTGGCATCTTAGTCGACTTCCGCTCAAAAACAACGACCGGCAGCGCGCCCGATAGCCTGGCGGGGCGCTGCCGGTCGTCTGACGTCCAGCCGGTTACATCACCGACATGTAACGGCCGAGATGGAAGTCGAGGCTGTTATAGGCCCAGCCCTGCACCCGCTTCGAGACCATGTGCTTGGTCTTGTAGTACAGGATCGGGATCAGCGGCAGATCGTCGAGGAAGATCTGCTCGGCCTTGGCCAGGGTCTCCATGCGCTGCTTCGGATCGGTGATGCCGAAGCTGTCCTTCACCAGCTTGTCGAACTCGGCGTTGTTGTAGCCGGCGTCATTGCGCACGCCGGCGTCCGAGAGGAACAGGTCGAGGAAGGTGACCGGATCGACGTAGTCGGCGATCCACGCGGCACGGGCGACGTCGTATTGCTTGTTGTCGCGGGTGTCGAGATAGACCTGCCATTCCTGGTTATTCAGGGTGGCGTCAACGCCGATCTGCTTCCACATGTTCTGGATCGCGATGGCGATCTTCTTGTGGTTCTCGCTGGTGTTGTAGAGGATCTCCAGCTTCAGCGGCTTGTCGGGGCCGTAGCCGGCCTTGGCCATCAGCTCCTTGGCCTTGGCGACGCGGTCCTTCTGCGGCATGTCCTTGAAGCCGAGGAAGTGGGACGGGTAGTCCGGCACTCCCGGCGGCACCCAGGAATAGCCGGGCAGGAAGCTGCCCTGGGTCACCTTGTCGGCGATGGCCTCGCGGTCGATGGCGAGCGCCAGGGCCTCGCGCAGGTCCTTCTGCTTGCCGAGCGGCTCGCGGGTCAGGTTGACGACGTAGTAGTAGGTGCCGAGATACGGCTTCGCCTCGTACTCGTCCTTCATGTTCTCTTCGATGAACTTCACCTGGTCCGAGGGGACCTCGTAGGTGATGTCGAGCTCGTTGTTGCGGAAGCGCTTGAACTCCTCCGAGATGTCCTCGGTGGGGTAGTAGACGATCTTGTCGAGCTTGACGTTGGCGGCGTCGTAGTAGTTCGGGTTCTTCACCACGGTGAGGGAGGCCTGCGGCGTCCACTCGGCGAGGGTGAAGGCGCCGTTGCCGACCAGGTTGCCGGGCTTCGTCCAGTCGGCGCCGAACTTCTCGATGGTCGCCTTGTGCACGGGCAGGAAGCTGGAATGGCGGATCAGCGCCAGGAAGAACGGCGCGGCCTTCTCGAGCGTGACCTTCAGCGTCTTGTCGTCGACCGCCACGGCGCCGAGCTTGGAAAGGTCCTTCTCTTCGCCCTTGTTGATCTTCTCGGCGTTGGTGATGACGCTGGCGATCGGCGCGTAGTCGGACGCGGTGGCCGGGTCGACCAGGCGCTGCCAGGAATAGACGAAATCGCCGGCCGTCACCGGGTCGCCGTTCGACCACTTGGAATCGCGCAGGTGGAAGGTGAAGGTCTTGCCGTCGTCGCTGACATCCCATTTCTCGGCGACGCCGGGAATGACCTGACCGTCCACGGAATAGGTGGTGAGGCCTTCGAACAGCTCGTATTGGATGTTGGATTCGGTGACGCCGGTCGATTTCGCCGGGTCCAGCGTTTCCGGCTCGGCGCCGTTGCCGCGATTGAGAACCATCTCGGCCTGCGCCACCGCTGCCGACGCGAACAACGTCGCCGCCGTCAGCGCAGACAACAGGACGTTGCGCTTGATTAGTGACATTTGCATGTCCTCCCTAACGATGTGAGGTCACGCGCCGGTCCATTGTTTGGTCTTGCTTGGCCTCCGGTCCGGGCGCGGACTTGGGCCGATATTCCCCGATCACCGCGCATGTTTCAATCAGATTAAGTCGCGAAAGCCCTGGATTCATGCGGCTTTGCGGGCTTCGCCGCGATGTTCGCCTTTCGTATCGCAGGACATCAAGCCGGCGCAGGTTGGCGCCGCGCGCCGCGCGCTCCGGTCAGAAGGCCGGTCGGATCGGCAATGTGCTGGCGCTTCGCCGCCCCTCCGTCGAAGCGTCGGCCGCAGCGCGGCATTTCGCGCCTTCGGCCGCCATGCGGGGCCGCAACCGTGGTGCCTGTCCGGACAAGCCCCGTGCGCGACATTGCCGCCGATGACCGTGGCCGGCGATGAGCCGGTGGGACTCGATGGCAAACATCGTGGTCAGAAATACGAGACGCCGAATTCCGCCCAGATGAAGCGGAAGATCAGATAGGTGGCATAGAGCGACTGTACCGCGGCGACGAACCGCACCCATCCTCTCGGATCAAGGTAGTCGGGACTCCACAGAAAGTTGCGGGCGGCTTTCCCGACATTGACGCTGTCGGTGCCAAGACGAAGGCAGTTCCAGAAACTGAACTCCAGGCCGGTCCGCCAACGTCCGATGCCGGTCATCGAGTGGATCGGCAGGACCTCCGCCACGGTCGTCGTCCGCCATTGCCAGTCGTGGTACTCGGTCCGCCCCGCCGGCTTGATCCGCACCAGGAGGGGTTCGCTGCGCGATCCCCTGGATGCCACCCCGCCGTACAGCAATGCCCCTGCCAGGACCGTGCCGATCAATATGAGCAGGCCCCGCCAGGGCGATCTCTTGTAGTCATCGGTCAGGCTATAAAGCGCGAATCTGAACGCGGCGGTGACGCCATCAAGCCAGGCGGAGCCAGGACTTTCCATGAAACGACGCCAGTGGGTCCGGGTGATGTGGCGATCGATCGCCGATTCGACATCCCTGACCTGCTGCCAATCGGCGGTCAGGCGCGTGCCGGAAAGAGTCTGAAGCGCCTTCTGCAGCAGCACCAGCCCGGAGATGTCCGGCTCTTTCGCATCCAGTTCCAGCGAGTAGAGGTTCTTGGTGCGCCCAAGAGTCCCCGCCGTGGGCACGTCAACCGGCTGCCAGATCGCTCCTTCGAGATCCACGTTGGAGAAGTCGCTCTCCTTCAGGATGGTGCCTACCAGGCTGGTTCCTTTCATCGTTGCCCGGGCAAGGTCTGCTTTTGCCAGATTGGCGCTGTTGAGACTGGCACCGCTCAGGATCGCGTTGCCGAGTTTCGCCTGTCCGAGATCCGCGCCCGCAAGGCTCGCATTGGTGAGATCCGCCATAAAGAGATTTGCGTACTTGGTGAGTGCCGCATTCACCATGCTGACGCATGTGAGATCTGCTAGGGACAGGTTCGCACCCTGAAGCTGGGCGCTCATCAGGTTCGCGCCATGAAGATCCGCTTCGCGCAGGTCCGCCTTGTTGAGGTCGAACGAATGGAGATCGGCAAAGGAAAGCGCCGCCTTGTGGCCCATCGGCGTGCGGGACGACTTGGTCTGGAGCCACTTGCCGTGTTCGGCGATTGCCTGCGCCACTTCCTCCTTGGTCAAGTTCCTGAGGTCTTTTGGCATGCAATCGTCTGGAGACGACGAGGCAGGTCGCGCCAAGACCGCCGCCCACGCTACGGCGGCAAGAGACAGGATGATTCCGATCTTCATTTGTCCGTCGTCCAGCTTCCCAGATCGCCGATCAATCCGTCGGGAGAGAAGCTCGGCAGGATTCCGTTGACGATCCACCAGGCCTCGAAATCCTCGGCCAGCGGCAACACGGCCCCTTCCTCGACCAGGAACTTCTGCAGCGAAAGGTAGCCTTCGGGCGAGGGGCTTTCATTGGTGGCGCTGAACATCTGGTCGAACTTCGCCGACTGATAGGCCTGGCCTTGCAGCTTGACGAAGGGGGATTCGCTCGTAAACGTCGCCATGGCGTCGGTGATGCTTCCGGGGGACGCGGACGCATAGAACAGGCCGATATCGGCGTCGCCCTTGGAGAAGGCCTCCGCAACCTGCGGCGCCTCCACTTCGATCGCCTTGAGCTCAATTCCTACGGCCTTGAGTTGCTCGGCGATCTTTGCGATGGCCCGCTGCTGGATCGGCGAATTTGCGCGATAGACGCAGGTCAAAGCGGTCGCGCCGATACCCGCCTTGACAGCCAGGCGCTTGCCTTCGTCCGGGTCGAAGGCGATGAGGGGCTCGGTGGGGGATCCCTCCCAGCCGGGCGCGATCAGGCCTCGCGCGGCCTTGCCGAGCAGCTCGCCATAGGCCGCTGCGGCTGTCGTCTGCGGATCGATTGCCAACTGGACCGCCCGGCGCGCTTCGGGGCGGCGCATGGCGTTCGAGATGGTGGAAATGAACAGATACAGCACCGACGAGCTTGATGCGCGATGGATAAGACCCTTGTCACTGAGGAAGCCGGGTTGACCGACGAAGTGCAATACGTCGGGAGAGGCCCGATAGACGTCGATCTCTCCGGCCTTCACCATCTTCTGCGCGGCCTCGTCGTCAGGAACGTACCGGAACAGGGCTTTCGAATAGGTGACCGCGTCTCCTTGCCAGGTCTCGTCGCAGGCTAGCTCGGCCCGGTCGCCCCGGTAGACGCCGGTGAGCGCGTAGCGCCCGCTGGTGGGGCCGGGGCTGAGGTCAAACTTCTTGTCCACGAGCGAGTCAACGTGCTTCCGGCTGATGATGCATCCGACCTGGGTCGGAAGCGTGGTCAGCCGAAAATCATCCTTGGAGGTCAGCTTGATGGTTCCCGATTGCGCGCTTTGGACTTCGACATGGTCAAGCTTGCTGAGGAGATAGCGGTTCTCCGCCTTGATCGGATTGGCGCCCTTGCCGGCAATCCGCTCGAGCGAGTATTGCACGTCGTCGCTGCTGACGGCGGCGCCACCGGGCCAGTCCTCGTTGTCGCGCAGGTCGAACTGGAAGCGCATGCCGCCATCGTCGCCGATCTGTTTGACGAGGTGGTTCTCCCACGCCCAGGATTCGTCTTCCGACGCGCGATGCTTGTAGCGCACGAGGGGGGCAAAGATGTTGCGGGCAATGATGGCGTCCTCGTACCAGCAGTCTGCAGGGTCGAAGGAAGAGAAGTCCTGACTGCAGCGGATCCGGAGCGTCTCGCCATTCCCGCAGGAAAACGCTCGACGTGCGCTCGAGATGACGAAAGGAGCGCCCAACCCTGCCAGAAGCACACGGCGCGAAATACCAGTCATGGCATCCACCCTGTGGGTTGTTGTCAGCTGGCATTTTAACGCGGGAGAGCGCCGGGATTCAACCGGAAGTGGATAATCAGGATCGTACCGTTGCCTGAGTCGAACGGCTACTCCGCCGCTCGCTGCCGGGTATCGGTCGGTGTCCGGAATGTCGCCAGCAATTCGGCCTCGCGCTGCCTGGCCGCGGCCAGACTCGCATCCTTGACGTGGCCGTAGCCGCGAATCTGCTCGGGAATCGCGGCGAGCGCGACGGCGGTTGCGTGGTTGCCGGGCTCCAGGCGCTCGATGATCTCCTCCACGAGGCGCTCGTAATCGGCGATCAGCCGGCGCTCCGCCACCCGTTCGGGCAACCGGCCGAAGGGATCGAGGGCGGTGCCGCGCAGAGCCTTGCCCAGCGCCAGCAGGTGGAACACGGCGCCCATCCAGGAGCCGAAGACCTTCTTCTTGATCCGGCCGGTCACCGGGTCCGGATGCGACACGGCGGGCGGCGCCAGGTGATAGCGCAGCCGGTAGTCGCCCTCGAATTGCGCCGCGATGCGGTCGTGGAACTCCGGATCGGCGTGGAGCCGCGCCACCTCGTACTCGTCCTTGTAGGCCAGCAGCTTGGCATAGTATTTGGCGACCGCCAGGCTGAGCGCCTCGGCGCCCGGCATTGCCGCGCCCTCCGCCTCCGCCACGCGCTCGACCAGATGACGGTAGCGCGCGGCATAGGCGGCGTTCTGGTAGCGCGTCAGATGCGCCGAACGGTGCGCGATGGTCTCGCCCAGGGTCTGCGGGATCGCACGCGCGGTCGGCATCGACGCGGCGGCGGCGCGGGCGACGGCGTCGACATCCAGGGCGGCCCGCCGACCCCACAGGAATGCGTGCGTGTTCTCGGTGACCGCCGTGCGGTTCAGCTCGATGGCGCGCAGGATCGCCGCCGCCGAGACCGGGATCAGGCCGCGCTGATAGGCATAGCCCAGCATGAACATGTTGGTGGCGATGGAATCGCCGATGAGCGCGGTGGCGAGCCCGGTGCCGTCGACGAATTCCGCGGCGCCCGGCCCGACCGCGGCCTCGATGGCGGCCCGCAGGGTGTGGCCGGGGAACCGGTAATCGGGATCGCGGATGAAGTCGGCGGTGATGGTGGCGTGGTCGTTGACGATGGCCCGGCTGTGGCCGACGCGGCCCTTGGCCAAGGCGTCAAAGGTGGCCGCGACGACGATATCGCAGCCCAGCAGCAGATCGGCGTTGCCGGCGGCGACGCGCACCGCGTGGATTTCCTCGGGCGTGCCGGCGATGCGGATATGGGAGAAGACCGCGCCGCCCTTCTGGGCGAGGCCGGTCATGTCCATGATCGAGCAGCCCTTGCCCTCGAGATGCGCCGCCATGCCGAGCAGCGCGCCGATGGTGACGACGCCGGTGCCGCCGATGCCGGTGACCAGGATGTTGAACGGGTCCTTCAGCTCCGGCAAAGACGGCTCGGGCAGGTCCTCGGCGGCGGGCGCCACCGGCTTCGGCTTGCGCAGCCTGCCGCCCTCGACGGTGACGAAGGAGGGGCAGAAGCCGTTCAGGCAGGAGAAATCCTTGTTGCAGCTCGACTGGTCGATGGCGCGCTTGCGGCCCATCGCCGTCTCCAGCGGCACCACGGAGAGGCAGTTGCTGGCCTTCGAGCAATCGCCGCAGCCTTCGCAGACCTCCTCGTTGATGAAGACGCGCTGCGCCGGGTCGGGCATCAGCCCACGCTTGCGCCGGCGGCGCTTCTCGGCGGCGCAGGTCTGGTCGTAGATGATGGCGGTGCAGCCCTCGATCTCGCGCATCTCGCGCTGGATGGCGTCCAACTCGTCGCGGTGATGCACCAGGACGCCTTCGGGGAAATCGGCGGCGGCGTATTTGTCCGGCTCGTCGGTGACGATGGTGATCTTGCGCAGGCCCTCGGCCGCCAGCTGCTGGGCGATCATCGGCACGCTGAGCGGCCCGTCGAAGGGCTGGCCGCCGGTCATCGCTACCGCGTCGTTGAACAGGATCTTGTAGGTGATGTTGACCTTGGCCGCGACCGCGGCGCGGATGGCGATCAGGCCGGAATGGTAGTAGGTGCCGTCGCCCAGGTTCTGGAACACATGCGGCGTCTTGGAAAAGGGCGCCTGGCCGACCCAGGTGACGCCTTCGCCGCCCATCTGGGTCAGGGTCTCGGTGCCGCGATCCATCCAGGTCGCCATGGTGTGGCAGCCGATGCCGCCCAGCGCGCGGGAGCCGTCCGGCAGCCTGGTCGAGGTGTTGTGCGGGCAGCCGGAGCAGAAATAGGCGATGCGGCGGATGGCGGGCTTGTAGCCGGTCAGCGCCTTCTCCTTCGCCTCGAGGAACTTCAGCCGGTCGTCGATCTGCGGCGAGGTGTGGAAGCGGGCGATGCGCCTGGCGATCACGCGGGCGATGCGCGCCGGGGTCAGCTCGTCGGCGGAGGGCAGGATCCATTCGCCGCTCTCGTCGAACTTGCCGACGACCTTGGGGCGCACGCTCTCCTTCCAGTTATAGAGCTGCTCCTTGAGCTGGTTCTCCATCAGGGCGCGCTTCTCCTCGACCACGAGGATTTCCTCGAGGCCCTCGGCGAAATGGCGCACGCCCTCGCGCTCCAGCGGCCAGGTCATGCCGACCTTGTAGAGCGACAGGCCGATGCGCTTCGCGTAGTCGTCGTCGATGCCGAGATCATCCAGCGCCTGGCGCACGTCCATGTAGGTCTTGCCGCAGGTGACGATGCCGAAGCGCCGGTTCGGGCTGTCGATCACCACCTTGTTCAGATGGTTGGCGCGGGCGAAGGCGAGGGCGGCGTAGAGCTTGTATTTGTGGAGCAGCATCTCCTGCTCCAGCGCCTGGGTGGTGATGAAGGGGGTCGAGGCCTTGCGGATGTTGAGCCCGACGGCGGGCAGCGCGAAGTCCTCGGGAATCCGGATCTGCACGCGGTCGGGGTCGACATAGACCGAGGCGGTGGAATCGCAATTGTCGGCCACCACCTTCATGGCGATCCAGCAGCCGGAATAGCGCGAGGCGGCCCAGCCGATCAGGCCGTAATCGAGGAATTCCTGGATGTTGGCCGGGTTCAAGACCGGGATGCCGTAATCCATGAAGGCATATTCGGTCTGGTGCGCGGTGGTCGAGGACTTGCAGGTGTGGTCGTCGCCGGCCAGCACCAGCACGCCGCCATGCTTCGCGGTGCCGGCGAGGTTGGCGTGGCGGAACACGTCGCCGCAGCGGTCGACGCCCGGCCCCTTGCCGTACCACATGCCGAAGACGCCGTCGTATTTGCTGTCGCCGAACAGGTCGAGCTGCTGGGTGCCCCACAGCGCCGTCGCGGCAAGGTCTTCGTTCACGCCGGGCTGGAACTTGATGTGGTGCGGCTCGAGGTGCTTCTGCGCCGCCACCATCGCCTGGTCGAGCCCGCCCAGGGGCGAGCCGCGATAGCCGGTGACATAGCCGGCGGTATTGAGCCCCGCCGCCAGGTCGCGCTGGCGCTGCATCAAGGTCAGGCGGGTCAACGCCTGCATGCCGTTGAGGTAAACCCGGCCGGAACTGGCGGTGTATTTGTCGTCCAGCGTCACCGACGCCAAGCGCGTCATTTGCGCCACGCCTGCTTCTCCCATCTCTCCGGCCGGCGCGCCGGCCGCTCGTGCGTTTGTTGTTTTCGTTCGCCGATTCCTTGTGAAAATGGTCCGGTTTCAGGGGGTTGTCCAGGGTTCGCCGCCGCCGGTTCTATTAGGTCGCGTTATCCGGCGCAGCCGTGGTTTGATTTCGTCTTGGGCCACGGGAACGCAATGACCGTGCTTGCGTCGAATCCCGTCGCGGCAATGGCTTAGTATGGACGGCCGTATTGCTCGCCCGGAATGGCCCTGGTTGAATCGGGGTTGCTTGAACTCGACCGCCTTCCGCGCGACCCGCGCGGGCTCGGGCGGCGGCCGATTGCGCATCGGGGTGCGATTGATAGCTGTCCTGAAGGGATTTGGCGCGCTGGCGGTGACCCGGCGCGAGTTCGCAGACGGCGTTCACTTGTTCACGACAGCCTGTGAGCTCAGCCGGGACCTGGCGTTGTTCCCGGACCTTGGCGGCGCCCTCGCATATTGGAACGGCAAGCAAGGGACGCGCGAGATCCCGCGCCGCGACGACCTCTATCCGGGCGAGATGGTCGAGTTCCTGCCCAGGGTCATGCTGGCCGATGTCGAGCGCGACCCGCTGCGTTTCCGCTATTGCCTGTGCGGCACCGGGATCTGCCACGTCCATCCCTTCGACCCGACGCACCTCGCCGCCGACGAGCTGCACCCGCCGACCTGTGGCGAGCTGGTTCACGCGCAATATCTCGAGGTGTTGCAGAGCCGGCAGTCGGCGTTGCATCTCAACGTCTTCGACAACGACGACCGCCATCGGTCCTACGCCCATCTGATCCTGCCGCTGTCGCGCGACCGGGATGCCGTCGACATGATCATGACGGTCGACAGCCAGGCGCAGGACCAGGCGAAGATGATGCAGCTGCTGGTGGAATTGCAGCGTGGTGCCGGGATCGGGCTCGGCGACTTCTACTTGCTGCCGCCGAACCGCACGACATAGATCGGCGGCAGGTGGTGGGTGACGGCGCTCCAGTCGTCGCCCTGGTTCTCGCTGACATAGAGATTGCCGGTGGTCGAGCCGAAGGCGAGCAGGTCGCCGCCGGCATCGATGTCGAGCGCGTGGCGCAGCACGAGATCGTAGCCGGGACCCGACGGCAGGCCTTTCGAGAGCGGCTCGAAGCTCTTGCCGTGGTCGCGCGTGCGGCTGGCGACGAAGCGGCCGTCGAGGGGCACGCGCAGCTCATCCTTCGCCGCCGGCACGAACCAGGCCCGGGCCGGGTCGCGTGGATGCACGGCGACGCCGAAGCCGAAGCGCGGCCCCGCCGATTCCCAGCGCTGCAGATCGTTGGTGCTGTAGAAGACGCCGTTGTGGTGCTGGCACCAGAAATGATCCGGCTGCTCGCGGCACTGAACGACGCGGTGCGCGTCCTGGATGTTGAGGTCCTCCTGGCGCTGCGGCGGCATGTATTCGGCGACCATGCCCTGCGAGCGGTTGGCCCAGCTCTTGCCCGCGTCCTCGCTGCGCCACACGCCGCCGCAGGAGATGGCGACGACGATGCGGTCGGAGTTGCGCGGGTCGACGCAGATGGTGTGCAGCACCGGATCGTCGGTGCCGCCGCCGAACCACTGCTTGCGTTCCGGCATCTGCCACAGGCTCTCGGAAAGCCGCCACGGCCCGGCGCCGTGATCCTCGTTGCGGAACAGCGCCGCCGGCAGGGTGCCGGCCCAGATCACGCCGGGCCGGTCGGCGCCGCCGGCCTCAAGCGCCCAGATCTGGTTCACGCTGGGGGCGCCTTCCTCGTCGGATTTGGGAAATGCCGGCATCGCCAGCTCGTCCCAGGTGGCGCCGCGATTGGTCGAACGCTGCAGCTTGGCGCCGAAATGGCCGTGGCTGAGCGCCGCGTACCAATGGCCGCTGCGCGGATCGGCGAGGAACGCGGTGACCGGCACGCCGAGAAAGGCGACATAGGTCTGGTGCCACTGGCCGGAGATCCGCTCGAACTTGAACAATCCCTTGCGTGTGCCGATGAACAGGTCCGCGCTCATCCGAAATCTCCCAGGTCAACCGCCGGACAGGGCTTGCATGACATAGATTTCCGTCGCCGCCGCGACGGGCAGGGCGAGGTTGCCCTTGTCGAGGAGCAGGTCGCCGTCGACGAACACCGCCACATGCCGGCGCAGGCGCCCCTGGTCGTCCAGCACGTAGGAGCGCGCCGCCGGCACCGCCGCGAAATAAGCGTCGAGCGCGGCGCCGAGCGTCCCGGCCTCGACCCTGATCGACTCCGCGGGGGCGACCTGGCGCAGATGGCGGGTCAAATGGATGGTCGGCATGCCGCTTCACGCTCCCCTGACCGCGGGACTCCGGCCCGCTCCCGACCTGTCCTGTCTGTCTTGCGCCAGGCAGGATGCGGCTAAGGCTAGCTTAGGGCTCGAAGCCGATCAATCTGCCGCCCCGTCGGGGCCGGTTAAGCATCATTTAATTCAGTGGAACGCAGTGTAGCAGGATGATCAGGATTCTGCCGCAGCCGCCGCGTCCCGCCGCCGCCCCGGTCCATCCGGCCCCGCTACCGGGCTGGAGGGTGTGCCGGCATGCATGAAATCCAGGACAAGGAGCTGCGGCACTTCCTGCTGCTGCATCGCTACTGGCTGGCCAGCGACCGGCGCGGCAAGCGCGCCGACCTGACCTTGCGCACGCTGCGCGACCTCGACTTGCGCGGCATGGATCTGAGCCGGGCCAAGCTGACCGGCACCCAGTTCATCAATTGCAACCTCGACGGCGCCGTCCTCACCGACGCGGATCTGTTCGGGGTCAACCTTTCCGGCACCTCGTTCCGCAAGTCGGATTGCCGCCGCGCCGATTTCCGCGGCTCCATCCTGTCCGCCGCCGACTTCACCGAGGCGCGGCTGGCGAGCTGCGATTTCCGCGACGGCACCCTGCTGGTCAGCGTCGCCGGCGCCGTCGGCCCGATCCAGGACCGCATGGAGATGGTGGCCGAGGCCGGCACCCGCATGACCCGCGCCGACCTGGCCGGCGCCAAGCTGCACCACGCGGTGATCAAGCGCACCGACATGTCGGCCGCGGTGCTGCGCAACGCCGATCTCAGCAGCGCCAATCTTGCCGGCTCGTCGTTGAAGGACGCCGACCTGCGCGGCGCCAACCTGACCAATTGCAACCTGTCGCGGGTGCTGCTCAATCGCGCGGTGCTCGACGGCGCCAGGCTCAACGGCGCCGTGCTGCGCGACACGAACGTCTTCCGCGTCGATTTCGCCAAGGCGGTGCAGACCGGCCTCGACCTGCGTGAGACCTTCGCCGTCGACGATTCCGAGGAGGCGGCGCGCGCCATCGCCGACCAGGTGCGCTCGCACGAGGTTTGGGTGGAAAGCTCCGGCGCCAAGGGCGCCCGCGCCGATTTCTCCGGCCGCGACCTCTCGGGGGTCGATTTCTCGGGCCGCGACCTGACCGGCATCGTCTTCGCCCAGGCCAAGCTGCGCGCCGCGCGCTTCGACAAGGCGCGGCTGTCGCTGTCCAACCTCGCGCGCATCGACGCCACCGGCGCCAGTTTCGCCGAGGCCGACCTGAAAGGCGCCGACCTGACCGGCGCCATCCTGCGCCGGGCCGATTTCCGCGAGGCCGACCTGCGGGTCCAGACCGCCATCCTGCCCGATGGCTCGACCCGCGACTGGCCCGTCCGCCTGTCCTTCATCAAGCCGCAGGAGGCGGATTTCACCAACGCCCTGATCGACCGGCTGCTGATGGAGGGCGTCGACCTCACCGGCATCAAGGCCGACCCCCTGACCTTCAAGAAGCTGGCCGAGCTGCCCGGCTGAGGCGCGGATTCGACCTCGGCTGGTCGAATTCGCCATAGCGGGGCGGCGGCGTCTGCGGCAGTCTCACGCCATGATCCTGCTCGATCGCCTCACCGACGCACAGAAGCGCCGCTTCGACGAAGACGGGTTCCTGATCCTCGACCGGTTCCTGGATCTGGAAGCGGTCGACCGCCTGCGGGCGCGCTTCGAGCCCTTGTTCCGCGGCGAGTTCGAGACCGGCCTCTATCCCGACGAATGGAACTGGCAGGAGGGCCGCGACCGGCCC
Organism: Dongiaceae bacterium; assembly: GCA_039808885.1. GTDB lineage: Bacteria > Pseudomonadota > Alphaproteobacteria > Dongiales > Dongiaceae > Dongia_A. The sequence goes on along the minus strand of JBDHTX010000002.1, from coordinate 76,228 downwards.
GACCGCACCCGCCAGATCTGCAACGGCTGGAAGTCGGACCGCGCGGTCGCATCGGTGGTGCTCGATGCGAGGGTCGGCCGCTGTGTCGCCCAATTGAGCGATTGGCCGGGCGCCCGCATCTGCCAGGACAACGTGATCTGGAAGCCGGCCGGCGCCAAGGCGCTCGGCTACCACCAGGACGATTCCTACGCCAAGTGGTTCACGCCCGCGCACATGGCGACGTGCTGGATCGCCCTTGATGATACCACCGCCGCGGGCGGCACCATCGAATATGCGCGCGGCTCGCACAAATGGGGCGTGTCGCCGCCGATCGAGAAGTTCCATGCGCCGGAGGACTACCAGAAGGAGTTCCGCGCCGCCGCGGCCAAGGTCGGGCAGAAGGCCGAGATCGTGCATGTCGAGGTGCCGGCCGGCGGTTGCGCCTTCCATCACGGCGCCACCTGGCACGGCTCGGACATGAACCGGGCCGACAAGCCGCGCCGCTCGGTCGTCGCCCACTGCATCTCCTCGGCGGCGCAGTTCCATCCGACCAATGTCAGCTACATCTACAACCGGTACAAGCGCCACGGCGATCTGGCGATGGACGAGAGCTTCTTCCCCGTCCTGTGGCGCGCCGACGGCTACCGCACGCCCTGGCTCGACGGGCGCTGAATCGTCTTCGCCGCTGAATGGTTGCAACCGCGCCGCCGGATCGGGCGTAATGGGCGCATGAACCCCTTGCCCGGATCGCATCATGGCCCGATCGCCCGCCCAGGCGCTGCAGCACTTTCTCGCCACCGATCTCGACGCCTTGCTGCGTCCGGGTGAGGGCGGCGACGGCTTTCCCGAGGCGCTGGCGCTGCTGCGCCGGGCGTCGGAAAGCGTGCCCGCCTACGCGGCGATGCTGCAGAAGGCGGGGATCGGCCCGGGCGACATCCTGGAGGCCGGGGACTTCGCCCGCCTGCCGTTGCTCACCAAGGAGAATTATGTCCGGCGCTTTCCGCTCGAGGCGCTGGTCGAGGGCGGCGACCTCGCGGCCTGCGATTTCTTCGCCGTCTCCTCCGGCTCGACCGGGGAGCCGACCTTGTGGCCGCGCGGCCTGCACCACGAGCTCGCCATCGCCCAGCGCTTCGAGCAGGTGTTCCGCGACGGCTTCCAGGCGCAGCACCGGAAGACCCTGGCGGTGGTCTGCTTCGCCCTGGGGTCCTGGGTCGGCGGCATGTACACGACCTCCTGCCTGCGCTGGCTGGCGGCCAAGGGCTATCCGCTGCTGGTCGTGACGCCCGGCAACAAGATCGACGAGATCCTGCGCGTGACCCGAAGGCTGGCGCCGGATTTCGAGCAGACCGTGCTGCTCGGCTATCCGCCCTTCCTGAAGGAGGTGGTCGATGCCGGCCGGGCCACGGGCCTCGCCTGGGAAAGGCACAATGTCCGCCTGGTCACGGCGGGCGAGGTCTTTTCCGAGGCCTGGCGCGACCTGGTGCTGGAGCGGCTGGGCCAGACGGAGGTTCTGAACAGCATTGCCTCGCTCTACGGCACCGCCGATGCCGGCGTGCTGGGCAACGAGACGCCGCTTTCGGTCGCGATCCGCCGCTTCCTTGCCGAACGCCCGGACCTGGCCCGGTCGCTGTTCGGCGAGGAACGCCTGCCGACGCTTTGCCAATACGATCCCACGTCGCGCTATTTCGAGACGATCGAGGGCGAGAACGGCCGCACGCTCGCCTTCAGCGGCGACAATGGCGCGCCCCTGCTGCGCTACCACATCGCCGATCACGGCGGCATCATCGGGTTCGAGCGGATGCGCGCGCTGCTGGCGGAGCACAGCTTCGACCCGCAGATGGCACTGGCCCAGGCCGGGCTGCCGCCGGCCCGCCATCTGCCTTTCGTCTACGTCTTCGGCCGCGCGAACTTCGCCGTCTCGTTCTTCGGCGCCAACATCTTCCCGGAAACCATCAGCCTGGCGCTGGAAGGCGCCGGGCTGAGCGGCTGGACCACCGGCAAGTTCGTCATGGAGGTGAAGGAGGGCCTGGCGGAGCGGCCACGGTTCACCGTGGCGATCGAGCTGGCCGAAGGCGAGGACGCCGCGGCGGAAAGGGTGGCGCAGGCGGAGCGCGCCATCCTGGAGACGCTGCTGGCCCGCAACAGCGAATACGCCAACTACGTCTCGAAGGCCGACCAGGGGCCGGTCGCGACCCTGTGGCCGAAGGGCCATCCCGAATACTTCCCGGTCGGGGTGAAGCACCGCTATAGTCGCAAATAGCCTGGATCACGACCTCGCCTGCCCGGGGATGAAGCGATGACACAAGACCGGCGCCGCAGGGTGCCGCCGTCCTTCACGGCCCGCGGCCGCCTGCTGGTGGCGCTGGCGGCGGGGCTGGCCTGCTACCTGATGCTCGGCCTGCCGCCGGCCGCGGACCGATTGGTCAGCGCGCCCTTGCGCGCGGCATTGGCCTGGGACGCCGTGGTCAGCACCTATCTGGTTCTGGCTGCGGTGATGATGTGGCGCCACGACCGCGCCCGCATCCGGGCACGGGCCAAGGCGATCGACATTTCGCTGCCGGAAATCGTCGCCGTGGTGGTGCTGGCGGCGGCCTTCAGCCTGTTCGCTGTGGTGCGGGTGCTGGCCGAGGGGCGTGACCCGGAGGCGCCACATCGCCTGGCGCACATCGCAATCGGCGGGGCGACGGTGTTCCTGTCCTGGGTCACGCTGCACGTGATCTATGCCCTGCACTACGCCCACATCTATTACGATTCCGCCGGGCACGATAGCGGCGACGGCGTGCTGGGCGGCCTCGATTTCCCCGGCGAGCGGGAGCCGGACTACTGGGACTTCGTCTATTTCGCCTTCGTCATCGGGATGACCTGCCAGGTCTCCGACGTGCAGGTGACCGCGCGCAAGCTGCGTCACCTGGTGACGGCGCAGGGCATCATCGCGTTCTTCTACAATACGACGGTCGTCGCGCTGGCCGTGAGCATCGCGGCCAATCTGATCTGAGCCCAGCACGGGTACAGGCCTGGTCGGGCCGGGTCAGGCGACCTGGCGGAGTTCGCCGAGGAACTGACCCATCTCCTGCGACAGCTCGGACGCCTGGCGCTTGAGCGCATCCACCGACTTGACCAGTTCGGCCGCGGCGCGTCCGGTCTCTCCGGTCTGCTGCCGCACGGTGGTGATGTTGCCGGCGACGTCGCTTGCGCCGGCGGAAGCCTGCTCGACGTTGCGGGCGATCTCCGCCGTTGCGGAGCTCTGCTGCTCCATCGCCGCGGCGATCGCGGCGGTCGCCTCGTTCATCTGGCCGAGCTGGGCGATGTTCAGGAAGACGCGATTGACGTAGCTGATGTGGCCCTTGAGATCGGTCTTGGTGACGATCGCATCATCGGCACTGAAGGTCCGTTGGTGCCCGGTCAAGGGGACGTTCTGGCGCATCAACCGCCCCGCTGTCGTTCCGTCCGCGAGGATGCTGCCGCAAATGCCAAGAAGTGCCTAACCCGGGCGGCGCGGCGCTGCGACAGAATGAGCCACTTGTGCGCGTACCGCAGGCACAAGCGCAGCATGCCGTTCGGCCCAAGTCGATCTGCTGAGCGCGTGGGCGGGGCTGCGGGCCCGGCCGTTTCCCCGCCCGCGCAATGCTCAGATCACCTGGCGCAACTCGCCGAGGAATCCGCCGAGCTCGCGCGCCAGCGTGCCGGACTGGCGCTTCAGGGATTCGACCGATCCGACCAGGCCCCGCGCCGAGTTCCCGGTGTCGTCGGTCGCCTTGCGGACCTCGCCGATGGTGCCGGCGACTTCACGCGCGCCGGCGGAGGCCTGGTCGACGTTCTTGGCGATCTCCGCGGTGGCGGCGCTCTGCTGCTCCATCGCCGCCGCGATCACCGTGGTCGCTTCGTTCATTTCCTGGATCACGCCGCGGGTCTCGTGCATCATGCCGGCCACGGTCGAGACCGAGCTCTGGATCGCGTTCACCTGGGCGATGATGTCGTCGGTGGCGTTGGCCGTCTGGCGCGCCAGGTTCTTCACTTCGGACGCCACCACCGCGAAACCCTTGCCGGCTTCGCCCGCGCGTGCCGCCTCGATGGTGGCGTTCAGGGCGAGCAGGTTGGTCTGCGCCGCGATGTCCCGGATGAGGACGACGACCTGGCCGATCTTGCCGGCGGCGGAAACCAGGCCGTCAACTTCCACGCTGGCCTTCTCGGTCTGGCCGGCGACGTTGCGGGCGACCTCGGCGGAACGATGCACCTGGCGGTTGATCTCGCCGATCGAGGAGCTCAGCTCCCCGGTCGAGGAGACGACGCCGCGCAGGCTGTCCGAGGCCTGCTGGCTGGCCGCCGCCACGCTGATGCTGCGCTCGCTGGTCGAGGCGGCGACATCGTTCAGCACAACCGCCGTTTCCCGCAGCTGCTCCGACGCCGCATCGAGGTCCTTGACCACGCCGGCGGCGGTGGCCTCGAAACGGGATGTGGCGCCCTCGAACTCCTGTACCTTCTTGTCCATGGCGCCGGTCGCGCCGTTGATGATTCCGGCGCCGTGACGGAAGGCACCCAGCATGCCGGTCTCGATCACGCGCCGGTAGTAGAACCCGTTGGTCACCGCCTGCAGCGAGGCCTGCGCCTCGCGCACGAAGGAATCGGCGCGGTCGGCGAAATCGTTGATGCCCCAGAGCAGATCGCCGACGAGGCCGGTCTCGGTCACGTCGTTGAGGCGCCGTTCGAAATTGCCGCGCTGCAGGTCCTCCAGCGCATCCTGCGCCGTGCGCAGGCGCGTGGTCAGGCGGCGGGCGCCGAACATGGCGGCGGCGATCGGCAGGGCCGACGCAGCCAGGAGCGCACCGGCCACGACCGGCATGCCCAGCGCCACGGTCCCGGCCGCGCCGGCGAGGCCAGCGAGCGCCAGGCCTTGGCAGGCGATCTGCCTAGATGGAGAAGACAAAGCGATCATAGTCGGTGCCCCCGTCGGTCAGTTTCTGCATCAGCGCCGCATAGGCCATGTTCATGCCCTGCTTGCGGTCGGCGTGTTTCTGCTCGATCGCCCGCAATTCGGCATAGAGCGGCTTGATCACCGCCTCGATGGCGGACTTCCTTGGCGTGCGCCGGTTGGAGTGGTAGCCGCAGAGCCGGCCATCCGCCGTATAGGACGGCGTCGCGTGGGCGAAGACCCAGTAATGGTCGCCCGAGAACGCGCGGTTCAGCACATAGGCGAAGATCTCCTTGCCGCTCTCGATCCGTTCCCACAGCAGCTTGAACACGCAGCGCGGCATGTCCGGATGGCGGATCAGGCTGTGCGGGGCGCCGATTGCGTCGTCGAGTTTCAGCTCGGAGATGCCCAGGAAAACCCGGTTTGCGTAGGTGATGTGCCCTTTGAGGTCGGTTTTGGTGACGATGACGTCATTCTCGCCAAAGCTGCGTTCGCGGCCGGTGAGGGAGGTATTGTTTCTCATCTAAGCGCCTGTTTGGTCTCGGTTTTCCGAGACAATTACATTCGCTTATAAAAGAATTATTAAATGTAGGGGTAATGATTAACCATTCCCTTTTCAGGGCTATGTGGCGCGAGCCCGATGGCTGCGGCCTTTACCCGCGCTCGTAGAGTCTGGCGATGGCATCGCCCCAGCGCTCGCGGATCTTGTGGCGGCGGATCTTCATCGACGGCGTCAGCATCGCGTTGTCGATGGTGAAGGCCTCGGGCAGCAGCGCGAAGCGGCGGACGCGCTCGATCGCCGAGAGATTGGAATTGACCCGGTCGATCACCGCGGCGAGCGCCTTGTGGAAGTCGGAATTCTCGGCGAGTGCGGCGAGATCATTCGGCGCGCCGTTCTTGGCCGCCCAGTCCCTGGCGAAATCCGCATCCGCCACGATGAGCGCAACGACATGCGGGTGGCGGTCGCCGTGCACCATGGCCTGGGCGATCTCCGGCTGCAGCACCAGGAAGCCCTCGATGCGCGCCGGCGAGACGTTGTCGCCGCCGGACAGCACGATGATATCCTTCTTGCGGTCGGTGATCTTGAGATACCCGTCGGCGTCGAATTCGCCGATATCGCCGGTATAGAGCCAGCCGTCGCCGATGGCCCGCGCGGTCGCTTCCGGATCGCGCCAGTAGCCCTTCATCACCGCCTCGCCCTTGACCAGGATCTCGCCATCCTCGGCGATGCGCGCCTCGAGGCCGTCGAAGATCGGGCCGACGGTGTCGATCTTGATCTTCTTCGGCCGGTTGGCGCTGATCACGGGCGACGCCTCGGTCTGGCCGTAGCCCTGCAGCAGCGGCACGCCGAGGGCGAGGAAGAAGATGCCGATCTCGTAGTTGAGCGCGGCTCCGCCGGAGACGAAGGCCTTCAGCCGGCCGCCGAAACGCTTGGCAACCTTGCGCCGGACCAGCAGGTCGCAGACGCGATCGAGCAGCCTCTCCTTCAGCGTCAGCGTGCCGGGATGCTCGTAGCGCTTGCGGCCCAAGGCATAGGCGAGGTCGAACATGCGGCGCTGGAACGGCGTCGCCTTGGCCAGGCCGCGCTGGATGCGCTGGTGCATCGCCTCGTAGAGCCGCGGCACCGCGGTCATGATGGTGGGCCGCGCCTCGGCCATGTTGTCGGTCAGCTTGTCGACGCTCTCGGCGTAGTAGATCTGCGCGCCGATGGAGATCGGCAGGAACTGCCCTGCCGTATGCTCGTAGGAATGCGACAGCGGCAGGAAGGACAGGAAGACGTCGTTGTCGATGCCGACCTCTTCCAGCAAGCGATAGGCGCCCTTGATGTTGCAGAGGATCGAGCCGTGGGTGAGCATGACGCCCTTGGGCGTGCCGCCGGTGCCCGAAGTGTAAATGATGATGCAGGTTTCGTCGCGCGCCAGGGCGCCGACGCGGCGGTCGATCTCCGCATCCAGCCCGGCATCGCCGAGGCTCATCGCCTCGCCCCAGGTCAACACGCGCAGCGGCAATTGCTGGGTCATGCCGAGCGGTTCCATGGCGACGACGAAGCCGAGATCGGGCGCCTGCATCGCCGCCGGCAAGGCGCGCTTGGCGATGCCCGGACCGGAGAGGATCAGCCCGCGCGAGCCGCTATGGGTGAGGACATGGCGGTTGTCCTCCGCCGTGTTGGTGGCGAAGGCGGGCACGGTGATGCCGCCCACCGCCATGATGGCGAGATCGGCGACCAGCCATTCCGGCCGGTTCTCGGCGATGAGGGCGATGCGGTCGCCCGGCTGCACGCCCAGCGCGATCAGGCCGCGCGCCAGCGCGCGCACGTCGGCCGCCACCGCGCCCCAGGCGAGGGGCGCGAAGGCGCCGTCCAGCTTGCGCCACAGGAAGGGCCGGTTCGACAGCCTCGCGGCCTGGTCGAGGAACAGGCGCGGCAGGCTGGGGACGGAATCGTAGTTCATCGAGCTTCCTTGTGTTCGTCGAGACCGAAGGCGCGGGCGTAGCGGACCTTGCCCCTTGGCCCATCCAGGCAGCCCGGCCGCAACTCGAGCGCCATGAAGGGCGGGCCGGAAAACGGGGCCTCCAGGTTGCGGGCGCGCTCGGCGGAGAAGCCGAAGCGCGGATAGTAGGCGGGATGGCCTAGCACAACGACGACGTCCACTGACACCTCGCGGCAGGCTGCGATGCCGGCGCGGACCAGGGCGCCGCCGATGCCCTGGTTCTGGCGCTCGGGCCGCACGGCGACCGGCGCCAGGGCGGCTCCCGTCAAGACGGCGCCATCCGGGCGCGTGATCGGCAGGGGACTGAACAGGATATGGCCGTCCAGGCGACCCGGTTTGCCTTCGGCGACCAGCGAGATGAGGGCGTCACCCTCGGCCCGCAGCCGGTCGACCAGCTCGGCCTCCTCGGCCCGGCCGAAGGCGAGGCGGTTCACCTCGCGAATCTCCGGCAGATCTTCCAGCTTCTCGGGGCGGATCAAAAGGCGATCGGCCTGCATTACAGTCCTTTTCCTGCCATCGGCCCCTCTGACGCATTGAAATCTTGGGGAATTGCGCCGCGCGGGTCCCTTGGCGGGACCGCCTCAACTCCCATATAAATCAGGTCGTCCGAATTGCCAAAACCCTGAATTGCTTCAGGCCTTTGCCGCCCCAACGAAGGGAAGCCTCGATGAGCCCCGACAGCGCCGCCGCCCCGAACCTGCCGACCTGGAACCTGGCCGATCTCTATGCCGGTCCCGAGGCGCCGGAGGTGGAGCGCGACCTCAAGGATGCGGGGACCAAGGCCGCCGCGTTCCGCAAACGCTACGAGGGCAAGCTGGCCGGACTCGACGGCGCCGGTTTCCTGGAGGCGATCCTCGCCTATGAGGTGATCTCGGAGATCCTCGGTCGCGTCGGCAGCTATGCCCAGCTGCTCTATTCCGGCGACATGTCGAACGTGGAATACGGCCGCTTCCAGCAGAACATCAGCGAGCGCTCGACCGAGATCTCGCTGGAGACGCTGTTCTTCACCCTCGAGATCAACAAGCTCGAGGATGCCGACATCGCGGCGAAGCTGAAGCATGGCCCCCTGCAGCGTTTCGCGCCCTGGCTCGACGCGGTGCGCGCCTTCCGCCCGCATCAGCTCTCCGACGAGATCGAGAAGCTGCTGCACGAGCGCGACGTGGTCGGACGCCAGGCCTGGATGCGCCTGTTCGACGAGACCATGGCAGATCTGCGCTTCGATGTCGGCGGCAAGCAGATGACCAGCAACGAGGCCCTGAACCTGCTCTATGAGCAGGATGGCACCAGGCGCAAGCAGGCGGCCGACGCCCTCGCCAAGGGCTTCAAGGAGAACGAGCGCGTCTTCGCGTTGGTCACCAACACGCTCGCCAAGGAGAAGGAGATCGACGACAAGTGGCGCAGCTTCGCGCGCCCGGTCTCCTCGCGCAACCTGGCGAACCAGGTCGAGGACGACGTGGTCGACGCCCTGGTGGCGGCGGTGAAGGCCTCCTATCCGCGGCTGTCGCATCGCTACTACAAGCTGAAGGCCAAGTGGCTCGGCTTGCCGAAGCTCAACTACTGGGACCGGAACGCGCCGCTGCCGGATGACGAAGACGCGCCGATCGCCTGGGACGAGGCGCGGTCGCTGGTGCTGAACGCCTATCGCGATTTCTCGCCCAAGCTGGCGGAAGTCGGGCAGACCTTTTTCGACAGGGGCTGGATCGACGTGCCGCCGCGGCCGGGCAAGGCGCCGGGCGCCTTCGCCCATCCGACCGTGCCCAGCGCGCATCCCTACCTGCTGCTGAACTATCACGGCCGCACCCGCGACGTGATGACGTTGGCCCATGAGCTTGGCCACGGCGTGCACCAGGTGCTGGCGGCGCCGCAGGGCCAGCTGCTCTGCGACACGCCGCTGACCCTGGCGGAGACCGCCTCGGTGTTCGGCGAGATGCTGACCTTTCGCGCCCTGCTGAAGCGGGAAAAGGACCCGCAGGAGCGGCGCGTGCTGCTGGCCGGCAAGGTCGAGGACATGCTGAACACGGTGGTGCGCCAGATCGCCATGCATGAATACGAGCGCCGCCTGCACGACGCGCGGCGCAAGGGCGAGCTGGCGCCGGACGACATCTCCAGGATCTGGCTGGACTGCCAGCGCGAGGCGCTCGGCGACGGCGTCGATCTGCCGGAGGGCACCGGCTACGGCATCTACTGGACCTATATCCCGCACTTCATCCACGTGCCGTTCTATGTCTACGCCTATGCCTTCGGCGACTGCCTGGTGAACTCGCTCTACGCCGTCTACCAGCAGGCCGAATCCGGCTTCGCCGAGAAATACCTCGACATGCTGAAGGCCGGCGGCACCAAGCGGCACAAGGAACTGCTGGCGCCCTTCGGATTGAACGCCGCCGATCCCGCCTTCTGGTCCAAGGGCCTCGGCGTCATCGCCGGCTTCATCGACGAGCTGGAGCAGATGGGGTGATCCTCCATCCACCTCTCCATTTTTTCCCTTCCCCCCTTGCGGGGGAAGGCAGCGGAGACTTGGCGAGCAAAGCGAGCCTAGTCGCAGCCGGATGGGGGGTAGCGCGCCTGCAGGCGCGCCATCGCGATAGCGATATTGAGCGAAGATTCGTCGCAGAGAGACCCGGCGCTGCAACACCCCCCTTCCCACCCTTCCCCCGCAAGGGGGGAAGGAGCCCGGCGAGCGTGAGGCAAACGCCTCGCGTAGTCCCTCTCGCATGACCGACGAACGCAACTCGCTGGGCGGCCGGGTGCAGCGCTACGTGCGCGTCGGGCGCGCCGTGGGCGGGCTGGCGGCGCGGGTCGCGGGGCAGCGCTACCTCGGCATCAAGATCGACCGCGCCGAGCATGCGGCGGAGCTGAAAGCCGCGCTGGGCGGGCTCAAGGGCCCGCTGATGAAGGTGGCGCAGATCATGGCGACGGTGCCGGACGCGCTGCCCAAGGAATATGTCCAGGAGCTGCAGCAGCTGCAGGCCAACGCGCCGGCGATGGGCTGGCCCTTCGTCAAGCGGCGCATGGCGGCGGAACTGGGGCAGGGCTGGCAGGCGAAGTTCAAGAGCTTCTCCCGCGACGCGGCGGCGGCGGCATCCCTGGGCCAGGTGCATCGCGCCGTTGCGCATGACGGCCGCGACCTCGCCTGCAAGCTGCAATATCCCGACATGGCTTCGGCGGTGGAGGCCGACCTCAAGCAGCTGCGCATCATCTTCGGCATCTATGAGCGCTACGACCGCGCCATCCAGACCAAGGAGATCCACGGCGAGATCGCCGACCGTCTGCGCGAGGAGCTCGACTACCAGCTCGAGGCCCGCCACATGGCGCTCTACCGCCGCATGCTGGCGCGCGAGAAGCATGTGCACCTGCCCGAGCCGGTATCCGACCTCTCCACAAAGCGCCTGCTGACCATGACCTGGGTCGAGGGCCGGCCGATCATGCAGGTGCTGGACGAGAAGCCGCCGCTCGAGCTGCGCAACAAGATCGCCTACAACATGTTCCGCGCCTGGTACGTGCCGTTCTACGAATACGGCGTGATCCACGGCGACCCGCACCTCGGCAACTACTCGGTGCGGCCGAACGGCGATGTGAACCTGCTGGATTTCGGCTGCGTGCGCATCTTCGAGCCGAAATTCGTCAAGGGCGTCATCGACCTCTATTTCGCGCTGCTCAACGACGACCGCGACCTCGCGGTCTCCGCCTATGAGAGCTGGGGCTTCAAGGGCCTGTCGGGCGAGGTGATCGACGTGCTGAACCGCTGGGCGCATTTCGTCTACGGGCCGCTGCTCGAGGATCGCGAGCGCAAGATCCAGGATTCCGCCAGCGGCATCTATGGCCGCGAGGTGGCGGAGGGCGTGCACGCGGAGCTGCGCCGCCTCGGCCCGGTGACGCCGCCCAAGGAATTCGTCTTCATGGACCGCGCCGCCATCGGCCTCGGCTCGGTCTTCATGCATCTGAAGGCGGAGATCAACTGGTACAAGCTGTTCCACGAGTTGATCCACGGCTTCGACGTCAAGGCGCTGGACAAGCGCCAGAAAGCGACGCTGAAAGAGAGCGGGCTCAAGCGGCAGCCCTGATGCCGCGATCGGAAGGAAAGCAGAAGATGGCACTCACGTTCTACTACGGCTCCGGTTCACCCTTCGCCTGGAAGGTCTGGCTGACGCTGGAGCACAAGGGCATTCCCTACGAGGGCAGGCGGCTGTCCTTCGACAACGACGACACCAAGACGCCGCAATTCCTCAAGATCAATCCGCGCGGCCAGGTGCCGGCGATCGTCGATGACGGCTTCGCCCTCGCGCAGTCGAACGCGATCTGCGAATACCTGGAGGAGCGCTTCCCGCAGAAGCCGCTGCTGCCCAAGGACGCCAAGGCGCGCGCGACCGTCCGCCGCCTGATCGCCGAGGCCGACGACAAGCTCTACAACGGCGGCAGCGAGCTCATCGAGCTGGTGCTCTATGCCGAGGGCGAGCGCGACCTGAAGAAGATCGCCGCCGCCAAGGAGAAGCTGGCCAAGGAACTGGCGGTGTGGGAGGGCTACCTCACCGGGGACTACTTCGCCGGCGACCTGAGCCTCGCCGATTTCGCCATCTATCCCTACATGCGCATGGCCGTCCGCGTCGAGGAACGCGCGCCGGGCCTCGGTTTCAAGCGCAGCGAGCTGCCGCCCAAATGCGCCGCCTGGCTCGCCCGCATCGAGGCGCTGCCCTACTACGCCAAGACCATCCCGCCGCATTGGAAGGGGTGAGGCGACGATCCCTGTTTCCGTCATTGCCGGGCTTGTCCCGGCAATCCATGCGGCCTCGAAATCGCATGGACCACCGGGACAAGCCCGGTGGTGACGGGGTTGGGGCGAGGCGAGAGCGGATCGACCGACAGGCTCCGGGGTGTCTTCCCTTCCACCGTCACCCCGGGTCAAGCCCGGGATGACGAATGAGTTTGGGCCGCAGTCGTTACGCCCCTCGCGCCGTTGCCGGGCTGCGGGCGGATTGGCTGATTTCACACTCGTTTTACTCCCTTTAGTCTCCTTGTTCGCACCTGCAAAACTGTGCAATATGCCGCGCCGTTGAGATGGCGCGGCTTTGGCCGCCGAATCGGCCTGTCTGGAGCTCTGGGCCGGGAGTCAGGGGAAGAAGATGAAGATTGGCGTGGTCAAGGAGCGGCGGCCGAACGAGCGGCGCTGCGCGGTTTCTCCCGACAGCATTAAGAAATACGTGGCCGCCGGGGCCGAGGTCCTGGTCGAGACCGGGGCGGGCGACGGCTCGTCGACGCCCGATGCGGCCTTCCAGGCCGCGGGGGCCAAGATCGTCCCGGACGCGCGGGCGGCCCTCGCCGACGCCGACGTGGTGCTGAAGGTGCAGCGGCCGATGACCGCCGCCGAAGGCACCGACGAGCTGGCGATGATCAAGCGCGGCGCCTTGCTGGCCGCCATCCTCAATCCCTACGGCGCCAAGGAGGCGATCAACAGCTACGCCCAGGCCGGCATCGTCGCCTGCGCCATGGAGCTGATGCCGCGCATCAGCCGCGCCCAGAACATGGACGTGCTCTCGTCGCAATCCAACCTCGCCGGCTACAAGGCGGTCTTGGATGCCGCCGCCGAGTTCGGCCGCGCCTTCCCGATGATGATGACCGCCGCCGGCACGGTGGCGCCGGCCCGCGTCTTCATCATGGGCGTGGGTGTCGCCGGCCTGCAGGCCATCGCCACCGCACGGCGCCTCGGCGCCATCGTCTCGGCGACCGACGTCAGGCCCGCGACCAAGGAGCAGGTGATGAGCCTGGGCGCCACCTTCGTCGCGGTCGAGGACGAGGAGTTCAAGCAGGCCGAAACCGCCGGCGGCTACGCCAAGGAGATGAGCGACGCGTACAAGGCGAAGCAGGCGGCCCTGGTTGCCGAGCACATCAAGAAGCAGGACGTCATCATCACCACCGCGCTGATCCCCGGCCGCAAGGCGCCGGTGCTGGTCACCGAGGAGATGGTGAAGAGCATGAAGCCGGGCTCGGTCATCGTCGATCTGGCGGTGGAGCAGGGCGGCAATTGCCCGCTCTCCGAACTGGGCCAGGTGGTGGAGAAGCACGGCGTGAAGCTGGTCGGCCATGCCAACGTGCCGAGCCGGCTGGCCGCCGACGCCACCTCGCTCTATGCCAAGAACCTGCTCAATTTCCTGACCCTCCTGATCGACAAGGAGACCAAGGGCCTCAAGATCAACTGGGAGGATGAGATCGTGAAAGGCGTGGCGCTGACCCGCGACGGCCAGATCATCCATCCGAACTTCAAGGCGTAGGGAGAGCGCGCCCATGGACACCACAACCGTCGTCGAGACCACGAGTCAGGTAACTGAAGGCATCGCCCACGCGCCTTTCGTGTTCCTGTTCACCGTCTTCGTGCTGGCCTGCTTCGTCGGCTACTACGTGGTCTGGCGGGTCACGCCGGCCCTGCATTCACCGCTGATGGCGGTCACCAACGCCATTTCCTCGGTCATCATCGTCGGCGCGCTGATCGCCGCCGGCCCGGCCGATTTCAGCTTCAGCCAGATCATGGGCTTCGTCGCCGTGGCGCTCGCCTCGGTCAACATCTTCGGCGGCTTCATCGTGACCCATCGCATGCTGTCGATGTTCAAGAAGAAGGGCCGCTGAGGCGGAACGGGGGAGAAACACATGAACGAGACCCTGACCGCCTTCCTGTACCTGATCGCCTCGGTCTGCTTCATCATGTCGTTGCGCGGCCTCTCCTCGCCGGAGACCTCGCGCGGCGGCCTGCTCTACGGCGTGGTCGGCATGGTGATCGCCATCGCCACCACCGTGGCGCTGCCGATCGTGCAGTCCTACTGGTTCATCATTGCCGGCATCATCGCCGGCGGCCTGGTCGGCGCGCTGATCGCGCAGAAGATCCAGATGACCGCCCTGCCGCAGCTGGTCGCCGCCTTCCACTCGCTGGTCGGCCTCGCCGCCGTCGCGGTGGCGGCGGCGGCCTTCTACGCGCCGGAGAAATTCGGCATCGGCGTCACCGGCGACATCCATCCGGGCAGCCTGGTGGAGATGGGCCTCGGCGTCGCCGTCGGCGCCGTCACCTTCACCGGCTCGATCATCGCCTTCGCCAAGCTGCAGGCGCTGATGTCCGGCGCACCGCTCGTCTTCCCGGGCCAGCATATCCTCAACGCCGCGCTCGGCCTCGGCATCATCGCCCTCATCGTCGCCGTCATCGTCACCCAGTCGCCGCTCGCCTTCTGGGGCCTGGTGGCGGTGTCGCTGCTGCTCGGCTTCCTGCTGATCCTGCCGATCGGCGGCGCCGACATGCCGGTCGTCGTCTCGATGCTGAACTCCTATTCCGGCTGGGCGGCCTGCGGCATCGGCTTCACCCTGTCGAACACCCTGCTCATCATCACCGGCGCCCTGGTCGGCTCGTCCGGCGCCATCCTCAGCTACATCATGTGCAAGGGCATGAACCGCTCGATCTTCAACGTGATCCTGGGCGGCTTCGGCACCGACGGCGGCAGCGCCGGCCCGGCGGCCAAGAGCGGCGACAAGCCGATCAAGGCCGGCAGCGCCGAGGATGCCGCCTTCATCATGAAGAACGCCGCCAGCGTCATCATCGTGCCGGGCTACGGCATGGCGGTGGCCCAGGCGCAGCATGCATTGCGCGAGATGGCGGACCTCCTCAAGCACGAGGGCGCCAAGATCTCCTACGCCATCCACCCCGTCGCGGGCCGCATGCCCGGCCACATGAACGTGCTGCTGGCCGAGGCCAACGTGCCCTATGACGAGGTGTTCGAGCTGGAGGACATCAACCGCGACTTCGCCCAGGCGGACGTCGCCTTCGTCATCGGCGCCAACGACGTCACCAACCCGGCGGCGAAGAGCGACCCGAAGAGCCCGATCTACGGCATGCCGATCCTCGACGTGGAACAGGCGAAGACGGTGCTGTTCGTGAAGCGCTCGATGGCGTCGGGCTATGCCGGCGTCGACAACGAGCTGTTCTTCCGCAACAATACCATGATGCTGTTCGGCGACGCCAAGAAGATGTGCGAGGACATCGTCAAGGCGCTCGGCTGAGCCGGCGTTCAAGACCCCGCGCTAAATCGCGGCAGCACAAGAAAAAAGACCGGTCGGTCCGACGGCGGCGCCTGCAGGCGCCGCCGTTTTTGTTTGTGGTGCTAAGTACTTACGCTGCGCTGCCGGCGTTTACCAATGATTCAGGTTCGCCCGTTAATTAGGCCAGACGACCTAGTTCGCGACATAAAATACTGAATCTCGGGAGCGCATGTACATGCTTGGAAACCTGAAACTTCGTGCCCGGCTGAGCCTGTCCGGCTCGCTCATCCTGCTGGCGGGGTTCGCCTGCGCCGGCGGCTATGCCGGCTGGAGTTCCTTCACCCAGGCCAGCGCGGACGCCGAGCGCACGGTTGAGGCGGTGGTCCAGGGCACGGCGCGCCAGGTCACCAACTACATCCAGCCGGCGATCGACGTGGCCGAGACCACGGCGCGCGCGGTCGAAGGCGCGCGCCAGGCGGGGGTGCCGCGCACGGCGCTGGCCGATCTCGGCAGCTCGGTCATCCACGCCAACCAGCGCTTCGTCGGCATCACCATCGCCTTCGAGCCGAACGGCTATGACGGCCGCGACGCCGAATTCATCGGGCTGAAGCCGCAGCAGGATGATCAGGGCCGCTACGTGCCCTACTATTTCAACAAGGCCGACGGCACGGTCGGCATCGAGCCGCTGATCATGACCGTCGAGGCCGGCATCGAGGGCTGGTACCTGACGCCGCTGAAGAACAACCGCACCACCCTGGTGCCGCCCTACATCTATCCGGTCGAAGGCAAGGACGTGCTGATGTCGACCGTCAGCGTGCCGATCATGGCCGACGGCAAGGGCATCGGCATCGCCACCGTCGATTTCGACATGACCAAGCTGCAGCAGGCCCTGGCCGAGATCAAACCGCTCGGCGCCGGCGACGTCATGCTGGTGTCGGATGTCGGCACCTGGGCCAGCAATGCCGACCCCAAATCGCTGGGCCAGCCGGTGGCCGATGGCGACCCGGTCAAGGCCTGGCTCAACGCCCAGGAGCTGACCCAGGCCAGCGACCATGCCGGCTATCGCTACTTCATCATGCCGGTGCCGTTCCACGGCCCGTCCGAGACCTGGAAGCTGGTGGTGCGCGTGCCGGAGGCGGCCATCGTCGGCCCCGCCATCCGCGCGGCGGAAGTGAACGCCGCCGTCACCCTCGCCATCCTGCTGGGCGGCGTCGCGCTGTTCTGGTGGATGGGCGGGGCCATGGCGCGGCCGATCGTCGGGCTCGCCGCGCTCACCCGCGCCATCGCCAATGGCGAGCTTGACCGGGACGTCTCCGGCGTCGAGCGCAAGGACGAGCTGGGCGACCTGTCGCGCGCCGTCGCCGTGCTGCGCGACGGGCAGATCGAGCGCCGCCGCCTGGCCGAGCAGCAGGAGGAAGGCAAGCGCAACGCCGAGGCGGAGCGCAAGCGCGTCATGCTGGACCTCGCCGACCGCCTGGATGCCAACGTCAAGCGCGTGCTGGGCTCGGTGGAGGCCTCGGTGAAGGGGCTGCAGGACGATGCCAAGGCGATGTCGCGCATCGCCGACGAGAGTTCGCAGCAGGTGGTGATGGTCTCCTCCGCCACGCAGCAGGCCTCGGCCAATGTGCAGACGGTGGCGGCCTCCTCGGAAGAGCTCTCCGCCTCGATCGCCGAGATCAGCGGCCAGGTCACCAAGAGCACCACGGTCGCCCAGGAGGCGGTGACCGAGATCGACCAGGCCAATGCGACGATGAGCGAGCTGGTCGAATCCTCGCAGAAGATTGGCGCCGTCATCCGCCTGATCAATGACATCGCGGAGCAGACCAATCTGCTGGCCTTGAACGCCACCATCGAGGCGGCGCGCGCCGGCGAGGCGGGCAAGGGCTTCGCGGTGGTGGCCTCGGAGGTGAAGAACCTCGCCAACCAGACCTCGAAGGCGACCGAGGAGATCACCGGCCAGATCTCCGCCATGCGCGACTCGACGGAGAAGGTGGCCAAGGCCATGGGCAACGTCACCGGCACGATCCAGCAGGTGAACGAGATTTCCAGTTCCATCGCCGCGGCGGTGGAGGAGCAATCGGCGGCCACGCGCGAGATTTCCAGCAATGCGCAGCAGGCCGCGACCGGCACCCATCAGGTGAGCGACAATATCGGCGGCGTGGCCGATGCCGCGACCCAGACCGGCGCGGCGGCCAACCGGGTGCTGGACGCCACCGGGACCCTGGCCCAGGAGACCTCTGCCCTGGCGCGCGAAGTCGAGGAGTTCATTGCCCAGATCCGCAGCGCTTGAACCGCCTTGCCGCAATCGCGCGGCAGGAGCCGGCCTCCCGGGCGGTGCGGCGCAGTCGCAACAATCGCGCTCGCTTCCACCCGGGGATGAGGTAAGATTCAATGCATGCCGGTCGAGTCCCGGGCTGGATAACCGGGTTGCGGCTGTGTTAGACACCTTTTCCTAGGGGCCCGGTCTAACTGATGAATAACCCAATGTCGGACAAGCTGCTGCTGATCAACGCCTCGATCGCCAACCGGGCGGTGTTCAAGATCACCTTCAAGGGACGGCGCGAAATCCTGGCCGCCGGGGATGCGGGCGAGGCCATGCGGCTCGCCGACCGCCGGCCGCCGGACCTGATCGCCGTCGACATCGGCGACGACCAGGATGCCGGCATCGTCCACGGCATGATCAAGCATTTCCGCAACGCGCCCACCACGCGCAGCGTGCCGATCGTGCTGCTGGCCAGCGCGGCGCAGGAGCCGGTGGCGATCCGCGGCCTTGCCCTGGGCGCCGTCGATTTCATCGCCAAGCCGCTGAGCCCCCTGGTGCTGGCGGCGCGCGTGCAGCGCCACCTCGACATGAAGCAGGAGCGCGACACCCTGGTGCACCAGGCCGGCATCGACCTGGTCAGCGGCGTCGCCAGCCTGTCGCATTTCGACGCCCATGCCGAGCGCGAATGGCGCCGCGGCCTGCGCCATCACACGCAGGTTTCGGTCGCGGTCATCGATATCGACAACTTCCGCGCCTACAACGAACAGCACGGCTACACGGCGGGCGACGAGGTGCTGCGGCAGCTGGCGACCGCGCTGGCGGCGGAGATCCGCCGCCCGGTCGATCTGCTGGCGCGCTATCACGGCGACCAGTTCGTGGCGCTGATGCCCGACACCGACGTCGCCGGGGCCCAGCATGTGGCGCAGCGTCTGCTCGGCCGGGTGCGCGATCTGCGCCTGCCCTTCGCCGAGAGCGATGCCGGCCAGGTGACCGTCTCCATCGGCCTCGCCACGCTGGAGCCGAAGACGCGCGAGGGCATGCCGGAATTCCTCAGCCTCGCCGCCGAGGCGCTGGTCGGCGCCAAGCATGGCGGACGGAACCAGCTGAAAGTGCTGCCGTAGAGGCATTCGCTGCCCCCAAATGTCATCACCGGGCTTGTCCCGGTGATCCATACGGCGCCTTTGCAAGCTTCACCAGCGCATGGATTGCCGGGACACGCCCGGCAATGACGGGTATGGGCATATCGCCGGTCGCACTCACCCCGCAATTCCGCTAGCGTCCGGCATCTCCTCCGGCACGACTCGGGCGCATCGACATGGATCTCGTTCTTCTGCTGAAAGCCGTCATCCTCGGCATCGTCGAGGGCTTGACCGAGTTCCTGCCGATCTCCTCCACCGGGCACCTGATCCTGGCCGGCGAGTTGCTCGACTTCAACGACGAGAAGGGCAAGGCCTTCCTGATCATGATCCAGACCGGCGCGATGCTGGCGGTCATGTGGCAGTACCGGGTGAAGTTCATCGCCCTTGCCATCGGCCTGTTCACCCGGCGGCCGGAGCAGATCTTCGTCGCCAAGCTGTTCGTCGCCTTCCTGCCGGCGGCGGTGATGGGCCTGGCTTTCGGCGGCCTGATCAAGTCCCATCTGTTCGGCTCGCTGCCGGTCGCGGTCGCCCTCATCGTCGGCGCCCTGGTGATCCTGGCGGTGGAGCGCTCCTACAAGGCCTGGCGCATCGACAGCATCGAGGAGATGACCTTCCGCGACGCCTTCCTGGTGGGGCTGGCGCAATGCTGCTCGCTCATCCCCGGCGTGTCGCGCGCGGGGGCCACCATCATCGGCGGCATGCTGTGCGGCCTGTCGCGCAAGGCGGCGACGGAGTTCTCCTTCTTCCTCGCCGTGCCGACGCTGATCGCCGCCGGCGGCTACGACCTGGTGAAGCACCGTCAGGAGTTCTCCGCCGACGATATCGGCATCCTGGCGGTCGGCACCATCGTGTCGTTCGTCGCCGCGCTGCTCTGCATCCGCTGGCTGCTGCGCTATGTCTCCAGCCACAATTTCACGATCTTCGCCTGGTACCGCATCGCGCTCGGCGCGCTGATCCTGCTGGTGATGTGGTAGGCGCCGGAGGGCCGCATGGGTCACTACATCCGCATCCTGTCGCCCAGTGAGATGCGCGTGCCGCTGACGCGGCTCATGGATGCGCTCGAGGATCTGGGCGCGCCCGTCGCGATCTCCGGCGACAGCGCGGAGACCACCTGGCGCCAGATCGTCCTCGCCCATCCCGAAGGCAGGGACATCGCCACCGTCGAATGCGACCTGGTTGAGCCGGGCAGTCTGGCGGAGGAGGAGATCGGCGAGCTGCTGGAGGGGATCGCCAAGGCGCGGCCCGCTTCCGCCGCCGCCTGGCTCAAGGCCTACCTGCCCAAGGTCAAGGCGATCTATGCGATCCAGGTCGTCGCCGGCGCGGAAGAAGGCGAAGGCTGGGACGTGATCGACACAATCCGCCAGACGCTGATGGAGCAGGCCGGCGGCATCATCCAGGCCGACAACGAGGGCTACAGCAACGAGGAGGGCTACCACATCCTCTGGCAGTTCGCGGATGACGTGGAAGGCACGTGGTGGATGGCGGTGCTGAAGAACGGCAGGTGGGTCAAGTTCGAGATGGACCTTGGCGATCCCGACCACCGCGCCGCCTTCCTCGCGGGCGAGGTGCCGGATGGGGCCCATCTGGCCGACTAGACCATGATGCGATTGGATTGAATCGCATCATGGTCCAATCCTGTTGATTGGTCGCATTTTCGACGCCGAACCGGTTTCCACTTCGGCGGAAAATGCTCTAGGCGCGAGCAGCGCATCCCAAAAACAAATCGGGGCCGGCAAGCCGACCCCGATCAACCGTTGTCCCGCTGAAGTGGCGACTAGTAGCCTTCGCGCTCCAGGCGCTTGCGCAGCAGCTTCCGATGACGCCGCACCGCTTCCGCCTTCTCGCGCGCCTTCTTCTCCGAGGGCTTCTCGTAGTTCCGGCGCATCTTCATTTCGCGGAAAATGCCCTCGCGCTGCATCTTCTTCTTGAGCGCGCGGAGGGCCTGGTCGACGTTGTTGTCTCGGACGAGGACTTGCACGGTTGATCCAGCTCCTGATTCTCTGTCTTCGGCCGGTCCATCCGCCGGCCCCTCTAAACCCAAATGGGCTGAACCCACGCGGGTAAAGCCGCAAAAACACATCGGGCGGCATCGGGCCGCCCGTGGATTGGCGCGGTGTGTAGCACAGGCGGGGAGGCTTGTGAAGGCCCGTCGAGGCTTCCGGCCGGCGCGATTTTAGCCCATATTTCAAGGGGAAAGGGAGGGCGGAGGGCATGGCGATCCTGAAAATCGCGCGCATGGGCCACCCGGTGCTGAAGCACCGGGCCGAGCCGGTGCAGGAGCCGATTTCCCCGGAGATTCAACAGCTTGTGCGCGACATGGTGGAGACCCTGCAAGATATCGGGGGGATCGGCCTGGCCGCCCCCCAGGTGCATGTCTCCAAGCGAGTCGTGATCTTCTTCGTCCCCGGCAGCCGGCGGAATGGGGAAGGCGAGACCCGGGAGGACATCCCCCTCACCGTGCTCATCAACCCGGAGATCGAGCCCCTGACCGAGGAAAAGGCGCCGGGGGTGGAGGCCTGCCTGTCGGTCCCCGGCCTCGCCGGCCAGGTGCCGCGCTGGACCCGCATCCGCTACCGGGCGCTCGACCTGCATGGCCGCATGTTCGAGCGCGAGGCGAGCGGCTATCATGCCCGGGTGGTGCAGCACGAATGCGATCATCTCGACGGCATTCTCTACCCCATGCGGATGACGGATCTTTCCTCGCTGGCCTTCGTCGAGGAATTGCGCCGCTTCGGCGAGGAAGACGTGGAGGAGGAGTGAGCATGGCCGGTTACGATCGCGACGCCGACCGCGTGGCCCTGCTGGAGGCGATGCTGTCCCACGCCGCCTTCGACGGCTGGTCGCAGACCGCCTTCGACGCCGGCGCGCGCGAGGCCGGCATTCCCGCCGACCGCGCGCTCAACGCCTTTCCCGGCGGCATGGCCGAGGTGCTCGCCTTCCACAACGAGATCGCCGACCGGTTGATGCTGGAGGACATGGCGAAGGCCAATGTCGCGGAGATGCGGGTGCGCGACCGCGTCGCCTTTGGCGTCAAGGCGCGGCTGCAGCGTCATCTGCGCCACCGCGAGGCGATCAAGTCGGCCTGCTCGTTCCTGTCGATGCCATTGAACGCGCCGCTGGCGCTGAAACTGCTCTACCGCACCGTCGACGCGATCTGGTACGCGGCCGGCGACACGGCGACGGATTTCAACTTCTACACCAAGCGCGGCCTGCTGGCCGGCGTCTATTCAGCGACCCTGCTCTACTGGCTCAACGACCGCTCGCCCGATTGCGCCGACACCTGGGCCTTCCTCGACCGCCGCATCGAGGAGGTGATGCAGGTGCCGAAGCTGCTCGGCCGCCTCGGCAGCCTGACCGAGCGTTTGCCAAACCCGTTCCGCGTCGCGCAGCGCATGCGGCCCGGCGGCGCCCGCAAGGGCCACTTCCGCACCCGGGCGCGGCACGGCTGACGCGCCGCTGTTTCACGTGAAACAAGTTGCGCCCCGTCACGCCCGGGGCGCTGTTCCGCCTACATAAGATCGTAGGGATGCTGCCAGCCCGGCAGCGCGCTGAGGTCGGTGAGCCAGCGCGAGACGTTGGGCCAGGCGTCGCGGTCCAGCTCGGCCTGGTCGAGCCAGAAGAGATAGCCGCAACAGGCGATGTCGGCCACGGTCGGGAAATCGCCGAGCAGGAACTTGCGGCTGGCGAATTCGTCGTCGAGGCGGCCGAGATCGGCCAGCGCGCGCTGGCGCAGCCAGTCGAGCACGTCCTTGGGCGTCTCCGGCAGCCAGCGCAGCGCGAAGCGCAGATTGGGCACCGAGAGGCCGATGCGGTTGGCCTCCCAGAACAGCCATTCGCGCACCTGGT
The DNA here is from genome assembly GCA_039808885.1 of Dongiaceae bacterium. Taxonomy (GTDB): domain Bacteria; phylum Pseudomonadota; class Alphaproteobacteria; order Dongiales; family Dongiaceae; genus Dongia_A. Next base: position 53,593 of record JBDHTX010000002.1, on the reverse strand, counting down.
CGTGGTCGATCGCGTCGCGGCCGTAGAGCTTGTGCTCGCGCTGCGCCAGGTGCAGCAGGATGGCGTCCGACTGCACATAGACCTGGCCGCGGTCGACCAGCACCGGCACCTCGCCGAATTTGCTCACCTGCCGGAACTCCGCCGGCCGCTGGTCGCGCGGCAGGGCGAGGTCCACCGGCCGGTACTGATGCGCCGTCTGCGTCAAGGTCAGCGCCAGGCGCACCTTGTAGGAATGCCCGGATTCGCGGTTGCCGTAGAGGAGGAGGTCCAAACATCACCTGTCGGGATGGTGTGAAGACCGCAGCGTAGACCTATTCCGGCGCGCTGCCCAATCTTTCCGCCACCAGCTCCTGCAGCCGCCACAGGAAGCGGTCGTGGATGCCGAGCTCCTCGCATTTGAGCACGGTTTCCAGCAGGTATTCGGCGCCGGTGCCGCCCTCGCCGCAGGCCTTGGCCAGGTGATCGGCGACGATGGCGTCGTCGATGCGGCCAGCGTAGCGCTCGCTCTCGGTGTTGGCGGTGAAGGCGATGCCGCGCACGGGCCCCTGCATGGTCGTCAACTTCACCCAGCGCGGGCGGTAGCCGTTGCTGGTCATCTCGCGCTTCCAGACCGCCGAGACCTTCTCGCGCACGCCGGGCGCCGCCAGGCGATAGGCGACGCCGCGGCAGGCGCCGCCCTTGTCCAGCGCCAGCATCAGCCCCGGATTGTGCCGCGAGCCGCGCCAGCGCCATTGCCACAGGCAGAAGCGGCGGTGCCAGCCGTTGAGCAGCGCAGGCCGCGCCTCCGCGAAGTCCATTTCCGGCTTCCACATCAGCGAGCCGTAGCCGAAGACCCAGAGATCGCCCTCGTCGTGCTGCAGCAGGATGCGGTCGAGATAGGCCGCCAGCTCCGCCTCGCTCAGCAGCCGGTGGGCGCCGGGATCGTCCTTCGGCCTGTCGGGAAAGCGCGCCGCGATCATCTCGCGGGTGAGGGCGAGGTTGCGAGGGGCTTGCGGCTTCATTTCTGCTTTTTCGCCGGCCGCATCTCGAAGCTCTGGGTCAGCGACTTCACCTCATGCAGGGCGAAGGAGGTCTCCATCGAGCTGATGTTGCTGACCGAGCGCAGCACCGTCTTGACGAAATCATCGTAGGCGTCGAGGTCGTCGACCAGCACGCGCAGCAGGTAGTCGCGCTGCCCGGTCATCAAATGGCATTCCTGCACCTGCGGCGCCTGGCGGATGGCGCGCTCGAAGGCCTCGATGGTCTCGTCGCTGTGGATGGCGAGCTTGATCTCGACGAAGGCCATCATCTTGCGGCCGAGTTTCCGCGCGTTGACCAGCGCGGTATAGCGCGTGATGTAGCCGTCATCCTCCAGCCGGCGCCAGCGCCGCAGGCACGGCGATTGCGACAGCCCGACATGCTCGGACAATTCTGCTAGAGTGATGCGGCAATTCTCCTGCAGCGCGGCCAGGATTTTCAGGTCGACGGCGTCCAGCTGGGAATTGGCAGTATTTTGCGTCATGCGCCGTATTTTGAGTGGATTTTGCCGGGAATGTCAATTCCGGGGCATAAACTAGGCACATCTTTGCGCAACGTCCCGCGTAGCGTGTTCACCAATCCAGGACTCGGGAGGTCAGGCCATGAAACAGCAATCGTACCACAAGCGCTTCGTCGGCACGCACAAGCTGAAGCCCGACACGCTGATGATGAGCTACGGCTACGACCCGAAGCTCTCCGAAGGCGCGGTGAAGCCGCCCTTGTTCATGAGCTCGACCTTCGCCTTCCGCAATGCGGAGGAGGGGGCGCATTTCTTCGACGTCACCTCCGGAAGGGTGAAGCTGAACGCGGAGGAGACCTCGGGCCTGGTCTATTCCCGCTTCAACAATCCGAACCTGGAAGTGCTCGAGGACCGCATCTCCATCCTGGAGGAGGCGGACAACGCGCTCGTCTTCTCCAGCGGCATGTCGGCCATCACCACCGCGGCGCTCGCCTTCCTGCGCCCCGGCATGTCGATGGTGATGAGCAAGCCGATCTATGGCGGCACCTCGACCCTGTTCTCCAGCTTCTTCCCCGAGATGGGCATCACCGTGGTGCCGATGACCGACGGCATGTCGGTCGAGGGCATCACCTCGGCGATGAACGAGGCGGCGCGGCACGGCCCGCTCGGCATGGTGCTGATCGAGACCCCGGCCAACCCGACCAACACCCTGATCGATATCTCGCTGGTCGGCGGCCAATGCCTGCAGCACGGGCTGAAGACCGGGCACAAGCCGGTCTTCGTCGTCGACAACACCTTCCTCGGCCCGATCCACCAGAAGCCGATGCTGCACGGCGCCGATTTGGTCGCCTATTCGGTGACCAAGTATCTGGCCGGGCACAGCGACCTGGTGGCCGGCGCCGTCGCCGGGCGCAGCGACCTGATGGCCAAGGTGCTGAAGCTGCGCGGCCTGCTCGGCACGCAATTGGACCCGCACAGCGCCTGGCTGATCAGCCGCTCGCTGGAAACCCTGAGCCTGCGCATGCAGCGCGCCAACGACAGCGCCCGCATCATCGCCGAGCACCTGCGCGACCATCCGATGGTGGAGAACGTGAACTACCTCGGCTTCCTGAAGCCGGGCACGCGCGAGGCGGAGATCTTCAAGAAGCAGTGCAGCAGCGCCGGCTCGACCTTCGCCTTCACCGTGAAGGGCGGCCGCGATGCCGCGTTCCGCATCCTCAACCGCATCCAGCTGATCAAGCTGGCGGTGAGCCTGGGCGGCACCGAATCGCTGATCTGCCATCCGGCCTCGACCACCCATTCGGGGATCAAGGCGGAGGAGCGCGCCGCGCTCGGCATCACCGAGGGCACCATCCGCCTGTCGATCGGCGTCGAGGATCCGGGCGATCTGCTCGCCGACATCGACCAGGCGATGCACGACGCATGAACTGACAATTTCTCTCGTCATTGCCGGGCACGACCCGGCAATCCAAGCGCACTGAACGGACGGGCGCCTGGATCGCCGGGCCGAGCCCGGCGATGTCGGTAGGGCAGAGGGGAGCAGAAACCGTCCGTGACGATCGGGGGAGTATCAATGCCTCAAGCTGCCGAGACGAGGGACGAGATCGCACAGCCTTTCACGCTTGACGTGCTCAAGGACATCGAGCGCAAGGTGCTTTGGCTGTCGGCGCAGATCATCCACAACGCCAACCACGAGCGCGACAACGAGGACGGCCTGAAGGTCGGCGGCCACCAGGCCTCCTCCGCCTCGCTGGTCAGCATCATGACCGCGCTCTATTTCGCGATTCTCAGGCCGCAGGACCGGGTGGCGGTGAAGCCGCACGCCTCGCCGGTGTTCCACGCGATCCAGTACCTGCTCGGCAACCAGTCCCTCGACAAGCTGAAGGACTTCCGCGCCTTCGGCGGCGCGCAGAGCTATCCCTCGCGCACCAAGGACGTCGACGATGTCGATTTCTCGACCGGCTCGGTGGGCCTGGGCGTCGCCATGACCAGCTTCGCCAGCCTGGTGCAGGACTACATCCGCGCCCATGGCTGGGGCCGCAACTGGCCCGAGGGGCGCATGGTGGCGCTGGTCGGCGACGCCGAGCTCGACGAGGGCAACATCTACGAGGCGCTGATCGAGGGCTGGAAGCACGACCTGCGCAACACCTGGTGGGTGGTCGACTACAACCGGCAGAGCCTGGACGCCGTCATCTCCGCGCCGCTGACCGGCAAGCTCACCACCGTCTTCGAGAACATGGGCTGGCGCGTGGTCACGCTGAAATACGGCAAGCGGCTGACGGCGCTGCGCACCCTGCCGGGCGGGACGGCGATCACCGACTGGATCGACCAGTGCGACAACGCCCTCTATTCGGCGCTGACCTTCCAGGGCGCCGCCGCGTGGCGCGCGCAGCTTCAGGCGGATCTGAAGGATCCGCTCGCCCTGCAATTGATCGCGGACATGCGGGATGACGCGCTGGTCGCCACCATGACCGACCTCGCCGGCCATTGCCTGGAGACCCTGCTGGAAGCGTTCGGCGCGGCGACGGAGACGGACCAGCCGGTCTGCTTCATCTGCTACACGATCAAGGGCAAGGGTCTGCCGCTGGCCGGGCACAAGGACAACCATGCCGGCCTGATGACGCCGGAGCAGATGCAGGGTTTCAAGGCGGCCAACAACATCCTGGACGGCCAGGAATGGTCGAAGACCGCCGGCCTCAATCGCGCCGAGGCGGAGTTCGAGGCGCTGCTGAAGCGCACGCCGTTCAACGCGCGCGGCCGTCGGCGCCTCCGCGCCGATGCAATTCCGGTCGGCCATCTGCCGCTGCCGCAGATCAAGGGCGCCATGTCGACGCAGCAGGGCTTCGGCCAGATCCTGGCCGAGATCGCGCGCGAGGACGGGCCGCTGGCGAAGCACATCGTCACCACCTCGCCCGACGTCACCGTCTCGACCAATCTCGGCCCCTGGGTCAACCGGCGCGGCGTATTCTCCATGCAGGCCGCCGAGGACGTGTTCCAGACCCGGAAGCTGATGTCGGCGCAGCGCTGGGGCAAGGGGCCGAGCGGGCAGCATATCGAGCTCGGCATCGCGGAGAACAACCTGTTCCTGATGCTGGCGGCGATGGGCCTCAGCCACAGCGTCTTCGGCGAGCGCCTGCTGCCGATCGGCACGCTCTATGATCCCTTCATCGCCCGCGGCCTCGACGCGCTGAACTACGCCTGCTACCAGGATGCGCGCTTCATCCTGGTGGCGACGCCGTCCGGCATCACGCTGGCGCCGGAGGGCGGCGCACACCAATCCATCGCCACGCCGCTGATCGGCATGGCGCAGGACGGCATCGCCAGCTTCGAGCCCTCCTATGTCGACGAACTGGCGGTGATCCTGGAATGGGCCTTCGCATACATCCAGCGCGCGCCGAAGGCGGAGAAGGGCGATTCCTGGCTGCATGAGCGCGACGGCGGCTCGGTCTATCTGCGCCTGTCGACGCGCCCCGTCGATCAGGTTCTGCGCCCCATGACGCCGGAACTGCGCGAGGGGATCATCCAGGGCGGCTATTGGATGCGGGAGCCGGCGGAAGGCGCCGGGCTCGCCATCGCCTTCACCGGGACCGTGGCGCCGGAGGCGGCGATTGCGATGGGCGAATTGCTGCGGACCTTCCCCGGCGCCGGGTTGCTGGCGGTCACCTCCGCCGACCGCCTGAACGCCGGCTGGAAGGCGGCCCAGACGGCGCAGCAGCATGGCGACGCGGCGGAGCTGTCGCAGATCGAGAAGCTGCTGGCCCCCTTGGACCGCAACGCGCGGCTGGTGACGGTGCTCGACGGCCATCCGGCGACGCTGTCCTGGATGGGCGGCGTCTACGGCCATCGCACCCAGGCGCTCGGCGTCGAGCATTTCGGCCAGACCGGCACCATCCCGGACCTCTACCGCCACTACCGCATCGACGCGCAGGCGATCGTCGAGGCGGCGATGGTGGGGGCGAGGCGGCGCTAGTCTCCTACTATAAAAAGAATCCCCTCCACCAAGCTTGAGGGAGGGGCAGGGTGGGGGTTGAATGGCGGATTCGCTGTGGTGGTGTCTGCACCGAGCCGCGCCCCCTCCCTAACCCTCCCCCGCCTCGGGGGAGGGGATTCACTGATTCGGTGGAGAGGTTCTATAGGCTAGGCGGGGTGATGCAGCGCTCTAACCTCTGCTAGACTGCCGCCAAGCCCCGCCGTCGCGGGGTTTGTTTTCGAGGGTGGCATGGATCTGGGGCAGGGCGCGCTGCTGGTCGCCGCGGGGTTCGGCGGCGGGATCGCGGCGGCGATCGCGGGTGGGGCGTCGTTGATCACTTTCCCGACGCTCCTGGCGATGGGGCTGCCGCCGGTGGCGGCCAATGCCACCAATTCGGTCGGCCTCTGCTTCGGCAACTTCATGGCGGCGCTGGCGGATTGGCGGCGGCGGCCGAGCTGGGGCCGTGCCTTTTCCTGGCTGTTCGCGATCAACGTGGTGGGCGGCGCGATCGGCGCCGTGCTGATGCTGGAGACGCCGGCGGATCTGCTGACCCTGCTGGTGCCCGGGCTGATCGGAATGGCGACCTTGCTGTTTGCCATCGGGCCCTGGGTGCAGCGGCATCTGCCGGCGCATGAAGCCGGCGGCCTGCATTTCGGTCGCGTCGCGTTTCCGATCTTCCTATCCTCGATCTATGGCGGCTATTTCGGTGCTGCGCTCGGCGTCATCAATCTTGCCATCCTGTCGATCGGCGGACTCTCCGATCTGCGCTCTACCAACGTGCTGAAGAACATCCTCATCACCGGCGTCAGTGTCTCCTCGGTCTGGGTCTATATCTGGCAGGGCGCCGTGGTGTGGCCGGCGATGTTCGCGCTGATGGCCGGGTCGATTGGCGGCGGCTATGCCGGCGGCTATCTCATCCGCATCCTGCCGCCGCGATGGGTGCGCCTCGGCATCATCAGCTTCGGCACCGCGGCGACGGTGATCTATGCCGGGAAATACTGGTTCTAGCGCGCCCGCGCGAGGTGTTCGGCGATGCGCTGTTCGAACCACGAAAGTCCGGAATCGGTCGACGTGCTCTGGTGCCGCAAGGTCGCGATCTCGAATCCCGGAAGGTCGAACGGCACCGGATGCAGCTTCAGCCCGAAGGCGGCCGCGTAGCGCCGCGCCACGCGGCGTGGCGCGGTCGAGATCAAGTCCGAACCGGCCACCGCGGCGAAGCCGATCAGGAATTGCGGCACCACCGCCACGACGCGGCGGGTCTTGCCGAGGCGGCGCAGCGCCTCGTCCACCGTGCCGCGCGCGTCGCCCGCCGCCGACACCAGCAGGTGGTCGCAATCCAGATAGCGCGCCAGGTCGAAGCCGCGGCGCAGCCCGGGGTTTCCCGGCCGGGCGACGACCACGAAATCCTCCCGCATCGTCACGCGCTGCAGGAACGGGCAGTTGGGCTCGAACAAGCCGATGACGAGGTCGAGCTGGCCGGTCTTCAGCGCCTCGTGCCCGGCCTCGCGGCCGATGGAGCGGAAGACGACCTGGCACCTGGGCGCCTCGGCGCTGAAGCGCGCCAGGAAATCGGGGGTCAGCAGCGAGATGGCGTAGTCGAGGGCGGCGACCCGGAACACGCGCGTGGCGGTGGCGGGGTCGAATTGCCGGCCCTGCTGCAGCGTGTCGCGCAGCAGAGCGATGGCCTGCGCCACCGGCTGGGCCAGCGCCAGGGCGCGCGGCGTGGGCTCCACCCCGTTGGCGCGGCGCACGAACAACGGGTCGCCCAGGATGTCGCGCAGGCGGGCCAAGGCGTGGCTGATCGCCGGCTGGGTCAGGCCGAGCTGCCGGGCGACCGCGCTCAGCTTGCGCTGGCGGAGCGCGCCGTCCAGCACCAGCAGCAGGGTGAGGTCCAGCCGGCGGAGTTCATTGTCGCTTATATCCGGCATGAATGAATTTCAGTTCTGTTCATGACCGCGAATCCATACATCATTCCGGACGCCAACGCCAACCGGGGTGCTCCAATGAATATCCAGACGCGGAACGAAGAAGCCGGCCGGGCCGGGCGCGAAGGCGCCCTGAACGTGCTGCTGGTCCTGGCGCATCCGGAACGCAGAAGCTTCAGCGGCGCCATGGCGGATGCCGCGGTGGAGGCCCTGACCGCCCTTGGCCACAAGGTGACGGTGTCCGATCTCTACCGCATGGGGTTCGATCCGGTCTCCGGCCGCCGCAATTTCACGCGCGCCAAGGATCCCGACTACTACAAGCAGCAGGTCGAGGAAGACCACGCGACCGAGACCGGGGGTTTCGCGCCGGACCTCGCCGCGGAGATGGCGAAGCTCGAGGCGGCCGACCTGCTCATCTTCCAGTTTCCGCTCTGGTGGTTCGGCCTGCCGGCGATCCTGAAGGGCTGGGTGGACCGCGTGTTCGCGTTCAATCGCATCTACGGACGCGGCCGGATCTACGAGAAGGGCAAGTTCCGCGGCCGGCGGGCGCTGCTGTCCCTGACGACGGGCGGCAGCGGCGAGACGGCCTATCGCCCGGACGGCTTCAACGGCGACATCAACGGGGTGCTGCGTCCGATCCAGCGCGGCATGCTGCAGTTCCTCGGCTACGACGTGCTGCGGCCGCAGATCGTCTACGGTCCGGCGCAGATGACGCAGGAGCAGCGCGCGGCGGCGTTGGCGGCGTGGCGCGAGCGCCTCCGGCAGATCGCGCAGGAGGAAGCGATCGAGGTGGGGAGGTACTAGCTCCTAGAACGTCATCACCGGGCCGCCGCAGAGCGGCGCGACCCGGTGATCCACTTTTCTCAGATCCGATGCGCGGCAATCGCGCGTGGATTGCCGGGTCAAGCCCGGCAATGACGATCAGATAAAGCTACGCCGCCAGCTTGCCTTCCAGGCCGTTGACGAACATGACGCGCAGCTCGTTGGCGCCGACCTTGATCGGGTTGCCGCCGGCGGAGGGGTCGGCCGCCGCCATTTCGGCGACGAGGTCGACGCGCTTGTCGTCGACGCCGATCTCCTTCAGCGTGTGCGGAATGCCGATCTCCTTGCGTAAGCTGAGGATCCAGTTCAGCACCGCCTTGAAGGACGGGTTCGGCAGGCCGAGATAGGCGGCGAGCCTGCCCATGCGCTCGTCGATGGCGGCGCGGTTGTATTCCAGCACATAGGGCATGACGACGGCGTTGGTCAGGCCGTGATGGGTGTTGTAAAGCGCGCCCAGCGGGTGGCTGATCGCGTGCATGCCGCCGAGGCCTTTCTGGAAGGCGGTGGCGCCCATGCTGGCCGCCGCCATCATGTTGGCGCGGGCGACCAGGTTCTTGCCGTCCTTCACCGCGGCGGGGAGCGCCTCCTTCACCAGGCGCATGCCTTCGAGCGCGATGCCGTCGGCGAGCGGGTGGTAGCCCGGCGCGCAATAGGCCTCCAGGCAATGCGACAGCGCGTCCATGCCGGTGGCGGCGGTGATGTGCGGCGGCAGGCCGACGGTCAGCTCCGGATCGTCGATGACGATGGCGGGCAGCATCTTCGGATGGAAGATGATCTTCTTCACGTGATGCGCTTCGTCGGTGATGACCGAGGCTCGGCCGACTTCCGAGCCGGTGCCGGAGGTGGTCGGGATGCCGACGATGGGCGCGATGCCGTTCGGATCGACGCGGGTCCACCAATCGCCGATGTCCTCGAAGTCCCAGATCGGCCGCTTCTGGCCGATCATCAGCGCCACCGCCTTGGCCGCGTCGAGCGCCGAGCCGCCGCCGAAGGCGATGACACCGTCATGGCCGCCGGCCTTGTAGGCGGCGATGCCGTCCTCGACGTTCTTGCCGGTGGGATTGCCCTGGATGTTGCTGAACAGGCCGGTGGGCAGGCCCGCCGCCTCGTTGCGCGCGAGCGCGTCCTTGATCATCGGCAGATTTGCCAGGCCGGGATCGGTGATCAACAGGGGCCGCTTCATGCCCAGCGCCTTGCAATGGTCGGCCAGCTCCTTGATGCGGCCGCAGCCGAATTTCACCGAGGTCGGGTAATTCCAATTGCCGCGAAGGGCGGCGGCGTCGTTGCTCATGATGTCCATGTCCTTGGGTTCTGCCCGGGGCCGGCTTGCCGCCGGGGCTCCTGAATCGGCCGCATTCTAGCCGGTTCCGCGCGGCGGGGAAGGGGCTGAAAATCGGCCTAGAAGGCCCGGAAATGGCCGGTTATGCGCCAGTTCAGGAGCACGTCCTCCTCCCGGGTCCCGCGCCCGATATTGTGGATCACCAGCGGCCGCGATCCGTCCCCGGAGCGGCGGTCGGAGACGATGCCGATATGCGCCTGGCCGCTGTCGAGAACCCACGCAACCACGTCGCCGGCTTGATAGTCGGCGGGGTCGCCGGAGACGGCGAGCGCGTCGCCCTGGCGGGTGAACCAGGTGGCGAGGTTGGGCACGCGGCGATGGTCGATGTTCGCGTCCGGATGCGTGAGGCCCCAGGCCCGCGGATAGGCGGCGAAATGCCGCGCCATGTCGCGATGCACCTCGCGCTGCAGGTCGAGGCCGAGGGCGCGGAAGGCGCGGATGACGACGTCGCTGCACACGCCGCGCGCGATCGGCACGTCGACCATCGGATAGGCGATGGACTGGTAGCTGGCATCGTAGAGCAACGTCGTGCCGATCTGCGCGCGGGCGGCGGCGACCAGGTCGAGCGCCGGGTCGGCGCGTGATGGCGAGGCGATCAGCAGCAGCAGGACGAGGCAGGAAATCCAGCGCATGGCCCTCACCGGATGGCAGTCCCCGGACGGGATATGCGCGCAGGAACGCGGCGGAAATGTGGCGGGACCTATCCGCCCACTCGTTCGTCATCCCGGCCTTGCGCCGGGATCCACTCATCCGTCGCATGGGCGGTGCCAAACAACACTGGACCATGCGGCGGCCCGGTGGATCCCGGCGCTCGCGTACGCTCGGCCGGGATGACGAATGAGAGCGTGGCGCTATCGCCACGCCTTGCTGCGGTTGACCGCCTCGGCGAAGCGGGCGTGGAGGGAGCGGCCGAGCGGGGCTCGTGGCGCGATCTCGGCGCGGGCTTCCGGTGCGGGCAGGGAGCCGAGTTTGGCTGCACCCGCACCGAGCATCGCGAGTTGCGCCGCACCCAGGCCGGTCAGCTCGGCGCTGGCCGGGACGCGGATGCGCTTGTTGGTCGCCTCGGCCAGGAAACCGGTGAAATAGCTGTTGCGGCTGAGCCCGCCATCGACGGACACCACCTGACCCAAAGGCGAGAGCGTGTCGATGGTGGCGAGCACGGTCTCGGCCAGCAGCGCGACGCCTTCAAGCAGCGCCTGCATCAGGTCGGCCTTGGTGGTGTCGAGGCCCATGCCGAGCCAGAGCCCCGCCGCGCGCCGGTCCCAATAGGGGCAGGAGAGGCCGGACAGCGCCGGCACGAAGGCGAGGCCACGGGAAATCGCGCTGTCGGCCGCGAAGGCATCGATCTCCGCGTAATCCGCGAACAGGCCGAGCGACCGCGCCCAGTTCACCGCCGAGGCGGCGTTGTAGATGCCGCCCTGCAGCGCGTAGGCGCAGGGCGCATCGCCCAGCTTCCAGGCGATGGTGGATTCCAATCCGCTCTTGGCATCGCGCGGTACGGTGTCGCCGGCGACCGCGAGGGCGAAGGCGCCGGTGCCGAAGGTGATCTTGGCGTCGCCCTTGCGGCGGCAGCCGTGACCGAACAGGGCGGCTTGCTGGTCGACCAGGCTGGCGGTCACCGCTGCCCTGCCGATGGCGCCGAAATCGCCGGTGGTCGGGCGGATCTCCGGCAGGCATTCGATGGGAACGCCGAACAGGTCCGCCAGGCGCTGGTCCCATTGCAGCGTCTCGAGATTCATCAGGCTGGTGCGCGAGGCGGTGGTGACGTCGGTGGCGAAGCTGCCGGCGAGGCGATCAAGGAAATAGGCATCGCTGGTGCCGAAGCGCAGGCGTCCCTCGCGGCGCAAGTGCTGCGCCTCCGGCACGTTGTCGAGCAGCCAGCGCAGCTTGCTGGCGGAGAAATACGGGTCGAGCGGCAGGCCGGCGAGGGCCAGCGTGACCTCCTCCTTGCCGTCGGCCTTCAACCGCTCGGTCATGGCGGACGTGCGCGCGTCCTGCCAGACGATGGCGTTGTGGATCGGCCGCTTGGTCCGCGCATCCCAGGCGATGACGGTCTCGCCCTGGTTGGCGATGCCGATGGCGCCGGAATCCTTGGCCAGGGCGAGCGCCGCCTGCAAATGGGCGATCAGCTCCTCGGGGTCATGCTCGACCCATTCGGGCTGCGGATAGATCTGCCTGTGCTCGAAGCCTTTCAGCGTCTCGAACGCGCCATCCGCGCGCAGCAGATGCGCCTTGGTCCCGGTGGTGCCCTGGTCGATGGCGAGGATGTTGGTCATTGAAGCGCCTCAGTGTGCTCCTTCCCCCCTTGCGGGGGAAGGGTGGGAAGGGGGGTGTTGCAGCGCCGGGTCTCGCCGAGAAGAGCCATCGCTCCTTATCGCCTTCGGCGATGCGCGCCCGCCCGTCCGCGCATGCGGACATTCGTCCGCGGAGGGCGCGCGACCCCCCATCCGGCTGCGCCTAAGCTCGCTTTGCTCGCTAAGGCTCCGCTGCCTTCCCCCGCAAGGAGGGAAGGGCAAAAGATTCTAGGCCGCATCGAGTTCCACCGTGACCTGCTGGCAGTTCTTCATGTTGCGGTAGGGCAGCTTCCACTCGATGCGCCGCTCCGGCAAGGCGGAGATGCGCCTCGACCACACCACGGCGCCGTCGACGATCACCGAGAGGCGGCCGCGCACGGCGCGCGCGACGCGCGCCTTGAACAGCAGCGGGTTGGTGGTCGGCGCGTCGCGATAGATGCGCTGCGGATAGACATAGGCGAGCGGGCCCTGGATGGCGACGCGGGCATCGGCCTGGCGCTGCGGCAGGCGGCCTTCCAGCCGCGCCAGCGCCATGTGCGCCGCGGCCTTGCCCTCGCGCCAGCATTGGCCGGCCGTCTCGATGCCGCGCAGGATGTTGCCGGCGGCGAAGAAAGTGTGGTCGGAGCAGCGGAAATAGCCGTCGATGGCCGGGCCGCTGGTGCCGGCGTCGAGCTCGACATGGCTGGCGGCGATCAGCGCCGCCTCGGGCCGGAACTTGCCGGTGAGGATGACGCCGTCGCACTCGAAGCGCTCCGGCCCGAAGCCGCGATCGACCTCGATCGCCTCGACCCGGTCCTGGCCCAGGATGCGCACCAGGCGGGTGTTCACCATCAGCGGCACGCCGAAGCCGAGGCGCGCGATCCACTCGCCGGGCCGGTGCGCGGTGATGCGCTCGCCTTCCTCGATCATCGCCAGCGGCTTGATCCCGGCATGACGCAGGGTCAGCAGGGTGGAGAAGGCGACCAGCTCGCTGCCCACCACCACCGGCCGCTCGAACGGGCAGCGGCCGTGCAGATAGATGAATTGCTGCAGGGCGCCGGTGTTCATCACGCCGAAGGGCCGGGTCCCCGAGATGAGCCGGGCACTGCGCGGCGTCTCGCGCGCGCCCATGGCCAGCACCACGGCCTTGGCCTGCAGGTCCTCCATGCCGTTCGGGCCGGTGGCGCGGATCAGGCCGCCGGGCTCGATCTTCAGCGCCGTCATGTGCGGCCGCAGATCGGCGTCCGATGCGTCGTCGGCGATGCGCTTCGCGTAGTCCGGCCCGGTATAGAGCTTGCCGAATTCGCGCAGGCCGTAGCCGGTATGGCCGCAATGGCGCGGCACGCCGCCCAGCTCCGCCTCGCGCTCCAGCAGGGTCACCGTCTTGACGCCGAGCTTGCGCAATTCGCGCGCGCAGGACAGGCCGGCCGGACCGCCGCCGAGGATGATGACGTCGGACCAGCGGGTCATGAGGCGAACTTCCCTTCCGCCATGGTGGCGACGTGGGCGCCGCAATAGAAGCCCTGGCAGCGGCCCATCATGCAGCGCGTGCGCCGCTTCAGCCCGCCGAGATCGCCGGCGGGCAGCGGGCCGGCCAGCGCGGCCTCGACTTCCGTCCGCGTCACCCATTCGCAATGGCAGACGATGTCGCCCGCCGCCGGGGTGAGGTAGTGGCGCGGGCGGTCCTCGGCGAGATTGGGCACCGGCGTCCAGATCGGCTCCTGCTCCTTCATGCCGCCGAAGACCTCGGCGAAGTGCTTGGCCACCAGCTGGGCGATGCCGAGCGCGCCGGTCAGGCCGGTCGAGCGGATGCCGCCGGCGGTGATCCAGCGGCGCTGCGCCTGGGCGGAGATCTGGTAGTCCTTGAACTGGGTCGCCGGGCGCAAGCCGGCATAGGCCGCGTTCACCGAGTGGCGCGACAGGCCCGGCACCATCTCGATGCCCTTGTCGATCAGCTGCGTCAGCATCGCCTGGTCGATCTCGGCATTCTCGCGGTCCTGCTGGTCCTCCGCCGTCGGGCCGACCAGCAGGTTGCCGAAGGCGGTGCGGCAGACGACGACGCCCTTGGTGCGCTCGGTCGGCACCGGCAGGATGATGGCGTGGATCAGCTTGGCCGCCGGCTTGTCGAAGACGACGAACTGGCCCTTGCGCGGGGTGATGGTGAAGGGGCTCTCGCGGTTGATCGCCTCGACGATGTCGCCCTGGTTGCCGGCGGCATTGATGACCACGCCGGCATCGATCTCGCCCAGGCTGGTCTGCAGCCGCCAGCGGCGGTTCTCGAAACTGCCGCCGGTGACGCGGCAGCGGCGCAGGATCTTGCCGCCATGCGCCAGGCCCTGATGGGCGTAGGCCAGCGGCGCCGACCACGGATCGATGATGTGCTCGCCCGGCACCAGCACGGCGCCGAGCGCGCGGGCGGAAAGGAAGGGCTCGCGCTTGCGCAGATCGTTGCGGCCGATCTGCACCACGTCGGCGACGCCGTTGCGATGCGCCTTGTCGACGATCGAGGGGAGCTTCGCCAGCTGCTCCTCGTCCCAGGCGACGACCAGGGCGCCGCTCTCGACCAGCGGCAGGTTCAGCTTGTCCTTGATCGCGATGTATTCGCGGTAGCCGTCCTGCATGCAGGACAGCTCGATGCTGCCCTCGGGCGCGTCGAAGCCGGTATGCAGGAGCGCGGAATTCGCCTTGCTGGCGCCGCTCAGGATGTCGCCGCCGGCTTCCAGCAGCAGCGGCTCCAGCCCGGCCATGGCCAGGCGCCGGAAAATGGCGCAGCCGACCACTCCGGCGCCGATAATGACCGCCCTGCTATGTGCGATGACATCCCTCACGGGGAGGGAGATTGCGACACCGAATACCGCACTGTCCAGCGGCCAAGCGCCGAAATCCACAGGATTCGGGCAGGAATCGGTCAGGTTCCCGGCATGACCGGGGGCCTGACCGAGTCACAGCATTGCCGCGCTCAGATCTTGCGCAGGTGGAAGCTCTTCGGCCGGGTCAGCATCTCGTAGCCCACCCGGCTCAGTGTCGCGCCGCGCCCCGAGTCCTTGACGCCGACCCAGGCCAGGGCCGGGTCGAGATAGTCGCAGCGGTTCATGTAGACGGTGCCGGTCTCGAGCCGGTCGCCGATCTTCTCCGCCGCCTTCTCGTCATTGGTCCACAGCGCGCAGGTGAGGCCGTATTTGCTGTCGTTCATGAGGCGGATCGCCTCGTCGTCCGATTTCACCTTCATGATGCCGATGACCGGGCCGAAGCTCTCTTCCGCCATCACCGACATGGAATGGTCGACGTTGACCAGCACCTGGGGCGCCAGATAGGGCGTTCCGGGCTTGTCGGCGGCGAAGCCCTTGGGGTCGATCAGCGCCTTGGCGCCGTGCTTCACCGCGTCGGCGATCTGGCCGCGCACGAACTCCGCCGCCGAGGTGCGCACCATCGGGCCGAGGTTGGTCGAAGGGTCGAGCGGGTTGCCGAGCTTGTATTTTTTCGTCAGGTCCGCGAAGCCTGCGACGAACTTGTCGTAGAGCTTCTCGTCCACATAGATGCGCTCGATGGCGCAGCAGCACTGGCCGGAATTGAACATGGCGCCATCGACCAGGTTCTCGATGGCGTGGTCCAGATTGGCGTCGGCACGGACATAGGCCGGGTCCTTGCCGCCGAGTTCCAGGCCGAGGCCCATGAACTTGCCCAAAGCCGCCTGCTGCACGGCATGGCCGCCGGCCACCGAACCTGTGAAATTCACATAGGCGACCTCGGGTGCGGCAATCACTTTTGCCGTG
Organism: Dongiaceae bacterium; assembly: GCA_039808885.1. Classification (GTDB taxonomy): domain Bacteria; phylum Pseudomonadota; class Alphaproteobacteria; order Dongiales; family Dongiaceae; genus Dongia_A. The sequence goes on along the minus strand of JBDHTX010000002.1, from coordinate 38,014 downwards.
TCATCGTGGGTCAGGACCAGGTGCTGGAACAGGCCCTTGGGCAGGCCGGCCGCATCGAAAGCCGCCTGGAAATCCTCGGCGCAGAGCGGCGTCTGGGCGGAATGCTTCAGCACCACGGCATTGCCCGCCATCAGCGCCGGGATCACGCCGTTGACCGAGGTCAGGAACGGGTAGTTCCACGGCGCCACGATGAAGACGACGCCGAGCGGCTCGCGCCGGATGAAGCGGACGAAGCCCGGCTTGTCCCTGGCCTCGATGTCGGCCAGCGCCTCGGCCGCGATCTGGATCATGTAGCGGCCGCGCTCCTCGAAGCCGCGCATCTCGCCCGGGCTCTGGCTGATCGGGCGGCCCATCTGCCGGGTGATCTGCTCCGCGTACTCGTCCTTGTGGGTGAGGAAGATGTCCACCGCCTTGGACAGGATCTTCGCCCGTTCGGCGATGGGCGTGTGCTTCCACGCCTTCTGCGCCTCCGCCGCGCGCTTCAGCGTGGCGGAGATCTCCGCGGCACTCGCATAGGGACGCTCGACATAGACGCTGTTGTCGATCGGCGTGATGGTCTTCTGGACGGCTGCCATGATGCTTCCCTGCTGGTCCTCAGATGATCTCGAAATAGCGCGCCAGTTCCCAATCGGTGATGTGCTTGCGGAACTCGCGCTCCTCCCACTCGCGGGTGGCGGCCCAATGCTCGACGAAATCCTTGCCGAACAGATCCTCGGCCGCCTTCGACTTCTTCAGGCGCTGGGCGGCTTCCCACAGGGTGCGCGGCAGGTCGAACTTGGCCGGGTGCTTCTGGTCGTAGGAATTGCCGACGATGGCCGGGGTCGGCTCGATCTTGTTCTCGATGCCGTAGAGGCCGGAGCCGATGGCAACCGCCATCGCCAGGTACGGATTCATGTCGGCGGCGGCGATGCGGTATTCGACGCGCTGCGACTTCTCCGAGCCGGGAATGACGCGGAGCGCGCAGGTGCGGTTCTCGATGCCCCAGGTGGCGTCGGTCGGCGCCCAGAAGCCGGGGATCAGGCGCGAATAGGAATTGACCGTGCAGCTCACCATCGACAGCAGCTCCGGCATCAGCGCCTGCTGGCCGCCGACGAACCAGCGCTGCTTGTCGCTCATGTTGTGCGGCTTCTTGGCGTCATAGAAGACCGACTTGCCGTCCTTGCCCTTGAGGCTGACATGGATGTGGCCGCTCTGGCCCGGCCAGTTGTTCGACCACTTGGCCATGAAGGTCGCCATCAGGCCGCGGCGCTGCGCCAGCACCTTCATGAAGGTCTTGAACAGGGCGGCGCGGTCGGCGGCCTCCAGCGCCTTGTCGACGGTGATGGCGGCCTCGAGCACGCCGGGGCCGGTCTCGGTGTGCAGGCCCTCGATCGGCATGCGCATCTTCTCGCAGGTGTCGAGGATCTCGTGGTAGAGCTCCGACCACACCGAGCCGCGCAGCATCGAATAGCCGAAGAAGCCGGGCGTCATCGGGGTCAGGTTCTTGTAGTTCTTCTCGCGGATGCTCTCCGGCGATTCGTCGAACATGAAGAACTCGTATTCGGCGGCGGCATAGGCGTCGTAGCCGGCCTTCTTCGCGCGATCCAGGACGCGGCGCAGCACGCCGCGCGGGCAGATGTCCTCCGCCTTGTTCACGAACTCGCAGAGGAAGAAGAGGGTGTTGTCCTCGAACGGGATCTCGCGGCAGGTCTCCGGGATCACGCGCACCCAGGCATCGGGATAGGCGGTGTGCCAGCCGGTATACTTCACGTTGTCGAACAGCTGGTCGTTGCTGTCCCAGCCGAGCACCACGTCGCAGAAGCCGAAGCCGCCGTCGAGCGCCGAGAAGAACTTGGCCTTCGACATGTACTTGCCGCGCAGGATCGCGTCGCCGTCGAACACGCCGACCTTGATGTGTGTGATGCCGCGCTCCTCGACGATCTTCTTGGCGTCGGCAACGCTTTTCACCTGTTCCGCTTTCATCGGCATGATGGTCTCCCCGTCGTTTGTTCTTTGATTGAGTGGTTGGTGGGTTCTACGCGGCGCTGGCCGGCCGGCCGAGCGGCCTCTGGCGGGTCTGCGCTGCATTGATCTTGCTGTCGGTCGCGCCGATCTTCGAGCCGGTCCCGGTCTTGTCCCCGGGGGTGGTGAAGTGGCGCTGGCGGTCCTCGCTCGGTCGAATTCCGTGGGCGTCCATATAGCATTTCGAGAAATGCGAAAGCGAGTCGAAACCCACCGCTTCCGCCACCTGCGACAATCCCATCATGGTGCCCTGGACGAGGTCGCGCGCCTGGGCCAGGCGCAGCCGCTGATAGTAGCCGCGCGGGCTGACGCCGAGGTGACGGTGGAACAGCCGCTCGAGATGGCGCAGATGCACGCCCGCCTCTCCGGCGATGGCGGGCAGCGGCAGCGGCTGCGACACGGTGCGCCGCATCAGCGCCACCGCGGCGCGGATCGGCGGCGCGACCTCGGTCTCGATGGATTTCTGCTGGTCGGCGGCGGGCTCGATCTTCTTGCGCACGCGCTCGCGCGCCAGGCGCATCAGCACGCGTTGCGCCACCTGCGGCCCCAGCAGCGCCTCGACGTTGCTGAGCGCGAAATCGGAGGTGGCGCAGCCGCCGCGGCAGCCGAAGAAGCTGTCCTTGCGCCAGTAGAGCTCCTTGCGCTCCGCATGGCCGCGGGCGCGCTCGCGCGGCATGGCGGAAATGCGCCCCAGCACGCGGCAGCCGCCGCCGATGCCGCCCAGGCGCTGGATCGAGGCCGGGTGGGCGCTGAGCCAGGCGGCGAGGCCGGCGCAATCCTCGTCGCTGGCGTCGGCGTCGCTCAGCACGATCACGGTGGGGAGCGGCCGGCGCCCGGTCACGTCGCCATGCGCGGCTACGGCGATGCCGGCGGAACTCACGGCGCCGCCGCCCTGCAGCGCCACGAGCTCCCAGCGGAAGGTCGTGCGCCGCGCCAGCTTGTTGGCGGAATCGAACACATCGAGCAGGCGCGCGAGGTCGCCCAGGGCGAAGCCGGGCATGAGCACGAGGCTGAGCGCCGCGCCGCGGTCCTTGTCGAGGGCGAAGGGCGAGGTGGCGGCGCGCAGGGAGTTGCCGAGCGCCTCGACGCGACGCGCATCGGTGACCGGCGCGGCGCCGCTTTCGGCGGCAGCCACCGGCAGTGCATGCGCATTCGGTCTCGGCATCAGGATACCCCCGGGTGACGCGTGGTCCGCCCGAGGATCAAGCCCAGGCGGTCCCCCCTCTGTCTGTTGACCTGAGAGATTCACCGGCCGCGCATCGGGCGGGCCTGGCTTACTCCGTCGGTGAGGAACCACGGGCAGATTGCCCGCAAGACCCGCTTTCCAGAGACTTCGGCCGCAACCGGTCCTTTTGCCTGAGAGGTTCCGGGGGCGGTTGCTCCTTCGGCGCCGCGATCCAGCGGACTGGTCGCGGTCTCTCCCGACTGCGGCGAACGTGATTGCAAGTCTGTGTCGGCCGCCCGAAGCCGTCAAGCCGCAAAAGAAAAGGGCCGCTCCGAGGAGCGGCCCCAGGATTTGTCGTGTGTTGTTCGAAGCTTAGCCGGCGCCGCCGAGCGCCGCTTCCTCGCGGGCGATTTCGGCCTGACGCGCCTTCACCGCCTCTTCGGTCAGCGGTGGGCCGGCGAAGCGGCGCTTCTCGAAGGCGTACCACACCACGATCAGCACCACGATGGCGACGGCCAGGAACTGACCAACCAGCTCATACGGCGGCTGGAAGCCGACGAAGGCCAGGATCAGCGCGCCGATCACGGCCAGGACCGCGATGGGCTTCGACCAGACGCCGAGGTTGAATGGGCCTTTCTTGTTCCAGCTCTTGCCTTCCGCGAGGATGCCGGCAGCGATCGGCATGGCGTAGGACACGTACAGGAACACGGCGCAGCCGGAGGCCAGGATGATGTAGGCCTTCTCGTTGTTGCCGGCGAGGTAGCCGAGCACGAAGCAGAGCAGCGCACCCACCCAGATCGCCGCACCGGGGGTGCGGTATTTCGGGCTGATCTTGCGCAGCGCCTTCGGCAGACCGCCGTCGCGCGCGAACGCGAAGATCATGCGCGAGAGCGAGGTGAGGCCCGCCAGCGCGCAGAGGTAGTTCGACACCACGATGCCGATGGCGACGAACGACTTCAGCCAGCTCGGCATGCCGCTCGCTTCCAGCACGTAGTAGAAGATCGACCAGCCCTTGGTCGCGCCTTCGGTGGTGTCCGGCATGGCCAGCAGCACCGCCACGATCAGCAGCCAGCCGAACAGCGCCGACCAGAAGACCGAAGTCAGCATGCCGCGCGGCACGCTGCGCTGCGCGTCGCGGGTCTCTTCCGAGGTGTGGGCGGAAGCGTCGAAGCCCGTGATGGTGTAGCAGACGTGCAGCAGGCCCAGGATGAAGGCGAAGAACAGGCTCTCCGTCCGCGGCCAGCTATCCGCACCGGCGGGACCGGTGTTGTTGGTGAACGTGACGATGCGCGAGAAGTCGAGCTCGACCGGCGAACCCAGGATCAGGCCGACGATCAGGACGATCGAGACCAGGAAGATGAGGTAGCCGGAGAAGTCGGTCAGGATCGTCGTCGCCTTGATGCCGACATAGTTGAGGATCGCCTGGGTGATCAGGATCAACGCCACGGCGATGACCAGATGGGTGCCGGTAAAGCTCGCCGGATCCATGCCGAAGATGCCGACCAGGACCAGGTCACGCAGCAGCAGGTAGACGCCGTAATCGACCGAGGCCACGACGAACAGCAGGCCGAGCAGGTTGAGCCAGGCAGTGCCCCAGCCCCAGCCCTTGCCGCCGAGGATCGAGCTCCAGTGATAAAGGCCGCCCGCAGTCGGATAGGCCGAAGCGATCTGGCCCATCGCCGCCGCCACGATCAGCGTGAAGATCGAGCCGACGATCCAGCCGATGCCGATCGATCCGCCGCCGGCAGCGCCCATGGCCACCGTGTAGGCGCCGATGCCGCCGGCCAGGATGCAGATGATGGAAAACGAGATCGCGAAGTTCTGGAAACCACCCATTCGGCGCGCAAGCTCTTGCGAGTAGCCCATGGAGTGGAGGACTTTTACGTCCTCATGATGTTGGTCGGTCATTTAGCTCCCCTCTATGCAACGTCGCATGCATGCAACACCAGGGCCGCAAGACGGTCCTGGCCGGTCTGTCTGGCTAAGCGCCAGTTTCTGTCTACCGATGGATTTGTGACTTCGCGCCTCGCGGCCCGAACCCCCTTCGTCGCACGATTAGCGACTCCCTGCGCGACCGCCGTCATGGGCGTCGCGTCGCCGGAGTATGATCAGAGGCCAACCCGTTGTAAAGCCGGCGTCGGCAGGTCGGAATACCGCCAAAATGCGGCCAAAACGAGAAACGGCGGCGTCGTGACGCCGGTTCGCCTGGCGTTGTGACGGGGCGCTGGCGATCCTCGCTCGGTCGAATTCCGTGGGCGTCCATATTGCATTTCGAGAAATCCGAAAGCGAGTCGACACCCACCGCTTCGGCGACCTGCGACGATCCCATCATGGTGCCCTGGACGACGTCGCACGCCTGGGCCATTTGCAGCCGCTGATAGCAGCCGCGCGGGCTGGCGCCCAGGTGACGATGGAACAACCGCTCGAGATGGCGCAGATGCTCGCCCGCTTCCCCGGCGATGGCGCGCAGGGAATTGCCGAGCGCCTCGATGCGACGTGCATCGGTGGCCGGCGCGGCGCCGCTTTCGGCGGCGGCCACCGGCAGTCCATGCGCAATCGGTCTCGGCATCAGGATACCCCCGGGTGACGCGTGGTCCGCCCGGGGAACAAGCCCAGGCGGTCCCCCCTCTGTCTGTTGACCTGAGAGATTCACCGGCCGCGCACGGGGCGGGCCTGGCTTACTCCGTCGGTGAGGAACCACGGGCAGACTGCCCGCAAGACCCGCTTTCCAGAGACTTCGGCCGCAACCGGTCCTTTTGCCTGAGAGGTTCCGGGGGCGGTTGCTCCTTCGGCGCCGCGATCCAGCAGGCTGGTCGCGGTCTCTCCCGACTGCGGCGAACGTGATTGCAAGTCTGTGTCGGCCGCCCGAAGCCGCCAAGCCGCAAAGGAAAAGGGCCGCTCCAAGGAGCGGCCCCAAAAGTATCTGACAACGGTACCCCGATACTGCCATGCCCGATTGGATGGCATGACAACATCGAAAGGACTGTGTGATTAGCGGTACGGATACCCCGCCTTCTCCATGTTTGACGCGTATTTCTTGAAGATCTCGACGACCTTCCCGGCGCGCGGGCTGGAGCTCGCGACCTCGTCCCAGAAGCCTTCGGCATCCTTGACGACCTGCGCCCATTCCGCGTCCGGAAGCTGGGTCAGCTCCATCTTCTCGCCCTCGACGCGCAGCTTCGCCTCGCCGCCCCAGTACCAGATGTCGCGATAGTAGTGCGACTGGTCGATGGTGACGCGGAACAGCTCCTGCAGGTGCGGCGGCACCTTGTTCCAGCTCGGCGTATTGGCAAAGTAGCTGCCGAACCAGGCGCCAGTGATCGAGTTGCCGAGGGCGTATTTGCAGACATCCGCCCAGCCGACTTCGTAGGCCTCGGTGAAACCGCACCAGGCGACGCCATCGAGCTCGCCGGTCTGCATGGCGACCTCGACGTTGTCCCAAGGGATCGTCACCGGCACGAGGCCGTACTTGGACAGGAACTTGCCGGCGGTCGGCACGCCGAACACGCGCAGGCCGTTCATGTCGGCCAGGCTGCGGATCGGCTTGCTGACGGTGAAGATGTGCAGCGGATCCCAGGCACCGCACGACAGCCACGTGACGTTCTCGACCCCTGAATAGGCTTCTTGCCAGATTTCATTCAGGCCGTAGTAGTGGAACAGCGCCGGCACATCGAGGCTGTACCGTGTGGCGAAGGGGAAGTATCCGCCAAACACCGCGATGTCGACCGGCGAAGCCATGGTCGCCTCGTCGGATTGGACGGCATCGAGAGTGCCGGACTGCAGCGCGCGGAACAGATCCGCGGTCGGCACCAACTGGTCGGCGTAATAGAGCTCGATCTCCATTTCGCCGTTGGCCGCCTTGTTGAAGGCCTCGATCTGCGGCTTGATGACATGAGCGCCCAGCGGCGCGCCCGAATAGGTCTGCAGGCGCCATTTGATCGGGCCGGCCTGCGCGATCACGGTAGGCGCTCCGATGGTCGAACTTGCGGCGATCACGCCGGCCCCCAGTCCCGCCTTGCGCAGCAGATTGCGCCGAGTCGACAGGATTTGCTCCGAGGGAGTCTGCGGTTTCGTCTCTTTAGTCATCAAGAACCTCCTGCTGGATGTTGTGGAGCTTCGGTTGCTCCGTTGCGATCAGCCTTTCACTGACATGTGTTCGGGAAGCCAGAGCGCCAACTGCGGGAACGCCATCAGCAGCGCGATGGTCAGCATCATGACGGCCGCGAACGGCCAGATCGATCGGTAGATGTCGACCAGGGTAATCTCCTTGGGCGCCAGCGAGCGCATAAGGAACAGGTTGTAGCCGAAGGGTGGCGTGATATAGGCGATCTGGCAGGTCATCGTGTAGAGCACGCCGAACCAGATGAGCTGGTTGCTGAAGCCGAGATCCAGCGCCTTGACCAGCGGGATATAGAGCGGCGCAACGATCACCAGCATCGCGGTGTCGTCCAGGAACATTCCCATGATGATGAAGCTCACCATCATGACGACGATCACCATCCAGGGATCGAGGTTGAGCTTGTCCAGGAAGAAATATTCGAGCGCCTTCACCGCGCCCAGACCGTCGAACACCGTGCCGAAGGCGAGCGCCGCCAGGATCAGCCACATGAACATGCAGGAGACGTTCAGGGTCTTGATCGAAGTCTCCCGCACCAGCCTCCAGGTGAAGCGCCGCTTGGCCACCGCCGCCAGGGTGGCGCAGAAGGCGCCGACGGCGGAGCTTTCCACCAGGCTGGTGACGCCGAAGACGAACAGCCCGGTCATGAAGAAGAAGATCGCGAAGGGGATGATGCCGGCACGCGCGAGGGCGAGCTTCTCGCGGAACGGCATGTTCAGTTCCTCGTCCTTCACCGTCGGCGCCAGCTTGGGATTGAGCTTGGCCCGGATCAGCACATAGAGGATGAAGAGGCCGGCCATGATCAGCCCGGGGATCAGCCCGGCGAACCACAGCTTCGACACCGGCTGGCGCGCGATCATGCCGTAGAGCACCATCACCACCGACGGCGGGATGAGAATGCCGAGTGAGGAACCGCCCTGCACCACGCCGGAGATCAGCACCTTGTCATAGCCGCGCCGCAGCATCTCCGGGAGCGCGATGGTCGCGCCAATCGCCATGCCGGCGACCGAAAGGCCGTTCATCGCCGAGATGATCACCATCAGGAACAGGGTGCCGACGGCAAGTCCGCCGCTCAACCGTCCGAACCAGACGTGCAGCATCTTGTAGAGGTCTTCGGCGATGCCCGATTCCGCCAGGATGTAGCCCATGTAGATGAACATGGGCAGGGTCAGCATCGCGTACCAGTTGAACAGCTTGAACACCTGGTTGAACGACAGCTCGATGGCGCCCGGGCCGTAGAGCAGCAGCGCGGCCGCCATGGCGACGAAGCCGATCGCGGCAAAGACCCTCTGGCCGGTCACCAGCAGGACCAGCATGGCGCCGAACATGAGCAGGGCGATCATCTCGTAGCTCATGACAGTTTCACTCCGCGCAACGTCGCGAGATTCTTGAAGATGAGTGAAACTGCCTGCATCAGCATTAGCACGAGGCAGACGACCAGCAGCGCCTTGATCGGTATCACCGAGGGGTTCCAGATCGAGAAGCGCCGCTCATTGGTCTCGATGGCGTATTGCAGGCTCGAGATGCCGCCGATCAGCGTGATCACCAGGTAGAAGATCAGGCAGACCGAGGTTAAGAGGTCGACCTTGGCCTTTCTGCGCTCGGACAGCGACCCATAGAACAAGTCCATGCGGACATGCTCGTTGTTCTTCAGCGTGAACGCTCCGCCCATGAAGTAGTAGGCCGCGAGCGTGAACTGCGTGAATTCGACAGCCCAATGCACCGGCATGTTGACGACGTTGCGTGTGAACGCATCGAACATCAACGTGGCGCCCATGACGAAGATCAGTGCCGCGGCGAGATAGCCGACATAGTCGGACATGAGGTCAGTGAATCGGACATAGCCGCGAATCACGCTGGGCATCGAAGCCCCCCGGCCCCGCCGACAGTCATTCTCAGCGTCATTTCGCCACCCCCATTAATTCCGGCACGCCGATCAGCGCACCCGCCTTCGGTACGTGCTGTATCGGGCACCCAACGCGTCAGGCCGAACCAGTTTGTGGAGAGCTTCTGATTGCCCCTAACCCTGCCCCGTTTCTTATTGTTGGTGGAAAACCTACAGGAAAGACCGCCCGAGACAAGGCAGAAATAGCTCATATGTTCGGCTGGCGGCCGCGTTCGTGTCGGCAAACCGGTGATTTGAAGTGGGAATGGAACAGTTCGTGAGGGCGCCCACTTGCCGACTTCTGCAGGCGCCGCTGGGAGAACTCTATGCCTGCCATCCGATGTGACCAGGGGCCTATGCAACGGCGGTCGTTCGGAGCACGCCGCGCGTCGCGCGCGCCATCCTTCCTCAGCGCGAGTCGGCCAGGTCCGCGAAAACCTCTTCGGCGATAGCGAGACTCGAGGTCAGGCCGGGCGATTCGATGCCGAAGAGATGTACCTGCCCGGGCAAGCCATGCCGCTCCGGTCCGTCGATGCGGAAATCCGCCGCCGGGGCGCCGGGCGCCTGCAGCTTCGGTCGGATGCCGGCATAGGCCGGCTCCAGCGCGCCGTCGCGCAAGCCCGGCCAGTAGCTGCGGATGGCGGCGTAGAAGGCATCGCCGCGCCGCGGGTCCACGTCATAGGCCGGCCGATCGACCCATTCGACGTCGGGTCCGAATCGCGCGCCGCCGCCGAGATCGAGGGTCAGGTGCACGCCCAGTCCCGCCGCCTCCGGCATCGGATAGATCAAATGCCGGAACGGCGAGCGTCCGCTCAGCATGAAGTAATTGCCCTTGGCGTAGTGAAGCGGGGGAATCATTTCAGCCGGATATCCCTGCAGCGAATGTGCCATTGCCTGGGCGCCGAGGCCGGCGGCATTCACCAGGATCCGGGTCGTCAGCAGCATCGGCGCATCGCCGCCGATTTCGAGCGTAGTGCGGCCGCCTTTCTCGATGGTCCCGCGCAGCACAGGCGATTGCCGGGCCAGCGACGCGCCGTGATCCTCCGCCTCGCCCAGCAGGCTCAGCATCAGGCCATGGGCATCGACGATTCCGGTGCCGGGCGAATGGAAAGCGGCGGCGCAGGAGAGCTCGGGCTCCAGCGCCTTGGCTTCGGCGGCGGTCAGCAAAGCGAGGTCGTCGACGCCGTTGGCCTGCGCCTGCGCCATCAGGGCCTGCAGCGCGGGTATCTGCGCCGCGCCGGCCGCCACCACCAGCTTGCCGACACGCTTGGCGCTGACGCCGTGCACGACGCAATACTCGTAGAGCATCTGCCTGCCGGCAACGCAGAGCCGCGCCTTCAGGCTGCCGGTCGGGTAGTAGATGCCGGCATGGATCACCTCGCTGTTGCGCGCGGAAATGCCGGTGCCGATCTCGCTCTCGGCCTCCAGGATCAGGGTGTCGATGCCGGCCAGCGCCAGGCGCCGCGCGCAGGCGAGGCCGATCACCCCGGCACCGATCACCACAGCGTCTATCTCGGCGCGCTCCATGACGTCCTACCGGGCTATCCTCGGCTCAATGCGCGGCGTTGCGGGAAATATACAGGCAGGCGCCGACGATGACGACGACGCCGGCCAGCGCCACCGGCCCCAGCACGTCGCCCCAGAAGATCCAGCCATAGAGGCTGGCCCAGATCAACGCGCTGTACTCGAAGGGCGCCACCAGCGACAGGGGCGCGAAGCGGAAGGCGAGGATCAGCAGGTACTGTCCCAGGCAACCAAGCACGCCGATGGCGCCGAGCGCCAGCCATTCGAGCCCCGTGGGCTGGACCCAGACGAAGGGCAGGGCGGCACCCATCAGCAACGTCCCGACCACCGCATAGTAGAACAGGATGGTGTCGTTGCTTTCGGTGGCGCTGAGCCGCCGCGCCAGGAGCTGCGCCGTCGACCACAACACCACCGAGGTGAGCACGGCGACCGTGCCCTCGACGCTGCCGACGCCTTCCTCCGGCTGCACCACCAGCAGCATGCCCAGGAAGCCGGCCATGATGGCGATCCAGCCGCCGAGCCTCAGCCGTTCGCGCAGCACGATGACGCCGAGCAGCGTGCCGAAGATCGGCGAGGTGGAGACGATGCTCATGGCCGTGGGCAGCGGGATCTTGCTGATGGCGAGATAGAAGGCGAGCAGCTCGAACGTCGAGCAGAAGCCGCGCAGCAGATGCTCGATCGGCCGCCGGGTGCGCAGGACGCCGAAGCCGTTCGGCGAGCGTCGGATGAGGACAAGCACGATGACCAGCGAGAGCGCGAAACGCACGAAGGCGATCTGGATCACCGGGATGTTGCCCGCCGACCACTTCACCACGGCATCGGTGGAGCCGAGGATGCAGAGCGCGGTCAGCATGCACAGGATGCCGAACTTGGGCCTGAATTGAAGCTGGCCCCCGGCCGTGGACCCCGCCGACGAACTTGTCACGATACACCCCGATCTGCCGCCGCGGCCCTTGCCGGACGGGCCCGTTGTCCCCTGGCGTTGCCCGGTGACGGCGGGTAAAGTCGCGGCACTTTAAGGATTTCGCCCTTTGCCGCCAAGCGCGGCCATGTAGTTGATTGCACGGGAAACCATGCCGCTCGACAACGCCGCTTCCGGCCGGCCGGACATCGTCCACAGCGCCTGCCCCCACGATTGCCCCTCGACCTGTGCGCTGGAAGTCGAGCGGCTGAGCCCGACCACGATTGGCCGGGTGCATGGCGCCAAGGCCAACCCCTATACCGCCGGGGTCATCTGCGCCAAGGTCGCGCGCTATGCCGAGCGGCAGCATCATCCCGACCGCCTGGCGCAGCCCTTGAAGCGCGTCGGCGACAAGGGCGTCGGTATGGCGGCCTTCAAGCCGATCTCCTGGGAACAGGCGCTGGACGAGACCGCCGAGCGCTTCCTGCGGGCGGAGCGGGCCTGGGGCGCGGAATCGGTCTATCCCTATTTCTATGCCGGCACCATGGGCCTGGTGCAGCGCGACGGCATCGACCGCCTGCGCAACGAGAAGAAGTATTCGCGGCAGAAGAGCACGATCTGCGTCGCGCTGTCCGACGCGGGATGGATGGCCGGCGTCGGCACGCTGCGCGGCGTCGATCCGCGCGAGATGGCGGAGAGCGACGTCATCATCGCCTGGGGCACCAATCCGGTCTCGACCCAGGTCAACGTGATGACCCACGTGGCCCGCGCGCGCAAGGAGCGCGGCGCGAAGTTCATCTGCGTCGATCCCTATCGCAACCCGACGGCGGAGGTCGCCGACCTGCACATCATGCTGCGGCCGGGCACCGACGCCGCGCTGGTGCTGGGGATGATCCACGTGCTGTTCGCCGAGGGCCTGGCCGACCGCGCCTATATGGCCCGCCATACCGACGATCCCGCGGCGCTCGAGGCCCATGCGCGGGACAAGACGCCGGAATGGGCGGAGAGCGTCACCGGCGTGCCGGCGGCCACCATCCGCGACTTCGCCCGGCTCTACGGCAACACCAGGCGCAGTTTCATCCGCGTCGGCTACGGCTTCTCGCGCGCGCGCAACGGCGCGGTGTCGCTGCATGCCGTCTCGTGCCTGCCGGCGGTGACCGGCGCCTGGGCGCATCCCGGCGGCGGCGCGCTCTATTCCAACCGCTCGATCTTCAAGATCGACTCTTCGATCATCACCGGGGCGGAGCTGGAGGACCGGAGCGTGCGCGAGCTGGACCAGTCGCGCCTCGGCGCGGTGCTGACCGGCGACAAGCGCGATCTCGGCGACGGCCCGCCGGTCATGGCCATGATCGTGCAGAACACCAACCCGATGATGGTCTGCCCCAACACGCACCTGGTGCGCCGGGGCCTGGCGCGCGACGACCTGTTCGTCTGCGTGCACGAGCAGTTCATGACCGAGACGGCGGCGATGGCGGACATCGTGCTGCCGGCGACCACGTTCCTGGAGCACGACGACATCTATCGCGGCAGCGGCCACACCTTCCTGCAGGTGACGCGCAAGGTGGTCGAGCCCTATGCCGAGGCGCGCACCAACCATTTCGTCATCGGCGAACTGGCCCGCCGGCTCGGCTGCCGCCACCCGGCCTTCGGCATGACCGAATGGGAGATCATCGCCGAGGCGCTGCGGCGCTCCGGCCTGCCGGGGCCGGACGAGATCTACGCGCAGCACTGGCTCAATTGCGCGCCGGAGGTCGACCAGGCGCATTTCCGCGACGGCTTCGGCCATGCCGACGGCAAGTTCCACTTCAAGGCGGATTGGTCGAAGGTCGGCCGCAACCATGCGCGGCTGCCGAGCCTGCCCGACATTGCGCCGGTCTTCGACGCGGCGACGCCCGAGCATCCGTTCCGCATGGTGACGGCGCCGGCGCGCTCGTTCCTCAACTCGACCTTCACCGAGACGCCGGGCTCAAAGAAGAGGGAAGGCCGGCCGACCCTGCTGCTGCATCCCGAGGACGCCGCGCGGCTGCGCCTTGCCGAGGGCGACCTGGCCGAGATCGGCAATGCCCGCGGCCGCGTGCTGATCCATGCCAGGCCGTTCGACGGGGTGCTGCCCGGCGTGGTGGTGGTGGAGGGCATCTGGCCCAACGCCGCCTTCGTCGGCGGCAACGGCATCAACACCCTGACCAGCGACGACGCGGGCTTGCCAAACGGCGGCGCGGTGTTTCATGACACTGCCATATGGATCCGCAGGGCCACCGAGTCGCAAGCATAAGGTTCCAGCCGCCTGGACATCGGGCCGGGCAACCGGCCGGCCGGCCGCATGTCATCGTCCTCGGCAACGAGAAGGGCGGGTCGGGCAAGTCCACCACCGCCATGCATCTGGTCGTCGCCCTGCTGCAGGACGGCTACGAGGTCGGCTCGATCGATTGCGACGCGCGGCAAGGCTCCTTCACCCGCTATGTCGAGAACCGCAAGGCGAGCGCCGCCGGGATGCTGGTGCCGCTGCCGCAATCCCGGCATGTCCCGGTGCAGCGCTCCACCGCCGACAGCGCGGCGGAGGCAGGCGCCGACGAGGCGCAGCGCCTGGGCGAAGCGATGGAGCAGCTCAAGGACTGCGACTTCATCGTCATCGACACGCCGGGATCGGATACCTCGCTGTCGCGCCTGGCGCATACCTTCGCCGACACGCTGATCACGCCGCTCAACGATTCCTTCCTCGATCTCGACCTGCTCGGGCGCATCGACCATGACGGGGCGAAGATCCTGAAGCCCAGCGTCTACAGCGAGATGGTGTGGGAGCAGCGCAAGCTGCGCGCCATCCGGCGCGGCCCGCCGATCGACTGGATCGTCATGCGCAACCGCTTGAGCAGCCTGGATGCCAAGAACAAGCGCGACATCGGCAAGCTGCTGGAGAGCCTGGCCAAGCGGCTCGGCTTCCGCCTCGCCCCCGGCTTCACCGAGCGCGTCATTTTCCGCGAGCTGTTTCCGCGCGGCCTGACCCTGCTCGACCTCAACCGCACGGACCACAAGATCGACCTCGGCGTCACCTGGCGCATGTCGCATGTGGCGGCGCGCCAGGAGGTGCGGGACCTGGTGGCGGCACTGGCCCTGGCGCCCCGGCCGGAAGCGGCGCCGGCCGAGCCCGGCGCGATGTCGCCCGCCCCCTAGCCGGGCAGCCCGCGCGGCATCGACGCCTCTTCCCCGCAGGCCTTGCCTGTGGCACAAGAGCGCCGCAGAGAAAAGGGACGATCCATGCGCAAGCCTTTGAGAAAAGCCATTTTTCCGGTGGGCGGTCTGGGCACGCGGTTCCTGCCCGCGACCAAGGCGATGCCGAAGGAAATGCTGCCCGTGGTGGACAAGCCGCTGATCCAATACGCGGTGGAAGAGGCGCGCGCCGCCGGGATCGAGGAACTGATCTTCGTCACCGGCCGGGGCAAGAGCGCGATCGAGGATCATTTCGACTATTCCTACGAGCTGCAGGAGACGCTGAAGCAGCGCAGCAAGACCGTCGAGCTGGCGCTGATCGACAGCCTGGTGCCGAAGCCCGGCGACGTCGCCTATATCCGCCAGCAGGAAGCGCGCGGCCTGGGTCATGCCGTGTGGTGCGCCCGCAACCTGGTGGGCAACGAGCCTTTCGCCGTGCTGCTGGCCGACGATCTGGTGCAATCGGACACGCCCTGCCTGAGGCAGATGGTGGAGGTCTACAACGAGGTCGGCGGCAACATGGTCGCGGTGATGGATGTGCCGCGCGAGCACACCGACCGCTACGGCATCCTGAAGACCGGCAAGGAAAGCGGCCGCCTGGTCGAGGCGGTGGGCCTGGTGGAAAAGCCGAAGCCGGCCGACGCGCCCTCGACGCTTTCCATCATCGGCCGCTACATCCTGCAGCCGGATGTGTTCGGCCACCTGGACGCGCAGGAGCCGGGCGCCGGCGGCGAGATCCAGCTGACCGACGCCATGGCGCGGATGTGCGGCCGCGGCCGTTTCCACGGCTATCGCTTCGAGGGCACCCGCTTCGATTGCGGCGACAAGGCGGGCTTCATCGAGGCCAACATGGCCTATGCCCTGCGCCATCCGAAGATCGGCAAGAAGGTGAGAGAAACCATCCTTACACTGGCCGAAACGCTGAAGCGCTAGGCGGAACCGGAGCGAGGGGAACAGCGCCATGAACATCGCCATGATCGGCGCCGGCTATGTCGGCCTGGTGTCCGGCGCCTGCTTCTCGGAGTTCGGCCACCACGTGGTCTGCATCGACCAGGACCAGGGCAAGATCCAGCGCCTGCGCCGCAACGAGATTCCGATCTATGAGCCGGGCCTCGATTCGCTGGTGGCGCGCAACGCCGCCGCCGGGCGGCTCCGCTTCGACGGCGACCTCGCCGCCGCGGTGGGCGCCGCCGACCTGGTCTTCATCGCCGTCGGCACCCCCAGCCGGCGCGGCGACGGCCACGCGGATCTCAGCTTCGTGCGCGAGGCGGCGCGCCAGATCGCCCAGGCGATGCGGGGATACACCGTCGTCGTCACCAAGTCGACGGTGCCGGTCGGCACCGGCCGCGAAGTGGCGGCGATCATCAAGGCGACCAATCCGCAGGCCGAATTCGACGTGGTGTCGAACCCCGAATTCCTGCGCGAAGGCTCGGCGATCGACGATTTCATGCGGCCCAACCGCGTGGTGATCGGCGCCGAAAGCGAGCGCGCGCGCGAGGTGATGCGCCAGCTCTACCGCCCGCTCTACCTGATCGAGACGCCGATCCTGTTCACCGGGCTGGAGACGGCGGAGCTGATCAAATACGCCGCCAACGGCTTCCTGGCGATGAAGATCTCCTTCATCAACCAGATCGCCGATCTGTGCGAGAAGGTCGGCGCCGACGTGCACGACGTGGCGCGCGGCATCGGCCTCGACGGCCGCATCGGCCAGAAGTTCCTGCATCCCGGTCCCGGCTATGGCGGATCCTGCTTCCCGAAGGACACCCGCGCGCTGGTCGAGATCGCGCGCCAGGCCGGCGCGCCCTTGAGCCTGATCGAGGCGACCGCCGATTTCAACGAGGCGCGCAAGCTGCAGATGGTGGAGCGGGTGAAGGCCGCCCTGGGCGGCTCGCTTGCCGGCAAGACGGTGGCGCTGCTCGGCCTCACCTTCAAGCCCAACACCGACGACATGCGCGAGGCGCCGAGCCTGGCGATCGCGCCGGCCTTGCTGGCGGCCGGCGCCAAGGTGCGGGCGCACGACCCGGAGGGCATGACGGAAGCGCGCAAGCTGATGCCGGACCTCGCCTATTGCGACGATCCCTACGCGGCGATGGCCGGCGCCGACGCGGTGGTGCTGCTGACCGAGTGGAATTCCTACCGCGCCCTCGACTTCGCGCGGATGAAGGTAGCGCTGAAGCAGCCGGTGATGATCGACCTGCGCAACGTCTACCGCCCGGCCGAGATGCGCGCCGCCGGCTTCAAGTATTCCAGCATCGGCCGCGCCTAGACGGCCAGATCGGCCCGGCGGGTGGTGTCGGGGTCGAGCGCGGCCAGCGCCTGGTGCTGGCTGAGGAACACCTGCCCGCGGTTGCCGATGGCGACGCGAAAGCCGTGCACGGACAGGGTGCCGATATCGCCCGGGCTGATCTGGGGCGCCACCGACAAAACGGGGACAGCCGCTTGATGCTCTCCATAAGCGCTCTTCCAAGGATCGCGGACGGCCCGGCGAGCCGCCCGGT
This sequence comes from Dongiaceae bacterium, assembly GCA_039808885.1. GTDB lineage: Bacteria > Pseudomonadota > Alphaproteobacteria > Dongiales > Dongiaceae > Dongia_A. Next base: position 20,719 of record JBDHTX010000002.1, on the reverse strand, counting down.
CTTGTCGCTTACTTGCGACGGCTACGGCGCGTCGCCTACTGGGCGTCGCCTACAGCGCGTCGCCTACAATGCGTCGACAGGCAGTTTCAGATAGCGGGCGCCGTTGGCTTCCGCCGGCGGCAGGTTCCCCGCCCGCATGTTGACCTGCACCGAAGGCAGGATCAGGCGCGGCATGGACAGGGTGGCGTCGCGCTTCTGGCGCATGGCGACGAAGTCGTCCTCGGAGACGCCATCGCGAACGTGGACGTTCTTCGCCTTCTCCTCCGCCACCGTGGTTTCCCAGCGGTACTCGTCGCGCCCCGGCGCCTTGTAGTCGTGGCACATGAACAGCCGGGTCTGCGGCGGCAGCGCGAAGATCTTGCGGATGGAGCGGTAGAGCTGCCGCGCGTCCCCGCCGGGGAAGTCGCAGCGCGCGGTGCCGAAATCCGGCATGAACATGGTGTCGCCGACGAACCCGGCATCGCCGATCATGTAGGTCATGCAGGCGGGGGTGTGGCCGGGCGTATACAGCGCCTTGGCCTCGATGCCGCCGACCTTGAACGCCTCGCCGTCCTGGAACAGGTGGTCGAACTGGCTGCCGTCGCGCTTGAACTCGGGCTCGACGTTGAAGACCTTGCCGAAGACGTTCTGCACCGTCACCACGTTGAAGCCGATGCCGATGCGCCCGCCGAGCTCGTTGCGGAGATAGGGTGCTGCGCTCAAGTGGTCGGCATGGACATGGGTCTCCAGGATCCAGTCCAGCTTCAGGCCGCCCTTGCGGATGAAGGCGATGACCTGGTCGGCCGATTTGCGGCTGGTCCGGCCGGAGGCCGGGTCGAAATCGAGCACGCTGTCAATGATCGCACAGGTCTTGGTCGCCGGGTCGGCAACGACGTAGGAGATGGTGAAGGTGTCTTCGTCGAAAAAACCTGTGACCTCGGGCTTCATGGGCGGCTCCTCCAAATGCGTGACGGCCGTTCTCGGCCTTTGATCAGCGGCGGGCTGGCTTGACGCAATAGGTCTCGTAGAGATAGCCGAGCAGCGCCCGCACATCCTCGCGCGGCATCGAGTACCAGATGGTCTGACCCTCGCGCCGGGTGGCGACCATCTTGTCCTTGCGCAGCAGGGTCAGCTGCTGCGAGACCGCGGCCTCGCGCATGTCCAGCAGCCTGGCCAGCTCGCCGACCGACCGCTCGCCCTCGACCAGCTGGCAGAGGATGAGCAACCGCTTCGGATGCGCCAGCGTCTTCATCAGCTCGCTGACCATTTCCGCCGTGCGGGCCATTTTCTGTATATTCATAGATACGAAGATACGAGGAAAAGGAAGCCGGATCAAGCGGCCTGCGGCAACCCGTCGTTGATCGGGCAACGTCGAAATGCGGGCTATTCGGCCGGCCCGGGTTCCCCGGAATCGAAATCCAGCTCGACCTTGGCGCCGTTCGGGTCGTGCAGGAAAAGCTGCCAGGTGCCGGTCTCGACCTGGCGGCCGAGATTGTAGGCGACGCCGCGCCGCTTCAGCCTGGCGACGGTGGCGGGCAAATCGGTGGCGGTGAAGGCCATGTGGTCCAGCACCCCGGCGCGCTGCTGGGGCAGCGGGTTCTTCACCACCACATGCAGCACGGCGACGTCGCCGGCATAGAGCCAGGCGCCTGGAAAGCCCATGTTGGGGCGATAGCCTTCGGTGAGGCCCAGGAGGTCGCGGTAGAACGCGCAGGTCGCCGCCAGGTCCTCGGCCAGGATGGTGAAATGGTTCATCGCCTGCGCGGTCATGCTTGGCGCCTCGCGTCCTGCGGCCCGGTCAGCGCCCCGACGATCGCCGCCCATTCGCGCTCCAGCGGGCCGGTCCCCGCCTTCTGTCCGGCGCTGCGGTACCAGTAGCCGGCATTGGCGGCGTCGCCCTCCTTGCGGTGCAGATAGGCGTGCACCCAGTCGCATTCGGCATTGCCTTCGTCGCGCTGCACCTGCGCATGCGCCGTGTTCCAGTCGCCCTTGGCGTCCCACCACAAGGCGGCGAGGGCTAGGGTGAGGCCGGCGGGCGGCTTGGCCGCGGCGAGCGAGGCGGTGAACTGGTCGAGGGTCATGCGGTGCATTCTTCGCCGCGTGGCGCCCCCGCGCAAGCTGGAAGTTTCGGGCGCAAGCCGGAGGTTTCGGCCGCAAGCCGGAAGTCTCAGGTGCGCTCGCGCTGCAGGATGATGCGCGCCCACCAGCCGCCGCGCACCTCTTCGCGCAGGAAGGTGATGAGGCCGGAGACGGCGATGAGGGCGATGCCGACCATCGACCAGCGGTCGGGAAACTCGTGGAACAGCAGGCCGCCGATCACGATGGCCCAGACCATCTGGCTGTATTGCGCCGGGGCGACCCGGTTGGCCGGGGCATGGCGCGTCGCCACCACCAGGCACAGCTGGGCGACGCCGGCGCAGGTGCCGGCGAGCGCGATCAGCGGCAGATCGGCCAGGGTCGGCCAGCGGAAGCCGGGCAGCATGAGCAGGCCGTTGCTGGTGAGCGCGGCGCAGACCACCGCGCCGAGCAGGCTGACCCGCCGCTCGGTCGGCCCCAGCTTGCGCAGGATGATCACCGTGCTGGCGGAGAAGAAGGACACGCCGAGGGCGCAGAGATGGCCGAAGCCGAGCTCCTCGAAGCCCGGGCGCACGATCACCAGCACCCCGGCGAAGCCCAGCGCCACCGCGAACCAGCGCCGCCAGCGCACCTGCTCGTCGAGCACGAAGATGGACAGGATGGTGGCGATCGAGGGCGACAGGAAGATGAGGGCGTAGGCCTCGGCGAAAGGCAGGGTGGTGAAGGCGAAGACCGCGAGGATGCCCGAGGCGGCGCCGGCCAGCCCGCGCAGCAGCACCAGCTTGGGGTGGCGCGGCCGCCAGGCGTCGCGCCAGCGCTCGTCGCGCGGCCGCAGCACCAGCAGCACCAGGGCCGAGACCAGCATGCAGAAGAAGCCGATCTCGTAGACCGGCAGCCGGCCGCCGAGCGCCTTCATGCCCGCGTCGCCGCAGGAGAACAGGAAATAGGCGAGGAAGCCGATGGCGATGCCGCGATAGGGCGGGGCCGCGTGGGCCGATGCAGGCGTGGTCATGGCAGCGACGTATCATGCCGCCGGAAACGCAACAATAGCCCGGGCTGCGGGATTGCCATCAAGGCCGGCCGTGATCGGCTGGCCGTCAGCTTTGCGGGCGCATCGCCCAGGCGCCGCAGAGGATGAGCACCGCGATCAGGGCCGAGCCAAGGGCGAACCACGAGCCGCCGGCGGCGACCGCCGCGGTGGCGGCCCAGGCCACCGAGCAGAAGGCCTCGGCGAAGGTGGCGACGCGCGAAGAGGTCTGGCGCCGGCGGAAATGGCGCCGGCTGGCCTGGGCGCGGAACCAGATCTGGATCATGGTCGAGGACAGGGCGGCGACGCCGATGCCGATGGCGACCAGCAGCGCCGCGCGCCAGGACAGCCCGGCGAGGCCGAGCAGGAAGGGCGCGAACACCGCGAAGATCGCCAGCAGCACCGCCTGCACCTTCGACATCAAGTGCAGCCGCGGCGAGATCGGCGCCGAGGCGATCAGGTCCGGCGCGTCTTCGCCCGAGACCGCGAGCCAGGCGAGGCCGCCGCCCAGCTGTCCCGCCGCCATGGTCAGCACCGGCGCCAGCACCACCGCGGCGCCGTCGCTGGCGCCATAGCAGCGCCACAGCAGCAGGCCGGAGGGGATCAGATAGAGCATCTGCATCAGGGTCTGCGAGGCGAGCCAGGGGTCGCGCAGTAGCAGCACCCATTCCTTGCACCGCAGCAGCTGCGCCGGGCTGGCCTTGCGGAACACCCAGCTGGCGGTGCGCGTGCGCTTCGTCCCGTGGTCGATGCCGGCGGCGGCCAGCGCATAGTCGCCGAGGCGCTTGGCCAGGAGCTGCATCGGCACGGCCAGGACCACGATGCCGATGGCGAAGGTCGCCAGCAGCGCCGTGCCGTCGCCCAGCACGGCGCGGGCCGGCAACCACAGCCAGCTGTCGGCCGCCGGCGCATGGTCGAGCACCATGTCCGATTGCAGGAAGACCTGCGGCGACAGGGTGCCGATGGAGAGGATCGCCACCGCCTGGATGCCGATGATGAAGGCCGAGCCGACGATGGCCGAGGCGATCTGCGCCGCCAGCCGGGTGCGGCGCGGGCCCATCGTGTCGAAGAGGAACGCGGCCAGCAGCAGCGACAAGCCGGTGGCCGCCAGCCCGCCGGCGCCGGCGACGCCGAAGCCGAGCGCCCAGCGCGCGCCGCCCATCACCATCAGCACGTCGAGCACGGGCGCCGCCACGATCAGCGCCATGCCGGTGGTGGAAACGGCGATGGCGGCGACGCGCAGGCCGAACAGGCGGTCGAGCGGCACGGGCGACGACTTGAACAGGTCGAGGTCGCCGCGGCTGTAGAACAGGCGGGTCACCTGCTCGAGGGCCTGCGACAACATGAGGAAGAAGCTCAGCACCAGGCTGCCGGTGATGGCGACCAGGACACTGGGGCCGGATGCGGCGGTGGCCCCGGCATGGCGCGCGACGATGGAATAAGCGACCAGGTGCAGGAAGGCCATGATCGCCAGGAAGATCAGGATCACACTGCGCATCCGCCAGCGCCCGCCCGCGGTCATCAGGTAATGCATGTCGCGCCAGGCGAGGTTGCCTTCGTGGCGCGCCAGCCAGAACAGCGAGCCCGGCCCCAGCGTCCTGGCCGCCATCACCGCGCCGGTTCCCCGGTTTCGGATGGGGGCGTCAGAAGTCCGGAATCCTGCTCGTCGACCAAGGCGAGGAAGACGTCCTCGAGGCTGCTGTCGCCGCGCCTGCCGCCGCCGGCGGCGCTGGTGCGGTGGCGCAGCTCCTCGAGCGAGCCCTCGGCGATCAGTTTGCCGCGCGAGATGACGCCGATACGCTCCGCCATGCGCTCGGCGACTTCCAGGATGTGCGTGGTCATGATCACGGTGCAGCCCTTGCGCACGCGGGCCAGCAGCGCATCCTTCACCAGCCGCGCGGCGCGGGCGTCCAACCCGGTCAGCGGCTCGTCGAGGATGATCAGCTTCGGATCGTGCACCAGCGCCCCGGCGAGGGCCACCTTCTGGCGCATGCCCTTGGAGAAGCCGTCGCAGCGTTCATGCGCCACCGGGCCGAGCTCCAGCCATTGCACCAGCTCGCGCGCGTTCCGCTCGGCCACCGCCGGCTCGACATCCCACAGCCCGGCGACGAAGGAGAGATATTCCATCGGCGAGAGCTTGTCGTAGATCATCGGCTCGTCGCTGACCCAGGCGGTGATGCGCTTGGCGGCGATGGGGTCGGCCAGCGCGTCGATGCCCCAGATGGCGACGCTGCCGCTATCGGGCCGCAGCAGGCCGGAGACGATGCGCAGCGTGGTGGTCTTGCCGGCGCCGTTGGGGCCGAGCAGGGCGTAGAACTCGCCCTGCCGGACGGTGAGATCGAGGTGATCGACGGCGGGGCGCTGGAAACTCTTGGTGAGGTCGCGCACGGCAAGCGCCGGAGCACCGCTGGAAAGCGGCGCCGCCATGCCGGCGTCGCGAAGCTGCGGTTGTGGATGGCCCATGGAAAGCGGCGCCTGCGGATTGGATGCGTCCGCAGATCAAAGCCGGACTCGATGAACGGGTGGTTAATGCACTGGAAAGGCGGGTTTATCCGAAAATTGCGCCTTTCCTCCCGCCCCGCCGGGTGCAGCCCGGCCGGGGCGGGAATCGAGCCTAAGCCAGGTCGAACAGCAGGAACTCGCTGGGCTCCAGCCCGGCGATGGTGAGGCGACCGGTATCCTCGAGCTTCAGGCCGTCGCCGCTCTTGAGTTCCGTGCCGTTCACGTCGATCCGGCCGCTGACCACCTGGACCCAGGCGCCGCGGCCGGGCTCCGGCGCATGGACCACGGTCGCGCCGGCATCGAGCAGGCTGGCGTAGATCGCCGCGTCCTGGTTGATGCCGAGGGCGCCGTCGCGTCCGCCCGGGGCGACGATGAGGCGAAGCTGGTTGCGCTTCTGCGCGTCGTCGAACCGCGCCTGGCGATAGGCGGCCGGCAGGCCCTGTTCGGCCGGCAGGATCCAGATCTGCAGGAAACGCACCGGCTCGCGGTCGGAGTCGTTGAACTCGCTGTGCCGCACGCCGGTGCCCGCCGACATCGCCTGCACGTCGCCGCGCTTGACCACGCCTTCGCCGCCGGTGGTGTCGCGGTGCGCCAGGGCGCCCTGCACGACATAGGAGATGATCTCCATGTCGCGGTGGCCATGGGTCGGGAAGCCGGCGCCCGGCGCCACGGTATCGTCGTTGATCACGCGCAGGCTGCGGAAGCCCATATGCGCCGGATCGTAGTAGTGCGCGAAGGAGAAGGAATGGCGGCTGTCGAGCCAATCCAGCGTCTCGCGGCCACGTGCTTCCGATGGACGATGCATGATGGACATGACCCGTGCTCCTATGCGGGACCACCCATGCCGCGGGTGATCCACTCTTCTATCTTGCCGGATGACTTAAGCGCGCGGCGCCCGTTCAGCAATCCGAGCATTCGGAACAAGACCGTTGCAGGCTCCGCAACGGTCTAGACCGCCCAGCAGCCGCAGCCGAGGGCGCCCCAGAAGCCGGCTTCGTCGGAGGTCGGCACGCTGGCCGTCCAGGCGCGGGCGTGATCGTGGCCATGCACGCCACAGGCATGGCTGCAGCCGCAGCCGGTTGCCGCGACGCGCTGCACGACGTGGTCCTGGTAGCCGCCGAACTGCGTCACCGGCGACCAATCGGGGGCGGGCGGCGGCAGGGCGGGGGCGAGAGTCGAGAAATCGCCCGCGCCGTGGACGATCCTGCCGCCGAGCCTGGACGCCGAAGGCCATCTGCGGCTGCTGGTCGATGAAGATGATCTGCGAGTTCTGCGGGGTCAGCACTTCGGGCTTCGGGTTGGACATGGAAGCCTCCTGGCTGGCTGGGTTGCGTCGAGGGGTTCGTTCTTGAGAAAGACCTTAGGCTTGATCGATTTAGGCAACAATCTATGATCTTGAAAAATAGATAGTCGCAGATGGTGCAACAATGGACCGCCTGGCCACCATGGAAGCGTTCGTCCGCGCCGCGGACAGCAAATCCTTCTCCGAGGCCGCGCGGCGGCTGCGCAGTTCCAAATCCCTGGTCAGCCGTCAGGTGGCGGCGCTCGAGGCCGAACTCGGCGTCCGCCTGTTCCATCGCACCACGCGCTCGCTCACCCTGACCGAGGAGGGGCGCGGCTACCACGCGCAGATCACGCGCATCCTGGCCGAGATCGATGAAGCCAATATGTCGGTCAGTCAGACGCAGGCGGCGCCACGCGGCAAGCTGAAACTGAGCGCGCCGATGAGCTTCGGCATCCTGCACCTGGCGCCGGCCCTGCCGGATTTCTTCGCGCGCTGCCCGGACGTGCAGATCGACCTCAGCCTCAACGACCGCTATGTCGACGTGGTGGACGAGGGCTTCGATCTGGCCATCCGCATCGGCCGGCTCGCCGATTCCAGCCTGGTCGCGCGCAAGCTCGCCACGCTGCGCATGATTCTCTGCGCCAGCACGGAGTATCTCGACCGCCATGGCGCGCCGCGAATGCCGGACGACCTGCGCCATCATCAATGCCTGTGCTACAGCACCAACGCGCTGGCCCCGGAATGGCGCTTCGTGGCGCCGGACGGCACGCCGCTCAACGTGCAGATCGACGGCCGGCTGCACGCCAATAACGGCGACGTCCTGCGCGTCGCCGCCCTGCGCGGGCAGGGCATCGTCTATCTGCCGAGCTTCATCGTCGGCGCCGATCTGCAGGCCGGCACGCTGGTCTCGCTGCTGGCGGACTACATCCCGGCCGACGCCGGCATCCACGCGGTCTACCCCCATTCCCGGCATCTCTCGGCCAAGGTGCGGGCTTTCATCGATTTCCTGGCCGAGCGCTTCGGCCCGTTGCCGCATTGGGACCTGGTCGGCTGAATGCGCCCGCCACGTAGAAGTGTATTACCGGCAATCGACACAAACCGCAGTTGTCGTGTCGACCATCGCGCGTTAGCCTGCTAGCGTCGGCTTGGGGAAGCGGCCTGCCGCTCGGCTGAACGGGGCAGAATGAAAATCGACGAGGCCAATGCGGCCGTCGCGGCGATGCGGCGGCTCTGGGACGGAGCGGCAACGTGTGCGGGGAGCGGCGCCGGCGCCTTGCCGCCGCAGAGTCGCTTTGACGCCTTCGCGCTGCGGCCGTGGCTGCCGAATGTCATCCTCCTGGAAGTGCACAAGGGGCCGAAGCGGTTCTTCTATCGGCTGACCGGGTCGCATGTCGACGAGATGTACGGGCAGAATTTCACCGGGCGCTGGCTCGAGGATCTGCGCATCGCCGGGTCGGAGGGCTATTGGGAAAGGAACTACGCGCGCGTGGCCGCCGAGCACCAGCCGCTCACCGGCATGGTCGCGCATGTCGACATGTCGCGCAATCAGGTGATGTGCAGCTGGATCATGCTGCCGCTGCGCCCCGACCTGCCGCCGCACGGTCCCGGGCCGATGGACCTGGTGATCCTCGCCGGCATCATGTTCTACACGCCCTGAGTCTGCACGCCCTGAGTCTGCGCGCCCTGACGGTCAGGCGGATGCCGGCGCCGCGGCGGCGACCAGGCGGTCCGCCTCCGCCGCCAGCTTCTGCAGCGCCGGCGCGATGACCGGCTGGAACGGGGGCGTGCGGTCGTCGTGCTGCAAGCGGCGCAAGGAATCCGGCAGACTGGCAAGGGCCGTGGCGGCGCGTTCGCGGATTGCCTTGACCGGTTCGGCGGCGCTCCGCTTGCCGTCACGCATGACCGGTATGAGCAGGGGCTGGCCCTGCTGCCGGTCGGTTTCCTCGCTCACCACGTCCGCGGCGATCCTGCCGCGACGATCGAACCGGCGGAATACCTGCTTGCGGCCGGGCCAGGTGGCCTTGCCGGCGGAACGCTTGCGCCGCGGCTGGCCGGCGTATTCCTGCAGCTTGTAGGCGCAGTCGAGATAGGGTGCGTCCTCCGACGTCGTCAGATGCGTGCCGATGCCGTAGCCGTCGATCGGCGCGCCGGCGGCGACGGCCTTGGCGATCAGATGCTCGTCGACGCTGGAACTGGCGAAGATGCGCAACCCCGTGAGGCCGGCCGCGTCGAAGACGGCGCGAACCTCCTTCGAGAGGGCGATGAGGTCGCCGCTGTCGAGCCGCACGCCCTGGATGGCGATGCCGAGGCGGCCGAGCTCGCCCGCCAGCCGGACCACGTCATGGGCGGCGGCGACAGTATCGTAGGTGTCGATGAGCAGCATGACGTTGGCCGGCCAGGCGGTGGCAAAATTGCGGAACGCCGCATGCTCGCTCGCATGCGCCTGGACGAAGGAGTGCGCCATTGTGCCGAAGGCCGGCACGCCGAAAGCGCGCTCGGCCGCCAGGGTCGCGCTGCCGGCGAAGCCGGCGATATAGGCGGCGCGCGCGGCCAGCAATCCGGCCTCCGCCCCGTGCGCGCGGCGCAGGCCGAAATCGATCAGCATAGCCTTGGGGTCCTGCAGCACCATGCGCGCGGCCTTGCTGGCGATCAGCGTCTGGAAATGCAGCAGGTTGACGATGCGGCTTTCGACCAGCTGCGCCTCCGGCATCGGCGCGGTGACGCGCAGGATCGGCTCGTCGGCGAAGAAGGCCGTGCCCTCCGGCATGGCGTGGACATCGCCGGTGAAGCGCAGCCGCGCCAGCCAGTCGAGGAAATGCGGGTCGAAACGGCCGGTCGAGCGCAGCCAGTCGATCTCCGCGGCGGAGAAGTGCAGGTTCTCCAAATAGTCCAGCACCTGTTCCAGTCCGGCGGCGAGCAGGAAGCTGCGCTGACGGGGCAGTCGGCGGACGAAGAACTCGAACACCGCGGTCTCGGTCATGTTGCCGCGCCAGTAGGCCTGCAGCATGGTCAGTTGATAGAGGTCGGTGAGCAACGGATCGCTCGGGCGGGCGGCGTGCTTGCGCGTTTCGGCCATTACCTGCTCTCCCCGGGGGCTGGAGCGGCCAGTAGGCGGCCGCGCGGCGCCGGAATCAAGCGCCATCGGGCCATGCGCCGCCGCGGCATGCGGCGGCTTGGCGGTTGCCTGGGGTGGCGCCGGCTCTATAGTAGTGGTGGTCGACGGCGGCCCACCGGCCGCGCCGCTGCGGACGGATCATGGACAAGAAGACGCAGTTTCACATCTGGTATGCGGTGGCCGCGCTCGTCGGCATCGTTCTGCTGCAGGTGGTGCTCTCGCAGGTCGAGCAGGTGCAGGTCCTGCCCTACAGCGACTTCCAGAAGCTGGCGGCCGCCGGCAAGGTCGGCGACCTGGTGGTGACCGAGCACTACATCCGCGGCAAACTGACCGAGGAGCAGCCGCCGCGCGAGTTCGTCACCACGCGGGTCGATCCGGCGGTGGCGGGCGAGCTGGAGAAGCTCGGCGTCACCTTCAGCGGCGGCACGGAAAGCAACCTGCTGAGCAACGTCATCTCCTGGGTGGCGCCGGTGGTGGTGTTCTTCGGCCTGTGGATGCTGGTGTTCCGCAGGATCGCGGAGAAGCAGGGCCTGGGCGGCGGCTTCATGACCATCGGCAAGAGCCGCGCCAAGGTTTTCGTCGAGAAGGATACCAAGGTGACCTTCGCCGACGTGGCCGGGGTCGACGAGGCCAAGGCCGAGCTGGTCGAGATCGTGAATTTCCTGAAGGACCCGCAGAGCTATGGCCGGCTTGGCGCGCATATGCCGAAGGGCATCCTGCTGGTCGGCCCGCCGGGCACCGGCAAGACGCTGCTGGCGCGCGCGGTGGCGGGCGAGGCCAGCGTGCCCTTCTTCTCCATCTCCGGGTCGGAGTTCGTCGAGCTCTTCGTCGGCGTCGGTGCCGCCCGCGTGCGCGACCTGTTCGAGCAGGCGCGCGCCGCGGCGCCCGCCATCATCTTCATCGACGAGCTCGACGCGCTGGGCCGCGCGCGCGGCGCCTTCCCGATGTCCGGCGGCCACGACGAGAAGGAGCAGACGCTGAACCAGCTCCTGGCCGAGCTGGACGGTTTCGATCCCAGTTCCGGCCTGGTGCTGCTGGCGGCGACCAACCGGCCCGAGATCCTCGACCCGGCCCTGCTGCGCGCCGGCCGCTTCGACCGCCAGGTGCTGGTCGACCGTCCCGATCGCGTCGGCCGGGTGCAGATCCTGAACGTGCATCTGAAGAAGGCGAAGCTGGCGCCCGGCGTGAAGCCGGAGGACATCGCCAGCCTGACGCCGGGCTTCACCGGCGCCGATCTCGCCAACCTGGTGAACGAGGCGACGCTGCTCGCCACCCGGCGCAATGCCGACGCCGTCACCATGGAGGATTTCACCGCGGCGATCGAACGCATCGTCGCCGGGCTGGAGAAGCGCAACCGCCTGCTCAATCCGCATGAGCGCAAGGTGGTGGCGCATCACGAGATCGGCCACGCCTTGGTCGCCCTGACGCTGCCGGGGACGGAAACGGTGCACAAGGTCTCGATCATCCCGCGCGGGATCGGCTCGCTCGGCTACACCATCCAGCGCCCGACCGAGGACCGCTACCTGATGACGCGGGGGGAGCTGGAGAACCGCATGGCGGTGCTGCTTGGCGGCCGCGCGGCGGAGCGGCTGATCTTCGACGAGCTGTCGACCGGCGCCGCCGACGACCTCGCCAAGGCGACCGACATCGCGCGCAGCATGGTGACCCGCTTCGGCATGGACGAGGGTCTCGGCCAGGTGGCGCTGGACGAGGCGCCCTCGACCTTCCTCGGCGTGCCGGCGCAGGCCTTTGGCCAGACCCGGCGCTACAGCGAGCAGACGGCACGCGACGTGGACGAGGCCGTGCGCCGCCTGGTGGAGCAGGCGTTCTCCAGCGCGACGGACATCCTGCGCCAGCGCCGCCCCGTGCTCGAGCGGATGGCGCAGCGGCTGCTGGAAACCGAGACGCTGAGCGGCGCCGATCTGAAGGCCATGATCGGCGACGAAACGCCGCGCGAATCCGGCCAGTTGCACGTCGTCTGACCGGGCGATTTGACGCAGGCCGGGCAAGCATTGCGGCCGCAGGCGCGACTTGCCCTGCCTGCCAATCGGGATCACAATCCTCGGACCGGCGACGATGGCCAAGAGCGCGAATGCGCCGTCACAAGACCGTCATCGGCCTTCCATCCAAGCATGGGGACGGAGGATCGCATGCTGAACATTCCGTTGGAGAAACTCGCCTACATCATCGAGAAGGCGCGCGAATTTGACGTCGAGGTGGCGCCGGTGAACGAGCATGCCGGCGCGAATCTCGCCGACGAGGACATGAGCGACATCCTGGAGGACACCCGCAGCAATCCAAGCTACGAGGAGCTGGTCGGGGCCATCGAATCCCTGAACGACGATGAGCTCGAGGAGCTTGTGGCGCTGACCTGGCTCGGCCGCGGCGACTACTCCAAGAACGAATGGAACCAGGCCCTGGCGGCCGCGCGGCAGCGCCACAACAAGCGCGAGGCGGATTATCTCGCCGGCACGCCGCTGCTTGCCGACTATCTTGAAGAGGCGGTGGACCAGCTCGGCTACTCGCTCGAGGACATGGAATCCAACCGCATGTGACGAGAGCGGGCGCCGCCGCATGACCTTGCGCTACGCCGATCGCGCCGAAGCCGGACGCCTGCTGGCGAAATCGCTGTTGCGGCATCGCGGACAGTCTTGCGTGATCTATGCCCTGCCGCGCGGCGGCGTGCCGGTCGGCTTCGAGATCGCCCGCGCGCTCCACGCGCCCCTCGACCTCATGCTGGTGCGCAAGATCGGCGTGCCGTACCAGCCGGAACTGGCGATGGGCGCGGTGGCCGATGGCGAGCCGCCGGTGGTGGTGCTCAACGACGACATCGTCGCCGCGGTGGCGCCGAGCGAAGGCATGGTCGCCGAGGCGACGCGGCGGGAAAGCGACGAGATCGCCCGCCGCCGCGCGCTCTATCTCGGCGGCCAGCCGCCGCTTTCCGCCTCCGGCCGCGTCGCCATCGTGGTCGATGACGGGCTGGCGACCGGCGCCACGGCGCGCGCGGCGCTCCGCGCGCTGAAGCGGCAGAAGCCGGCGCGCCTCGTTCTCGCGATCCCCGTGGCGCCGGCGGAGACGGTGGCGGCGTTGAAGCCGGAGGCGGACGAGATCGTCTGCCCGCAGGTGCTCGAGGACTTCACCGCCGTGGGCGCCTATTATCGCAATTTCCGCCAGGTCGAGGACGGCGAAGTGATCCGGCTGCTGGCCCAGGCGCGCGAGCAGCTGGCCACGGACGGCGCCTAGTTCACCCCATCGTGCGTTTCAGCAGCGGCAGCAGGCGCGACAGCGGCCGGGTGTTGAGCACGTCCGCGGCGGTGAGCCAGCCGCGCCGGGCCTGGCCGACGCCGTAGGCGAGGAAATCGAAATCGGCCGGGCGGTGCGCGTCGGAGCCGATCGAGACGAGCACGCCGGCCGCGCGCGCCGCCTGGCACTGGATGTCGGTGAGGTCGAGCCGCTCCGGCTGCGCGTTCAGCTCAAGGAAACAGCCACGCTGGGCGGCCGCCTTGATGACGCGCGCCATGTCGAAGCGGCAACCCTCGCGCTCCCCGATCAGGCGCGAGGTCGGATGCGCCAGGATGCTGAATCTGGGCCGGTCCATCGCGCGCAGCAGGCGCGTGGTCTGCTTTTCCGGCGTCAGGTCGAAGTGGCTGTGGATGGCGGCCACCACCAGGTCGAGCTCGCCAAGGATCGCATCGGGCAGATCGAGCCTGCCATCCTCCAGGATATCGACCTCGATGCCCTTGAGGATGCGGAAGTCGCGCAGCTTCGCATTCAGCGCGTCGATCTGCGCCAGCTGCTTCTGGAGCCGCTTGCGGTCGAGGCCGTGGGCGACGGTGAGGCGCTGCGAATGCTCGGTGATCGCGAGGTAGCGCAACCCCGCCGACCTGGCCGCGGCGACCATCTCCTCCAGGCTGGCCTGACCGTCGCTCGCCTTGGTGTGGCTGTGCAGATCCCCCTTCAGGTCGCCGCGCTCCACCAGTTCGGGCAGCCGGCGCGCGGCGGCGGCGGCGATTTCTCCGCGATCCTCGCGCAGCTCGGGTGCGATCAGCGGCAGGCCGAGCGCCTTGTAGACGGATTCCTCGGTGGTTCCGGCGACGCGCTTCGCGCCACGGAAGACGCCATACTCGTTGATCTTCAGCTTGCGCTGCTGGGCCAGGCGCCGGATGGCGATGTTGTGCGCCTTGCTGCCGGTGAAATAGACCATGGCGGCGCCGAAGCTGTCCTGCTCCACCACGCGCAGATCGACCTGCAGCCCGTCCCGCAGCAGCACGGTCGCCCGCGTGCCGCCCTGCGCCAGGACCTTGGCGACATCCTCGTGGGCGACGAAATGCGCGATGACCTTGGCGCCGTCGGAAGCGGTGGCGACGATGTCGATGTCCCCCACCGTGTCGCGGGCGCGGCGATAGCTGCCGGCGACGGCGGCCTGCTTCACGCCCGGGCCGGTCTTGAGGTGCGCCAGCAGGCTGTCCACCGCCGGCCGCGCCCGCCAGCGCAGCACGCGCTTCTCCGGCGCCGGCGCCTCGGTTGCGGCCAGGATCGTCGCCTGCGTCTTGGCTCCGAGGCCCTTGACCTTCGCCAGCTTGCCGGTGCGGGCGGCGGCGCGCAGCCCGGCGAGGGAGGCGATGCGCAGCTGGTCGTGCAGCAGCCTGGCGCGCTTGGGGCCCAGTCCCGGGACGCGCAGCAGCTCGACCAGGCCATGCGGCAGCTCCCGCCGCAGGCGATAGAGCAGCTCGGTGCCGCCGGTCTCCACCACGTCGCGGATCTTGCCGGCAAGATCCGCGCCGATTCCGGGGAGCTCTTCCAGCTTCTCGCCTTTCGCCAGCATGTCGGCGGCCTCGCGCTGCAACCCGCGCAGCAGGCGCGCGGCATTGCGATAGGCGCGGATGCGGAACGGATTCGCCTGCTGCAGATCGAGCAGGTCGGCGATCTCGTCGAGCAGATCGGCGATCTGGTTGTTGCGGATCACGGCGCCAAATTCTCCCCAGCCGCCTCGCGCTGACCTATACTACGCATGGAAGCGACTGCCGGGCTGGAATGCAATGCCCTATCGCCGCAACGAGGATCTGCCGCCGCGGGTGCGCCGCGCCCTGCCGGAGCACGCGCAGGACATCTACCGCGCCACCTTCAACAGCGCCTGGGAGCGGTATGATGGGCGGAGATTCGGCGGCGAGGCGATTGCTCATCGCGTCGCCTGGGCGGCGGTGAAACGCCGGTACCGCAAGCTCGGCGGCATCTGGTTGCCGAAGGAGTAGCGATGGCGCGGACGGACCTGGTCATTCCGCCCTTCGGGCTCGACGCCACGCTGACCGTGCCTGAGCGCGCGGTCGGGCTGGTGCTGTTCGCCCATGGCAGCGGCTCCAGCCGCCTGTCGCCGCGCAACCGCCAGGTGGCCGATGCGCTCAACGCCGCCGGGATCGGCACGCTCCTGTTCGACCTGCTGACCGAGGCGGAAAGCCGCGATCGCCGCAACGTCTTCGACATCCCCTTGCTGGCGCAGCGCCTGGTTCTGGCGACCCGGTTTGCGACGACGATGCCGGGACAGCGCGCCTCGCCGGTGGGCCTCTTCGGCGCCAGCACCGGCGCCGCCGCGGCGCTGGAGGCGGCGGCGGAGCTCGGCGCTGCGGTCTCCGCGGTCGTCTCGCGCGGCGGCCGCCCGGACCTTGCGTTGCCGGCGCTGCCGCGCGTCACGGCGCCCACGCTGCTGATCGTCGGCGGCGAGGATCGCGACGTCTTGATGCTCAACCGGCGCGCCTTGGCGGCCCTGAGCTGCGAGAAGCGCCTCGCGGTCGTCCCGGGCGCGACGCATCTGTTCGAGGAGCCCGGCACCCTGGAGCAGGTCATTTCCTTGGCGGTGGACTGGTTCCGCAGCCATCTGATGCCTTCGGCCTAGCGTCGCACGCGGCTTCAGCACCGGCCGGCGGCACGCATGCGACCCAGGAATTCATCGACCAGGCTTTCCAGCGTCGGCGTGCCGGCCTCGGCGAAGTCGTAGCGGGCGCGGACAATGCGCTTCCGCGCCTGGGTCAGCGCCGCGAGGTCGATCGGTGTGCCGGCCACCACCACCTCGGCGTCGGAGCCGTCGATGGTCTGGCGCAGGGCTTCGATCTGCGCCGGCCCATATCCCATCGCCGGCAGAACCCTGCCGATATGGGGGAAGTTGCGATAGACGGCAGCGATCTCGGGCGCGGCGCTGCGGCGCGGATCCACGATCTCCGCCGGCCCGGCGGCCAGCGCGGCGGCGTAGCCCGCGCCATAGGCCATGCCGCCATGGGTCAGGGTCGGCCCGTCATCCACCACCAGCACGCGGCGGCCCGTCACCGCCGCGGCGTCGTCGAGCCGAACCGGAGAGGCGGCGCGCAGGATCGGCGCCGTGGCATTGACGGCGCGAACCTGCTCGGCGACGCGCTGGATCGCCGCGGGCGGCGCGGCGTCGACCTTGTTGATCACGGCGATGTCGGCCATGCGCAACACCGCCTCGCCCGGGTGATGGCTGGTGACGTTCTCCGGCCGCAACGCGTCCAGCACCACGATGTGCAAGTCGGGACGAAGGAAGGGAAAGTCGTTGTTGCCGCCGTCCCAGACAAGCAGGTCGGCTTCGGCCTCCGCCTGCTCCAGGATCGCCGCATAGTCGACGCCGGCGAAGATGACGTTGCCGGCGGCGACATGCGGCTCGTACTCCTCGCGCTCTTCGGCCGTGCATTGGCCTGCGGCGATATCGGCGAGGCTGGCGAAACGCTGCACCCGCTCGCGGATCAGGTCGCCATAGGGCATCGGGTGGCGCAATGCGGCAACGCGAAAGCCGCGCGCCTTCAACAAGCGCGACAGCCAGCGCGCGATCTGCGACTTGCCGCAACCGGTGCGGACGGCGGAGACGGCGATCACCGGCCGCCTGGATTGCAGCATGGTGCGGCGCGGACCGAGCAGCGCATAGTCCGCCCCGGCCGCAAGCGCGCGGGAGGCGAGGTGCATGACATGGTCATGCGCGACGTCGCTGTAGGCGAAGACGACTTCGTCGACCTGCCGCTCCCGGCACAATTCCTCCAGCCTGGATTCCGCCACGATGGGAATGCCCTTGGGATAGAGCTGACCGGCAAGGGCGGCGGGGTAGAGGCGGTCGGCGACGCCGGGAATCTGCGTCGCGGTGAAGCCGATCACCTCGAAACCTGGGTCGCCGCGGAAAGCCGTGTTGAAGTTGTGGAAGTCGCGGCCGGCGGCGCCCAGGATCAGCACGCGGCGCGGCCCGGCCGGCTGCGACCTGCCGTTTGCGGTCATCCGCCGGCCTTTCCGCGCGCCGGACTCTGCCATCTCAGCCAGGCATAGACCGGCAGGCCGGCCAGAATCAGCAGCGTGCCCCACAACACCACCTCGGCGCCGGCGCCGTAGAGCGTCCACATCGCATAGAGGAAGGCGAGAAAGGCGATGGCGACGGTGAGCAGCGGCCGCGGCCCGCCATGACGGCCAGGCTCGCGCGCGACCATCACCATTTGAGCGCAGGCGGTGAAGACATAGGGCACCAGCGTCGTCATGGTGGCGAGGAGCAGGGTGAAGTTGAACACGTCGATCAGCCGAGGCGTGTAGCTGAGCACCATCAGCAGGGTCACCAGCACGCTGGAAATGACGAGGCCGAAGACCGGCGTGCCATTGGCGGAAAGCCGCGCAAAGGCCTGCGGGAACAGGCCGTCCCGCGCCGCCGCCAGCGGCAACTGGCCCTGCAACAGGATCCAGCCGTTGAGGCAGCCGAAGGTCGAGACCAAGGCGCCGATCGCGACCAGGGTGCCGGCGAGCGGGCCGAACATGACCGTGGCGGCGTCGGCGAAAGGCGCGGTGGAGACCCGCAGGTCGGCGGACGGAATGACGCTCATCACCGCGACGGTACCCAGGACGTAAACCAGCGTCGCGACGATCGTGCCGATGATGGTGGAGCGCGGAATGGTGTGGGTGGGGTCCTCCACATCCTCCGCCGGGATGGTCGCCGATTCGATGCCGATGAACGCCCAGAGCGTCAGCGCCGCCGTCGCGGTGACGGCGGAGAAATCCGAGCCCCCCGTTTGATTGAACGGCACGAATTTCCCTGCGTCGAAGAAGAAGACGCCGAACGCGGCGACAGCGAGCAGCGGCAGAAGCTTGCCGATCGTGGTCAGCAACTGAACCATGCCGGACGGCCGCACGCCGAGGATGTTCACGAAGGTGAGCAGCCAGATGACGGCGATGCCGGTTGCGATGGACAGCGCCGCATTGCCCGCCAGCGCCGGCCAGAAGGCGCCGAGATAGCCGACGAAGGCGGTGACGATGGCCGCGTTGCCGGCCCAGATCGCGATCCAGTAGCCCCAGGCGACCTGGAAGCCGATGGCGTCGCCGAATCCCTCGCGACTATAGGCATAGGGCCCGCCGATCTTCGGCAGGGTTTGGCCCAGGCGGGCGAAGACGAAGGCGAGCAGCAGGGCGCCGGCGGCGGTCATCAGCCAGCCGAGAATGCTGATGCCGCCATAGGCCGCCAGCGACGCCGGCAGCAGGAACACCCCCGAACCGATCATGTTGCCGACCACCAGGGCGGTCGACATCCAGATGCCGAGCCGCCGCGGCTTGTGCCCGCCATGCCCCGACATGGTTGCGCCTTGAACAGACATTGCATCCTCCCTGATCAACGCCGGCACCGGTTTCGCCGGCGCGGCCACGCACTGTTTCAGGACTGATCTGTCTGGCGTCGCGGCACAGCTTGGCCAATTGGAGCGGCGCCATTGGGTGGTACTCGGCGGAAACCGCCGATACTCGGCAACGACACGGGAAGAATTCTATGATTAAATCCTTAGCACCCGCGCGGACTTGGATCAATCGTGTCCGGCTTCCGCGCCTGTGGCATGTAGGCGCAGCGGATCGCCCCCGCTGCGTCCGGCATTATGTAGTAGAAAAGGGGCAGTTTTCCCGCGGCAAAGCCGCGTTTCCTTCCGAACCAGCGAGGTCAATCATGCAGGTTCCGCTTCAGATCTCTTTCAGCAACATGGATGCATCCGACGCCGTGCGGGCGCGGATCGAGGAATTGGCCGCAAAGCTCGACCGATTTCACGATCGCATCATCAGTTGCCGGGTCGTGGTGCGCGCGCCGAACCGCCGCGCGCACAAGGGCAAGCTGTACCACGTCAGCATCGACGTGAACGTGCCGGGCCGCGAGATCGTCATCAACCGCGAGGCGCCCGAGCATCAGTCGCATCAGGATGTCTATGTCGCCATCCGCGACGCCTTCGAGGCGCTGACACGCCAGCTCGAGGACACCGCCCGACAGCGCCGCGGCGACGTGAAGAGTCACGAAGCGGAGCCGAGCGGCGAGGTGGTGAAGCTGTTCCCGAAGGAGGGCTACGGCTTCCTCGAGGACAAGACTGTGGGCGAGATCTATTTCCACGCCAACAGCGTCCCGAATGAGGGGTTCAAGAAGCTGAAGCTCGGCGCCATCGTCCGCTACCAGGCGGAACCGGGCGAGAAGGGGCTGCAGGCGACGGTGGTGAAGCCGGTCGGCTGAGGGCGGAAGACTCCCGGCGCGGAGCTCCGGGTCAGTCCTGGACGACGTAGACCTTGCCCGCATCGCCGGACTTGCCGGCGTCGCCGGCCTTGCCGGCCGGGCCGCTGTCGCCTTTCGGCCCCGGCTCGAAGCGCGACTGCTGCTCGCAGCCTTTCTTGCCGCCGGCGCCGCCCGCGCCGCCTTCGCCGGGCTGGCCGGGCCGTCCGGGCATGCCGCCGGCGCCGCCGGAGACCGAGGCGAAGATACGGCCGCTGTCGATCGCCGCCTGCAGCGCCGGGACGAAGGCGACATTGCCGCCGGTGCCGCCCGGGCCGCCGGGACCGCCCTGGCCGCCGGCGCCGCCGGTCTGGCCCTTCGCGCCGTTGGCGCCGGTCGCGGTCGGCGTGCAGACCAGCAGCGACTGCATCCACGGCTGCTGCTGCACTTGGCCTTCGGTCGGCTGTTCCGCCAGCACCTTGGCGTCGCGCAGCACCTTGAGATAGCCGGACATGGATTGCGCGATCACCGGATCGTCGACCCGCGCCGGGCTGGTCTCGGGCAGGATCGAGCCGAGGCAGTTGCTGACCGAGCAGCTCGAAGCCTCGCAGGTGCATTGCGTGTCGCCGCCCGGTCCGCCGGCGAGGCCGGGCCCGCCCGGCCCGCCATTGCCGCCGGCGCCGCCATCCATGCCGTCGTTCAGGATGATCAGCCGGCCGGAGCCTTCGATCGAGGTGGCGCGGATCAGCACCGTGCCGGCGGGAATGCCGGGATAGCCCGGCCCGCCGTCGCCGCCGTTCTGCCCCGGCTCGCCCGGCGCGCCGTCGGTGGCGAGGTCGGGCAGGCTGCCCTTTGGGAAGGACTGGATGATGGTGTCGGCATTCACGCGGATGCGGCCGGCGTGAATCTCGAGGTTGCGGCCCCACAGGATGAAGGTGCCGCCGTTGAACACCAGCACGTCGTCGGTCGGGTCGAGCTCGATGCGGATGCCCTGATCGTCACCCAGGTTGAAGACCTGGTCGAACGGCACCACGGTCTGCGCCGAGGCCGCATTGGACGCGACCAGCACGACCACGAAGGCTGCCAATTGCAGCAGGAAGGAGCGCAACAGGAGCTTCATTCGCTTTCGTCCTTGGCCGCGGTGCCGTCGCGCCCCGGCGCGCCCGTTGGTCCGGGGCTGGCGCCGAAATGTCGGCTGCCCGGCGCGCCGTCGGCGCCGGCGGCGCAAGGCGACGAGGCCGGTGC
>JBDHTX010000001.1:0-293230 GCA_039808885.1 Dongiaceae bacterium | reverse complement strand
GGCGATGGCGGCCGCGCCACCCAGGCGACCGCGCCCCGCATGCAGCCGCAATCGCAGCTTGCCCCGCAAAGCGCGCCGCAGCCCGCCGCGGCGCCTGTGACGCAAGCCTTGGCCATGCCGCAGCCGCAGAGCTTCAGCGAGGTGGTGGCGCTGTTCCAGAGCAAGCGCGAACCGATCCTGGCGGCGCATCTGCAATCCGACGTGCACTTGGTGCAGTTCGAGATCGGCCGCATCGATTTCCGCCCCGGCGACAAGGCGCCGAGCAATCTGGCGACGCGGGTCGCCGCCGCGCTCAACGAATGGACCGGCAAGCGCTGGCTGGTCAGCGTCTCCAGCCATGCGGGCGCGCCGACCCTGAAGCAGCAGGCGGCGGCGATGGCCGAGGCGCAGCGCGCCGAGGCGGCGCAGCATCCGCTGGTGAAGGCGGTGCTGCAGGCCTTCCCCGGCGCCACCATCGACGAGGTGCGCGACCTGGCCGGGCCCATGGGTGACATGGAGGCCGCCGCCGCGGAAGCGCCCGAAACGGCGACCGAGATCGGCAATGCCGATCTGCCCGAGATCATCGACGAGGATCTGTCATGAAGAATCTGAGCCAGATGCTGAAGCAGGCGCAGGAGATGCAATCCAAGATGGCGGAGATGCAGAGCGCGCTGGAGCAGATCGAAGTGACCGGCCAGGCCGGCGGCGGGCTCGTCGCCGTCACCATCAGCGGCAAGGGCGAGGTGCGCAAGGTGAAGATCGATCCCAAGCTCGCCACGCCCGAGGATATCGAGGTGCTGGAGGATCTGATCGTCGCCGCCGCCAAGGACGCCAAGTCCAAGGCCGATTCCCAGATGGCCGAGCAGATGGCCAAGCTGACCGGCGGGCTGCAATTGCCGCCGGGCTTCAAGCTCCCGTTCTGAGCCGGGAACTCGGACCAGTCGCGCGATGGCGGCACCGGAAATCGATCGCCTGATCCAGGTCCTGGCGCGCCTGCCGGGCCTTGGGCCGCGTTCGGCGCGGCGCGCGGCGCTCAACCTCATCAAGCGCAAGGAATCGGCGCTGCTGCCGCTGATCGACGCCTTGAAGGCTGCTGCCGAGCATGTGCGGACCTGCAGCCAATGCGGCAACCTGGATGCCGCCGATCCCTGCGGGATCTGCACCGATCCGCGCCGCGACCCGGCCATCCTCTGCGTCGTCGCCGATGTCGCCGACCTCTGGGCGCTGGAGCGCACGGCGGCGTTCCGCGGCCGCTATCATGTGCTGGGCGGCCTGCTCTCGGCGCTCGACGGCATCGGGCCGGAGCAGCTCAATTTGAAGCCGCTGTTCCGCCGCATCGAGGCGGCCAATGTCAAAGAGGGCGGGGTGAAGGAGGTCGTGCTGGCGCTCGGCGCCACCGTCGACGGCCAGACCACCGCGCATTTCCTGAGCGACCGGCTGCAGCCCTTTGGGCTTTCCGTCTCACGCCTTGCGCATGGCGTGCCGGTTGGCGGCGAACTCGACTATCTCGATGATGGCACGCTGATTCAGGCCTTGCAGGCGCGCCAGGCGGTATAGACAGATAATCTGGTTTGTGGCGGCAACCGCCGCGCCGGTTCGATCAACAAGAATTGAGGCGCCGGGTGATAGCGGTCATACTGGCGCCATTGTCTCGCCGCAATTTTCGGGCGACTCTGATCCTGGTTCTGGCGTGCTGCGCCGGGCCTCAACCGCGATAGGAAGAATTCATGCGCTCTGTTCTTTTTGCCCGCTCCGTTCTTTGTTCCGGCGTTGCCGTTGCGGCGCTGCTGGTCAATTTCGCCGCCGCCGCCGAGACGCCGGTCGGCGCGGACAAGCAGAGCGCCATTGCCGTCACCATCTACAACAACGACCTGGCGCTGATCCGCGATTCGCGCAGCGTGACGCTGACCAAGGGCGAGAACGACCTCGCCTTCATCGAGGTCAGCGCCGGCATCCGCCCGGAGACCGCGCTGCTCACCGGCCGCGGCAGCGCGCTCGACATCATCGAGCAGAATTTCGATTTCGACCTGCTGACGCCGCAGAAGCTGCTGGAGAAGTCGGTCGGCCAGACCATCCGCGTCGTGCGTGTCAATCCGGACACCGGCGCCGACGTGACCGAGGACGCGACCGTACTCTCGGTGGCCGAGGGCCAGGTGGTGCTGAAGATCGGCGACCGGATCGAGGTGACGCCGCCCGGCCGCCTGGTCTACAGCGCGGTGCCGGCGACCTTGCGCGACCGCCCGACGCTCGTCGTGAAGGTGCAGAGCGACAAGGCGGGCGAGGTGCCGGTCGACCTCTCCTACCTGACGCACGGCCTGTCCTGGGCGGCGGATTACGTCGCCGAGTTGTCGCCCGACGAGAAGACCGTCAACCTCAACGGCTGGGTCACCCTCACCAACCAGAGCGGCATCGCCTACAAGGATGCCAAGCTGCAGCTGGTGGCGGGCGAGGTGAACCAGGTGCAGCCGCCCTATGTCCCGGCACCGACGCTGGGAGGGATGGCCGCCGAAGCTGCGCCGATGCGCAAGATGACGGAGGAGGCGGCCTTCGAATACCACCTCTACAGCCTCGACCGGCCGACCACGCTGAAGGAGAACCAGACCAAGCAGGTGGCGCTGCTCTCGGCCGATGCCATTCCGGTGGAGAAGCAGTACCTGCTGGCCAATGTCGGCAACGTGGCCGGCACCTACCTCACCCGCATGGGCGAGACCGGCCGCGTCAACGCCGAGGTGCGGATGAAGCTGCAGAACGACGAGAAATCGCATCTCGGCCTGCCGCTGCCGGCCGGCGTGGTGCGCGTCTACAAGAACGACAGCGACGGCGACGCCATCTTCGTCGGCGAGGATCACATCGACCACACGCCGAAGAACGAGGAACTCGACTTGATGCTCGGCCGCGCCTTCGACGTGACCGCGCGCGGCAAGCAGGTCTCCTATGACAAGATCTCCGACAACGTCTACGAGACCGGCTACGAGATCGAGGTGAAGAACGCCAAGAAGGAGGCGATCACCGTCACCTTGCGCGAAGCCGTTCCCGGCGACTGGAAGATGATCGAGGAATCGGTGAAGCACAGCGAGCACGATGCCGCCACCGCCGAATGGCAGCTGCCGGTCCCGGCCGAAGGCAGCGCCAAGCTGACCTACAAGGTGCGGATCACGTACTAGGCTTAGCCGCAGATGTGCAGGCGAGACGGCCGGCGAGGGGACTCGCCGGCCGTTTTGTTCCGGTCTTTCTGCAAGACTGGATCGTCATCCCGGGCTTGCCCCGGGATCCACCCGTCCGCCGCAAGGGCGGAGCCAAATCGCGACGGCTCGTGCGGCTGCGCAATGGACCCCGGCGCAAGGCCGGGGTGACGAGCGGAGGTGGGGTGAAGGCCGTGCAACTGGCCCCACGGAAAGCGATTGGTAACCGGCGCCGCCGCCCATAGATTGCGCCTGGGGGAAACGCCGCCGGGGGAATCGCATGCTTTCCGACCTGTTGTCCGCGCTCAGGGACCAGCCGCTGCTCCTGGCGTTGAGCAGTGCTGCCATCTTCCTGGCGGCGATCGTGCGCGGGTTCTCGGGCTTCGGCTTCTCGCTGCTCTCCGTCACCGCCCTGTCGCTGATCCTGCCCGTGTCGCAGATCGTGCCGTCGATCTTCCTCCTCGAGATCGCCGCCTCGCTCAACCTCATCCCCGGGATATGGCGCGAGATCGACTGGAAGTCGCTGCGCTGGCTGATGCTGGGCTATGTCGTGGGCCTGCCGCTTGGCGCCTATGTGCTGATCCACGCGCCGCAGGACCCGACCCAGATCGTGCTCGGTGTTTTCGTCATCGGCACCGCCATCATGATGCTGCGCGGCTTCCGCCTGGCCCGCACGCCGGGACCGGCGGCCTGCACCGGCACGGGCGTCGCCTCGGGCGTGCTCAATGGCGCCTTCGGCATCGGCGGGCCGCCGGTGGTGCTGTTCTATTTCTCGACCCCGGCGGCGGCCGCCATCGGCCGCGCCTCGGTCATCTTCTTCTTCCTGTTCACCGACCTGCTGGGCATCGCCTATTTCGCAACCCAGGGAATCGTCACGCAGCAGAGCTTCGTGCAGTTCCTGGTCTGGATTCCCGCCCTGCTGATCGGCGTGTGGATCGGCGCGCATGGCTTCCGCCACATGAACCAGGAGGCGTTCCGGCGCTGGGTGCTGATGATCCTGATCGCGCTGGCCGCGCTCGGCATCGGCAAGGCGGCGCTGAACCTCTCAGGCGGCCTCTAGCCGGCAAGCACGCGCCGCGTGTGGCGCGCGATGGTCAGTTCCTCGTCGGTGAAGACGATCCAGGCGGCGAGGCGCGATCCGGCCTTGGAGATCAGCGGTCCGCCCCTGGAATTGGCCGCCGCGTCGAAATCGAGCCCCAGCCAGGCGGCGCTGTCGCAGATCGCGGCGCGCACCGGCGCCGCGTTCTCGCCCACGCCGCCGGTGAAGACCAAGGCATCGACGCCGCCCAGGGCCGCCGCCAGCGAGCCCAGCTCGCGCGCCGCGCGATAGCAGTACATCGCCACCGCCAGCTTCGCCCGGTCGTCGGCGCTGTCCAGCAGCGTCTTCATGTCGGAGGTCAGGCCGGAGACGCCCTGCAGCCCGCTTTCGTGATAGAGCAGCTTCTCCAGCCGCTCCAGGCTCATGCCGCCGTGCAGCAGGTGCAGCAGCAGGCCCGGATCGATGACGCCCGGCCGGGTGCCCATCATCAGGCCATCCAGAGTGGAGAAGCCCATGGTCGAGGCGACGCATCTGCCGTCGCGGATCGCCGCCATGCTGGCACCGTTGCCGAGATGTGCGACGACGAGGCGTGGCGGGATGCCGCCCGCCACGCGCGGCAGCGCATGCAGGATCGCCTCGTAGGAAAGCCCATGGAAGCCATAGCGCCGCAATCCCTGCGACCAGTATTCCTCCGGCAACGGGAAACGCTGCGCCAGATCCGGCTGCGTGGTGTGGAAGGCGGTGTCGAAGCAGGCGACCTGGGGCAATTTGGGGAGCAGCCGACGCAAGGCGCGGATCGGCGAGACGTTGTGCGGCTGGTGCAGCGGCGCCAGCGGAATCAGCGCCGCGAGCGTCTCGACCGCGCCGTCATCGATCCTGACCGGCGCGGAGAAGCCGGTGCCGCCATGAACGACGCGATGGCCGGCGCCGATCCAATCCTGCCTTCGTGCCGCGATCTCGAGCCGGTCGATCAGCAGGCCGAGCGCGTCTTCATGGGTGGCGAGCGAGGTGGGGCGTCCCCAATCGAGCTTCTTGCCCGAGGCATCGGCGGCGCTGAGCTTCGTCGTGCCCTGCCCGATGCCGGACACCTGACCCTTCAGTTCCAGCGCCGGGTCGGCGTCGTTGCGTACCGCGAAGGTCGCGAACTTGACGCTGGAGGAGCCGGCATTGAGGACGAGGATGCGCTGGGTCATGCGATGAGGATTGTCGAGAAAGCCCTGGACGGGGTCGGTTGGGCCGAAGCGCCGCGCAGATCATGCCGCAATTCGTGGCAACAGGCGATTGTGTAGGCGGCTTGGTGCCGGTCGCATAGGTCCAGCCGCACCGGCGCAATTGGGCCAGCCCCGCGCCACCCCGGCAACAGGCCCCCTAGGCGCGCTTCTGCTGCTCGCGCACCGTCTCGGCCAGCAGCTTGATGCCGGCCTCGATCTTCTCGGTGGGAATGGACGAGACGCCCAGACGGAAGAAGTTCGCCGGTCCGGGCTGGTCCATGAAATGCACGGCGCCCGGCTCGATGACCACGCCGCGCTTCAGCGCCGCGGCGCCGACGGCGCCCATGTCGATCTGCTTCGGCCCGCGGATCCACAGCGCCGTGCCGCCGGCCGTCAGGTTGACCGAGAATTCCGGCAGGTGCTTGACCAGCGCGGTGACCGCCGCCGCCAGGCGCTCGCGATAGACGTTGCACAACCGGCGCAGCAGCGCGTCATGGTGGCCGTCGGCCAGGAACATGGCGATGGTGCGCTGGTTGTTGGCGGCCGGGTGGCGGATCATCAGGCGGCGCAGAGCCCGCGCCTCCTTGATCAGCGCCGGCGGTCCTACCATGAAGCCCATGCGCAATCCCGGCGCCAGGGTCTTCGACAGCGACGAGATGAAGATCACCCGGCCGTTGCGATCGAGCGATTTCAGCGCCGGCTGCGGCGAGCCCTGGTGCGCCAGCTCGCTTTCATAGTCGTCTTCGATGACGATGAAATCGGAGGCCGCGGCGCGCTCCAGCAAGGCGTGACGCCGCTCCAGTGACATGGTCACCGTGGTCGGGAACTGGTGGCTCGGCGTCGCATAAACGTAATCGCAGGAATCGAGTTCGGCGGAGAGCGTCATGCCCTGGTCGTCGACGCCGATGCCCACGACGCGCCCGGCATGGAGCGAAGCGATGTTGCGGGCGTCGGTGTAGCCGGGATTCTCGATGCCGAAGACCGTCTCCCGGTCGAACAGCAGGGCGGCCAGCAGGTAGAGCGCGTTCTGCGCGCCGATGGTGACCAGGATCTCGTCGGCGCCAACCCGGATGCCGCGGCGCGGCAGGACCCGGGTGCGCAGCTGCTCGACCAGAGCCGGGTCATCGTCGGCGAAGCGGTCCTTGGACCAGTCGCGCACGGCGGTCACGCTCAGGGCTTGGCGCGAGCATTCCCGCCAGGCGGCCAGCGGAAACAACCCCTGGTCGACCTGGCCGTAGATGAACGGATAGGGGTAGTCCTGCCAGTTGGCCGGCTTGACAATATTCCTTTGCCGCGAGGGGTGCAGGCGGAAGCGCTGTGGCCAATCCGGGGCGGTTTTCGCGCCTGCGCCGCGCGCGCCCTCGGCCGCCTGGGGCGTGCCGGGGGCGCCGGTCTCGCCCGGCCTGACCCGGCCGGTCAGGATCTCCGGATTGGCGAAGAAGCCGCTGCGCTGACGCGAAATGAGGAAGCCTTCCTCGACCAGGTCCTGATAGGCCAGCACGACCGTATTCCTGGCGATTTTCAGCGTCTGCGCCAGCGACCGGCAGGACGGCAGGGGCGAGCCCGGCGGGATCTGCCCGTCCAGGATCGCCGAGACCAGCATGCGGCGCAGCTGCGCCTGCAAGGTGGTGGTCTTGTCCGGCTCCAGATGGAACAGAAACGTGCGCGAGGGGTGGCCCAAAGGTTTCTCCGGCTCTGGCCCTATTTCTTGCGGTCGCCAGCGCCGCGGGGCCTGCCCAGAAGGCCGCTAGCATAAGGAAAACTCACTATAACACCTATGTGAAACATTCGTGAACTAAGTTGCCGGTCCCTGGCAGTTCATTTACGCTCAAACGTGGCATGAAAGTTCGGGGAGCGGCGCCAGAGCGTTGCAGATCGGGTGGGGACCTGACTTCGTTTCAGCCTCGCACGATGTCTCAGCGCCGACTTCCGAAACGCCGGACGGCCCTTCGGCCGCCGGGCCAAATCGTCGAGGGAGGTATTCGATGACGAAACTGACGAAGGACCAGTTGCGGACGCGGGATCTGCTGCTCACCGCCCGCAATTTCAGCCGCCGCACGATGCTGAAGGGCGCGGCTGCGGCCGGCACGGTCGCCGCGGTCGGACCGATGTACGTGAAGGATGCGTTCTCGTCCTCGGGCGAGCTCAACCTGCTGATGTGGTCGGACGAGTTCCCGGATCCGGTGATCCCGAACTTCGAGAAGGCCACGGGCATCAAGGTCAACCAGACCCCGTTCTCGCAGAACGAAGAGCAGATCAACAAGCTGCAGGCGACCGGCGGCGAAGGCTTCGACATCTGCCAGCCGACCTGCAACCGCGCGCCGCAATACAAGGACCTCCAGGTCCTGGCGCCGTGGGACACCAACAAGCTGAAGAATATGTCGGCGCTGGTGCCCTCGATGATCGGCAACTCCAAGGGCCTGTGGACCTGGGATGACGGCCTCTATCACCTGCCGCATTGCTGGGGCTCCGAGGCGCTGTCCTTCCGCACCGATCTCTACAAGGGCGACCTGACGAAGCTCAGCTTCGGCTCGCTGTGGGACGACGACGTGAAGGGCCACACCCAGGGCCGCGGCCATTCCTTCCTGCTCGGCATCGGCCTGTGGTGGGACTACACCGGCAAGCAGCCCTCGAACCGTATGGTCGACGGCTACAAGGACGAGGACTCCTTCAAGAAGCTGTGGGATCCGATCCTCGCCTTCGCCATCGAGCACAAGTCCTGGGTGAAGCAGTTCTGGGATTCGGCCGACAACACCAAGTCGGGCCTGATGGAGAACGACGTGTGGATCGGCCAGACCTGGGACGGCCCGCCGCTGTCGCTGAAGAAGGAAGGCAAGCCGGTCAGCTACCAGGCCCCGGTCGAAGGCGCCATCGTGTGGCTCGACGGCCTGTCGCTGATGAAGGCGGCCAAGAACACGGACCAGGCCTATGAGTTCGTGAACTACCTGCACACGCCGGAAGTGTCGGCCCAGGTTTCCGACGGGTCGAACTACAACCCGGTGGTGACCGGCGCCGATGCGCTGACCTCGGAAGCCTTCAAGAAGAACTTCCAGGAGGCCTATCCGGGCGATGCGCTGGATCACGTGTGGCCGTGGCCGGCCGAGCCGGGCTGGTACGCCGAGATCCGCAGCCAGTACGTCGACCAGTTCACCGCCGCCTAAGCGGAAACCGGTCAGGGAATGCCGTCAGCCCCGGTTCGCCGGGGCTGACGTGTTTCTGGGGCATTTCATCCCGCTTGATCTCACGCGCTCCAGCGTGGAAACTCGCTGCAACGGGATGCAACAAGAAAATTCCACAGGGCAGGCAGATGAGCGCGGGCGTCGAACTCGACCACGTAACGGTCCGATTCGGGGATTTTACCGCTGTCGACAACGCGACATTGGATATCCGGGGCGGTGAATTCTTCTCCTTTCTAGGGCCGTCAGGCTGCGGCAAGACCACCATCTTGCGCACGGTCTCCGGCTTTCTGGAGCCTTCCGAGGGGACGGTGCGCATCGGCGGCCAGAACATGGCCGGGATCGGCCCCAACAAGCGGCCGACCGCACTGATCTTCCAGAACCTGGCGCTGTTCCCGCTGATGAGCGTGGCGGAGAACATCACCTATGGCCTGCGCGTGCAGGGCATCGACAAGGCGACCCGGCAGAAGAAGGCCGACGAGCTGTTGCAGCTGATTGCCCTGCCGGGCCAGGGCAAGAAGCTGGTGAGCGAGCTGTCGGGCGGCCAGAAGCAGCGCGTGGCGATCGCCCGTGCGCTCTGCGTGCAGCCCAACGTGCTGCTGCTGGACGAGCCGCTCTCGGCGCTCGATCTGAAGCTGCGCCAGCACATGCGCACCGAGTTGCGCACCATCCAGCGCATGGTCGGCATCACCTTCATCTACATCACCCACGACCAGGGCGAGGCGCTGACCATGTCGGATCGCATCGCGGTGATGAGCGACGGCGTCATCCAGCAGGTGGCCGACGGCAAGACCATCTATGACGAGCCGGCCACCGCCTTCGTCGCCTCCTTCGTGGGCGAGAACAACCCCTTCGTCGGGCAGGTGGTCGCCGCGGATTCATCCTTCGCGGTGGTGGAGACAGAGCTCGGCCACCTGCGCGGGCGCAACATCAGGGGCCTGAAGGCCGGCGACAAGGCGATCCTGTTCGTGCGGCCGGAATCGGCGAAGCTGCAGCCGGGCGGGGCCGACACCACCTTCACCTCGACGGTCAAGAGCGTCGCCTTCGAAGGCAACATGACCCACGTCTTCCTCGAAGGCCCGACCAAGAAGGATATCACCGTAACGGTGGGCCGCCACGCCGGCGTCGCCATCCCGGAGCAGGGCGAGACGGCGACCATCTCCTATGACGCCCAGCTCGGCCTGGTGCTGCCAGAGGGGAAGATGGCCCGTGAGTAGCCGCCTCGTCGTCCTTTTCGTTCCCTTCGTCGTCATCGCCATCTTCTGGTGGATGGCGCGGCGGGAGGCGAAGCTCAAGCACGACCCGACGCATAAGGGCTATTTCGAGCGCAACGGCCTGACGCTCGGCATCGTCTTCATCGTGCTGGTGGCGCTGTGGACCCTGTTCCTGGTGACGCTGCCCTATCTCTACATGGTGGTGGAGAGTTTCCATCCGACCCTGCGCCCGGTCGAGCGCGGCGGCCCGTTGGACGTTCTCACCCTGGCGCAATACGAATCCTTCTTCGTCGCGCGCGGCGGCGAGGGGCTGAACACCATCCATATCGGCGCCTTCGTCTTCTCGATCCTGGCCTCGATCGCGGTAACGGCGCTCAACTTCGCCATCTGCTATCCGCTCGCCTTCTACATGGCGCAGTCGGGCACGCCGCAGAAGGTGCGCCTGATCATGCTCGGCCTCATCGTGCCCTATTGGGTGAACGAGATCCTGCGCGCCTTCTCGCTGCGCCTGCTGCTCGCCACCAAGGGGTTGATCAACCAGGTGCTGCTTGCCGCCGGGCTGATCGACGCGCCGTTCGACTTCCTCGGCAACAATGTCGGCCTCTATGTGGGCCTCTCCTACGCCTATCTGCTGGTGATGATCTTCCCGCTCTACAACGCGATCGAGAGCCTGGACAAGAACCAGATCGAGGCGGCGCGCGACCTCGGCGCGCCCTGGTGGCGCATCCACAAGGACGTGGTCATCCCCTACGCCAAGCCCGGCATCGCCTCGGGCTGCACCATGGTGTTCATGCTGTCCGCCGGCTCGCTGGCGGCGCCGCAATTCCTCGGCGGCCCGCGCACCCTGTGGTTCACCTCGGTGATCTACAATTTCTTCTTCCAGAACTTCAACTGGGCGCGCGGCTCGGCCTATGCCTTCATCCTGCTCGCCGCCTGTATCGCGCTGGTCATGCTGATGTTGCGTCTCTTCAAGGTTTCGCTGGGGGAGACGATAAAATGAAGTCCGCCTACGTCATGCGGGGGATGATCGGCTTCTACATCTTCCTGTTCTTCGCCTATCTGTTTGGCCCGCTCATCGTCATGGGCATCACGGCGTTCAATTCGCCCAACTACCCGCAGGCCTATCCCTTCGAATCCTTCACCCTCGACTGGTTCGTCAAGCTGTGGAACGACCGCAACATGATGGCCGGCCTGCAGAACTCGATCATCATCGGCTTCGGCGTGATCGCGGTCTCGGTGCCGGCGGGCCTTGCCGCCTCGATCATCATGAACCAGATCTATCACCGGGCGCGCGGGCTGTTCTATCTGGTGACGATCTCGCCGCTGCTGACCCCCGGCGTCATCATCGGCATCTCCACGGTGATCTTCTGGAAGGACGTCATGGGCGTCACCGACATCACCAAGGCGGTGTTCTACAAGGGCATCATCCTGGCCATCCTCGGCCAGTCGAGCTTCGTCTCGGCCTATTGCCTGCTGATCTTCATGGCGCGGCTCACCCGCTTCGACCGCGCCCAGGAGGAGGCCGCGCTCGACCTCGGCGCTTCCTATCCGCAGGTCTTCTGGCACATCCTGCTGCCCTTCCTGAAGCCGGCGGTGGTCTCGGCGGTGGTGATCGGCTTTCTCTCCTCCTTCGAGAACTACAACACCACCACCTTCGCCATCCTCGCCGACAAGACGCTGGTGACCGTGCTGGCCGGCCAGGTCAGGCAGGGCACCACGCCGGCCCTGTCCGCGCTCGCCGTCATCATCATCAGCATCTCGCTGGTCGGCGCCATCGTCTACGAGGTGCTGAAGCGGCGCGAGCAGGCGCGCGCCATCCGCGCCCAGCGCCAGGCGATCATGGCCGAGCGGATCGAGGCCGAGGCCGCCGCCTAGGGCGCTTGCCGGCGGGGCCGGGCGGTGCGGCCCCGGAAATGCGGGGGATTGCGGCCGCTGACCCGCTCGATTCGGCCAATCTGTCCCTATTGGGGCCAGGGCTGGCCCCCTAGGATGGGGCCAGACGGCGCTGCTCGCCCGCAAGGAAACAAAGCCATGCAATACACCGCGAATTCGCTCGAAAACCACTGGATGCCCTTCACCGCCAACCGCGACTTCAAGGCGGCCCCCCGCCTGATGGTCAAGGCCAAGGGCATGCATTACTGGAACCACCAGGGCGACAAGCTGATCGACGCGTCCTCGGGCCTGTTCTGCTGCGCCGCCGGCCACGGCCGCGCCGAGATCACCGAGGCGGTGCATGCCTCGATGCAGGAGATCGACTACACGCCGCATTTCCAGCTCGGCCATCCGGCCAGCTTCGAACTGGCGCGCAAGGTGGCGAAGATCACGCCCGGCGACCTCGACTACGTGTTCTTCTGCAATTCCGGCTCGGAATCGGTCGACACCGCGCTGAAAATCGCGCTCGCCTACCACGTGGCCAAGGGCGAGGGCCAGCGCACCCGCTTCGTCAGCCGCGAGCGCGCCTATCACGGCGTCAATATCGGCGGCGTCAGCTTGAGCGGCATGGTCCGCAACCGCGAGGCCTTCGGCGCGGTGATGCCGGGCGTCGCCCATCTGCGCCATACCTGGTCGCCGGATGCGCGCTTCACCCGCGGCCAGCCGGAAAAGGGCGCCGAGCTGGCGGACGATCTGCAGCGCTTCGTCGACCTCTACGGCCCGCGCTCCATCGCCGCCTGCTTCGTCGAGCCGATCGCCGGCTCGACCGGCGTGCTGGTGCCGCCCAAGGGCTATCTCGAGCGGCTGCGGGCCATCTGCGACCGGCACGGCATCCTGCTGGTGTTCGATGAGGTCATCTGCGGCTTCGGGCGCACCGGCAAGGCCTTCGCGGCGCAGAGCTTCGGCGTGCAGCCCGACATGATCACCATGGCCAAGGCGCTGACCAACGGCGCCCTGCCGATGGGGGCCGTGGCGGTCAGCGAGAAGATCTATCACACCATCACGAGCGCGGCGCTCGACGGCGCTGTGGAATTCTTCCACGGCTACACCTATTCCGCCCATCCGGCGGCCTGCGCCGCCGGCATCGCCGCACTGGACATCTACGAGCGCGAGGGCCTGTTCGAGCGGGCGGCGGAGATGTCGGACTATTTCCTGGACCGCATGTACGCGCTGAAGGACATCAAGGCGGTCACCGACATCCGCGGCTACGGCATGCTGTGCGGCATCGACCTGGCCCCGGCCGAGCGGCCGGGCCTGCGCGGCACCGACGCCACCAAAAGATTGTTCAAGCGCGGCCTGCATATTAAGTTCACCGGGGATGCCGGCATCTGCGCGCCGGCGCTGGTGGCCGAGAAGCGGGACATCGACGAGATCTACGGCATCTTCCGCGAGGTGTTCTCGGAATACTGACCGGCCGGCGGCCGGTCGCCACCGCACCCGCCGCTAGAGTTTCTGGGAAGGGGGCAGCGGCCCGAGGCATGTCCGATCGCCGATATATCGCGGAGCCGCAGAGCCCGCCGGCGCCGCGCGCCGACGAGCAGGCGATCGACCTGTCGCCTCACGTCAGTGACCAGACGGTGGCGACCACCTGCTACATGTGCGCCTGCCGCTGCGGCATCAAGGTGCACCTGCAGGACGGCCGCGTCCGCTACATCGAGGGCAACCGCGACCACCCGGTGAACCAGGGCGTGCTCTGCGCCAAGGGCTCCGCCGGCATCATGACGCAATACGCGCCCTCGCGGCTCAGGAAGCCGCTGAAGCGCGTGGGCGAGCGCGGAAAGGGCGAGTTCCAGGAGATCGAGTGGGAGGAGGCGCTCGCCATCGCCACCGGATGGCTGTCGAAGATTCGCGCCACCGACCCCAGGAAACTCGCCTTCTTCACCGGCCGCGACCAGAGCCAGGCGCTGACCGGCTGGTGGGCGGCGCAGTTCGGCACGCCCAACTACGCCGCGCATGGCGGCTTCTGCTCGGTCAACATGGCGGCGGCCGGGCTCTATACCATCGGCGGCTCGTTCTGGGAATTCGGCGAGCCGGATTGGGAGCGCACGCGCTATTTCCTGATGTTCGGCGTGGCCGAGGATCACGGCAGCAACCCGATCAAGATCGGCCTCGGCCGGCTGAAGAACCGTCCGGCGGAGGCACGCGCCAAGTTCGTCTCGGTCAACCCGATCCGGACCGGCTATTCGGCCATCGCCGACGAATGGATCGGCATCACGCCGGGCACCGACGGCCTGTTCGTGCTGGCCCTGGTGCATGAGCTGCTGAAGGCCGACCGCATCGATCTCGATTTCCTGGTGCGCTACACCAACGCGCCCTGGCTGGTGATCGACAATCCGGGCCAGGCCGATCACGGCCTGATCGCCCGCGACGGCGCTGGCAACCCGCTCTGCTTCGATGCCAAGGCCGAAGCCCTGCGCAACGCGCTGGAGGCCGACGCCGCGCCGCGCCTGGTCGGCGCGGTCGCCCTGCCGGATGGGAAACAG
This sequence comes from Dongiaceae bacterium, assembly GCA_039808885.1. GTDB lineage: Bacteria > Pseudomonadota > Alphaproteobacteria > Dongiales > Dongiaceae > Dongia_A. The sequence goes on along the minus strand of JBDHTX010000001.1, from coordinate 279,014 downwards.
GCCCGCCCCGTCTTCGAACTGATGGCGGCGCGCTACCTGGACGAGGAATATTCGGCCGAGCGGGTCGCGGCGAAGATCGGCATCCCCGCCGACACCATCCGCCGGATTGCCGCCGAGCTGGCCGAGGCCGCCTTCGAGCAGCAGATCGAGCTGCCCATCGCCTGGACCGACTGGGCCGGGCGGCGCCACGACAAGATCATCGGCCGCCCGGTCTCCATGCATGCGATGCGCGGCATCAGCGCCCATGCCAACGGCTTCCAGACTTGCCGCGCCATCCATCTGCTGCAGATGCTGCTGGGCTCGATCGATTGCCCCGGCGGCTTCCGCTACAAGCCGCCCTTCCCGAAGGCGGCGCCGCCGCCGGCGAAGCCCGCCGCGCAGATGGGCCCGATGCAGCCGCTGAAGGGCCTGCCGCTCGGCTTCCCGGCCGCGCCGGAAGACCTGCTGATCGACGCGGACGGCAAGCCGCACCGCATCGACAAGGCCTTCAGCTGGGACGCGCCGCTGGCGGTGCACGGCCTGATGCACATGGTCATCCACAATGCCTGGGCCGGCGACCCGTACCCGATCGACACGCTGTTCATGTTCATGGCCAACATGGCCTGGAACTCGTCGATGAATGCCGGCGATGCCATGCGCATGATGGCGGACAAGGATCCGGCGACCGGGGAGTACAGGATCCCGCACATCATCTATGCCGACGCCTTCTATTCGGAGATGGTGGCCTATGCCGATCTGGTGCTGCCGGATACGACCTATCTGGAGCGCTGGGATTGCATCTCGCTGCTCGACCGGCCGATCAGCGATCCCGACGGCGCCGCCGATGCGATCCGCCGCCCGGTCTTGAATCCCGACCGCGACGTGCGGCCGTTCCAGGACGTGCTGCTCGACCTGGGCGCCCGGCTGAAGCTGCCGGGCATGATCGACGGCCAGGGCAAGGCGCTCTATCCCGGCGGCCTCAAGGACTATCTGGTCTGGCACGAGCGTCGCCCGGGCATCGGCATGCTGGCCGGCTGGCGCGGCCATGACGAGGACCGCGAAGGGCAGGGCGAGCCCAACCGCCGGCAGCTCGACCGCTATATCGAGAACGGCGCCTTCTGGCGCGGCGAGATCCCGGAGAGCGCGCGCTTCCACCGCTTCGCCAACAAGGATTTCTTCGACTGGGCGATCCCGCGCGGCTTCCTCGACAAGCCGCAGCAGATCGTGCTGCAGATCTATTCCGAGCCGCTGCGCAAGTTCCAGCTGGCGGCGGAGGGCTTCGGCGAGCGTCAGCCGCCGGACCATCTGCGCGCCCGGGTGAAGGCGGGCTTCGATCCCTTGCCCTGCTGGTATCCGCCGCATGGCGTTGAAGGGGCGCTGGAGGCGCCCAACGCGGCGCCGGATTTCGCCCTGCATGCGCTGACCCAGCGCCCGATGCACATGTATCACTCCTGGGGCTCGCAGAACGCCTGGCTGCGGCAGATCCAGGCGCGCAACCCGCTGTTCATCGCGCGGCCCACGGGCGAGAGGCTCGGCCTCGCCGACGGCGACTGGGTGTGGATCGAAAGCCCGCATGGCAGGGTGAAGGCGGAAGTGAAGCTGATGGAGGGCGTCAACCCGGACACGGTATGGACCTGGAACGCCATCGGCAAGCGCAAGGGCGCCTGGAACCTCTCGCCCGACGCACCCGAATCGCAGAAGGGCTTCCTGCTCAACCACGTGATCTCGGAACTGCTGCCCGCCCAGCCAGACGGCCATCGTTACGCCAACATCGACCCGGTCACCGGCCAGGCGGCCTGGTACGATCTCAAGGTGCGGCTGGTGAAATGCGCCGAAAGCGAAGCCGGCGAGACCGCGCCGGGCTTCGACGCCTTGGTGCCCCCTCTGCCCAAGGCGACCGGGGATCTCGGCTATGGCGCCGCCTTCCGCGACCGGCCGGAAAAGAGCGCGCGGCCCACGCGGGGGCGGCGATGACGTCCCTGCCGCAGAATCCGTCGCAACGCCAGCTCGGCCTGGTCATCGATCTCGACATCTGCGTCGGTTGTCATGCCTGCGCGGTCAATTGCAAGGAATGGAACACCGGCGGCCACATGGCGCCGCTGACCGATTTCGAGGCCTGGGGCGATGCGCCGTCCGGCGTGTGGTTCAACCGCGTCCACACCTACGAGGCCGGCGACGGGGCGGCCGGCCGCACGGTGCATTTCCCGAAATCCTGCCTGCATTGCGCCGAGCCCGCCTGCGTCACCGTCTGTCCCACGGGTGCCTCCTTCAAGCGCGGCGAGGACGGCATCGTGCTGGTGAACGAGGACACCTGCATCGGCTGCAAGCTGTGTTCCTGGGCCTGCCCCTATGGCGCCCGCGAGTTCGACGAAGATGTCGGCGTGATGAAGAAGTGCACGCTCTGCATCGACCGCATCTACAACGAGACCCTGGAAGAGGCGGAGCGGGTGCCGGCCTGTGTCGCCACCTGCCCGGTGGGCGCCAGGCATTTCGGCGATCTGGGCGACAGCCAGTCGGAGGTATCGAAGCTGGTGGCGGAGCGCGGCGGCTACGATCTGATGCCGGAGCTGGGCTACAAGCCCACCAACAAATACCTGCCGCCGCGGCCGCGGCTCGAAAGCCAGGGCTGCGCCGGCGGCGCGGCGCAGCCGCTGCCGCAGCTTGCCCACGGGCCGAGCTACGAGACCGGCAACAAGGTCCTCCGCTGGCTCGACCGGGTGCTGTCGCGATGAGTTCAAATCCTCTTTCCGCCCTACTCGGTGCGCCCCTTCCCCCCCACGCCGACGAATGTCGGCATTCGCCGACGGGCCGGGGGAAGGTGGGGAAGGGGGGTGATGCAGCGCCGGGTTTCTCCAATGAGAATCGTCACGTCTCATCGCCTCCGGCGATGCGCGCGCGCAGCGCGCGACCCCCCTTCCGGCTACGCCTAAGCTCGCGTTGCTCGCTAAGGCTCCGCTGCCTTCCCCCGCAAGGGGGGAAGGAGTTGAACTAAGATGCATCCCGCCTTCTCCGTCATCCTGTTCACCTGCGCGTCTGGCGGCGGCTACGCCATGCTGGCGCTGCTGGGGCTGTTCGGCTGGGTGGGGGCGATCGATCCCGATGCCACGTCAGGCTGGATCGCCTTCGTCTGGGCGCTGGGGATGATCGGCGGCGGGCTGACCTCCTCGACCCTGCATCTCGGCCATCCGGAGCGCGCCTGGCGCGCGCTCACGCAGTGGCGCACATCCTGGCTGTCGCGCGAGGGCGTGCTGGCGGTCTTCACCTTCATCCCGGCCGGGCTCTATGCGATCGGCTGGCTGTTCGGCGGCGCGATCTGGGGCTGGTGGGGCCTGCTCGCCGCCCTGTCGGCGATCGGCACGGTCTGCGCGACGGCCATGATCTATGCCAGCCTGAAGCCGGTCCGCGCCTGGAACAATGGCTGGGTGCTGCCCGGCTACCTCGCCATGGGGCTGGCCAGCGGCGCCCTGTGGCTGACCCTGTGGGCGGAGATCGTGCCGGCCTCGCAGCCGCGCGCCTATGATTTCGCGCTCATCGGCCTCGGCCTGTCGGCGTTCCTGAAGCAGCGCTACTGGCGCTTCCTCGATGCGAACCCGCATGCCGCGACGGCGGAAAGCGCCACCGGCCTGGGGCGCATCGGCAAGGTCCGCATGCTGGCCGCGCCGCACACGGAAGAGAACTACCTGCAGAAGGAAATGGGCTTCCGCATCGCCCGCAAGCATGCGGAGAAGCTGCGCGCCATTGCCCTGGTCGTGGGCTTCCGCGTGCCCGCCTTGCTGACGCTGCTCGCCATGCTGATGCCGGACATCGTCGCCATCGTGCTGCTGGTGCTGGCGGTGCTGTCGAACGCGTTGGGCACGATCACCGAGCGCTGGCTGTTCTTCGCCGAGGCGAAGCACACGGTGACGCTCTACTACGGGGCGGAGACGGCATAGCGCCCTCTATCGCGCCGCTTCCACCTTCAGGATGGCGCCGTCGATGCCGGTGACGGTGATGCGCGTGCCGGCGGGCAGGTCCGGGCCTTCGACGCGCCAGACGGTGTCGTCCAGCTTGGCCTTGCCGCGGCCGTTCTCGATCGGCTCACTTAGCACGGTGTAGCGGCCGATCATCTGCTCGCCCCGCCGGTTGAGCGTGCTCGTCGGCTGGTCCTGATGAGTCTTCTTCTGGTAGCTGCGCCAGGCGAGGACGGTCAGCACCGAGAGCACCGCGAAGATGATCGCCTCGATCTGCCAGCTGAGTGGGACGATCCAGGTGATCAGGCCGGTGACCGCCGCCGCGACGCCGATCCAGATGAAGAACACGCCGGGCGCCACGATCTCGATCGCGGCCAGGATCACGGCCAGGATCCACCAGTGCCAGAACTGTATGCCGTCCAGCCAGCTCAGGATGTCCATGCGTCAGTCTCGCTCGTCCAGTTGAGTCGGGCGTCAGGTGCGCGGCGCGCCGCCCGGCTGCTGCCAGGGGCCGGAGCCGCCGCCGCCCCCGCCGCCGCTCGCGCGGTTCTGCATCGCGTCCTTGGTCAATTCGGCAATGCCGCCCAGCGCGCCGATGACATTGGCGGCGTCGAGCGGCATCATGATGACCTTCTGGTTCGGCGCACCGGCCACGTCGCGCAAGGCTTCGACGTATTTGACGCCGAGGAAGTAGTTGACCGCCTGCACGCTGCCCTTGGCGATGGCGTCCGACACCATCTGCGTCGCCTTGGCCTCGGCTTCGGCGCCGCGCTCGCGCGCCTCGGCGGCGCGGAAGGCGGCTTCGCGCTGGCCTTCTGCCTCCAGGATCGCCGATTGCTTCTCGCCCTCGGCGCGCAGGATGGCGGCGGCGCGGGCGCCCTCGGCCTCCAGGATCTGCGCGCGCTTCTCGCGCTCGGCCTTCATCTGGCGGGCCATGGATTCCACCAGGTCGCGCGGCGGCGAGATGTCGCGGATCTCGATGCGCGTCACCTTGATGCCCCAGGGCTGCGTCGCGTCGTCGACCACGTGCAGCAGCTGGGCGTTGATCTTGTCGCGCTGCGACAGCAGCTCGTCGAGGTCCATCGAGCCCATCACCGTGCGCACGTTGGTCATGGTGAGGTTGAGGACGGCGTTCTCGAGGTTGTTCACCTCGTAGGCGGCCTTCGCCGAGTCCAGCACCTGGTAGAACACCACGCCGTCGACCGAGACCATGGCGTTGTCCTTGGTGATGACTTCCTGGGTCGGCACGTCGAGCACCGATTCCATCATGTTGATCTTGGCGCCGATGCGGTCGAAGAACGGCACGATGAAGCTGAGACCCGGCCTGAGCGACCCGATGTAGCGGCCGAACCGCTCCACCGTCCATTCATAGCCCTGCGGCACGGACTTCACCGCCATGACCACGACCAGGACCATGAGCACGACGAAGACGATGGCGAAAATGCTGAAGGTGCTGACGACCGAAACTAGTTCCAAAGGACCCTCCCCGAAGAGGCCTGAACCCTAGGCCCTGAAGCCGACACAGCGCCGGATGATCATAGCCCGATCATCCGGGAGTTTGTGCTGACGCATGGTTAATTCAAGCGCGGCGCTGTGGATGGTTCCGGAATTTCCGTGATATTCCCGCCGCTTACCTCGATCTCCACATCCCGGATGGCATTCGCCTTCTGCTGGATCTTGTCGCTCGAAATGGCGATCTGCCGCACATCCTCGACCGCCTGGCCGAAATGCTTCTGCAGTTTGTCGACGCGATCGCCCAAACGGTTCACGTCCTGGCCCAGCTCGCCGACCTTTTTCTGGATCACATGCGCCTGCTCGCGCATCCGCACGTCCTTCAGCACCGCGCGGATGGTGGTGAGGGTTGCCATCAAGGTGGTGGGCGAGACGATCCAAACCCGCGCCTTGCCGGCCCCGTCCACGAGTTCGGGGAAGCTGGCATGAAGCTCGGCATAGACCGCCTCCGACGGCAGGAACATCAGCGCCGAATCCGCCGTCTCGCCCGGCACGATGTATTTCTCGGCGATCGCCTTCACATGGAGCTTGATGGCGGTCGAGAAATCGCGCCGCGCCAGCGTCGTCGCCGCGTCGTCCTTGGCCTCGCGCAAGGCGCGATAGGCCTCCAGCGGGAACTTGGCGTCGATGGCGATGGCGCCGGGCGGGTTGGGCAGGCGCAGCAGGCAATCGACCCGCTTGCCGCCGAGCGGCGCCTGGAACTCGTAGCTCTGGGCGGGCAGCGAGGATTGCACGATGTCGGCCAGCTGCACCTCGCCGAAGGCGCCGCGCGCCTGCTTGTTGGAGAGCACGTTCTGCAGATCGACCATCTGGCCCGACAGCTCGACGATCTTGCTCTGCGCGGCGTCGATCACCGCCAGCCGCTCGCGCAGATCGGTCAGGCTCTGGCCCGCCTGCTCGGCATTTTGCTGCAGGGTCTGGCCCACGCGATCCTGCAGGTGAGTCAGGCGCTCCTCCAGCTTGGCGGCCAAGGCGCGCTCCTGCGCCTGCAGCCGCTCGGCCAGCGCGTTCTGCGCGGCGGATTGCTGGGCCGCCAATTGGTCGAGGCGGCCGGCCAGCGCTGCCCCCTCGCCGCCACGGCGCAGCAGGGCCAAAGCCGCCACGGCCAGGGCCAGGATCGCGGCAATCACCACAACCCAAATGACAATCCCTTGATCTTCCATGGCTTTTCGCTCCGACTCGGGGGCCGCGGACAACCGGGCCTTGCTTGACGATACAGCCGCGAAACCCTAGAGCGGCTTTCCCCAAAATGGAATCGGTTCTGCCCTTGCCGAAAAGCGCCCGGCCCTGCGGGTTCGTCATCGGCGGGCATCCGCGTCGTCAGGCCGCTTGTCCGTAGCCCCACTACGGCCTGCGCGGCCTTCCTAGCGGCCTGCCTCACCGCTAACGAACAGAACCGGTTCCATTTTGGGGAAAACCGCTCTAGGTAAAGCGCGGAGGAGAAACCATGGCCCTGCTGCCCATCCTGATCGCCCCGGACCCCCGGCTGAAAAAGACCTCGACGCCCGTGAAAACGGTGGATGCCGAGATCCGCAAGCTGATGGACGACATGCTGGAGACGATGTACCAGGCGCCGGGCATCGGCCTCGCCGCACCGCAGGTGGGCGTGCTGAAGCGGGTCATCGTACTCGACATCGCGCGCGAGGGCGAAACGCCGCAGCCGCTGCGCCTCGCCAACCCGGAAATCGTCTGGGTCTCCGACGACGACGCGGTCTATAACGAGGGCTGCCTGTCGGTGCCGGAGCATTATGCCGACGTGGCGCGGCCGGCTGCCTGCCGGGTGAAGTATCTCGACCAGGAGAACAAGTCGCGCGAGATCGAGGCCGACGGCCTGCTCGCCACCTGCCTGCAGCACGAGATCGATCATCTCGACGGCGTGTTGTTCATCGATCACCTGACCTCGCTCAAGCGCAGCATGATCCTGCGCAAGTTGCTCAAGACCAAGAAGGCGGCGGCCAGCGCCGCGATGTAGGCGCGCCGCCGGCAGGAACGGGGAACCATGGCCAGGCTTCGCGTGATCTTCATGGGCACGCCCGGCTTCGCCGCCGTCGCCCTCAAATCCCTGGTCGATGCCGGGCACGACATCCTGGCCGTCTACAGCCAGCCGCCGCGCCCGAAAGGCCGCGGCATGGACGTGCAGCCGAATCCGGTGCATGCGCTGGCGGAGGAACTGGGCATCCCGGTGCGCCATCCGGTCTCGATCAAGTCGGCCGAGGAGATCGCCGCCTTCCAGGCGTTGCAGGCCGATGTGGCGGTGGTCGCCGCCTACGGCCTGATCCTGCCCAAGGCGATCCTGGAGGCGCCGCGCCACGGCTGCCTCAACATTCACGCCTCGCTGCTGCCGCGCTGGCGGGGTGCCGCCCCGATCCAGCGCGCCATCATGGCGGGCGACCAGCAGACCGGCATCACCATCATGCAGATGGATGTCGGGCTCGATACCGGGCCGATGCTGATGCAGGAGGCGGTGCCGATCGCGGCGGAGACGGATGCCGGCAGCCTGCACGACGAATTGGCGGCGCTGGGCGCGCGCATGATCGTCGCCGCCCTCGAGCGCCTGCCGGACGGCTTCCAGGTGGAGCCGCAGCCGGCGGCGGGCGTCACCTATGCCGCCAAGATCACCAAGGAAGAATGCCGCATCGACTGGACCCGCGACGCGGTGGAGATCGACCGCCAGATCCGCGGCCTCGCCCCGTCGCCCGGCGCCTTCACCGAACTGAACGGCGAGCGGCTGGTGGTGCTGGCCGCGGAGGTGATGAGCGGGTTCCACGGCGCGCCCGGGGTCGCACTGGACGACCAGCTGACCATCGGCTGCGGCAGCGGCGTGCTGCGCCTCATCCTGGTGAAGCGCGCGGGCAAGCGCGCGATGAGCGCGGAAGATATGCTGCGCGGCTTCCCGGTGCCGAAGGGCGCGCTCCTGGGGCGGACGGGGGCCAGGTGACCCGCTTCAAGCTCACCCTCGAATACGAAGGCTCGGCTTTCGTCGGCTGGCAACGCCAGGACAACGGCATGTCGGTGCAGCAGGCGATCGAGGAGGCCGTGTTCAAGACCTGCGCCGAGACCGTCACCGTGCAGGGCGCCGGACGCACCGATGCCGGCGTGCACGCGACCGGGCAGGTGGCGCATCTCGACATCGAGAAGGACTTCGCGCCGGACAAGCTGGCGGCAGCGCTCAACTTCCATCTCAAACCCTGGCCGGTGGCGGTCCTGGCGGCCGAGGTGGCGGCGCCGGACTTTCACGCCCGCTTCAGCGCTTCGGGCCGGGCCTATCTCTACCGCATCGCCAACCGCCGCGCGCCACTGACCCTGGACGAGGGGCGCGCCTGGCTGGTCAACACGCCGCTCGACGCCGCCGCCATGCATGAGGCGGCGCAGGTGCTGGTGGGCAAGCACGACTTCTCCACCTTCCGCGCCAGCCTTTGCCAGGCGCAATCGCCGGTGAAGACGCTGACCCGCCTGGATGTGAGCCGGCGCGGCGAGGAGATCCACGTCATCGCCGAGGCGCGCTCCTTCCTGCATCACCAGGTGCGCAACATGGTCGGCACCCTGCGGCTGGTGGGCGAGGGCAAGTGGAGCAGGGCCGACCTGCAGGCCGCGCTGGAGTTGCGCGACCGCACCAAGGGCGGTCCGACCGCACCGCCGCAGGGGCTGTATCTGACGGGGGTGAAATACGACCCGATCGCGGACGCGCCCGCTACCTGAGCGCCAGCCAGATCAGCAACGCCGCGATGATGACGGCGCCGCCGAGGAACCACAGCCATTGCGTCGTGGCGGGCTTGGGTGCCACACCGGGCGCACCGGCGAAGGCGGGCGAGGTTTCGATCTCCGCGGCGACCGCCGCCGCTTCCGCCGGCGTTCCGGTACTGACTCGTTCGTTGAACTTGCCGAAGAAGTCGCCGGCCAGCTTGTGCGCCGTGCCCTCGATGAGGCGCGAGCCCAATTGCGCGATCTTGCCGGAGACCTGCGAGGTGACGGTATAGCTGAGCAGGGTGGCGCCGGCTTCTTCGCTCAGCTTCACATGGGCGCTGCCCTTGGCGCCGCCGGCGGCACCGCCGGAGCCTTCGCCGGAAATCGTGTAGCCGTTGGGCGGGTCGATGTCGCTGAGCGTCACTTTGCCCTCGAAATTGGCCTTGATCGGGCCGAGGCGCAGGCCGACGCGGGCCTTCATCTCGGTCGGCGAGACCATCTCGATGCTCTCGCACCCCGGTATGCAGGCTTTCAGCACCTCCGGGTCGTTCAGCGCCTGCCAGACGGCTTCGCGCGGGGCCTGGATGCGTTCGGTTCCGGTCAGTTCCATCTTGCGCGTGCTCTTTCGGTGGTCAGGCGGATTTGGCGAGGCCCTGGCGCGCGGCGAACAGGGCCAGCAGATCGCGATAGGCTTCCTCGGTGTCGCAATCCTGGAAGAATTGCGGTTCGGCGGTCTTCAGCGGCGCGACCAGCTCGGGGTAGTTGATGAGCAGGTTGCGGCAGCCGAAATTGATGCCGCGGCGATACATCTCCTCGCGGCTCCAGCCGGGAATGACGATCGGGTTGCCGCGCTCGGCCTCGTCGAAGGGTACCACCGCCTTCTCGCCCTTGAGCTCGCCAAAGCGCGCGATCAACCGGTCGAAATCGCCGGCGCCGAGCAGCGGCATGTCGCCGGGAATGATGAGATAGCCGTCGGCCTCGGGTGCCGCCAGCACGCCGGCGCGCACCGAGGTCATCTGGCTCTCGGTATAGTCCGGGTTCTCCACCAGCGTGACCGGCAGGTCGGCCAGCGCCTTGCGCACGTTCCAGCGGTCATGGCCGATGACGACGATGACCTGCTTCGCAGCGCTGGCCAGCGCCTCGCGGGCCAGGCGATGGACCAGTTTCTCGCCGCCGAACTCCAGCAGCAGCTTGTTCTGCGGCGCCATGCGGCTGGAGAGGCCCGCCGCCAGGATCACGGCGACGATGCCGGCGATTTTCGTCTCGCTCATCAGGCCGCCTCCATCTTGCTCTTACCGTGCGCGCCGCTGCGCCGCGCCTTCACCACGTCGGCCAGGACCGCGAGCGCGATCTCCTCCGGCGTCACCGCGCCGATGGCGAGGCCGGCGGGGCCGCGCAGATCGGCCAGGCGGTCGGCCGCGATGCCTTCCTCCGCCAGCCGTTCCTTCAGCGCCGCGACCTTGGCGCGGCTCCCCACAAAGGCGACATAGCGCGCCGGCGATTGCAGCGCGGCCTTCAGCGCCGCGTCGTCGCCGGCGCCCTGGGTGGCGACAATCACATAGCCGTCGGCCGGGCTGTCCGCCGCGCCGGCGAAGCCGTCGCGCAGCTGGGTTCCGGCGGGGAACAGCTCGTGCTGCGCCGATGGCGCGCAGACGGCGACCTGCAGCCCGATGCGCGGCGCCAGATCGGCGATCGCGATCGCCACCGGCGTGGCGCCGCAGAGGATCAGCAGCGGGCGCGGCAGGACCGGTTCGATGAAGACATCGACCACGCCGCGCGACGGGCACATGTTCTTGGCGAACTCGATGCCGTCCTTGCTGTCGCCGGGGCGCAAGCCTTGCGCCTTCAGCTGGTCGAAGGGCATGACGCTGATGAGCCGCGCCTCGCCATCCTCCAGGCAGCGCTGAGCGGCCTGCTTCACGGCGCCCAAGGCGCAGCCGCCGCCGACCCAGCCGGTCATGCGGCCGTCCGGGCAGAGAATCGCCTTGGCCCCCGGTTTGGCGGCGACGGAGGCGAGGGTGCGCACGACCGTCGCCACCACGAAGGGTTCGCCCTTCGCCTTCAGTTCCTCGGCCAGTTTGGTCACGTCATCAGCGCTGGACATAGCGTGTCTCCTCAAGCGCGCGCCAGATGCGGCTCCAGGGCCGCCAGGCTTTCCAGGTTGTGGGCCGGCGCGAAGACGTCGATGTAGGGCAGGGCGGCCGCCATGCCGCCCGCCACCGGCCGGTAGTCGCGCCAGCCGAGCAGGGGATTGAGCCAGATTATGCGCCGCGCCCGCCGCTTCAGCGCCGCCATCGCCTTGGCGAGCTCGGCCGGCTCGCCGGTGTCGTAGCCGTCCGAGAGGATGAACAAAGCCGCCCGGCCGCGCAAAGCACGGCGGGCATGATACTTGACGAAGGTGGCGAGGCTTTCGCCGATGCGGGTACCGCCGCCCCAGCCCTCGGCCAGCAGCGACAGGCGCTCCAGCGCCTTCACCCGGCGCCGCTCGCGCAGCACCGGGCCTATCTCGACCAGCCGCGTGTGGAACAGGTAGCCCTCGCCCTCGGGCAGCTGTTTCAACAATGCCAGCATGAAGCGCAGGAACATGCCGCTGTACTGCGCCATGGAGCCGGAGGCATCCAGCAGCAGCACCGGACGCAGGGGCCGGCGCTTGGCGCGCTTGCGGAAGATCTCGATCGGCTCGCCGCCATGGGCGATGCTGGCATGGAGCATGCGCCGCAGATCGAGCCGGTCGCCGCGTTGCGCGGCCTTGCGCCGCCGCTGCAGGCGCCGCCGCAAAGCCAGCGCCATGCGCTCGGCGAGCGCCTCGACCTGCGCCGCGCTGTCGGGATCGTCGAGGTGGCGGAAATCGGTGCGCGCCAAGCTCTCCGCCCGGCTGGCGCCGCCGCGGCGCAATTCATTGCCCGCAGTATCAGTCCCTGCGCCAGCCTCCCGCGACACACGGTCGGCGAAGGCGGCGAGCTGTCCCGGTAGGGCGCCTTGCGCCGGGCTGCGCTTGGCCGGCTGCGCGGCCGTGGCCTGGCTCGGCGCGGCGCTCGCGGTCTTCACCCCGCGCCGCAGCCAATAGGCGTTGAACAGCTCATCGTAGCGCTGCGCCTCGTCGCGCCTGGTGGCCAGCAAGGGCTTCAGCGCCAGGCGGAGCGGACCGGGCGTGGACAGATCGAGTGCCGCTGTGGCGCGCAAGGCGTCACGCGCCTCGGCCAGGCCGATGGCGAAGCCGTTGTCGCGCAGGTTGCGCACGAAGCCGATGACGCGCCGGGACGCGGCGATGCCGGCGCCCTGCGGCGTCGCAAGCAGCGTATCAAGCGCGGCTTCAGCCATCACGCCACCTTGCCCATCAGGCGTTGGGCCACCTCGTGGCTGAAATTGCCCTGGTCCTCGCGGGTCTTGATCAGGGTCAGCAGCGAATCGAGGATGGTCTCGGAACTGGCGTCGAGGCGCTTCTGGCCGAGACCCACCAGGGTCGCCGCCCAGTCGAGAGATTCGGCGACACCGGGGACCTTCTTCAGGTCCTCCTTGCGCACCAGTGCGACGAAACGGGCGATCTGGTTGGCCAAAGTCACGTCGATGCCCTTCACGCGGGCGAGCAGGATGCGCGTCTCCTGGTCCTCGCTGGGGAAATCGACGTAGTGGTAGAGGCAGCGGCGGCGCAGCGCGTCGGACAGCTCGCGCGTGGCGTTGGAGGTGAGGATGACGCGCGGGATGGAGCGCGCGGTGACGGTGCCGAATTCCGGGATCGAGACCTGGAAATCCGCCAGCACCTCGAGCAGCAGCGCCTCGAATTCCTCGTCGGCGCGGTCGACCTCGTCGATGAGCAGGACCGGCGGCGTCTCCTGGCGGATGGCGGCGAGCAGAGGCCGCTCCAGCAGGTATTCCTCGGAGAAGATCGAACGCTCGATCTCCTTGGCATCCTGGCCGGAGGTCTCGCGCGCCTTGATCGAGAGCAGCTGGCGCTGGTAGTTCCACTCATAGAGCGCGGCGCTGGCATCCAGGCCTTCGTAGCATTGCAGGCGGATGAGCTTCGCACCGTGGATCGCGGCCAGCGCCTTGGCCGTCTCGGTCTTGCCGACCCCCGCCTCGCCCTCCAGCAGCAGCGGCCGGCCGAGCAGATCCATCAGCCACAGCGCCATGACCAGCTCCGGCCCGGCGATATAGCCTTGGCTCTCGAGACGTTCGGCGATTTCGGCGCGGTCCATCATGTCTCTGGCGACACGTCCATCAAATCCCCTCCCCCGAGACGGGGGAGGGTGAGGGAGGGGGCGCGGCTCGGTGCTGACGCGCGCACAGCGAGTCCGCGGCCAACCCCCACCCTGACCCTTCCCGAAGCTTGGGGGAGGGGATTCTTGCGCAGGGGAGTGAGCATCGCGCCTACTTCACCAACCCCAGCTTCTCCGCCGTCTTCCACACCCGCCAGGCGTCGTGCGGCATCTGCATGTGGGTGATGCCGAGATGCTTGAAGGCGTCGATGACGGCGTTGGAGAAGGCCGGCACGCCGCCCACATTGGGGCTTTCGCCGACACCCTTGGCGCCGATCGGGTGATGCGGCGACGGGGTCACGGTGTGGTCGGTCTCCCAGATGGGAGTCTCCACGGCGGTCGGCACGAAGTAATCCATCAGCGTGACGCCCTGGACGTTGCCGGTGGCGTCATAGGCGATCTCCTGGCCCATGGCGATGGCGAAGGCCTCGGTGAGCCCGCCATGCACCTGGCCCTCGATCACCATCGGGTTGATGCGGGTGCCGCAATCGTCCAGCGCATAGAAGCGCCGCACCTTGGCGGAACCGGTATCGACGTCGACATCGACCACGCAGATATAGGCGCCGAAGGGATAGGTCATGTTCGGCGGATCGTAGTAGTCCACCGCCTCCAGCCCCGGTTCCATGCCCGGCGGCACGTTGTTGTAGGCCGCCCAGCAGATCTCCTTCATGGTCTTCATCTTTTCCGGCAGGCCCTTGACCTGGAAGCGGTCGACGTCGAATTCCAGGTCGTTCTCCGAGACCTCCAGCAGATGCGCCGCGATCTTCTTCGCTTTCGCATGGATCTTGCGCGCGGCCCGGGCGCAAGCTGCACCAGCCACCGGCGTCGAACGCGAGCCATAGGTGCCGAGGCCATAGGGCGCGGTGCTGGTGTCGCCCTCCTCCACCGCGATCATGTCCGCCGGGATGCCGGTCTCGGTGGCGATGATCTGGGCATAGGTGGTCTCATGCGCCTGGCCCTGGCTTTTAGTGCCGAAGCGGGCGATGGCCGCCCCGGTCGGATGCACGCGGATTTCCGCCGAGTCGAACATGGCGATGCCGAGGATGTCGCAATTGCGCGAAGGCCCGGCGCCGACGATCTCGGTGAAGAACGCCACGCCGATGCCCATCAGCTCGCGGGTCTCGCCGCGCTTGAAGGCCTCGCGCTTCTGCGCCTGCTCCTCGCGCAACGCCTTGTAGCCGACGCTCTCCATCGCCTTCTTGAGCGCGTTCGGGTACTCGCCGGAATCGTATTCCCAGCCCAAGGCGGACTTGTAGGGGAATTGCTGCGGCTGGATGAAGTTCTTCAGCCGCAGCTCGGCCGGGTCCATGTTCAGCTTCTGCGCCAGCACGTCGACGATGCGCTCGATGGCATAGGCCGCCTCGGTGACGCGGAAGGAGCAGCGATAGGCCACGCCGCCCGGCGCCTTGTTGGTGTAGACGCCGTCCACCGCCACATGCGCCGCCGGGATGTCGTAGGAGCCGGTGACGATGTTGAAGAAACCGGCCGGCCATTTGGTCGGGTCGGCGCAGGCGTCGAAGGCGCCGTGATCGGCCAGCACGTGGCAGCGCAGGCCGAGGATCTTGCCGTCCTTGGTGGCGGCCAGCTCCGTCGTCATGTGGTAGTCGCGGGCGAAGGCGGTGGCGGACAGGTTCTCCAGCCGATCCTCGACCCATTTCACCGGCACGCCGAGCACGATCGAGGCGACGATGGAGCAGACATAGCCGGGATAGACGCCGACCTTGTTGCCGAAGCCGCCGCCGATATCGGGCGAGATGACGCGGATCTTGTGCTCCGGGATGCCGGAGAGGATCGCCGCCACCGTGCGCACCACATGCGGCGCCTGGAAGGTGCCCCAGACGGTGAGCTCGCCCTTGATCTTGTCCATCGAGGCGACCGAGGCGCAGGTCTCCAGCGGCATCGGATGCACGCGCTGGTACGAGATCAGCTCCTTCACCGTCACCGGCGCCTCGGCGAAGGCCTTGTCGGCCGCCGCCTTGTCGCCGATGGTCCATTCGAAGATGTGGTTCGGGTGCTTGCGCGGCCCATGCGCCCCGTCCTTCTTGTCCTTGATGTCCTCGCGCAGGACCGGCGCGTCGGGCGCCATCGACTTGAAGGGATCGACCAGCGGCGGCAGCGGCTCGTATTCCACCTCGACCAGCTCCACCGCGTCGGCGGCGATGTAGCGGTCCTGGGCGACGACGAAGGCCACCTCCTGGTTGGCGAACAGCACCTTGCCGTCGGCCAGCACCATCTGCACGTCGCCCGCCAAGGTCGGCATCCAGTGCAGCTTGACGGGTTTCAGCTCTTCGGCGGTCAGCACCGCGACCACGCCGGGCAGCGCCGCCGCCTTGCTGACGTCGATCTTCTTGATCCGCGCATGGCCGTAGGGCGAGCGGACGAAATCCCCGAACAGCATGCCCGGCAGCTTGATGTCGTCGACATAGTTGCCCTTGCCCTGGATGAAGCGGGCGTCCTCGGTGCGGCGGCGGGAGAAGCCCATGCCCTTGAGGGCGGCCTCACGCTCGGCGCGGGTGGGAGTTGGCGCGTTCATTCTGCGGCCTCCTTGCGGGGCTGGCCGGCCATCACCTGGGCGGCCGAGCGGATTGCCTTGACGATGTTCTGGTAGCCGGTGCAGCGGCAGATGTTGCCGGCGATGCCGAAGCGGATCTCCTCATCGGTCGGATTCGGATTCTCCTGCAACAGGCGATAGGCGCGGGTGATCATGCCCGGCGTGCAGAAGCCGCATTGCAGGCCGTGATGCTCGGCGAAAGCGGCCTGCAGCGGATGCAGCGAGCCATCGGCATTTGCCATGCCCTCGATGGTCACCACCTTGCTGCCCTCGGCCTGCACCGCGAAGATCGTGCAGGATTTCACCGAGCGGCCGTCGAGATCGACGGTGCAGGCGCCGCAATGGGTCGTCTCGCAGCCGATATGCGGCCCGGTCAGGTTCTGATGCTCGCGCAGGAAATGGATCAGCAGCGTGCGCGGCTCGACCTCGGCCGACAGATCCTTGCCGTTCACGTTGATCGTCACCCGCGTCTTGGCTGGGTTGCTCATGCTGGGCTCTCCTTCTAGCGGGCGCGGGATTTGGCGCGGGCGATGGCGCGGCGCACCATGACGCCGAGCACCGAGCGGCGGTATTCGACCGGCCCGCGGGTGTCCGTGGTCGGGTCGGAGATCGCCATGGCGGCCTTGGCGGCGGCGGCGATCGCGGCGTCGTCCACCGCGGTGCCGATCAGCGCCTTGACGGCGTCGGCCGCCAGCAGCGGCGTCTGCGCGACGTTGGTGAGGGCGATGGTCGCGCCGCTGCACTTGCCGCCGCTCATGGAGAGCACGACCGCCGCCGCGGCGACGGCATAGTCGCCGATCTTGCGCTTCAGCTTCTCATAGGCCCAGCCATGCCCGGCGGCGGGGGCGGCGAAGCGGATCTCGGTCAGGAGCTCGCCCGGCTGCAGCTTGGTGAAGAAGGCGGCCTCGTAGAAATCGCGCGCCGCGACCTGGCGGTTGCCGTTCGGGCCGCTCAGCGTGTAGCGGGCGTCGAGGCACAGCATCAGCCCCGGCATGTCGTTGCCCGGATCGCCGTTGGCGACGTTGCCGCCGATGGTGCCCTGGTAGCGCACCTGCGGGTCGGCGATGACCTGGGCCGCCTCCTGCAGGATCGGCGCCTTCTCGCGGATCAGGGCCGCGCCCAGAATCTCCGCCTGGGTGGCCATGGCGCCCAGCACGATGTCGGCGCCTTCCGACCGGATGCCCTTGAGGCCGACCCGGCTCAGGTCGACCAGGTGCTCTGGCTGCGCCAGGCGCAGCTTCATCATCGGGATCAGGCTGTGGCCCCCGGCCAGGGGACGGGCTTCCTCGCCAAGGTCGGCCAGCAACTTGACCGCCTCGCCGACCGAGCTCGGCCGGTGATAGGTGAAACGACCCGGTATCATGGTGCTCCTCCCAGAGCTTGGTGGTCCCGGCGCGTGATCGCGCTCTTGGATGGAAAAACTCTAGGAGGTGCGCCTGGATGCCGCAGGCATGTGGGCACGAAGTGGCCGGCTAGGGCACGAGATGCGGGCGAATCCGCACGAATTACGACAGGGAGATTGCCTCTTGTCGTGACACTTTGGGCCGCTCGGGGCTCTGCAGCCGGGCCTTCAGTTTGGGCAGGGCGTTGCGGCTGACCGGAATCGCGGTCTCTCCCACCATGACCACGGCGCCATCACCGCGGCGCCGGATCGATTTTACACAGTGAATCTGTACTATATGAGAGCGGTGGACGCGGAAGAATTGCTGTGGGTCGAGCCGGGTCTCCAGCTCGGTGATCGACAGGTTGCAGAAATACTCCCGTTCGGAATCCTGCACGTGGGTGTAGCGGCCATCGGCGCGGATCGCCCAGATCGCGGCCGGGTCGAGCAGCAGCTTGCCGGCGCCGGCCTGCACGGGGATGCGGGTCTCGTCCTTGCCGTGCAAGGCGGGAGCGGCGGTCGCGTCATTGGCCGGCGCTGCCGGCGGCTTCCCCTGGATGATTGCGCGCTCCCACACCAGGGACTCATCGCCCCCTGCCCCGGCCTGGGCGCCCGGCGGCACCAGCAGCAGCATGGAGGTGGCACAGATGATGAAGGCGACGATGGCGACCACGATGGCGAGCAGGTTGCGGTCCAGGACATGGGTCGCCGCCGCGCCGACCAGGGAGGTCGGCGTGATCACCGTGCCGTACATGGCCGCGTAATGCATGCCGGAGATGGCGAGGCCCATGACCGCGGCGCCCAGGGCGGCGCGCGCCTGCAGCCGGGTGCCGAAGGCGAGATGCAGGCTGATGCCGGCCGCGACGATGCCGATGAGCACGCTGATGGCCACCCACAGCGCCTGATAGGCGACGTCGATCGGGCCGGTCAGCGCCGTCATGCCGACATAGTGCATGCCGGCGATGCCGCCGCCGGTGAAGATCGCCGCCGCCACGTCGCGCCAGTTGCCGTTGGGAATCACCGTCATCACGCCGTAGCCGATGCCGACGGCGAGCACCGCGATGAGGAAGGAGAGCAGGGTCAGGAACAGGTCGTAGCTGACCTCCGCCGGCATGTAGTAGGCGAGCATGCCGATGAAATGCATGGCCCAGATCGAGGAGCCCAGCGTCACCGCCGACATCGCCAGCACCAGCCGCCGCCGCGCTCCGGCGAAACGGTCGACCTCGCGCGCCAGCACCAGCGAGACGAAGCTGCCCTGAATCGCGATCAGGACAGAGAGCGCCATCAGAATCGGATCATGGCCGGTATGGAAGTTCACGCGCGCTCATTCCCAGAAATGAGAGCCCCAATGCAGGGCCGCGGGCGATTCCGCCGTTTCTTGCCGCCGTCGGTTGGTCGCCGGTCGGGTCGATTATAGCGCAGCCCGGCGGCATGCCAGAGGGAATTTGCGGCCGCCGCGGCGGGCGCCGGCCGGTGTCAGGCGGCGCCAGCGGTGGCGGAGATGTCCCCGAGAACCCGCACCAGGTCGCTGAGGGCGATGCTTAACACGACATCCAGGGCTACCAGCGTCGCCGCCTGCCACAATTGCAGGCGCAGCGACTGCTTCAGCAGGAAGCCTTCGATCACCAGCGCGAAGGCCACGGCGAGGAAGCCGAGAGCGTGGCCGATGGCTGACTCCCGATCGAGCGCCAGGACAAGCGTTGCCGGCGCGTAGAGCACGACGCTGAGGAGCGAGGCCCAGTTGTAGATCGCGATGGCGCCCGGCACCTCCGCGTCGCGCTCGATGGCCCGGCCGAGGCCGAGCAGCAGCAGCGGAAACAGAATCCAGCCCATCGCATATCCCACGACCTCGGCGGCGAAGAACAACCCCGGGCTGGGCAGCGGATGCGGCGCCGCGATCCAGTCGTGCAACAGGCCGATCGGCAGGATCGGCAGCGCCAGCCAGAACGAGCGGAGCGCGCCGGAAGCCGAGCGGCCGAAACAGCGCAGGAAATCCGCATCGAACCGCGCCAGGAGCAGGAGGCCGCGGCAGGCGAGGCGGAACTCGATCCAGCTAGGCATGGAAATAGGCTTCGAGCATGCGCTCGTAGATCCGGGTCAGGGCTTCGAGATCGGCGAGGGCGACGTTCTCGTCCACCTTGTGCATGGTCTGGCCGGTCAGGCCGAACTCGATCACCGGGCAGTAGTCCTTGATGAAGCGCGCGTCGGAGGTGCCGCCGGTGGTGGAAAGCTCGGGGTCGAGCCCGGTCTCCGCCTTCACCGCGGCGCGCAGCAGCGTGCTGAGATCGCCGGGCGGCGTCACGAAGGAGACGCCCGAGCATTCGACGCGGAGGTCATAGGTGCCGCCGACGGAATCGAGGCGCCGGCGGATTTCCGCTTCCAGCGTTGCCGGATTGAAGCCGTCATTGAAGCGGCTGTTGAAGCTGGCGCGCGCCTCCGCCGGGATCACGTTGGTGGCCGGGTTGCCGACATCGATGGTCGAGAGCTGCAGCGTGCTAGGCTCGAAATGCGCGGTGCCGGGATCGAGCGGCGTCCCGGTCAGCGCCACCACCATGCGCGCCAGGCGATGGACCGGGTTGTCGGCCAGATGCGGATAGGCGATGTGGCCCTGCACGCCCTTGACCGTCAGGTGCCCGGTCCAGGAGCCGCGCCTTCCGATCTTCGCCATCTCGCCCAGGCGCCTGGGATTGGTCGGCTCCCCCACCACGCAGGCATCGAAGCGCTCGCCCTCGGCGGCCAGCGTCTCCAGCATCGGCTTGGTGCCGTTGACCGAGGGGCCCTCTTCGTCGCCGGTGATGAGCAGCGAGATGGCGCCGGCGAACTCGCCCTTGCGGCTGGCGAGAAAGCGCGACGCGGCGGCGGCGAAGGCGGCGACGGCGCCCTTCATGTCGGCCGCACCCCTTCCGTAGAGCCTGCCGTCGATGATCGCGGCGCCGAAGGGATCGACGCTCCAGCCCGCGCGGTTGCCGACCGGCACCACGTCCGAATGCCCGGCGAAGCAGAAATGCCGGCCTTTGTTGCTGTGCCGGTTCTTGCCGGTCACCTTGGCGAACAGGTTGTCGATGCGGGCCGTGCCCGGCGCCTGGAACGGCATGCGGCGGTTGACGAAGCCGAGCGGCGCCAGCGCCGCGGCGAGCGCATCCAGCGCGCCCTCATCCGCCGGTGTCACGCTCGGACAGCGGATCAGCGCCTGAGCGAGGGCGATCGGGTCGATGGGCTGAATTGTCACTGCTTCGCTTCGCTCGGTCTGCTCCTTCCCCCCTTGCGGGGGAAGGGTGGGAAGGGGGGTGTTGCAGCACCGCGTCTATCCGGGAGCAATCTTCGCTTCTCATCGCCACCAGCGATGCGCGTCCGCAGGACGCGACCCCCCATCCGGCTGCGGCTAGGCTCGCTTTGCTCGCCAAGCCTCCGCTGCCTTCCCCCGCAAGGGGGGAAGGGGACACTTCTTGCGTTAAACAACCTCGTTGTCAGCGGCGCGGGCACGATGCTCCACCTCAGTCCCTGAGCAGCTCGTTGATCGAGGTCTTCGAGCGGGTCTGCTCGTCGACGCGCTTCACGATCACGGCGCAATAGAGGCTGGGGCCCATCTCGTTGTTGGGGAAGGGCTTGCCGGGCATCGAGCCGGAGACGACGACGGAATAGGGCGGCACCCTGCCCATGTGGACTTCGCCGGTGTTGCGGTCGATGATCTTGGTCGAGGCGCCGATGAAGACGCCCATGGAGATGACCGAGCCTTCGCCGACCACCACGCCCTCGACCACTTCCGAGCGCGCGCCGATGAAGCAATTGTCCTCGATCACGACCGGCCCGGCCTGGATCGGCTCCAGCACGCCGCCGATGCCGACGCCGCCGGAGATGTGGCAGTTCTTGCCGATCTGGGCGCAGGACCCGATGGTGACCCAGGTATCGACCATGGTGCCGCTGTCGACATAGGCGCCGACATTGACGAAGCTCGGCATCAGCACCACGCCCGGCGCCACATAGGCGCTGCGGCGGACGACGCAGTTCGGCACCGCGCGGAAGCCGGCGGTGCGGAAATGGTCGGCGCTCCAGCCGGCGAATTTCGACGGCACCTTGTCGTACCAGCCCGCTTCGCCGAAATGCGGATAGGTGCCGCCGCCGGCGATGAGCTCCGAATCCGCCAGGCGGAAGGACAGCAGCACCGCCTTCTTCAGCCACTGGTTGGTGTGCCACTTGCCCCCACCTGATCCATCGGGCCGCTTCTCGGCGACGCGCAGCTCGCCGCGGTCGAGCGCGCCAAGGGCGGCATGCACCGCGTCGCGCACGTCGCCGTCGCTTTCCGGGTTGATCTCGGCGCGGCGCTCCCAGGCCGCGTCGATGGCCGCCTGCAACTCGGTCGTATTCATGGCTTGCTGTCGTCCCCGCTGATCTCGTGTAGCCAATCCGCCAGGTTCTCGGCGGTGTGATGGATGAAACCGGTCTCGGTCTCGGGCTGCGCCCAGTCGACATCGGTCTTGACCCAGACCGTGACCATGCCGAGCTCCGCCGCCGGCGCCAGGTTGCGCGGCATGTCGTCCAGCATCGCGGCGCGCCTGGGGTCGATGTCGTGGCGCGCGAGCATGGCGCGATAGGCGGAAATCTCCGGCTTCGGCACATAGCCGGCGGCCGCGATGTCGAAGATGTCGTCGAAATGGCGGGCGACGCCGAGCTTGCCCATGACGTTCTCGGCATGGCGGACGGAGCCGTTGGTGTAGATGACCTTGCGCCCCGGCAGCTTCTGCAGCGCCGCGTCCAGCCTGGCGTCCTCGGCCACCGGCGAGAGGTCGATGGCGTGGACGAATTCCAGGAACTCCTCCGGACGGATCTTGTGATTGAGCATCAGCCCGTTGAGGGTGGTGCGGTGGTCGCGGAAATACTGCTTCTGCAGCGCGCGCGCCGCGACGGGGTCCAGGTTCAGCAATTGCTGAACATATTCCCCGATCCGCCGGTCGACCTGGTCGAACAGCCGGCAGGACGCCGGATACAGCGTGTTATCCAGGTCGAAAACCCAGCAATCGACGTCACGAAGCCGCATTTTTCCTAAGGATTCCAGGCCACCGGACCGGCGGGCACGTTACGGAGCCGAGCCTATCGGCGCAAGACCCAGCCTGGCATTTCGGAAGCGACGCTTAACCGCGAATTAAGGCCGAGGTTTCAGGCTCCGGGCATGGCTGTTCCAGCACCCGGCCCGGAATCCGGCAAGAGCCCAGCCGCCGCGGCGCCCGAGGCGCTGCCGGGCGGCGCGCACGAGCTCGACCGCGCCCTGCGCCAGGCGCTGATCGAATCCCGCCAGCGGCTGCGCGAATTGCTCGAACTGGCCTGCGACTTCGCCTGGGAAACCGATGCCAGCGGCAGGTTCAGCTTCGTCACCAGCGCTGGCGCGCTGGGCCGCAGCACCGCTGAATTGCTGGGCCAGGACCCGTCCGGCCTCACCTTGTCGCCGGAGGACGGCGAGCATTTCCAGACCGATTCCCCGCCCCAGGGCCGCCTGGTCTGGGCCAAGACGGCGGATGGGCGGCCGGTCTGCCTGCACCTGACCGCCCGGGCGGTGTTCGACGAGGCGGGCGAGTTCCTGTGCGTCCGCGGGGCCTGCCGCGACGTGACGGCGGAGCAGGAGCGCGATACCGCCCTGGCCGATGCCAGGCACCGCGAGCGGTCCTTGATCCGCCTGTTCCGCGCCCTGCGCGAGGCCGCCGATCCAAAGGCCGCGCTCGCCCTCGGGGTGGAGACCGCGGCCCAGGCGACCGGCGCCACCGGCGCGGCGCTGCATGCGATTTCCGGCGACCGGCTGGGTGACGCGCTGGCCGCCTTCGGCGCGGCCGTGGCGCCGGAGCCGATGGCGGAGGAGGCGCTTGCCTCGCGCAAGCCGGCGAGCCGTGCCATCGGCGGGCAATATGTCCTTGCCATCCCCGGCGACATCCGCGGCCAGCTGAACTGCCTGCTGGTGCTGGGCCGCGGCTTCGACCAGCCCGACTGGCCGGAGGACGACCGCTTCCTGCTGCGCGAGCTGACCGATCAGTTGGCGGTCGCCGTCGCCCAGGCGGCGGATCAGGAGGCGCTGGCCCGCCTGAGCGAGACCGATGCCCTGACCGGCCTGCTCAACCGGCGTGGCTTCGATGCCAGCCTGGCCAAGGCCATGGCGGCATCCCGGATTGCGAAGCTCGACGGCGCATTGCTCTATGTCGACCTCGACAACTTCAAGCAGATCAACGACCGCCACGGCCATGCCCAGGGCGACGCGGCGCTGAAGGCGGCGGCCGAATTGCTGCGCCGCTCGGTGCGCGCCGGCGACCTGGTCGGCCGGCTGGGCGGCGACGAATTCGCCATCTGGCTCGCCCGCGTCGATGGCGCCGAGGCCAGGCGCCGCGGCGAGCAGCTGGTGCGCGCCGCCGCGGAGCTGCAGCGTTTCGCGCCGGGCGCGGAAAAACCGATCGGCTTCTCCGTCGGCATCGCGCTGCTGCATGCCGACCGGCCGGCCAGAGACGCGGACGTGCTCGAGCGCGCCGACCGCGCGATGTACCAGGTGAAACACGGCACCAAGGGCGGCGTCGCCTTGATCGATGAGTAGAGTGGAAGCAATGGACTACGAGAAGGCAAAGCGCCTGGCCGCCGATCCCGATGCGGATATCCGCCGCAACCTGGCGCTGAGTCGCGGCCTGGCGCCGGAGATCCTGTTCTATCTGGCCGAGGATTCCTCGGCCGAGGTGCGCCGCGCGGTGGCGGAGAACCGCGAGACGCCGCGCCACGCCGATTTGCTGCTGACCAAGGATGCCGACGTCTCGGTGCGCGAGAGGCTCGCCGGCAAGATCGGCGCT
The DNA here is from genome assembly GCA_039808885.1 of Dongiaceae bacterium. Taxonomy (GTDB): domain Bacteria; phylum Pseudomonadota; class Alphaproteobacteria; order Dongiales; family Dongiaceae; genus Dongia_A. Next base: position 254,886 of record JBDHTX010000001.1, on the reverse strand, counting down.
ATGGTGCCCGACCTCGATCCCCACGAGAAGGAGCGCATCCGCGAGATCACCAACCAGGTGATCGAGGCGCTGGCGCGCGACCAGGCGGTACGGGTGCGCCAGATCGTCGCCGAGGCGCTGAAGGACGCGGTCAACGCGCCGCTGGCGGTGATCCAGAAGCTGGCGCGCGACATCGAGATCAAGGTCGCCGGGCCGGTGCTCGAATTCTCGCCGCTGCTGTCGGACGAGGATCTGCTGGAGATCATCGCCGCAGCGCCGATCAAGGGCGCCCTGACCGCCATCGCCAAGCGGCGCGAGCTGACCGGCACGGTGAGCGACGCGGTGGTCGTGGCGGTCATGCAGGACCCGCTGGAATCGGCGACGGTGCGCAAGCTGCTGGAGAACGGCAGCGCGCAGATCCGCGAGGACACGCTCGACCGCATCCTCGACCAGGCGCCGAAGCAGCCGTCCTGGCACGAGCCGCTGGTGGAGCGGCCCAAGCTGCCGATGAAGGCGATGCGCCGCCTGGCCGAATTCGTCGGCAAGAGCCTGCTCGAGATATTGCAGAAGCGCCCCGACCTCGACGAGGCGACCGCGCGCGACGTGGCCACGGTGGTGCAGAAGCGCCTGACGGCCGATGGCGACGGCGGCGACAAGATGCCGGTCACCGAGGACGCCATCAACGCCGCCATCGCCGCCGGCAAGCAGGAGGCGATCGCCGCCGTGCTGGCGCGCGACGCGGAGCTGCCGGCCGCGACGGTCTCCAGCATCCTCGCCTCGAAAAGCGCCAAGGCGGTGACGGCGCTGGCCTGGCGCGCCAAGCTTTCCATGCGCCAGGCGCTGCAGCTGCAGCTCCGCATCGCCCATATCCCGCCCACCGCCGCCTTGAACCCGCGCGGCGGCACCGACTATCCGCTGACGCCGGCGGAGATGGAGTGGCAGCTGGGGCTGTTCGGGTCGGAGTAGGGCTAGACTCGATCAGAGTCATACACTCAATCGTCATGCCAGGGCTTGGCCCTGGCACCCACGAGTTTACTTTCAAGCACTCGGACTCGCGGAGAGAAACGCGTGGATGGCAAGGCCAAGCCTTGCCATGACGAGCGAATTTGGAGCGAGGCCCAGTATCAGCCCTTCGTCACCAGTGTGCCGACGCCCTGCGGGGTGAAGATTTCCAGCAGCATGGCGTGCGGCACGCGGCCGTCGAGGATGACGGCGGCCTCGACGCCGCGCTCCACCGCCATCAGGCAGGTCTCGAGCTTCGGGATCATGCCGCCGGAGATGGTGCCGTCGGCGGCCAGCGCGCGGACCTGGCTGGCGGTGAGTTCGGGGATCAGCGTGCCCTGCTTGTCGAGCACGCCCTCGACGTCGGTCAGCGCCAGCAGGCGCGCCGCACCCACGGCGCCGGCGATGGCGCCGGCGGCGGTGTCGGCGTTGATGTTGTAGGTCTTGCCGTCGGGGCCGAAGCCGACCGGGGCGATCACCGGCACGATGCCGGCATCCTCGAGATACTCGATGATGCGCGGATTGACCTTGTCCGGCTCGCCGACGAAGCCGAGATCGACGCGTTGGCCGTCCTTCACCAGCTCGGCGGGCTTCGCCCGCAACAGGTTGTCGTCCTTGCCCGAGAGGCCGATGGCGCGGCCGCCCTCGGCGTTGATCGCGGCGACGATCTGCTTGTTGATCGAGCCGGTCAGGATCATCTCCACCACCTCGACCGTGGCGGCGTCGGTGACGCGCAGGCCGTCGATGAACTTGCTCTCGATGCCCAGGCGCTTCAGCATGGTGCTGATCTGCGGCCCGCCGCCATGCACGACGATCGGCAGGATGCCGACCTGGCGCAGCAGGGCGATGTCCTCGGCGAAGACGCGTGACAGTTCCGGGTCGACCATGGCGTGGCCGCCGAACTTGATGACGAAACGCTTGCCGGCATATTTCTGCATGTAGGGCAGGGCGTCGGTCAGCGTCCGCGCCGTGCGCAGCCAGTGCTTGGTGTCGGTGTAGTTGATCTGGGACATTGCGTTCCTGGTTCCCCCTGGGCCGAACGATCCGGGCCGGCCGGCAACCCTGAGAAAAAGCGCGCCGAACATGCGGAGTCCGGCGGCGGAAATCAAGCGGCCTGCGGGGCCGCGCCGCCTCAGCCGCGGCGCTGCGACACTTCCGCCACGGCAAAGGCGGCAAGCGCCTCGCGCAGCTCGGCGAGGCCGGTGCCGTCCGTCGCGCTGGTGACCGAGATCTCCGGATGGCAGGCCGGGCGGCGCGCCAGCTGCCGGGCCAGGCCTTCCTTCATCGCGGCAAGCTCGGCCGGCTTCGGCTTGTCGGCCTTGGTCATCACCACCTGGTAGGAAAGGCCGGCCTCGTCCATCAGGTCCATCAGCGGCAGGTCGGCGTCCTTGAGCCCAACCTTGGAATCGACCAGCAGCAGCACGCGCTGCAGGTTCGGCCGGCCGCGGATGAAGGCCTCGGTCAGCCGGGTCCAGCCCTTGACCTTGGACTTCGACACCTTGGCGTAGCCGTGGCCGGGCAGGTCGACCAGCATCAGCTGGCGGCCGAGCTGGAAGAAATTGATCTGCTGGGTGCGGCCGGGGGTATTGGAGACGCGCGCCAGGTGCTTGCGCCCGGTCAGCGCGTTCAGCAGGCTCGACTTGCCGACATTGGAGCGGCCGGCAAAGGCCACTTCCGGCAGGCCGGGCGGCGGCAGCCGCTCGACGCTGTCGGCGCCGGCGACGAACTGGCACTCCTGGGCGAACAGCCAGGTGCCGTCGGGCGTCGTCGGGCGCGGCGTGGTCAGGGCCGCACTCCCATCCGCCACATGATCAGGCGCTGCTGCGCGATGGAAAGCGCGTTGTTCCACGCCCAGTAGATCATCAGCCCGACCGAGAACTGCGCCATCATGAAGGTGAAGATGATCGGCATCAGGGCGAAGATCTTGGCCTGCACCGGGTCGGGTGGCGTCGGATTGAGCTTCATCTGCAGCCACATGGTGAAGCCGTAGATCAGCGGCCAGACGCCGATGGAAATGATGTGCAGCAGGGAGCCCGCCATCGGCAGCGCCAAAGCGGCGTGATAGTCCCAGGGGATCAGGCCGAACAGGTTGAGGATGCTGGTGGGATCCGGCGCCGAAAGGTCGTGGATCCAGCCGAAGAACGGCGCGTGCCGCATCTCGATGGTGACGTAGAGCACCTTGTAGAGCGAATAGAAGACCGGGATCTGCACCACGATGGGCAGGCAGCCGGCCGCCGGGTTGACCTTCTCGCGCTTGTAGAGCTGCATCATCTCGGCGTTGAGCTTGGCGCGGTCCTCGCCATACTTCTCGCGCAGCTCCGTCATCTTCGGCTGCAGCAGCTTCATCTTGCTCATCGAGCGGTAGGACTTGTTGGCGAGCGGGAACATCACCGCCTTGACCAGCACGGTCAGGCACAGGATGGCGATGCCGAAATTGCCGACGAAGCGGTAGATGGTGTCGAGGATGACGAAGAGCGGCTTGGTCAGGAAGAAGAACCAGCCGAAATCGACCGCGCGGTCGAACAACGGCGCCGGGATCGCGTCGCGATACTTGGCCAGGATGTTGACCACCTTGGCGCCGGCGAAGAGATATTGCTGGCGGGTCATGTTGCCGCCGGCCGGCACCTTGCGCGCGGCGGCGGCGAAGTCGACCTGGTAGAAGTCGCCCTTGGGGTCATAGAACATGTTGCCGGTCAGGGTCTCGTCCTGCGCCGGAATCTGGCTGGCCAGCCAGTACTTGTCGCTGATGCCCATCCAGCCGCCGGTCGAGGGATAGGTGAACTTGCCGCCGTCCTCGGCCTCGCTTTTCACCGACTTGTACTTTTCCTCTTTCAGCGTGCCGTCGAACACGCCGATCGGGCCCTCATGCAGCACATAGGTCTGGCTGGCGTTCTGCGGCGTGCCGTAGCGGATGATGCGGCCGAAGGGCGAGATGTCGATCTCGGCGCCGCTGCTGTTGGTCACCGTCTCGCTCACCGTGAACAGGTAGTCAGCGTCGATCTCGAACTTGCGCGCGAAGGTGAGGCCCTGGCCGTTGTTCCAGGTCAGGGTGACCGGGTGGCCGGGGGTCAGCGCGTCGCCGTCGGCCTGCCACAGCGTCTCGCCATTGGGCAGCGCGATCTTGGCATCGGCGCTGATCCAGCCGAAATCGGCGTAGTAGGCGTGCTCGCTGTCGAGCGGCGAGAACAGCACGATGTTGGCGCTCTGCGGATCGACGGTCTCGCGGTACTCCTTCAGCACCAGGTCGTCGATGCGGCTGCCCTTCAGCGCGATCGAGCCCTTGACGCGCGGGTTGTCGATGCTGACGCGCGGGCTCTCCTTCAGCGCCTCGTCGCGGCTCAGCACCTTGCGGCCGCCCTCCTGCGGGGCGACAGCCTGCTGGCCCGGCTGCGCGGCCTGCTGTCCGGTTTGCCCTCCGGCTTGCTGTGCCGCCTGCTGCTGCGGCGCCGGGCTCTGCGGCATGTGAGGCTGCACGAAGAGCGTCCAGCCGATCACGATGACGATGGAAAGGGCGATGGCGATGAAGAGATTGCGGTTTTCCATGAGCTCGGATGTCTTCAATGGGTGGCGCGGCGCGGCGGCCAGCAGGCGTCTTCGGTTTCGGCCGCATGACGCGGCGAATTCGTGACAAGGCGGGCGACGGGATGATGACAGCTGGCCGACGGCACCGGGTCATAGCCCGAACCGCCCCAGGGATGACAGCGGGAAATCCTGCGCGCGGCGAGCCACAGCCCGCGCAGCGGCCCATGCGCCGCGATCGCCTCGGCGGCGTATTCGGAGCAGCTCGGCGCGTAGCGGCAATTGACGCCCAGCAGCGGCGACAGCGTCCACTGGTAGACCCGGATCGGCGCGATCAGCAGGGCGCGCAGGATCGCATTCATGCCGCCGCTCCCGCCGCGTCGTCGTGATAGAGCTTCAGCCGCTTCAGGCCGGCGACCAGGTCGCCGATGAGGGACGGAAAGGCGCGGTCGACGGTGGCCGGGCGCGCGATCAGCACGAAGTCATGGCCGGCCTCGGCATGGGCGGGCAGCACCTGCTCGGCCACGGCGCGCAAACGCCGGCGGGCGCGGTTGCGCTTCACCGCGTTGCCGACCTTGCGGCTGGCGGTGAAGCCGACCCGGATCGGCTCGGCGCGAATCGCTTCGGCCGCCGCAGGCGCTGCGGCGGCTTCGGTCGGCGATGCGTGTGGTTCTGGCTGGCGGCGGACCTGAAGGATCAATCCGGGGGCGACCCACTTGCGATTTGCCGCCGCCACCTGAAGGAATTCGGCCCGCCGCTTCAGGCGGCCGATCATCGATCGATCTCAGGCGCTGAGACGCTTGCGGCCCTGGCGCCGGCGATTGGCGAGGACCTTGCGGCCGCCGACCGTCGCCGAGCGCGTGCGGAAGCCGTGGCGGCGCTTGCGAACCAGTGCACTCGGCTGATAAGTGCGCTTCACGACAAAACTCCTTGATTTCCAAATGCTTCGCGAATTGAGGCGGCTGTATAGAGAAACGGTGTGCCTGAGTCAATGTCGCGTCGCGTTGCGCGGCCGGCTCCGGCGCCTCAGCCCCGCCCCGGCCTGCTGGCCGCAGAAATCGGATAAGCGTTTGATTCTTTTATGCTTTCCAGGACGATGGAGGAGCGGATATTGGCCACCTCCGGCGCCTTCATCAGGTGCTCCGACATGAAATCGGCGAACCGTTTCAAATCGGTCACGGCGACCTTCAGCAGGTAATCGGCCTCCCCGGTCAGCGACTGGCATTCCAGCACCTCGGGCAGCGCGCGGACCCGTTCATGGAAGGCCAGCATGCTGTCGCCGCCATGGATTTTCAGCGTCACCAGGCAATAGGCGGTCAGGCCGAGGCCCAGCTTCTGCCGGTTCAGCACCGCCTGGAAGCGGGTGATATAGCCGCTCTCGATCAGGCGCTGCACCCGGCGCGAGACCTGGGAGGCGGAGAGATGGACGATTTCGCCCAGCTCGGCATTGGTCAGCCGACCGTCGCGCTGCAGGGCGTCCAGCAGCTTGAGGTCGAATTGGTCCAACCCGGATGCATCATTCATGCGTGAGTGGCCTCTCCATCGCAAATCTCGTGCAAAGAACTGCGACATCCTGCCTCAGTTCTCACGGAACACGCAAGCCGAATGCATTATTATTTGTTCAGTGATTTCAGGCGCTTTGTGGGAGCCGGTCGATGAACGCAGAACCGCAGATCAGTGACCTCCGCAACATCAATCCCAGCAACATCAATCCGATGGGCACGCGGGGATTCGAATTCGTCGAGTTCACCGGCCCGGATTTCGCGGCCCTCGACGGCGTGATGCGGGCCCTGGGCTTCACCGCCATCGCCATGCACCGCTCTAAGAACGTGACGCTCTATCGTCAGGGCGGGATCAACTTCATCGTCAATGGCGAGGGCAAGGGCTTCCCGAAGGAATTCAGCGACGCGCACGGTCCCAGCGCCTGCGCCATCGCCATCCGGGTCGACGACGCGCCGAAGGCGATGACGCGGGCGCAGGAACTGGGCGCCAGGGCGCTGGTCAACGAGCCCGGCCCGATGGAAGTGATGCTGCCCGGCATCGAGGCGATCGGCGGCAGCCGCATCTTCTTCGTCGACCGCTATGACGCCGCGGGGTCTATCTACGACATCGACTTCAAGGCCCTGCCGGGCGTCGACCAGCATCCCGTGGGATTCGGCCTCACCGAGATCGACCACCTCACCAACAACGTCTATCGCGGCCGCATGGACCACTGGGCCGAATTCTACGAGCGCCTCTTCAATTTCCGCGAGATCCGCTATTTCGACATCGAGGGCAAGCTCACCGGGCTGAAGTCACGCGCCATGACCTCGCCCGACGGCAAGATCCGCATCCCGATCAACGAATCCGCCGACGACAAGTCGCAGATCGAGGAATACCTGCGGGAGTACAAGGGCGAGGGCATCCAGCACATCGCGCTCGCCACCGACGACATCTACGAGACCGCGCGGCGCCTGCGCGCCAACAAGGTCGAGCTGATGGCGCCGCCGCCGGCCTCCTACTATGAGATGCTGGAAAGCCGCCTGCCCGGCCATGGCGAGGACGTGGCGAAGCTGCAGGAACTGGGCCTGCTGCTCGACGGCTCGCCGAATGGCGGGCTGCTGCTGCAGGTCTTCACCCAGACCATGGTCGGCCCGATCTTCTTCGAGATCATCCAGCGCAAGGGCGACGAAGGTTTCGGCGAGGGGAATTTCCGCGCGCTCTTCGAATCGATCGAGCGCGACCAGGTGAAGCGTGGCGTCCTGAAGGACAGCGCGGCGTAGCCGAGAGGAGGCCGGTCATGTTCACCGTCGCCACCACCGATCACGCCTTGCGCGGCGACTATTCGCGGGCCGCCGCGGACTTCTCCACGACGCAGGACTACGCGGCCTACGCGCAGGCCGACCATGCGCTGTGGCGCAGGCTCTATCAGCGCCAGATCGCGCTGATGCCGCGCTATGCGGCGCAGCCGGTGAAGGATGCGTTGGCGGAGCTCGATTTCGGCGCCGCGATTCCCGATCTTGCGCGGGTGTCGGAGAAGCTGCTTCGCGCCACCGGCTGGCGCCTCGTGGCCGTGCCGGGCTTCATTCCCGATGCCGCCTTCTTCGCCCATCTGGCGCGCCGGCAATTCCCGGTGACGGTCTGGCTGCGCAAGCCGGAGGAGATCGACTACCTGGTCGAGCCCGACATCTTCCACGACTTCTTCGGCCATGTGCCGCTGCTGTTCGACCCGGTCTTCGCCGATTTCCTGCAGCTCTATGGCGAGAAGGGCGCGGAGGCCGAGCGCCTGGGGGCCACGGCGATCCTGGCGCGGCTCTACTGGTACACGGTGGAGTTCGGCCTGATTCGCGAGAGCTCCGATGACAAGACGGGTGGCATCAAGGCCTATGGCGCCGGGATGCTTTCGTCCTTCGCCGAGACCGCCTTCAGCGTCGACGATGCGAGTCCCAATCGCATCGGCTTCGATCTCGAACGCGTCATGCGCACCGCCTATCGCATCGACGATTTCCAGCAGACCTATTTCGTGCTCGAGAGTTTCCAGCAGCTGTTCCGGGCGCTGCAGCAGGATCTGCGGCCGCTCTATGCGCGCGTGCGCGCCCTGCCGGACATCGCCCCGGACGCCGTGCTGCCCGCCGACCGCGTATTCACCCGCGGCACCGGCGCCTGGAAGCGGCGCAAGGCCGGCTAGGCTTTGCCGACCGCTTTGGCGAAATAGACCGTGAAGCCTTCCTTGTAGGGCTCCTCGCGCTCGATCGCGTAGCCGAGGCGCTGGTAGAAACCGAGATTCGTGGCGAAGGCCTTGTTGGTGTAGAGCCGCACCACGGGCAAGCCCCTCTCGATCGCATGCTGCTCGACGCGCTGCATCAGGCGGCGGCCGATGCCCTGGCCGTGCGCCGCCGGGTCGACGGCGATGTTCTCCAGCAGCAGATGATCCGCGGCCGGGATCATCTCGATCAGGCCGATTGCCCGGTCGTCGAGAAACGCCAGTTCGACCAGGTGATCGCGGATCGCGACGTGGTAATCCGCAATCATCGGTTTCGGCTTGCGGCCGATCACCGGCACCCATTTGGCATAGGCGGCATCGGTGATCGCCGCGACCAGCGCGGCATCGGCCGGCGCCGCGCGGCGGAAGGCGAGTCCGCTCACCTGATTTCGAGCACCGGCTTGCCCAGCACGTCCATGCGCGGCCGGGTGCCAAGGCCGGGCTGGTCGGATGCCTTGGCGCGGCCCATCACACGCTGCGGCGCGCCCTCGGCGATGGAGCGGGTGACGTAGGAGTTGAAATCGGTCGCCGAGAACAGGAATTCCGGCGGCGTCGAATGGGCGAGATGCGCGATTGCCGCGGTGACGATGTCGCCGCCCCAGGTATCCTCGATGGTCATGGCGATGCCGAGCGCCACGCAGAGGTCGCGGATCTGCCGCGCCTTGGTCAGGCCGCCGACCTTGGAGATTTTCAGGTTGATCACGTCCATGGCGCGATCCTCGTAGCCGCGCAGGACGGCGCTGAGCGAATCGATCACCTCGTCCAGCACGAAGGGCCGCTGGGTGCGTTCGCGGATCGTCCGGCACTCCTCGTAGGACATGCAGGGCTGCTCGATATAGACGTCGATGTCCTTGACCGCGTCGACCACGCGCGTCGCCTGGTGCATCAGCCAGCCGGTATTGGCGTCGGCGATCAGCACGTCGCCGGGCTTCAGCTCCTTGGAGGTGGCGCGGATGCGCTCGATATCGACATCGGGGTCGCCGCCCACTTTCAGCTGGAACTTGGTGTAGCCCTCGGCGCGGTACTGGTGCACGCGCTTGGCCATCTCCGCCGGGCTTTCCTGGCTGATGGCGCGGTAGAGCAGGAAATCCTCGCCATAGCGCCCGCCGAGCAGGGTGACAACGGGCAGGCCGGAAACCTTGCCCAGGATGTCCCAGCAGGCGACGTCGATGCCGGACTTCACATAGGGGTGGCCGCGCAGCGCCTGGTCCATGCGCCGGTTCAGGACGCCGAGATCGCGCGGGTCGAGGCCGATCAGCTTCGGCCCGATCTCCTTCAAGCCCGTGCGCACGCCGGCGGCATAGGCCGGCAGGTAGGCGGGGCCCAGCGGGCAGACCTCGCCATAGCCGGTCACCCCGGCATCGGTCTGGACCTCGACGACGGTGGAATCGAACACGGTGACCGAATTGCCGCCGGACCACTTGTAGGTCCCCTCGTGCAGCGGCAGGTCGACCTGATAGGCGCGGATTGACGTGATTTTCATTTGGGCGGGATCCGGAACTGGGCGAAGATGGGTGACATTGATGGGGCGATGGGGCCTTGGCTGTCAATGGAGCGTCATGCGGTGATGAGGCGGACCTGCGGCATGGCCCTGATTGTGCTCTTGATGCCTCTTGGCGCTTCCGCCGACGAGGCGCCGTGCCGGGAACTCGTGAAGGTAATTCCGCTGCAAGAATCGCGACCGATGCATGGCATCCGCGCCTGGTCGGATGACGACATCGACATCCTGCTGGCAAAGCCGTTCGAGCCACCCTTGTCGGAACAGGCCAGAGCGGAGTTGCGGGAGCGCTACATCGATGGCCGGCCGGAATGGCACGAGACCATCGAGATCGGCCGGAACGGAGCGGGCGCGATTGGCGTGTTCGAAAGCGCCGGCCCGGCGGGGAAATGCGTCTCCGGCTACGCGCTCGAAGAGCGCGACGGGAAGCTGGAGCTGTCAACCGAGATCAATGAATTCAACGCGACCTGTGGGGTGGCCAGCATGCAGCTGGTCGCGACGGCGCAGGGTGCGATTCCCGTCATGATCGAGGCGGAAGCCAAGACCGATGGGCGCCGATCCAGCGTCGTCTATGACGTGCTTGCGACCGGGAGGCAGGATCAAGGTCAATACGGCATCGCCTGCAGCGTCCGGGCCGTCTACAACGATGTGCTGGCGCTGGATTGGCCTGTCGGAGCGCCGGGAGCAGCGCTCTTGCCGGTAGTCCTGGCAGTCATGCGCGCCGGCGATGTGCGCGGCGATGAGACTGAGATCGCGCGCGCGTTCGAGCCGGTGGTCGCCAGTCCCGCGGCCGATGCGGTGGATGGGGCCTTGCAGCTGCTGCTGGACGGGGACCGGCTGTCCAGCAATCTCGGCGACAAACCCTGGTCGAACGTGGAAGGCCCGAGGGGGCTGGAACACTTCGACACGGTCGCACGACTGGTCGAGGCGGATGGCAAACGCTACGTCCTGGCGGTCGGCCGGTACTGGCGAGGTCTGCTGTGGATGCCGCCCTCCTTTCAGTTGCTGGGCTGGGATGGGACTGGGTATGTTGTCGTGGCGGAGGGCATGGTGGAGATTACAAGTACGTTCGACCATGCCGAGTTGGTTCCGGCCGAAAATCAGAACTAGGTCCCGAAATGCGCGCCTGCCTGCTTGTTGCTGCTCTTCTCGCCTTGTCGCTATCCGCGCAGATGGTGAAGTCCGCCGACGACCCATTCCAGAACTACCTCTACAACACTTGCCTGGAAACCGAATCCTATTGGATCGGCAAGGATCCGAAGTCGGTCGAGGCCAATTGCGATTGCAAGGCGAAGACCGAGGAGAAGCTTGCCGATCCCGCCTTCAAGCAGGCGGTGATGGAGCAGAAGCCCTACGAGAAGTTCCCCTTCGGCGACCCGGCGAGCTACCAGGCTGAGATCCTGACCGCCTGCCCCAAGCTGCGGCCGCTGATGATCGACGCGGTCTGCAACGATCCCGCCGCGCCGAAAAGCGCCTGCGACGACATCAAGAAGATGGTGAAGGGCCTGAAATAGGTCCGGCTCAGAAATAGACCCGGCTCAGGCCGCGTTGGCGGCCTGGGCGCCCAGGATCGCCCGGTCGAGGGCGATCATCCGCTCGAACTCCTCGACATGCAGCTTCTCGATCAGGCGGCCGTCGACCACGCAGATGCCCTTGCCCTGGGCGCGCGCCTCGGTCCAGGCGGCGACCACCTTGGCGGCGGTCTGCAGTTCCTTTTCCGTCGGCGCGAAGATGCGGTTGGCGGCGGCGAGCTGCTTCGGGTGGATCAGGGTCTTGCCGTCGAAGCCCATGTTGCGGCCCTGCTCGCAGGCGAAGGCGAAGCCCGCCTCGTCCTCCAGGTCGAGGAACACGCCGTCCAGCACGTCGAGGCCGTGGGTGCGGGCCGCCAGCACGATCAGCGACAGGGCGGTGAAGACGCCGTCGCGGTTGGGCGTGTGGCGGGCGCGCAATTCGCGGGTCAGGTCCGAGGTGCCGGCGACGATGCATTCCAGCCGCGGATGCGCCGCGGCCACCCGCTCGATCTCCAGGATGCCGCGCGGCGTCTCCGCCATGATCCAGAGCGGCAGCGTCTCCGGCGCACCCGCCGCCTCCAGCGCCCGGATCGCCGCCATCACGTCCTCGGCGGTGCTCACTTTCGGGAACAGGATGGCGTCGGCGTTCAGCCGCGCCGCGGCCATCACGTCGTCGTGGCCCCACGGCGTGTCGAGGCCGTTGACCCGCACGATCACCTCGCGCGCCCCGAAGTTTCTCCGCTCGGCGCCTACCGCCTTGGCGACCAGATCGCGGGCGGCCGCCTTGGCCTCCGGCGCCACCGAATCCTCGAGATCCAGGATCAGCCCGTCGGCGGGCAGACTGGCGGCCTTTTCCAGCGCCCGGGCGTTGCTGCCCGGCATGTAGAGGACCGAGCGGCGCGGACGGATGGCGGAAAAGCTGGAAGTCAGGCGCGGCATGATCGGGTCCATCTATTTCGCAAGTGCGATATTGCACTAGCTAAGGTAAGACTTTTGCCGCTGGCAAGCGGAATCGCCAACCTTACGACCTTTGTATGGGGGTGTGCGGCGGACGGGCTGGCGCCGATCCGCGCAAGGGTTCATTAATATTCAGCCGGTAGAGTTCCGGCAAGTCAGGCAGGGAGTGCAGTCGCGTGGAAATCTCCGGTTTGGGCAGCGCCGCTCAGGTGGCGATCGAGGGCCTGAAGAAGGCCGAGGAAAAGACGCAGCAGGCGGCGCAGAACATCGCCGAAGGGTCGCTGAACCCGGAGGATGTGGTTTCGCTGTCGCTGGCCGCCGCCGACTTCAAGTCCAATGTCGCGGTCCTCAAGACCCAGGACGACCTCACCAAGTCGCTGCTCGACATCGTCGCCTGAAGCTTAGACCAGCGTAATCGGGGCACAGATCGATGGACATCGCCGCATTCAGCGCCGCCGCGCAAGTCCAGAGCGGACAGCGCACCCAGCAGGCGGGCATCGCCGGGCTCAAATCGGCCCAGCTGCAGGCCCAGTCGCTGGTGGCCTTGCTGACCAAGGCGACCGCCGAGACCGCCCAGACCCAGCAGGCCGCCGCCGCCGTCGGCGAAAGCGCTCCGACGCAGGAGCAGAGTTCCGGCCGCCCGCCGCAGCGCGGCTCGATCGTCAACATCCTCGCCTGACCGCGTCCCGCGCGGGCGCAGTTTCTCGACAGAATCCGCTGCCACGCCCTTTTTGAGGGTGCCATCCCGCCGATCCGTCATTAGGATCGCGGGCATTCTCCGCTGACTTGGGGCATTCAGTGACCGCAACCGAGATGCTGCAGAAAGCGCTGGGCGCGCTGGCCGAAGGTCGCCTCGACGAGGCGCGCGCCGGTTGCGAGCAGGTGCTGGGCATGGAGCCGGACAACGCGGTGGCGCTGCATTGGGCGGCCGTCATCGCCTATCAGCAGGGCGCCGAACCGGATGCCGTGCTGGGCCAGATCGAGCGGGCGATCGCGCTCAACGACGCCGAGGCGGTGTTCCACAATTCGCGCGGGGCGCTGCTCTATGCGCTTGGCCGCGACCTTGAGGCGGCGGAGAGCTTCCACAACGCGGTCAAGCTGGACGACAGCGACGGGCCCGTCTGGAACAACCTCGGCAACGCCCTGCTGCGCCTGAACCGGGTCGAGGACGCCGAGAACTGCTATCGCCAGGCGCTCAACGCGGCGCCGGGCCTGATCAGCGCCATCAACAACCTCGGCGTCGCCCTGAAGCGGCGCGGCCAGCTGGAAAAGGCGCTGATCTGCTTCCGCGAGGCGGTCCTGCACAAGGAGGATTTCCTCGACGCCCATTTCAATCTCGGCGAGCTCTACTACCACCTCGACATGATCGCCGAGGCGGAGGCGGAGTTCCGCTTCTGCATCGGGCTCAACCCCGACTTCCATCACGCCTACGCCTCGCTGGCGCAATGCCTGCACGACCAGGGCAAGCGGGAGGAGGCGCTGGAGCTGCTGAAGGTCGCCCAGGCGCGCTTCCCGGACGACGAAGACACCGAGTTCATGCTGCGCCTGCAATATTCCAGCGTGGCGCCGGCCTGGCACATCCCGATGGTCAACGACGAGGAGCGCAACAAGGCCTACGACCTGGCGCTGCGCCGCGCCGTGCGGCCGGGCGACCTGGTGCTGGAGATCGGCACCGGCTCCGGCCTGGTGGCGATGATGGCGGCGCGCGCCGGCGCCGCGAAGGTGGTCAGCTGCGAGGTGCTGCCGCTGATGGCCGACATCGCCCGCGAGGTGGTGGCGAAGAACGGCCTCTCCGAGCGCATCACCATCCTCACCCGGAAATCGACCCAGCTGCAGGTCGGCGCGGAGCTGCCGGCCCCGGCCGACGTCTTCGTCTCCGAGTTGCTCAACATCGGCATGCTGTCGCCCAACATGCTGCCGGTCCTGCAGCATGCGCGCGAGAACCTGCTGAAGCCCGGCGCCCGGATCATACCCGCCGCGGCGGTGGTGCACGCGGCCCTGATCGAGGCGCCACAGCTCTACCGCGTCAATCCGGTGCGGCAGATCTCCGGCTTCGATCTCAGCCCGCTCGACAAGCTGCGCTCGCCCGGCTACGCCCAGATCGACATGGCGGCTGACCTGATCCGGCAGTTGTCGCAGCCGTTCCGCGCGCTCGACTTCGATTTCCGCCAGAACATGCCGGAACGCGATGCCAAGCTGCTGCAGGTGACGGCGACCACCTCGGGCGTGGTGCACGGCATCGCCTTCTGGTTCGATCTGTTGATGGACGAGGAGATCGTCTATTCCTCGGCCAGCCCGGCGCGCAGCAACCACTGGAAGCAGGCGGCGGAATTCTTCGCCAAGCCCATCGCGGTGCAGCCCGGCGACCGGGTCAGCATCATCGCCGCCTACGACAACACCCGCATCCAGTTCAGGCACGCCGGACTATGACCGCGCCCGCGCTCGGCCTGCTGCACACGGCCAGCAGCAATCGCGACCGTTTCGGCACGCTGCTGCGCGAAATGGCGCCGCCGGGCGTCACCTGGATCCACAATGTGCGCGAGGAGCTGCTGCGCGACGCGCTGGACGACGTCGCCGAGGCGCGCCAGACCGCGGCGATCAGCGCCGCACTCGCGGAGCTGCACGCCAACGGCGCCGCCCAGGTGCTGTGCACCTGTTCCAGCATCGGCCGCCTGGCCGAACTGGTGGGCCGTCGGCTTGGCCTGCCGACCTTGCGCGTCGACCGGCCGATGGCGGAACGCGCGGTGGCCGAGGGCCGGCACATCCTGGTCGTCGCCTGCCTGCCCTCGACGCTGATCCCGACCAGCGCCTTGCTGCGCGAGGTGGCGGCGGCGGGCGACCGCCAGGTTGAGATCGAGACCATGTTCCTGCCTTCCGCCTGGCGCCTGTTCCAGGACGGCGACGAGGCGGGCTTCGCCCGCGCCATCGCCGATGCGATCCTGGATTCGCCGCTCACCGTCGACGCGGTGGTGCTGGCGCAAGCCTCGATGGCGCCGGTGGCCGATCTGCTGTCTCGCCTGTCCATTCCGGTGCTGAGCAGTCCGCGCCTGGGCGTCGCCGGCGCCTTGTCGCGGTTGACCGGCGCCAGCCTGGAAGCGGGGCAGTCGCGCCGGAACGGCAAGGACAGCAAGAACGGCGAGGACGGCAGGCACGTATGAAGGCGAAAATCACCTGGGTCGGCGGCGGCTCTTTTCTTGCCGAAAGCGGCAGCGGCCATGCCCTGCCGATGCATGCCAAGATCCTCGGCGAGGAGGCAAGCAGCGCGCCCTCGCCGATGGAATACATGCTGATGGGCATGGGCGGCTGCGCCAGCGTCGATGTCGTCCATATCCTGTCCAAGGGCCGGCACGACGTGCGCGATTGCGTGGCGACGCTGGAGGCCGAGCGGGCACCCGAGGACCCCAAGGTCTTCACCCGCATCCACGTGCATTTCGTGGTGACCGGGCGGAACCTGAAGCGCGAAGCGGTCGGCCGCGCCGTCGAATTGTCGGCGGAGAAATACTGCTCCGCCTCCATCATGCTGGCGAAGACCGCTACGATCACCCACGACTTCGAGGTGCGGGAGGCGGATTAGCGCGACCGCGCTATTCCTGCAGCCAGTCCACGTCCTCGGGATCGGGCGGGACGACCTGCTTGGCCTGGAATGCGTTGGCGCGCTTCTGCGCCGCCTCGATCTGGGCCGGGGTGAGCAGGGCGGCGACGGTCTCCCGGCGCTTGATCATGTCGGTGCGCTCGACGCTGTCGCGCAATTGCGCGGCGGCGATGTTGTACCAGTAGTAGGCCTTCGAGGGGTCCATGGGCGTGCCGAGGCCCTGCTCGTACATCTGCGCGGTCGGCGCATAGGCGGCGAAGTAGCCCTGGTCGGCGGCCGCCTCGAACATCTGCTGCGACAGCGCGAAGTCGCGCGGCCGGCCCTGGCCGAAGAAATAGACGTTGCCCATCAGCCATTCCGCGACCGGATGGCCGATCCTGGCCAGCCGCTCGAAGACCGGCACCGCCTTGGGGAAATCGCCGGCCAGATAGGCGGCCCAGGCTTCGTCGGTGCCTTTCTCCAGCGGCGCCCAGGAACGCGCCTCGCCATCCACCATGACCACGATGGATTGCGGCTTGGCTGGAGCGGCAGCGCTGGTCTGCTCGCCGGAGGGATCGGTGATCGCGGGCGCGGGCTCCTGCCCGGCCGCGGCGACGGCCGGCACGAACAGGCAGATGGCGAGGGCGGTCAGGGTTGCGCGCATGGCCCGCAGCCTAGGGAATCTTGGTTAAGGATTCCTTCACCCCTGCCGCCACGGGGTCTTGCATTGGCGGTTGCCGGGGCCATATCCCATGGTCATGGCGCAGGAACTGACCCCGCTCGAGGCGGACCGGCTGAAGCAGGACGAGGCCCGGGTGGAACGCGACTTCTGGCGCAAGCTGAAGGCGACGGCCCGCAAGGTTCCTTTCATCGACGATGCCACCGCCGTCTACTACTGCGCCATCGATCCAACGACGCCGCTGCGGGTGAAGGCCGTTCTCTACGGCGCCCTGGCTTATTTCGTGGTGCCGTTCGACCTGGTGCCCGATGTGTTGCCGCTGTTCGGCTTCGCCGACGACGCCACCGCGATCTATGCGGCGATCCGCGCCGTGCTGCCGCATATCAAGGCGGAACATCGCCAGCGCGCCAAGGAAGCCCTCGACCGCCTGCTGCAGAGTTCGTCCTAGCCCGGCCTCGCCTCGGCGCGCAGCTTCGCCTCGCGCCGCGCCAGATAGACGGTCGACGCGACGATCAGCCCGGCGCCGATCAGGGTCCACACATCCGGGATTTCGGAGAACACCATCCAGCCGACCGCGCCGGTGAAGATCAGGCGCGAATAGTCGAACGGCGCCACCGCCGAGGCCTCCCCGGCGCGGAAGGCCATGATCCACCAGTATTGCGACAAGGCGCCGAAGATTCCGATGGCCGCCAGCATCGCCCAGTCGATTCCGCGCGGCCACACCCAGGGCTGCATTCCCAGGGTCAAGGCCAAGGCCAGCGGCGAGGAGATGAGGCCGAAATAGAACAGCATCGCGAGCGGCTTCTCATAGGCCGGGATCCGCTTCAGCACGGTGATCAGGATGGCGATGGAGAACGCATCGCCCAGGGCGAAGAGCGCGTTGGGATCGAAGGATTCGGTGCCCGGGCGCATCATCACCAGCACGCCGAAGAAGCCGACGAGGGTCGCCGCCCAGCGCCGCCAGCGCACCGTTTCATGGAGCACGAAGACCGCGAGCACGATGGCGAAAAGCGGCTTGGAGAAGCTGAGCGCGGTATAGGAGGCGAGCGGCAGGCGCTCGATGCCGAAATAGGCGCACATCATCGACACCATGCCGAGGATGCCGCGCCAGGCGTGCATCCCGAGATGCCGGGTGCGGAGCGCCCCGATGCCATGCCAGGCGATCAGCGGGAACAGCGCCAGCAGGCCGAAGAAGCAGCGGAAGAAGGTGGTCTCGAAGGGGCCGAGTTCCCGGGCGGCGATCTTGACGAAGCTCACCATCGCCGAGAAGCCGAGGCAGGACAGCAGCATCCAGCAGGCGCCCTGCAGATTGGGCGACAGGCCGTGCCAGCGCTTCAGCACCGCCTCGCGCGTCATGAGCGATCCCGGTCCGGCCGGTCCGGATCCGGCCGGACGGGCTCCGCCGGCCGCGCCGGGTCGCCGGCGGCGGCGACCGCCTGCTGCGCTGTCCCCTGGTTCATCATCGCCTCGCGCCGCGCGATATAGATGCCGGCGCAGACGATGATGCCGGCCCCGACCAGGGTGTGGAGGTCGGGACGCTCGTTGAAGGCCAGGATGCCGATGACGATGGTGAAGATCAGCCGCACATAGTCGAACGGCACCACGACAGAGGCATCGGCCATGGAGATGGCGCGGGTCCAGCAGACATGGCCGATCGTGCCGGCCAGCCCCATGCCGATGACGAAGGGCCAGTCGCTCGGCTGCGGCCAGCTCCAGAACGGGACGGCGACGACCAGCGACATGGGGGTCAGCAGCAGCACCATGTAGGCGACGATGGCGTTGCTCGGCTCGGTCTTCGACATCTGCTTGACGATGATGATGACCAGGGCGGTCAGGAAGGCGCCGGCCAGGGCCAGGACCTCGCCGTAGCTGATGCCGCTGACGGTCGGCCGCAACACGATCAGCACTCCGATGAACCCGACGATGGTCGCCGACCAGCGCCGCCGCCGCACCGTCTCGCCCAGGACCACCGCCGCCATGATGGTGGCGAAGAGCGGCGCGGTGAAGCTGAGCGCGGTGCCGTTGGCCAGCGTCAGGTAGTGCAGGGAGGTGAAGCCGCACAGCATGGAGGCGAGGCTGATCGCCGAGCGCAGCGTGAACATGCGGATGCGCGGCCAGCTGAGCTCGCCCAGGCCCTGGCGGTAGAGCCAGGGCAGCATGAAGAACAGGCCCCAGAAATTGCGCCAGAAGGTGATGACGAAGCCGTGCAGGTCACCGGACAGGAACTTGACCTGGGCGCTCAGGCAGGCAAAGCAGAGGCCGGCGAAAACCGTCAAGCCCGCGGCGATCAATACATGGTTCGGCGGCGGCCGCGAGGCTTTATTCTTGTGTAGCAACTGACTGGCCCGGCAGATTAGACATAGCAGATTAGAGACAAAGGCACGTCCCCGCCACTGTTGCCGCTGCGGGGCGCCATGCGACGGGCGCAGGAGAGCGGTGCGGAAGCGGGCTGCCGCGACAGGAACGAGCGAGATTCGATGACCGAGCCTCTTTGGCGGCCCTCAGCCGCCCAGATCGCCGCCGCCAACATGACCAAATTCCGCGCCCAGGTGGCGCGCGACTGGTCGGTCGACCTCAAGGACAGCGCCGCGCTGTGGCAATGGTCGGTCACCGAGATCGAGCATTTCTGGGAAAGCCTGTGGCGCTTCTGCGGCGTCATCGGCGACGGGCCGGGCAAGACCATCCTCAAGGACCGCCATTTGATGCCGGGCGCCCAGTTCTTCCCCGAGGCGCGGCTGAATTTCACCGAGAACATGCTGCGCCACGCCGCCGACCCGGCCTGGGCCGGGCGCGACGCCATCGTCTTCTGGGGCGAGGACAAGGTGAAGCGGCGCCTGAGCTACGCCGACCTGCACGACCGGGTGAGCCGCCTGACGCAGCATCTGCGCGCTCTCGGCCTGCAGCCGGGCGACCGGATCGCCGGCTTCGTGCCCAATGCGCCCGAGGCGGTGATCGGCGCCTTCGCCGCCGCGGCGATCGGCTGCATCTGGTCGTCCTGCTCGCCGGATTTCGGCGTCCAGGGCGTGCTCGACCGCTTCGGCCAGATCGAGCCCAAGGTGCTGATCACCGCCGACGGCTACTGGTACAACGACAAGCAGCATGATTGCCTGGCCCGGGTCGCGGAATTCACCGCGCAGTTGCCCAGCCTGAAGGAGATCCTGGTCTTCCCCTACCTCAGCGACAAGCCGGACCTGTCGCGGCTGCCGAAGGCCAAGTTGCTGCCGGAGGTGCTGGCGGCGCAGAAGGGCGGGCCGATCGCCTATGAGCGCGTCGCTTTCAACCATCCGCTCTACATCATGTTCTCGAGCGGCACGACCGGCGTGCCGAAATGCATCGTGCACGGCCAGGGTGGCACGCTGCTGCAGCACCTGAAGGAGCATCAGCTGCACGGCGACGTGCGGCCGCAGGACCGGGTGTTCTATTTCACCACCTGCGGCTGGATGATGTGGAACTGGCTGATCTCGGGCCTCGCCTCCGGCGCCACCTTGCTGCTCTATGACGGCTCGCCCTTCGCCGCCGGCGGCAACATCCTGTTCGACTATGCCGAGGCGGAACGCTGCACGCTGTTCGGGACCTCCGCCAAATACATCGACGCCTGCGCCAAGCAGGGGCTGGACCCGATGCGGACGAATGACCTCTCCAGCGTGCGCATGGTGACCTCGACCGGTTCGCCGCTGGCCCCCGAAGGGTTCGACTGGGTCTACCAGCACGTCAAGAAGGACGTGTGCCTGTCGTCGATCTCCGGCGGTACCGACATCGTCTCCTGCTTCATGCTGGGCAATCCGACCGGCCCGGTGTGGCGCGGCGAGATCCAGATGCGCGGCCTCGGCCTCAAGGTCGAGGTGTGGGACGACAACGGCAAGCCGGTCCAGGGCGAGAAGGGCGAACTGGTCTGCGCCGCACCCTTTCCCTGCATGCCGATCGGCTTCTGGAACGACCCCGGCGACAAGAAATACCGCGCCGCCTATTTCGAGACCTATCCCAATGTCTGGCGCCACGGCGACTATGTCGAGCTGACCGAGCATGGCGGCATCATCGTCTATGGCCGTTCCGACGCGGTGCTCAATCCGGGCGGCGTGCGCATCGGCACGGCGGAGATCTACCGCCAGGTCGAGCAATTGCCGGAAGTGCTGGAGAGCATCGTCATCGGCCAGGACTGGGACAACGACGTGCGCGTGGTGCTGTTCGTGCGCCTGCGCGACGGCGTGACGCTGGACGCGGCGCTGCAGGACAAGATCAAGAAGCAGATCCGCCAGAACACCACGCCGCGCCACGTGCCGGCCAGGATCGTCCAGGTCGCCGACATCCCGCGCACCAAATCCGGCAAGATCGTCGAGCTCGCCGTGCGCGACGTGGTGCATGGCCGCCCGGTGAAGAACAAGGAAGCACTGGCCAACCCGGAAGCGCTGGAGCTCTATGCGGGGCTGAAGGAGCTGCAGTCGTGATGAGAGCTTGCCTCCACACTTCGTCATCACCGGGCCGACACGAAGTGTCGAGACCCGGTGATCCAAGTTCCTTGGAGACGCGGAACTGCACTTGGATTGCCGGGTCAAGCCCGGCAATGACGATCTTTGGGGGCGCGCGGTGAGCGGCCCGCAGTACAGCTTCAACCCGCTTCTTGCCGCCGTTGCCGAGCCGGCGATCGCCGAGGCGCAGGGCTGGATCGCGGGGCGCACTTTCCCCGCCGACAAGCCGCTGATCGATGTCTGCCAGGCGGTGCCGGGCTATCCGCCGCCGCCGGCGCTGCAGCAGCACCTGGCGAAGCTGGTCGTCGAGCCGACCACCTCGCGTTACACCGACATCTGCGGCCTGCCGAAATTGCGCGAAAGCCTGGCCGCCGACATCAACGGCTTCTACGGCGCCGCGGTGAAGCCGGAGCAGGTGATGATCACCGCCGGGTGCAACCAGGCCTTCTGCCTCACCATGATGAGCCTGGCCCAGGCGGGCGACGAGATCGTCATGCCGGCGCCCTTCTACTTCAACTACGAGATGTGGCTGCAGATGCTGGGCATCCGCCTGGTGCCGCTCGCCTTTCGCCCGGAGGCTGGCGGCGAGCCAGACCTGGCCGAGGCGGAGCGCGCCATCACGCCGAAAACCCGCGCCATTGTCCTGGTCTCGCCCAACAACCCGACCGGGGCCATCTACAAGCCGGCGACCCTGCGCGCCTTCCGCGACCTGGCGCGCCGGCGCAACATCGCCCTGGTTCTGGACGAGACCTATCGCGATTTCCTGCCCGTCGATGGCGCCCCGCATGACCTGCTGCGCGACGCGGATTGGGCCGGCACGCTGATCCACCTCTACAGCTTCTCCAAGGTCTTCGCGATGACCGGCTACCGGGTCGGCGCCATCGTCGCCGACAGGGGCTTCATCGACCACGCGGCGAAGACGATGGATTGCGTCGCGATCTGCGCCCCGCGCGTGGGCCAGGAGGCGGCGCATTTCGGCCTCGGCCACCTGGCCGAATGGCGGCGCGCCAACACGCTGATGATGCGCGACCGCCGCGCGGCGCTGGTCAAGGCCTTCGGGCGCAACGATCTCGGCTACGAGTTGATCACCGCCGGCGCCTATTTCGCCTATGTCCGGCATCCGCATCGCGGCCAGAAGGCGGCGGCGGTGGCGCGGCGTCTGGCCGACCGGCAGAACCTGCTGGCCCTGCCGGGCAGCGTGTTCGGCGCCAATCAGGACGAATTCCTCCGCGTCGCCTTCGCCAATGTCGACGCCGCCCTGATGCCGGAGATCGCCCGGCGCCTGGCCGCGGATGCCGCGGACCGGTTCTAGCCCCCGGTTCTAACCTGAGGGGATTGTCCGGCGACAATCGCTGATCCCGTCCCGCGCATGACCGCCATGCAGGCGCGCGGATTGTGCCGGGGGCGCGGCCTCCGTTAGCCTGCGCCGCATTCAGGGGTCGTTCGATGCCGACTTGGGCGCTTTACACCGTCACCGTCATTGTCTGGGGCGTATCCTGGCACGCGATGCTGTACCAGGTCGGCGTCGCGCCGGAGCTGTCGATCGCCTATCGCTTCATCCTGGCGGCGGGGATCATGGTGGCGTTCTGCCTCGCGACCGGGCGGCGTTTCCGCTTTCCAACCCGCGATGTCGGCCTGATGGCGCTGCTCGGCCTGTTCCTGTTCTCGGCCAACTACATCCTGTTCTATTACGCGGCGGCGCATCTGGCGACCGGGCTGCTGGCGGTGGTGTTTTCCATGATCACGGTGATGAACATGGTCAACGGCGCCATCCTGTTCGGCCATCGGATCGAGCCCCGCGTGGCGGTCGCCGCCGCCTTCGGACTGGTCGGGCTGGCGCTGACCTTCTGGCCGGATTTCGTCGGCCACCAAATCAACCACGGCGTCGTCCTCGGCCTGGTGCTGTCGGTGCTGGGCACGCTCTGCGCATCCTTCGGCAACATGGCCTCGGTCGGGCTCGGCCGCCGCGGCATCGGCGTGGTCGAATCCAACACCATCGGCATGTGCGTGGGGGCGGCGGTCTCCTTCGTCTTCGCCATGCTGCATGGCGCGCCGCTGGTCTACAACCCGGCCACCAGCTACACGGTCTCGATGCTGTTCCTGGCGCTGTTCGCCACGGTCATCGGCTTCGGCTGTTTCCTCACCCTGGCGCGGCGCATCGGCGCCAGCCGGGCGGCCTATTCCTCGGTGCTGTTCCCGATCCTGGCCCTGGCCTTGAGCGCGGTGTTCGAGGATTATCGCCCGCCGGTCCAGGCGATCCTGGGGGTCGCCCTGATCCTGGTCGGCAACGTGTTCGCCCTGTGGCGCCGCCAGGCGCCGGCAGCAGCGGGCATCGCGCGCAAGATGGCAGAATGAGGCGTCAATGACTGCGTTTCCGGTGAACATCCGCCCCGACATCGCCGAACTGGAGGAATCCAAGATCGTCGAGGTCTGGCGCATGGGCTTCGACTATCCCGATACCATCGGCATGTGGGTGGGCCAGGGCGACCTGCCGACGCCGCGCTTCATCTGCGACGCGACGACCAAGGCGCTGCAGGAAGGGCAGACCTTCTACACCCACAAGCGCGGCATCCCGGAACTGCGCCAGGCGCTGGCCGACTATCACCGCGACCTCTACGGCGTGGAGATCGCCGACGCCCGCATCGCCGTCACCAGCTCGGGCATGAACGCCATGATGCTGATCGTCCAGACGCTGCTCTCGGCCGGCGACAACATCGTCTGCGTGACGCCGGTCTGGCCGAACATCTTCGCCTGCGCCCAGATCCAGGGCGGCGTCGCCAAGCAGGTTCCGCTGGTCGGCACAGCGCATGGCTGGGAGCTGGATATCGAAAGCCTGTTCGCCGCCTGCGATGCGCGCACCAAGGCGATCTACATCGCCTCGCCCGGCAATCCGACCGGCTGGATCATGCCCGAGGCGCAGCGCCGGGCGACGCTCGATTTCTGCCGCGCCCGCGGCATCGCCCTCATTTCCGACGAGGTCTACAACCGGCTCGTCTACAACGCCCCGGTGGCGCCGTCCTTCCTGGAAATCGCCAGGCCGGAGGACCCGCTGTTCGTGGTCAATTCCTTCTCCAAGACCTGGGCCATGACCGGCTGGCGGGTGGGGTGGATGATCATGCCCCAGGGCCTGACCGACCAGCTCGACCGGCTGATCGAGTTCAACACCTCCGGCGGGCAGGGATTCCTTCAGGCCGGCTGCGTGGCGGCGATCCGCCAGGGCGAGCCCTGGGTCAAATGGATGGTGGAGCGCTGCCGCCAGGGCCGCGACCTGGTGATGGAGCGCCTTTCGGCGATGAACCGGGTCTCGGTCATTCCGGCCGACGCGTCCTACTACCTGATGCTGAAGATCGAGGAGATGGGCGATCCGGTCGAGTTCTGCAAACGACTGGTGAAGGAGGCGGGCGTCGGCCTTGCGCCCGGCACCGCCTTTGGCGCCGGCGGCGCCCCGTATCTGCGCATGTGCTACGCCCAGAGCAATGACCGCCTGGCCCAGGCGATGGACCGGTTGGCCCGGCATCTGGGCCGCATCTAGCCCGTTCTGACCGACTGGACAATACGGGAACATCACGGGAATTTGCGGCATCTTTGGTGTGAATCCTGCTACCCAGCGGCAATTTCCCTATGCTAGTTTCGTCATCGAACCGATCGGGTGGGCCTCCGCAATCGGGGTAACCAAGCAATGGCCCGGGAGGCTTGTGGGCCGATCGGCCCGTTACAATCATCGAGGGATACAGGAAGATGAAGAAGGTCATCGGTGGCTTGATCGCCGGCGCAGTGCTCGCGTTCTCGGCCATGACGGCTCAGGCGGACGATGTCGTGAAGTTCGGCGTTGCCGCGGAGCCCTATCCGCCGTTCTCGTCCAAGGATGCGGGCGGCAACTGGGTCGGCTTCGAAATGGATCTGATGAAGGCCGTCTGCGAAGCCGAGAAGATGAATTGCCAGTTGGTTGAAGTGGCCTGGGACGGCATCATCCCGGCGCTGACCGAGAAGAAGATCGACGTGATCTGGTCCTCGATGTCGCGCACCGAGGAGCGCCGCAAGGTCATCGACTTCACCGACATGTACTATGATTCGGCCAACACCATGATCGGCTTGGCGTCGGACGACACCAAGATCGACATGAACGCGCCGGACAGCATGAAGGGCAAGGTCATCGGCGTGCAGACCTCGACCATTCACGCCAACTTCGTGGAGAAGTATTTCGGCAGCGTCGCCGAAGTGAAGCTCTACGACACGCTGGACAACGCACTGGCCGATCTCGCGGCCGGCCGCCTCGACTACGTGTCCGAATCGGCGACCTCGCTGGCGCCGTTCCTGGAAACGCACAAGGATTTCGCGACCAAGATCACCTGGCCGATGGATCCGATCTTCGGCGAGGGTGTCGGCGGCGGCATCCGCAAGGAGGACACCGCGCTGAAGGACAAGCTGAATGCCGGCATCGCCGCGGTGGTGAAGAGCGGCAAGTATGACGAGATGCTGGCCACCTATCCGGGCCTCGGCGACCAGATCCAAAAGCCGTCGATGTAGCTATTCGGCCGTCTGGGAAACGACGGGAGGCCGCCCGATGAAACATCGGGCGGCCTCTTTCTTTTCGTGCTATAGCAACACCTTGGGAGCGGACGGAGTAGGCAGGCGGGAACCGCCGCCGCGGTGACCAGAAACGATGGGGCGGAATTTCGTCCGGGGGAGACATGAACGCTGAGCCATCACTGTTCGGACTGCTCGGCTGGGGCGTCAATGGCTGGAGCGACGAGCTCGCCTATGGCCTGTTGCTCACCATCCAGATCTCGATCTGCAGCTATTTCCTCGCCTTCCTGCTGGGATTGCTCGGCGCGGGCGCGAAGCTCAGCGGCAACCGGGTGCTCTACCGGATCGGCGACCTCTACACGACCCTGGTGCGGGCCATTCCCGAATTGCTGCTCATCATCCTCATCTTCTATGCCGGCGGCAGCGCCATGAAGGCGGTGCTGGTGGGCATCGGCATCGTCGAGGAGGATTTCCAGGTCAGCGCTTTCGCCGCGGTGGTGGTGGCGCTGGGGTCTATCTACGGCGCCTACCTGACCGACGTGCTGCGCGGCGCCATCGAGGCCATCCCCAAGGGCCAGATCGAGGCGGCGCGCGCCTATGGCATGCATGCCCCGTTGCGCTTCCGCCGGATCGTCTTCCCGCAGATGATCCGCTATGCCATTCCCGGCATGGGGAACCAGTGGCTCAACATCACCAAGGACAGCGCGCTGGTCAGCGCCGTCGGCGCCTTCGAGGTGCTGAAGAATGCCAATATCGCGGCGGCGGCGACCAAGGAATACCTGTTCTTCTACACCACGGCGGCGTTCATCTTCCTGTGCCTGACGATCGTGTCGATGATCGCGCTGACGCGGATCGAGAAGCGCGCCAATCGCGGCGTCCGGCGGGCGTGAGGGGACAACGATGACCGTCGATCAATGCGCCGCGCTATCCGACGTCTTGCTGCAGATGGAGCAGGCGGCGAAATTCAGCCCCTGCTACCTCGCCGTCCACGTCATGCCGCTGCTGATCGCGGCAATCCCGCTCTCGATCCTGCTCACCGTCGTCTGCGGCATCATCGGCAACATCCTGGCGGTGCCGGTGGCGGTGGCGCGGATCAGCCCCAATCCCCTGCTCTGGGTGCCGTCATACCTGTTCATCCTGCTGATGCGCGGCACGCCTTTGATCGTGCAGATCTACCTGATCTATTACGGCCTGGGCCAGGTGTTCGGCGATATCCGGATCGACGGCAAGCCGCTGATGCGCGTGCTGCCCTTCCTGCGCGACGGCATCTGGTACGCGATCTTCGCGCTCAGCATCAACACGGCGGGCTATACGGGCGAGATCCTGCGCGGCGCCATCCTGGCGGTGCCGCATGGCGAGATCGAGGCCGGCCGCGCCTTCGGCATGTCGAAATGGCTGATCTTCCGCCGCATCACCCTGCCGCGCGCCATCCGCATCTGCCTGCCGGCCATGAGCACGGAGACGGTGCTGCTGCTGAAGGCGACCTCGCTCGCCTCGCTGGTGACGGTCTACGAGGTGCTCGGTACCGGCCGCTACATCATGCAGCAGGATCTGCGCTACTACGAACCGCTGGTCGGCGGCGCCATCATCTATGTGATCCTGGTCTTCATCCTGACCCGGATCCTGAACTGGTTCGAGCGCTACCTGAACAAGGACCGCGTACGGCCGGTCGCCAGCGGCGCTGCGCCCCAACCCGCCAAGGCCTGACCGGCTATTTCTCGTCCTTCTTCTGATTGGCCTGCGCCAGGCTCTCGAGCTGCTTTTGCAGCGCCTGCATCTGCGACTTGAGATCGTCGAGATCGCTGCCCTTGTCCTCCGGCCTGACCGGGGCGCTCGGCGCCGCTTCCGGGGTAGCACCCGGCTGGCCCCCCGACTGACCCCCCGACTGACCCGGGCGGAACGGCGACCACATGCGCATCGCCTGCTCGAAGAAGGCGATGTTCTGCTTCGACATCTCCTGGAAGCGGTCGAAGGGGAACATGCCGCCGAAGCTCTCCTTCATGTATTGCCGCATCTGCTCCTGGTTCTTGCCGAAGGCTTCCATGCTCTGCTCGAGATAGCGCGGCACCAGGAATTGCAGGTTGTCGCCATAGAGGCTGATGAGCTGGCGCAGGAAGTTGATGGGCAGCATGTTCTGCCCCTTGGCCTCTTCCTCGACGATGATCTGGGTCAGCACTGACCGGGTGATGTCCTCGCCGGTCTTGGCGTCCTCGACGGTGAAGTCCTGGCCCTCGCGCACCATCTGCGCCAGGTAGTCCAAGGTCACATAGGAGCTGGTCGCGGTGTTGTAGAGCCGGCGGTTGGCGTATTTCTTAATCCGCACCGCCGGTTTGCCGTTGTCGTGTCCGTTGGTCATGCGGGGAAATCCCTTATCCCTGTATGCAATGCAGCATAGCAGGTCCAACCCCCTATTTGGCAATGCAATAGCTGCATTGCGAAAGTAAGGAACGCCCACGTATAGTTTACGCGGAAGGCAGGGCATGCATGGTCGCCGCACCTGAAAATCCCAGCGGAAATGCGAGCCGCGCGCAGCCGGGTGCGGCGGAGAAATCCGCGCCCGGTGCCGGAGACGGCGAGGCCGCGCGGCTGCAGGAACTTTCCCGCAAGCTCCTGGATCTCTGGCAGGATCACTTGTCGGCGTTGGCCCAGGATCCGACCCTGCTGGCCCAGGCCTTGAAACTGATGAGCGCCGCGCCGCCGTTTTCCTGGCTGCCCGGCTACCCGCCGCAGGGTTTTGGCGCCGGCTTCGGCATGCCGGGCGCCGCCGCCGAAGGAGGAACCGGTTTTGCCCAGCCCGCAAGCCCATTCCCGTTCGGATGGCCCTTCGCCCCAGGATCAACGGCGCCAGGCACCCCCTTCGCCGCCGGCGCGGCGGCTGGGGCCGCGCCCGCTGCCGCAGCATCTGGCGCTGGCGCTGGCGACCTGGGGCAACTCCGCGCTCGCCTGGCCGAGCTTGAAGGCCGCCTGGCAAAGCTCGAACGCGGGGCCGGGCCACAATCTGCCGCAGCCGGCGGCGCTGGCGCAAAACCTGGCAAGCCTCGACGCCGACCTGCAAAGGTCTGACGAAGGCGCGCTGCTCGCGGCGCTGACGGCCGAGGGCCATCGCCGCCTCCTGGGTTTTCTCGACGGCGTCACCGCCTATCGCCACCATCCCTATCGCCGCGCGCTGGCCGACCGGCCGGTCCTGTGGCGCGACGGCACGACGGTGCTGCGCGACTATCGCGCCACGGCCGACGCGGCGGCGCCCCGGGTGCTGGTGATCCCGTCGCTGATCAACCGCTACTACATCCTGGACCTGACCGCGGACAGTTCCTTCCTCGCCGACCTGGCCGGCCGCGGCATGGCGCCCTTCGTCGTCGACTGGGAGGCGCCCGGAGCGGAAGAACAGGGCTTCGACCTCACCCGCTACATCGCAGGACGGCTCGAAGGCGCCTTGGATGCCGTGCGGCGCGTGCCCGGCGGGCCGATCATCGTCATCGGCTATTGCATGGGCGGCATGCTGGCCCTGGCCCTCGCGCTGCGGCGGCAGAAGGACCTGGCCGGGCTCGTCTGCCTGGCAACGCCATGGGATTTCCATGCCGAGGGCGAGGTCCAGGCGCAGCTGATCGGCGAGATGGGCCGGCGGCTCGATCCGCTGTTCCAGATCCTGGGCGAGATGCCGGTCGATCTGCTGCAGAGCTTCTTCGCCGCCCTCGACCCGCTCTCGATCCTCGCCAAGTTCCGCCGCTTCGGCCAGATGCCGGCGGAGAGCGACGCCGCGACGAAGTTCGTCGCGCTGGAGGATTGGCTGAATGACGGCGTGGGCCTGGCGGCGCCGGTGGCGCGGGAATGCCTCGGCGCCTGGTATGGCGAGAACACGCCCGGCCGTGGCGCGTGGCAGATCGATGGCAGAGGGGTGACGCCGGAATTACTCGACCTGCCCGCCTTGGCGATGGTGCCCAGCAGCGATCGGATCGTTCCACCCAAGAGCGCGCTGGGCCTCGCCCAACGTCTGCGGCGGGGCGAGACCCAGGTGCCGGCGGCCGGCCATATCGGCATGATGGTGGGCGGCAGCGCGCGTGCGAAGGTCTGGGATCCGCTTGAGGCTTGGATTCGGCGGCAAGTCGCCGCATCTTAGAGTCTGGTACTTGCACCGGCGGCCTGCGCGCCCTACTGTTTGTGCAGTGCACAATTTCCGTGCGGCCGCCTCGATTGCCGTGGGATCCTTCTGGGATTTTCGTGGGATTTCCGAGAGTAAGCGAGCGAAATGAGGCCGCGCCACCCAAGGGGAGGAGATTTTCATGTCCGATGTCGTCATCGTTGCCGCTGCCCGCACGCCGATCGGCGCCTTCAACGGCGCGCTGGGTTCGCTGCCTGCCCATGAGTTGGGCAAGGTCGCCATCGTCGAGGCGCTGAAGCGCGCCGGCGTCGACGCCAAGGAAGTGAGCGAGGTGATCCTCGGCCACGTGCTGACTGCCGGCACCGGCCAGAATCCCGCGCGCCAGGCGGCGATCGCCGCCGGCATCCCGGTCGAAAGCACGGCCTATGTCATCAACCAGGTCTGCGGCTCCGGCCTGCGCAGCGTGGCGCTCGGCTTCCAGGCGATCCGCAACGGCGATTCCGAGATCGTGGTGGCCGGCGGCCAGGAGAGCATGAGCCAGTCGCCCCACTGCATGCATCTGCGCAACGGCACCAAGATGGGCGACACGCAGATGATCGACACCATGATCAAGGACGGGCTGTGGGACGCCTTCAACGGCTACCACATGGGCATCACCGCGGAGAACGTGGCCCAGAAGTGGCAGATCACCCGCGAGGATCAGGACAAGCTGGCGCTGGGTTCGCAGAACAAGGCCGAGGCCGCGCAGAAGGCCGGCAAGTTCAAGGACGAGATCATTCCGGTCACGGTCAGCGGCCGCAAGGGCGACGTGATCGTCAGCGACGACGAATACCCCAAGCATGGCACCAGCATCGATATCCTGGCCAAGCTGCGCCCGGCCTTCAAGAAGGACGGCACGGTCACCGCGGGCAACGCGTCGGGCATAAATGACGGCGCGGCGGCCCTGGTCCTGATGAGCGCCGCGAACGCCGCCAAGCGCGGCCTGAAGCCGCTGGCGCGCGTCGCCTCCTGGGCCACCGCCGGCGTCGACCCGGCGGTGATGGGCTCCGGCCCGATCCCGGCCAGCCGCGCCGCCTTGGCCAAGGCCGGCTGGAAGGCCGACGATCTCGACCTCATCGAGGCCAACGAGGCCTTCGCGGCGCAGGCCTGCGCGGTCAACAAGGATCTCGGCTTCGACCCGGCGAAGGTGAACGTCAATGGCGGCGCCATCGCGCTGGGCCACCCGATCGGCGCGTCCGGCGCCCGCATCCTGGTGACCCTGCTGCACGAGATGCAGAAGCGCAGCGCCAAGAAGGGACTGGCGACTTTGTGCATCGGCGGCGGCATGGGCATCGCCCTCACGGTCGAGCGCTGAACAAGGCAACATCAAGAAATCACAACAAGACAGTCAGGGAGGACGTCATGGGGCGGGTTGCAGTGGTCACCGGGGGCACCCGGGGCATCGGCGAAGCCATCTCGGTCGGGTTGAAGAAGGCCGGCTACAAGGTCGCCGCCAACTACGCCGGCAATGATGCGGCGGCGCAGGCTTTCGCGCAGAAATACGGCATCCCGGTCTACAAGTTCGACGTCGGCAATTTCGACCAGTGCAAGGAAGCGATCGCCAAGATCACCGCCGAACTGGGCCCGGTCGACATCGTCGTCAACAATGCCGGCATCACCCGCGACGGCACCCTGCACAAGATGACGCCGCAGATGTGGGCCGAGGTGATGCAGACCAATCTCGGCTCCTGCTTCAACATGTGCCGCTGCGTCATCGACAGCATGCGCGAGCGCGGCTTCGGCCGCATCGTCAATATCGGCTCGATCAACGGCCAGGCCGGCCAATACGGCCAGGTCAACTACGCCGCCGCGAAATCCGGCATCCACGGCTTCACCAAGGCCCTGGCGCAGGAAGGGGCGGCGAAGAACATCACCGTCAACGCCATCGCCCCCGGCTATATCGACACCGACATGGTGCGCGCGGTGCCGCCGGCGGTGCTGGAGAAGATCGTCGCCAAGATCCCGGTCGGCCGCCTGGGCCGCGCCGAGGAGATCGCCCGCGGCGTGCTGTTCCTGGTGGCGGACGATGCCGGCTTCATCACCGGCTCGACGCTCTCCATCAATGGCGGCCAGCACATGTATTGAGGCTCGCACGGGTTCCCGGGCGTCCAACCATCGAGGCAAGCATGGCTCTCTATCCCTTCGTCGAGGAAGCGGCGGCGAGCGCCGAAGTGCGCGCCGTCTACGAGGACATCAAGGCGACCCGCAAGGTCGACTGGATCAACAATTTCTGGAAGGTGCTGGCCAACCATCCGGCCAGCCTGAAGCAGACCTGGGAGAGCCTGAAGGCGATCATGGCGCCCGGCGCACTCGATTCCCGCACCAAGGAGATGCTCTACCTCGCGGTCTCGATCTCCAACGGCTGCGACTATTGCACCGTCTCGCACACCGCCGCGGCGCGCAAGGCGGGCATGACCGACGCGATGCTGCACGAGCTGATCGCCGTGGTCGGCATGGCCAACGAGACCAACCGCGTGGTGCAGGCCTATCGCGTGGAGCCCGACCCGAAGCTGATCGAGGCGGCGAAAGGGCCGAAGGCCTGACCCGCGGAAGAGCCGTCCCCGGCCTTTAAGGCAAAATTAACCTAAACGGCCAATCATGTCGGGTGAAGGAGACCGACATGGCCAAGGAGCCGGAGCAGAAAGCCAGCGCTGAAGCCGAGCAGCCGCTTGCCGTGGTGGCGAGCGACCTCGACGAGCGCACCCATGCGGAAATGCTGATGATGTACCACGAATGCGCCGATTCCGTGCGCTTCGCGAAGTCGCAGCAATGGCACACCACCGGCGGCGCGCTGCTGATCTTCGTGGTGCTCGGCATTCTCGGCACCTTCGGGCCGCGCTACGGGTTCTTCATCAAGGCCAATATCATCGTCGGCCTGGTGGTCAGCGGCGGCAGCATCTATTCGCTGGCGATCTACCAGTTCTGGCAGCAGGCGGAGCGCGGCAAGCTCGCCATGATCTCCAGCCGGCTGTCGAACCTGCTGCGCGAGGTGCGCGGCTTCACGCCGCCGCGCGAGGCCAACGTGCACCGCTATATTCTGCTGTTCTTCATGATCGCGACGATCGCCCTGGGCAACTGGCTGCTGATCCTCTATCTCGCGCCCTATCTGCGCTACGCGTGACAAGCCCCAGCTTGACAAGCCCCAGCTTGACAAGCCCCAACTTGACAAGCCGAGGGGCCGTGTGCGAGGCACGCGGCCGATGTCCAGTATCGCCGCCGCCCATCCGGACCGGGAACGCCTGCGCGCCACGCTGATCGGCTTCATCGCCGTCCTGCTGTGGGCGACGCTGGCCTTGTTCACGACGGCGACCGGCGCCGTGCCGCCCTTCCTGCTGCTGAGCCTCACCTTCGGCATCGCCTTCGCGGTGTCGCTGCTGCGCTGGCTGTTTCTGGCGCGGCGCGACCCGGCGGCCTTCCGCAACCTGTTCCGGCAGCCGCCGGCGGTCTGGCTGCTCGGCATCCTCGGGCTGTTCGGCTATCACGCGCTCTATTTCACCGCCCTCGACAACGCCCCGCCGGTCGAGGCCAGCCTGATCGCCTATCTGTGGCCGCTGCTGATCGTGCTGCTCTCGGCGCTGCTGCCGGGTGAGAGGCTGCATTGGACCCATCTGCTGGGCGGCGCCCTGGGCCTGGTCGGGGCGGGCCTGCTGGTGGCCCAGCGCGGCGGCGGCGTCAATTTCGAGGCGCAGTACCTGACCGGCTATCTCGCGGCGCTGGGCTGCGCCTTCACCTGGTCGATCTATTCGGTGCTGAGCCGCAAGTTCGGCACCGCGCCCACCGATCTGGTCGGCGCCTTCTGCGGTGCCACCGCGCTGCTCGGCCTCATCGCGCACAGCCTCATGGAAGCGACCGTCTGGCCGGCCGATGCCGGCGAGTGGGCGGCGGTGGTGGCGCTCGGCCTCGGCCCGGTCGGTCTCGCCTTCTTCGTCTGGGATTACGGCGTGAAGCGCGGCGACATCAAGGCGCTCGGCGCCGGCTCCTATGCCTCGCCGCTGCTCTCCACCCTGCTGCTGATCCTGGCGGGCAAGGCGGCGGCCAGCCTCACCGTGGTCGCCGCCTGCGCCCTCATCGTCGGCGGCGCCGTGGTCGCCTCGCGCGACCTGTGGGCGCGGCGCCGCTGATCCTCAATCGTGCGGCAGCGTCTTCTGCAGCGAGGCGCGGGTGGCGAAGGTCTTGTGCCAGGCCGCCAGCTTCGGGTGGCTGGCGCGCCAGTCATCGGCCTTGAAGCGGAAGTCGAGATAGTCGAGCACGATGGCGATGGCGAGCGTGCCGATGTCGAGCTGCGGGCCCAGATGGTCGGCTTCCAGCGCCGCCAGGCCCTGCGTCACCTTCAGCTTCTGCCGCGCGTCCCAGTCCGGCGAGCGCTGGCCTTCCGGCCGCCGGCTCTCCATCATGCGCAGCACGGCGGCATCGGCCATGCCGTCGGCGAGCGCCTGACGGCGCAAGGCCGTCCAGCGCGCCGGGCCGGCGGGCGGGAAGAACGATCCCTTGCCCTGGGCGTCCAGGTATTCGCAGATCACCCGCGAATCGTAGAGCGTGCTGCCGTCGTCGAGCGCCAGGGCCGGCACCTTGTTGAGCGGATTGTCCTTGTTGAGGCCGCTCGCCGGGTCGGCGGTATTGGTCTTGACCAGCTCGATCCGGTCGATCTGGCCGGTCTCGATCGCCAGGACATGCACCTTGCGCACGAACGGGCTGGTGGTCGAATAGCGCAACTTCATCACGTTTCTCCTGATCGGGAAAATCGCAGCTAGAACGAATCCTTGGCGCGGCGGATGGCGGCGAAGGCGGCGACGGGGTCGCGCTCCGGGCCGCCGAATTTCGCGAGCAGCCCCGGCTGGTCGGCGCGCAGGAAGGGATTGCAGAACTTCTCGATGCCGAGATTGGACGGGATGGTCTTGTCGCCCTGGGCGCGGGCGTGGCGGACGGCGGCGGCGAATTCGGCGAGGTCGCGGTTCTCCGGGTCGATCGTCACCGCGAAGCGGCAATTGGCCTCGGTGTATTCATGGCCGCAATAGATCCAGGTCTGGTCGGGCAAGGCGCGCAGCTTCTGCAGCGACGACCACATCTGTTCCGGCGTGCCTTCGAACATGCGGCCGCAGCCGATGGAGAACAGGGTGTCGCCGCAGAAGACCGCATTGCTGCCGGCGAAGTGGAAGGCGATGTGGCCGCGGGTGTGGCCGGGAATGAACAGCACCCGGGCGTGATGCTTGCCGAGATCGAATCCGCCGGCCTCGTCCACGCCCTGGTCGATGCCGGGAATCCGGTCGCGGTCATAGGCGGGGCCAACGATCCGGGCGCCCGTCGCCTCCTTGATGCCGAGATTGCCACCGCAATGGTCGTTGTGGTGGTGGGTGTTCAGCACATGGCTGATGCGCCAGCCGCGCGCCGCCGCCGCGTCCAGCATCGGCTGCGCCTCGGACGGATCGACCGCCGCGGTCAGGCGGCTGTCGGGGTCGTGCAGCAGGTAGCCGTAATTGTCCTTGAGCAGCGGGATCACGGCGATGTCGAGTTCGGAGATGGGCATCGAGGGTCCGGGTGCGGCCAAAATCGGCGCCCACGATAGCAGGCGATGTGCCATAATCAATTGTTCACCGATGTGCGGGGACAATCCGCCCCCGGAGACCAAGTGGATGTGGCAGGACGTCGTCGACCTGAAGGAGTTCTACGACCGCGAGATCGGGCGCACCGCCCGGCATCTGCTGCGGGCGCGCATCCGCGCCCTGTGGCCGGACCTCACCGGGCAACGTCTGCTCGGTCTCGGCTATGCCACGCCGTATCTGCGCCAGTTCCTGGGTGAGGCGGAGCGGGTGGCCGCGGTGATGCCGGCGGCCCAGGGCGTCATGCCGTGGCCGCGCGAGGGCCAGGGCATGACCACGCTGGCCGACGAGACCGAGCTGCCCTTTCCGGACAATTCCATCGACCGCGTGCTGCTGGTCCATGCGCTCGAATCCAGCGAGCATCCCAGCGACATGCTGGGCGAGGTGTGGCGCGTGCTGGGCGGCGGCGGGCGGCTGATGGTGGTGGTGCCCAACCGGCGCTCGCTGTGGTCGCACCTGGAGCGGACGCCCTTCGGCCACGGCCAGCCCTTCACGCACGGCCAGGTGACGCGCCTGCTGCGCAGCCGCGGCTTCACCCCGCTCACCACCGATCGCGCGCTGCTGTTCTGGCCGTTCTCCTGGCGCGCTTGGCTGCGCGCCGCGCCGGGCTGGGAGCGGATCGGCCGCCGCTGGTTCACGCCCTTCGCCGGCGTCATCGTCATCGAGGCCATGAAGCAGCTCTACGGCGCCCAGCCGGCCAAGCCGGTCAAGCGCCGCCGCGCCTTCGCCCTCGCCCTGCCGCAGCCGGCGACACGGCACGTCTATCGCGCGCGCTGAAGCAGGTTTGCGCGCCTTTATGCCTGCGCGCGCTCGTACAGGATTTCGGAGAAAAGCGGGTGGACATCGTCCGTCCGCTGGAAAGCCAGCCGCCAATCGGCCGGCGGGCGGATCAAGTCCGCGGTGAAATGGACGTCATCGAAAGCATTGTGCTGTTGCGTCCAGTTCTTCGAATAGAAAGCCTGCGTCGTCGTGCGCGCGATGTCGTTGACGTAGGACGCGATTTGCTCTGGCCGCATCTCGTGCAAGGCGGAAATCGCCGCAAACGACCTGATGGTGCGGTCCGGTATCATCGCCAGCTGGTCGATCGTGAAGAATGCCAGGTCTGCGGATAAGGCTTCCTCGGCGACCTCATCCCAGCGCGCGAAAGGCCGCCAGCGGAACACCCGCGCTTCCGGCAGGGTCCTCGGCAGATACCACTCCGCAATGGTCAGCGCGGGCGGGATGTCGAATACCCAGTAGCGCAGGTTCTGCGCCCGCATCCCGACATAGCCCAGCCTTCCGTAACCCGCTCCGATCTCACCAAGGATGGGCCGCGGTTCCGCCGGGGTCGGTTGCAGGGATGAGCGCAGCCTCTGGTATTCGCGCAGGCTGTTCGCGAGATCCTGCGAGATTCGTCGGTCGCCGACGAAGATGGGAATGGGGTCGCCGATTGCCGGCTCCTCCAGGCGATCCGCGCAACCGCTTTCATCACCCCGGCGGGCAAACCACCACAACAGCCCGACAAAGAGCACGTAAGAGCGGACGGCCGCCGGTGTCTTCAGGAAGCGCAATCCGCTGATACCAGTGGCCAGAGACGTGCCGCGCAGCTCGGCCTGCAACGGCAGCAGATCGGGCTGCTGTGCCCAGACGTTCAGCAGGCCTGCCATTTGCGGGTCGGCGGGCGCATCGACCATCCAATTGAAGTAGTTCTGAGGCACCGAGCGCTTGAAATGGCTCATGCCCCGGTCGCGAAGCATTGCCATGTTCTGGCGCGAGAACTCGACCCAGAAGCGGGACGGGCGGTAGATCTCGTCGACCCGCAGCAGATGCTCCATCATCTGCTCCGCCCTGCGTTCCGGTTCCCGGCGGGATGGCAGGAGACGACAGGCATTCCGGACCGCTTTGCCGATCTGACCGAACACGTGTTTCCTGTCCTTCGTGCCTTGATGCGCGAACCTGTCCGATAAGGGATTCCCCGGATGTCGGCAATCCCCCTGCGCGCCGGGCAAGCGGCAGGCGCGCTTGCGGCGCCCTATGTCCGCGAGGAAAGGCTAGTCCCGCTGCCGGAGCAGGAACATGCCCTGCTCGCCGACCAGGTTGGCGAGCCAATGGCCGAGGACGCGGATCGCCTTGCCCTTGTCGTCGATGGCCAGCGCCTTCTCGATCTCGACGTCCAGCTCTTTGCACAGGCCCACGAAGTCGCTGATGGTGCAGAGGTGGATGTTGGGCGTGTTGTACCAGCGGTCGGGCAGGGCCGCGGTCTCCGGCATCCGGCCGACCCAGCCCAGGTACCAGCGCACGCGCCAATGGCCGAAATTGGGGAAGGAGACGATGGCGCGCTTGCCGATGCGCACCAGGTTCTCCAGCACCTTCCTGGGGTCGCGGGTCGCCTGCAGGGTCTGCGACAGGATCACGTAGTCGAAGGCGTTGTCGGGATAGTCGGCGAGGTCGGTGTCGGCGTCGCCCTGGATCGCGGACAGGCCGGCGGCGACACAGGCGTTCACGCCCGCCTGGCTCAATTCGATGCCGCGGCCGTCGACCTGCTTGAAATGCACCAGGTAGTCGAGCAGCGCGCCGTCGCCGCAGCCGACGTCGAGCACCCGCGCGCCCGGCGTCACCATGTCGGCGATCAGCTGCAGGTCGACGCGGATGCGCTGCGGGCGCGGCGCGGGCAGGTCGTTGGGCGCCATGCTCAGCCGATCCCGCGCAATTCGGCGCTGCCGTCGAGGAAGCCGCGCAGCACCTTGAAGAATTCCGGCTCGTCGAGCAGGAAGGCGTCGTGCCCCTTGTCGGATTCGATCTCGACGAAGCTGACATTGGCGGCGACGGCGTTCAGCGCATGCACGATGGCGCGGCTCTCCGACGTGGGGAACAGCCAGTCGCTGGTGAAGGAGACCAGGCAGAAGCGCGTCCTGGTGTCCTTGAAGGCGCGCGGCAGATGGCCGCCGAACTGCGCCGCCAGGTCGAAGTAGTCCATCGCCCGGGTGATGTAGAGATAGGAATTGGCGTCGAAGCGGTCGACGAAGATGGAGCCCTGGTAGCGCAGGTAGCTCTCCACCTGGAAATCGGCGTCGAAGCCGTAGGTGACGGCCTGGCGGTCCTGCAGGTTGCGGCCGAACTTGCGGTGCAATGCCGCCTCGGAGAGGTAGGTGATGTGCGCCGCCATGCGCGCGACGGACAGGCCGCGCGCCGGATTGGTGCCCTCGCTCTGATAGGCGCCCTTGCGCCAGTCCGGGTCGGCCATGATCGCCTGGCGGCCGACCTCGTGGAAGGCGATGTTCTGCGCCGAATGCCGCGCCGCGCAGGCGATGGGCACGGCGGCGAAGACGCGGTCGGGATAGGTCGCCGCCCATTGCAGCACCTGCATGCCGCCCATGGACCCGCCGATGACCGCGAACAGCTTGTCGATTCCGAGATGGTCGATGAGCCAGCTCTGCAGCCGCACCATGTCGCCGACGGTGATGACCGGGAAGTCGAGGCCATAGGGCTTGCCGGTTGCCGGGTCGTTGTTGCTGGGGCCGGTGGTGCCCATGCAGCCGCCCAGCACGTTGGTGCAGATGACGAAGAACCGGTCGGTATCGATCGGCAGCCCCGGGCCGACCATCACCTGCCACCAACCCGGCTTGCCGGTGATGGGATGGGTGTCGGCAACGAACTGGTCGCCGGTCAGGGCGTGGCAAACCAGGATGGCATTGGACTTGTCGGCATTGAGCTGGCCATAGGTCTGGTAGGCGAGCGTGACGCCCCCGAGATCCGCGCCGCTGTCCAGCTTCAACCGGCGGTCGCCGAAGGCAAGGCGCTTGCCCGGCAGTTCCGGGACCGCGGAGCCGGCCTGGCCGGAGGCATGGGTGGAGAGCGAGGTCATCGGCGGTCAGGCGGCCCGGGCAGCGGTTGAGGCGAAGTCGGTTGGCCCTGAACAAAGCCGCGAGGCCTTGAAGTGTCAATGTTTTCTTTGCTTTTCCCCCTTTGCAATTCGGCCGCCCCCGGACTATCACTGAGCGCCCTAAGCCGCCCCGTTCGTGGGGCTTTCCGCAACCTTGGACCCCGTCCGGAACCCGCTCATGACCGGCCCCGACCAGCACCTTGCGGCGCAGCAGCGCGCGGTTCAGGAGCTCGGCGCCCTCCGCGCCGAGATCGATTCCGTCGACAGCCAGCTGCACGATCTGCTGATCCGGCGGACCGAGCTGGCGGTGAAGGTGGGCGAGGTGAA
Organism: Dongiaceae bacterium; assembly: GCA_039808885.1. Classification (GTDB taxonomy): domain Bacteria; phylum Pseudomonadota; class Alphaproteobacteria; order Dongiales; family Dongiaceae; genus Dongia_A. The sequence continues at coordinate 215,511 of JBDHTX010000001.1, read as the reverse complement.
GGCCAAGGTGCAGCCCTTGGGCGGCACCCCGGCGGACGGCGCCAAGTTCATCCGCCCGGCGCGCGAGGCGCTGATCCTGCGCCGCCTGGTGGCGCGGCATCACGGCAAGCTGCCCAAGGCGGTGATCCTGCGCATGTGGCGCGAGATGATCTCCGCGTTGCTGCAGGTCGAGGGACCCTTCGTGGTGGCGGTGCAGGCACCGCGGGGCGACACCGCGCTGTGGGACCTGGCGCGCGACCATTACGGCAGCCGGGTCAGGATCACGCCGCTGGCCGACACCAAGGCGGTCCTGGCGGCGGTCAACAAGGGCAAGGCCACGGTCGGCATCCTGCCGATGCCGAAGGCCGGCGAACGCGCCGCCTGGTGGCCGGCTCTGGACGAGGCGGGAGGGCGGACCCCGCACGTGATGGGCCGCCTGCCCTTCGGCGACATCGGCAATGTGCGCGACCCCAAGGCCGAGGCCATGGTCATCGGCCGTGCGCCGAACGAGCCGACCGGCGAGGACCGCACCTGGGTCGCCCTGCACACGACGGCGGCGAAATCGCGCCGCGCGGTGCTGGCGGCGGCCAAGGTGCTGTCGCCCGATCCGCAGCTCTGCCTGGAGCGTGCGCGCGGCAAGGAGTGGCTGCTCGACATCGCCGGTTTCGCCGGCGATCTCGAGGACGAGCTCGGCCGGCTGGCGCGGGCGCTGGATGCGGAAATCCGCGTGCTCGGTTCCTACGCCGTGCCGCTGACCAAGGCGCTGCACGCCGAAGCGGCGCGCCGCTGAATCGAACGAGGGTCTGGTATCATGTCGCTGACCGTGCGCCCCGGCATTTTGGACATCGCCGCCTATGTCCCCGGCGATCATTCCCTGCCGGGTTCGGGGCCGATCCATCGCATGGCCTCCAACGAGAGCGCGCTGGGCGCCAGCCCGCTGGCGATCGCCGCCTATCGCTCGACGGCGGACGAGCTGCACCGCTACCCGGAGGGCACCTCGAGGACGGTGCGTGAGGCGCTGGGCCGTGCCTATGGCATCGCCGCCGAGCAGATCGTCTGCGGCGCGGGCTCCGACGAGGTGCTGCAGCTCCTGGTGCGCGCCTATGCCGGCCCGGGCGACGAGGTGCTCTATTCGCAGCACGGCTTCCTGGTCTACCCGATCGCCGCCAAGTCGGTGGGGGCGACGCCGGTGGCGGCGCCGGAGACCGACTTGCGCACCGATGTCGACGCCCTGCTGCGGGCGGTGACGCCGCGGACCCGCATCTGCTTCGTCGCCAACCCGAACAACCCGACCGGCTCCTACATCACCAAGGCGGAGCTGGCGCGGCTGCGCGCCGGCTTGCCGGACAACGTGCTGCTGGTGGTCGATGCCGCCTATGCCGAGTATGTCGGCCTGCCGGACTACGATTCCGGCATCGACCTGGTGAAAAGCCACGACAACGTGGTGATGACGCGGACCTTCTCCAAGATCTTCGGCCTCGCCGCGCTGCGCCTGGGCTGGGCCTATTGCCCGCCTGCGGTGGCCGACGTGCTCAACCGCATCCGCGGCCCCTTCAACGTGCCGGCGCCGGCCCAGGCTGCTGGCGCCGCGGCCATCGCCGACACCGCGCATACGGCGAAGGCCAAGGCGCACAACGATTACTGGCTGCCCTGGTTCGCCCAGCGGATGAAGGAACTCGGGCTGCACACCTATCCCAGCGTCGCCAATTTCGTGCTGGTGAAGTTCCCCGCCGACCCCAAGCTGAACGCCGAGGCGGCGCTGAAATTCCTCAATTCGCGGCGCATCCTGCCGCGGCGCGTGGCGGCCTATGGCCTGCCCGATTGCCTGCGCGTCACCATCGCGGAAGAAGACGCGGTGCAGGCCTGCGCCCAGGCGATCGAGGACTTCGTGAAGGGAGCGGCGACGCAATGAGCGATCCCCTCTTCGACAAGCTCTGCATCATCGGCATCGGGCTGATCGGCTCTTCGATCGCGCGGGGCGCGCGCCGGCACAATTTGGCGAAGACCATCGCCATCGCCGATGCCTCGGCCGAGGCATTGCGGGAGGCCGAGGCCCTGAAGCTCGGCGACAGCTACCACGCCGACCCCGCGGCGGCGGCGCGGGACGCCGATCTCGTCATCATCTGCGTGCCGATCGGGGCCTATCCCGCGGTCGGCCAGGCGATCGCCCCTGCCCTGAAGCCGGGGGCGATCCTGAGCGATGTCGGCTCGGTGAAGCAGGCTGCGGTGCGCGACCTCGGGCCGCTGGTGCCCGATCACGCGCATTTCATTCCCGGCCATCCGGTCGCCGGCACCGAGCATTCCGGGCCGAAAGCCGGCTTCGCCGAGCTGTTCGAGGGACGCTGGCAGATCCTCACCCCGCTGCCCGGCACCGATGAGGGCGCGGTGGAGCGGCTGGCGCGGTTCTGGCGCGGCCTCGGCTCCAATGTCGAGATCATGGAGCCCGTCCACCACGACCAGGTGCTGGCCATCACCTCGCACCTGCCGCATCTGATCGCCTACACCATCGTCGGCACGGCGACGGGGCTCGAGGACAGCACCCAGCGCGAGGTGATCAAGTTCTCCGCCTCCGGCTTCCGCGACTTCACCCGCATCGCCGCCTCCAACCCGATCATGTGGCGCGACATCTTCCTCAACAACCGCGAAGCGGTGCTCGAAATGCTGGGCCGCTTCAGCGAGGATTTGACCGCCTTGCAGCGCGCCATCCGCTGGGGCGAGGGCGAGAAGCTGGAAGACTGGTTCACCCGCACCCGCGCCGTCCGCCGCTCGATCATCGATGCCAAGCAAGCCTAACCCGGACAAGCCCGACCGCAAGCGCTGCGCCGGCATGGCCGAGGTGCGGGTCGAGATCGACGCGCTTGACCGCGCCATCGTCGCGCTGCTGGCCGACCGCCTGCACTATATCGACGAGGCGGCGCGGCTGAAGCAGCGCCGCGACCAGGTGCGTGACGAGGCGCGCATCGCCGACGTGCTGGCGAAGGTGACGGCGGAAGCGCGCCGCCTCGGCGCCGATCCCGCGGTGGTCGCCGCCGCGTATCGCGCGCTGGTCGAAGCCTCGATCGCCCACGAGTTCGACGCCTTCGACCGCAAGGGCGCGCAGCCGTGACCGTGGGCGTGACGTCGCGCGCGCCCGCCATCGCAACCGTCATCTGCACCTATCGGAGGCCCCGCTCTCTGGCGCGGACTTTGTCCTCGCTGGCCGTGGCCGCGCCGCCGCGGCGCGCCGCCTGGCGCGTCGTCCTGGTCGACAACGCCGATTGCGCTGAGACCCGCGCCGTGGCGGCGGGGTTCCGTGACCGGCTGCCGCTGGAGATATTGATCGAACCGGAGGCCGGGTTGTCGCGCGCGCGCAATGCCGCCGTGCTGGCGCTGGACGTGGACTATTTCCTGTGGACCGACGACGACGTAGTGGTGGATGCGGGGTGGCTGCGCGCCTACGAGGCGGCCTTCGACGCCTTTCCCGATGCCGCCTATTTCGGCGGGCCGGTGGAACTGCACTTCGAAGGCGAGCCGCCCGGATGGCTGCCGGGCGCCCTGCCGCTGATCGGGACGGCCTTCGCGCGGCGCTCGGTGGTGGCCGGGCTGGGGCCGGTGGGCGATGATCCGCGGCGCATCCCCTTCGGGGCCAACATGGCGATCCGCGGCAGGGAGCAGCGCGCGCATCTCTATGACGTGCGGCGCGGCCGCCAGCCGGGGCGCTTCCTGCTGAGCGGCGAGGAGAGCGCCGTGCTGACGCGCATCCGCGCCGCCGGCGGCGATGGAATCTGGGTGCCGGCGGCGCAGGTCACCCATTGGATTCCGCCCGACCGGCAATCGATCTCCTATCTGCGGCGCTACTACGAAGGCCGGTTCTTCGCCGGGGCGCGGGCGACGCCCCCGGATCAGCTGCCGACGGCCCGGCACCTGTGGCGCGACCTGTTGCGGAGCGAGCTGTCCTATCTGCGCGGGCGCCTGACGCGGCAGCCGGAAATCTGGGTGACGGCGCTGAAGAAAGCCTCCAAACTGCGCGGCATCCTGGCGGCGCGCCGGGAACTCGGCGCGCGCGGCGGCTGAAGGGGCGGCGAGTGGCGCGACAGCGTGTCCTGGCGATCGGTCTCGACGGCTACGAGCCGAGCGTCGCCGCACAGCTGATGGCAGCCGGCCGCATGCCCCATCTCAAGGCGCTGGCGGCGCAATCCGCGACGGTGGCGCTCGATCACGGCGAGGCCAAGCGCACCGGCCTCGCCTGGGAGCATGTCAGCCTGGGCCGCGCGCCCGCGGCCTATCAACGCCACGCGGCGGTGCGGCTCGATCCCGCGTCCTACCGGCCGGTCCAGTTCGGCACGCAGCACAAGCCGTTCCTGGCCGATCTCGCTCTGCGCGCGGTGATCTTCGACGCGCCCTATTTCGACCTCGCCGCCGCGCCCAACTGCCAGGGACTGGTGAGCTGGGGCGCGCATGATGCCGGCATCGCGCCGCATTGCGCGCCGGCCGGGCTGGACCGGGAAATCGCGGCGCGGTTCGGCCCCTATCCCGCGACGCCCTATATCTACGGCTTCGTCTGGCAGAATGCAGACGAGGCGCGGGCGATGGCGGACGCGCTGGTCAAGGCGGTCGAGGCGCGGGCGCGGATCGGGCTCTGGCTGCTCCAGGAGCGGCTTCCCGAGTGGGATCTCGGCCTGCTGGTGGTGAGCGAGTTCCATTCCGCGATCGAGGCGCTGTGGCACGGCTGGGACGAGACCCACCCGCTGCACGGCCTGCCCTCCGCCGCGCCGGCGCACGACGGGATCGTCGGCGTCTACGAGGCCTTCGACCGCATGCTGGGCGAGTACCGCGCGGCGCTGCCCGACGTGGAGCTGGTGCTGTTCTCGATGCATGGCATGGGGGCCAACGATTCCGACGTGCCGACCATGCTGCTGCTGCCGGAGCTGCTCTATCGCTGGAGCTTCGGCGCGCCGCTCTACCAGCGGCGTGCCGACTGGGCGGTCGCTCCGGATGGGCTGCCGATGATGGGCCCCAAGGAGATCTGGTCGCGCTCGGTGCGCGCCTGCATCCCCGTCAAGTTCGAGGCGGAGGAGCGCTGCAAGATCGACTGGATGCCGGCGTCGCTCTATCGGCGCTTCTGGCCGCAGATGCGCGCCTTCGCGCTGCCGTCCTATTACGACGGCCGTGTGCGCATCAACCTGAAGGGGCGCGAGGGCCACGGCCTTGTCGAGCCGGCGCAATACGCGGCGACGCTGGACGAGATCTGCGCCGTGCTGCAGGCCTGCCGCAATCCACGCACCGGCGCGCCGGTGGTGCGCGATCTGCAGCGCCCGGTCGCCGACGATCCGCGCGCCGCCGACCCGACCCAGGCGGACCTGGTGGTGCTGTGGCAGGGCGCGCCGCTCGCCTTCTTCCACGACCGCTTCGGGCTGATCGGCCCGGCGCCATACCGGCGCACTGGCGGCCATTCCGGCGGTCATGGCATCGCCTACATCGCTTCGCCGCGGATGGCGCGCGGCACGAACTTCGTCGCCAGCTCTTTCGACGTGATGCCGACGGTGGTCGACCTGCTCGGCCTGCCGGTGCCGCCCGGGCTCAGCGGCCGCAGCCTGCTGGCGCAACCGCCAGCCCAGGTCGCCGCCGCGCGCTAGTCGCGGCGCAGGCGCACCTGGCGCCGGTCCAGGATCCCGATCGCCACCGCCGGCATCGCCTCGCGCGCGGCCGTCACGCGTGGCGGCACATGCAAGCCATGCTTCCTTGCATCCCGCGGCGCGGCGCGGAATTGCGCGACGATTGCCCCGATCGTGCTCCGTTTGATGCCGGACACGAAATTCCCGATCTCGTTCGGCCAGAGCCGATTGCCGATCCCGGTGTTCCAGCGCATGCCTTCGCTCCTTTGGTGGATGTCCACGTATGTATCGCCGGCGAGTGTGTCGGATACTGGGCAAGCTGGCGGCGTGCACGTGGTGGAATCGGGACATCGGTTGACAGCGGAGCTCGCTCCCGCAAGGATGGCTGTGTTGCAGTAGGGCGCAACGGCGCAAGGCCGGAGGGGCAAAGCCCACCTACCAGACGTCAACCCGGATTGCGCCCATGCCGAGTCTCGAGAACCTCAAGAAGCAAGCAAAGCTCGTCCTGCGCTGGCATCGCACGGGATATCATCCCGTCGCGGCGCAGATTCGCGCCGTGCTGCCGCGATATCAGGGCCTGACCGACGCCGAGATCCTAGCGCTCCCGTTCCGGCTCGTGGACGCGCAGGAGCTGGTCGCGCGACAGGCGGGATTTGCTGGCTGGGCCGCCCTCAGAGAAGGACTGGTCGACATGCCCAAGCGCGCCCCCTCGACATCGCCGGAACCCCGCCTCGCCGCAGCCGAGCCGCAGCTCTTCACTTTGGACCTCAAGGCGGCCTGCGCCTTCTACGCCGAGAAGCTCGGCTTCACCGTTGCCTTTGCCTATGGCGATCCGCCTTTCTACGGCCAGGTGGTACGTGACGGCGCCCGGCTCAACCTGCGCCAGGTGGATAGGCCGGTCCTCGACGGCGCGCGTTGCGCGCGGGAGGACCTGCTCTCCGCCAGCCTGATTCTGGACAGCCCCGGTGGGGTCAAGGCGCTCTTCGCGGCCTGTCAATTCGCCGGCGTGCCGTTTCATCAGACGCTGCGGCTGGAGCCGTGGGGCGCAAGGACCTTCATCGTCCGGGACCCCGACGGCAATCTGCTGCTGTTCGCCGGTCCGGTGGACGAGGCGGGCCAGGCTTCGCGCCGCTGATGCTTCGGCGGCCGGCAAACTGTCCCTGAGTGACCGGCGCCCGGCTTCGTGAGACGGTTCCCGCGCTGCTTCATCCGCGCGTGGGAAAGATGGCCGAAGCCAGGTCGGGAACTCCGAATGTCGCCGCCGAACTCCTGCTTCTGGCTGTGCTGGCGACGTTGTGGGGCGCGTCCTACACCTTCATCAAGATCGGCGTGGCGACGATCCCGCCGGTGACGCTGATCGCGGCGCGGACGCTGATCGCCGGCAGTCTGCTGCTGCTCGTCCTGCGCTGCCGCGGGATGACTCTGCCGCGCGGCCGCGCAGTCTGGCTGCGCTTCCTGTTCCAGGCCTGCCTCAACAGCGTCGTCCCGTTCACCCTGATCGCCTGGGCGGAGCGCAGCGTCGATGCCGGGCTGGCGACGATCCTGAATTCCACCTCGCCGATCTTCGCCTTCCTGCTCACCGCCATGCTCACCCGGCATGAGGCGGTGACCGCGCGGAAACTGTTCGGCGTGGTCGCGGGGATGCTCGGCATCGGACTCATCGTGGGGGTCGAGGCCCTGGGCGGATTCGGGCGCGAGCTCGTGGCGCAGCTGGCCATCGTGGCGGCGACGATCTGCTATGCCGGTGCTGCCATCTTCGGCCGCTCCTTCAAGGGGCTCGATCCGATCATGCCGGCGGCGGGGTCGCTGCTCTGTGGCACGGCGATCCTGATCCCGGCCAGCCTCTTCCTCGATCGCCCCTGGACGCTGGAGCCCTCAACGGACTCCCTCCTGGCCTTGCTCGGGCTTTCGGTGTTCTCCACCGCGCTGGCCTTCACCATCTATTTCCGCCTGGTCCACACCTTGGGTTCCGTCGGAACCACGGCACAGGCCTATCTGCGCGTGCCCATCGGGGTGGCGGTCGGCGTGCTGTGCCTGGGGGAGACTTTGACCTCGACGGCCTGGCTCGGCCTCGCCTGCGTGGTGGCCGGGGTCGCCGCCATGACCATTCCCGCGCGCAAGCGGGCCCTGCAAGCCCAGGAAAGTCGCGGCGCCGCTAGCGCCAGCCGCAGGCCTTGAGCGCCGCCCGCATGTGCTCCGGCGGCTCCGCCGTCACGGCGATGGGCGGCTTGTTCTTGGACAGCGGGATGATGACCGCCCGGGCATGGAGATGCAGGGGCACCTTGCGCTGTTCGGGCGTGAGCGTGCCGTACATCGGCTCGCCGAGGATCGCGCAGCCGAGCTCGGCGCAATGGACGCGGACCTGATGGGTGCGGCCGGTTTCCGGCTTCAGCTCCAGCCAGGTGAGGCCGTCGCCCGCGCCCATCACGCGGTACTGGGTCGCGGCCGCCTGGCCCTTGGGATCGACGACCATGCGCCAGCCGCCATCCCGGCGCGTGGTCTTGAGCAGCGGCGCCTCGATGCGGCCTTCGATTTCCGGCGGGCTGCCCACCACCACCGCCCAATAGGTCTTGTCGATCTGGCCGGCCTGGAACAGCTTGCCCAGCTTGGACAGCGCCTTGCGGTGGCGTCCCAGGACCAGGCAGCCGGAGGTGTCGCGGTCCAGCCGGTGGGCCAGGGCCGGCGGCTCCCGGAGGCCGAAACGCAGGCCGTCGAAACATTGCTCCAGATTGGGCCCGCCGCCCGGGCCGGCATGGACCGGCAGGCCGGCCGGCTTGTCGATGACCAGGATCAGCCCGTCGCGATAGAGCAGGCGGGCCTGGATCTCGGCCTCGGAGAGGGGCGGGGCGAATCTGGCTTTGGACATGCCCCTTCATAGCCGCGCTTTAAGGCAGTTTCAAAGAATCGGGCTGAAATTCCCCATGAAGTCCGCGGCGAAGGCTCTGGCCTGACAAAGGCCGCCGGACTTATTACTAATGGGGCGAAGGGGAGCCTTGGTGCAGACCTATCCGCGCGATCTCAAGGGGTATGGCGACACCCCGCCGCAGGCCGATTGGCCGGGCGGGGCGCGCATTGCCGTGCAATTCGTCCTCAACTACGAGGAGGGCGGGGAGAACTGCATCCTGCACGGCGACGCGGCCTCGGAGACCTTCCTCAGCGAGATCATCGGCGCGCAGCCTTTCGCCGGCGCGCGGCACATGTCGATGGAATCGATCTACGAATACGGCGCGCGCGCCGGCGTCTGGCGCCTGCTCGATTTGTTCAGGTCGCGCGGCGCGCCGCTGACCGTGTTCGCCGTGGCGATGGCGGCCGAGCGCCACCCGGCGGTCATCGAGCGCGCCCTGGCCGACGGGCATGAGATCGCCAGCCACGGCCTGCGCTGGATCAACTATCACGGCGTGCCGATCGAGACCGAGCGCGCCCACATGGCGGAGGCGATGGCGATCCTGACCCGGATCTGCGGCGCGCGGCCGCTCGGCTGGTATACGGGGCGCACGTCGGAGAACACCCGGCGCCTGGTCGCCGAGCATGGCGGCTTTCTCTACGACGCCGACGACTATTCCGACGATCTGCCATTCTGGAGCAGGCTTGCCCCGGGACCGCACCTGGTCGTCCCCTACACGCTCGACGCCAACGACATGCGCTTCGCCGCGGCGCAGGGCTTCAATTCCGGGGACCAGTTCTTCGCCTATTTGAAGGACGCCTTCGACACGCTCTACGAGGAGGGCGCCGCCGCGCCGAAGATGATGTCGGTCGGGCTGCATTGCCGGCTGGTCGGGCGGCCCGGCCGTTTCGCCAGCTTGAAGCGCTTTCTCGACTATGTCCTCAAGCACGACAAGGTCTGGGTCTGCCGGCGCGTCGACATCGCCCGCCATTGGCATGCCCGGCATCCCTATCAGCCACAGGTGCAAGCATGATCGCAGCCGAGCAACCCACGCCGCCTTTCGGCAAGAACCTGGTCAACCTGGCCGATGCCCGGCTCGGCGCCGAGGCGATCTTCGCCACCGACGATTTCTTCGCGCCGAAGGAGCGCATGCTGAACCCGGAGCCGGCAGTCTTCATCCCGGGCAAATACGACGAACACGGCAAGTGGATGGATGGCTGGGAATCGCGGCGCAAGCGCGGCGAGGGCCATGACTACGTGGTGGTGAAGCTGGGCCTGCCCGGGGTGATCCTGGGCTTCGATATCGACACCAGCCACTTCACCGGCAATTACCCGCCCGCCGCCTCGGTCGAGGCCTGCTGGATCCCAGAAATTCAAGCTGGGGGCGAACCCGGCCACGGCACGGAATGGAGCGAGATCGTGCCGGCCACCAGGCTGCAGGGCAATTCGCATCATTTCGTCGCGGTCGAGGATACGCGCGCCTGGACCCATCTGCGCCTCAACATCTTCCCCGATGGCGGCGTCGCGCGGCTGCGCGCCTATGGCCGGGTCGCGGTCGATTGGGACAAGATGGACCGCAAGCAGCTGGTCGACCTTGCCGCCGTGGTCAATGGCGGCCGCGCCATTGCCTGCAGCGACCAGCATTACGGCTCGCCCATGCAGGTGCTCTATCCCGGGCGCGGCATCAACATGGGCGACGGCTGGGAGACGCGCCGGCGGCGCGAGCCGGGCAATGACTGGGCGATCTTCGCGCTGGGGCACCGCGGCCGGATCCGCAAGATCGAGGTCGACACCGCGCATTTCAAGGGCAACTATCCCGACCGCTGCTCCATCCTCGCGGCCGAGGTGAAGGGCGGCACGGAGGAATCCTTGGTGACCCAATCCATGTTCTGGCGCGTGCTGCTGCCGGAGCAGAAGCTGGAGATGGACCGGCCGCACCAGTTCCAGAAGGAGATCGCCGATCTGGGCCCGGTGACCCATGTCCGGCTCAACATCATCCCGGACGGCGGCGTGAGCCGGCTGCGGCTGTTCGGCGAGTTGGCCTAGGGCCAGATCGGTTTGAGGTGAAGCGATGTCGCATTTCCAAGTTCCCATCCGGCCGCTGACGCGGGACGCCTTCCAGTATTACGGCGACGTGGTCCAGGTGGCGGAAAGCCCGCATTACACGATCAACCAGGGCTGGGCGGAGCGCTATGCCGACCTCGCCCGGCTCGACCTCAACGAGAATGGCGGCCGTCCGAGCCTGGGCCTGGTGCGGGCGGAGCCGCGCCCGATGCCGATGCGGATCAAGATGCTGGAGCGCCATCCGCTGAGCAGCCAGTTCTTCATACCGCTGGCGCCGCGCCCGTTCCTCATCGTCGTCGCGCGTCCGGGCCACGCGCCGAAGCCGGAGGACCTGATCGCCTTCCGCAGTGTTGCCGGCCAGGGGGTCAATTACCATCGCGGCGTCTGGCATCACCCGCTGATCGCGCTCGACCAGGCCACCGACTTCCTGGTCGTCGATCGCCGGGGCGAGGGCGAGAATTGCGACGAGATCGAGTTCAAGGCCCTGGAGATCTGGGTCGGTGAGCAGGACTGAGGAGCCTGGGTTGCAGGATCCGACACTTTCCCCGCGCGGCGCGGGCGTCGCGGTCGCCGGCCTGCCCGATCCCGCCTGTGCCGCGGTGCTGAGCGACGATGCCCTGGCTTTCCTGGTGGAGCTGCAGCGCCGGTTCGGCCCCGAAAGGCTGCGCCTGCTGGAGGCGCGCCGGGAACGCCAGCGCCGCCTGGACGCGGGGGAGAAGCCGGACTTCCTGGCCGAGACCGCGCAGATCCGCGCCGGCGACTGGAAGGTGGCGCCGCTGCCCAAGGACCTGCTGGACCGGCGCATCGAGATCACCGGCCCCATCGACCGCAAGATGGTGATCAACGCGCTCAATTCCGGCGCCTCCTGCTACATGGCGGATTTCGAGGATTCCACCGCGCCGAGCTGGACCAACCAGCTCGACGGCCAGCGCAACCTGATCGACGCGGTGCGCCGGACCATCACCTTCGCCGATCCGGCGACCGGCAAATCCTACAAGCTCAACGACAGGACCGCCGTGCTGCTGGTGCGGCCGCGCGGCTGGCACCTGCCCGAGAGCCATATCCGCGTCGACGGCCAGCCGATGTCGGGCAGCCTGATGGATTTCGGCCTGTTCGTGTTCCACAACGGCAAGGAACTGAAGGCGCGCGGCAGCGGCCCCTATTTCTACCTGCCCAAGCTGGAATCGCATCTCGAGGCGCGGCTGTGGAACGACGTGTTCCTGTTCGCGCAGGAGCGGCTCGGCCTGCCCCGGGGCACGATCAAGGCGACGGTGCTGATCGAGACCATCCTCGCCGCCTTCGAGATGGACGAGATCCTCTACGAGCTGCGCGAGCATTCCGCCGGGCTCAATTGCGGCCGCTGGGACTACATCTTCTCCTTCATCAAGAAGTTCGCCCGCGATCCGGCGGCGGTGATGCCGGATCGCGCCAGCGTGACGATGACGGCGCATTTCCTGCGCTCCTATTCGCTGCTGGTGATCAAGACCTGCCACCGCCGCGGCGTGCACGCCATGGGCGGCATGGCGGCGCAGATCCCGATCAAGAACGACCCGGCGGCGAACGAGGCGGCGCTGGCCAAGGTCCGCGCCGACAAGGAGCGCGAGGCCGCCGACGGCCATGACGGCACCTGGGTCGCCCATCCCGCCCTGGTGCCGGTAGCCAAGGAGATCTTCGACCGGCTGATGAAGGGGCCGAACCAGATCGCCCGCCAGCGCCAGGACGTGCATGTGACCGCCGCCGACCTGCTGGCGGTGCCGCAAGGCGCCATCACCGAGGCAGGCCTCGCCATGAACGTCTCGGTCGGCATCGCCTATATCGAGGCCTGGCTGCGCGGCATCGGCTGCGTGCCGCTCCACAACCTGATGGAGGACGCGGCGACGGCGGAAATCTCCCGCGCCCAGGTCTGGCAATGGCTGCGCCATGGGGCGAAGCTCGCCGACGGCCGCGTGGTCGACCGCAAGCTGTGCGATTCCGTGATCGCCGCGACACTGGACCAGCAGAAGGCGGCCCTGGGCGACGCGGCCTTCGGGCGCAGCAGGTTCGCCGAGGCCGCCGCGCTGTTCGCCGACCTGATCTTTGCCGCGGACTTCAACGAATTCCTGACCCTGCCGGCCTATGCCCGGCTTTCGGACGCGTAATCCGCTCCCTTTTGCCGTCATGGCGAGGCTTGGCCTTGCCATCCACGGGTTTGTTTGCAACAGACTAGCCATGGCGGCGGTTGCCGCATGAGATGCCGGGGCCAAATCCGGCCTGATGAAAAACTGGCATGACGATAGAGATGAATGGGCAAGCCACATGTCCCTGACCAATGATTTCCTGCAAGGCAAGATCGGTGCCGGCTTCAACGCCGACGACCTGCGCGAGGCGCTGGAGGCGCTGGACCAGGAGCTGATCGATCCGCTGACCAAGGGCATTCCGGCGGCATCGGACGCGCTGGAGCTGGGCGAAATCGGGGCGCAGCACTGGAACCTGCTGCAGGGCGATTTGCCGGCGCCGGTGGCGGTGCTGCGCAAATCGGCGCTGGACCACAACGGGCGCTGGATGCGCAAGCTGCTCGACCGCTTCGGCCTGCATCTCGCCCCCCATGCCAAGACCACGATGGCGCCGCATCTCTGGGCGCAGCAGGCGGCACAGGGCTGCTGGGGCCTGACCGTGGCCACGGTGCAGCAGGCGGAAGTCGCTGTCGCCTTCGGCTGCCGCAACCTGCTGATCGCCAACCAGGTGACCGGCCGGGCGCAGGTGCGCGGCATCGTCGAACTGGCACGCCAGTTCGACGGGCTCAATCTCAACGTCTTCCTCGATTCCCTCGAGGGACTGAAGGCCCTCTCCGACGACGTCGCCGCCTGCAAGACCGAGCAGCCGGTCAATGTTCTGCTGGAGGTCGGCTTCGCCAAGGTCCGCACCGGCTGCCGCAGCATCGAGCAGGTCGGTAAGCTGCTCGACGCCCTGCCCAGCCATCACGCGCGGCTGCGCCTGGCGGGCATCGCCGGATACGAGGGCATGATCGCCGGCCCGGACGGACATGAGGACGGCGCGGCGGCGGAGGCCTTCTTCGACTTCTTCGCCGAGGCGGCGCAGCTCGCCGACCGGCGCAACGCCTTCGGCACCCGGGAGGTGATCCTGACCGCGGGCGGCAGCGCCTATTACGACATCGTCGGCCGGCGGCTCGGCCAGATCTCGCTGCGCCTGCCGACGGTCAAGGTCATCCGCAGCGGCTGCTACATCACCCACGATTGCGGCACCTATGTCGAGCACCAGGCCGACATGACGAAGCGCGACCCGAAGCTGGTGCAGGAGCTGGGCGCGCTGCAGCCGGCCTTGTTCGTCTGCGGGCTGGTGCAATCGGTGCCGGAGCCGGGCCTTGCCCTGGTGACCATGGGCAAGCGCGATGTCGGCTTCGACCTGCACCTGCCGAAGCCGATCTGGCGCTTCCGCGCCCATGCCACGCCGCAGCCGGAGCCGGTGCCGGAGGACTGGACCATCTTCAAGCTGAACGACCAGCATGCCCATCTGAGGGTCAAGCCGGATGCGGACATCAAGGTGGGCGATCTGCTGATCTGCGGGATTTCGCATCCCTGCACCACCTTCGACCGCTGGCGCCTCATCCATGTGGTGGACGATCACTGGATGTCGGTGGGGGCGATCGCGACCTTCTTCTAAGCTCGGCTGCTGCTCGAGGAACATTCGCCGCCGTCGTGCTCGCCGTGGTGATGACACGCTAGAGCTTGCTGCTTCGAACCTTGCGCTCCGCCCACCAGTCCTGGGCCTGCAGCTTCCAATAGACCAGCTGCGCGGCGGCGGGGCCGAAGGGGCCGCCGTTCCAGTCGAGGCCGAAGGGCGCGAAGAGCCGATAGCGGTCGTCGCCCTCGGCGATGGCGGCGGCGATCAGGCGGCCGGCGGCGGCCGTGGTGTTGAGCCCGTGGCCGCCGAAGGCGGTGCAATGCCACAGGCCTTCCTCGCTGCGTCCGGCCTGCGGCATGTAGTGCCGGGCATAGGACATCAGCCCGGACCACGCCGTCTCGATCCTCACGCCGGAGAGCTGCGGATAGACCGCGCGCATGTCCCGGTGCAGCAGGGCCGCCAGGTCGTTGGGATCGCGGGTGCGGGCGGTGATGCGCCCGCCCCAGAGCAGGCGCCCGTCCTCCAGCCGCCGGTAGTAGTCGCCGGCGCGGCGGTCGTCGCTGACGCACATCGGCGTGGCGATCGCCTGGTCGAGCAGATCGGCGCAGGGCTCGGTCGCCATCGCATAGGTGGCGATGGGCAACATGGCGCGGCGCAGGCGCGGCAGCAGCCGGCCGGTATAGCCGCCGGTGCAGATCACCACGTGGCGGGCGCTGATCCGGCCGCGCGGCGTCATCAGGCGGTAGGCGTGGCCGACCTTGTGCAGGGCGAGGGCGGGGCAGTTCTCGTAGACGGCGCCGCCGCGTTCCTCGGTCCCGCGCGCCAGGGCGAGGGCGTAGTCGAGCGGCTGCATGGCGAAGGCCAGCGGCTCGACGATCGATTCGAAATAAGTGTCGCTGCGCAGCCGGGCGCGCGTCTCCGGCGTCGGGAGAACCTGCAGCGCGACGTCGAACGCCGCCATCTTGTCGCGGTACTGCTCGAGCTCCGCCAGTGACGGCACGCGTCGCGCGGAGACATGGCCCATGCGCGCGGCGTCGACCGCCACGCCGGCCTTGGCGAGATTGTCGCGCACATAGGTCACCGCCGCGCGCGACAGGGCATAGAGCTCGCGCGCCGTCGCCATCCCGGCCCGCGCGGCGATGGCGTCGATGCCGGTGGCGAAGCCCGGCGCGCAGAAGCCGCCATTGCGGCCCGAGGCGCCCCAGCCGATGCGCCGTCCCTCGATCAGCGCCACCGAGCGGCCGCGCCGGGCCAGCTCCAGGGCGATGGTGAGGCCGGCCAGGCCGCCGCCGACGATCGCGGTTTCCACCGACAGGGGGCCGCTCAGATAAGGGCGCGTGGAGCGGTCCGCGCGGGTGCGCGCATAGTGGCAGTCGATGTAGTCGCTCATGACCGGGGGCTGGCGGCGTCGGTGGCGATGGTGCGGGCGCCGATGGCGCGCGCGGCCTTGGAGCCGGGCTGCCGCCCGAGCGCGGCGGAGATGAAGGCGCCGGCCGCGACCAGCTTGTCGAGGTCGATGCCGGTCTCGATGCCGAGGCCGTGCAGCATGTAGACGACGTCCTCGGTGGCGACGTTGCCCGAGGCGCCGGGCGCGTAGGGGCAGCCGCCGAGCCCGGAAATCGAGGAATCCACCACCGCGACGCCGAGTTCCAGCACCGCCAGCAGGTTCGCCAGCGCCTGGCCGTAGGTGTCGTGGAAATGCGCCGCCAGGTGCTGCAGGTCGACCCTGGCGGCGACCGCCTCGATCATGCGCTGCGCCTTGCCCGGCGTGCCGACGCCGATCGTGTCGCCCAGGCTGACCTCGTAGCAGCCCATGCCGATCAGGGCCTCGGCGACACGCGCGACGGCGTCGGGCGCGATCTCGCCCTCATAGGGGCAGCCCAGCACGCAGGAGACGTAGCCGCGGACCTTGAGCCCCGCCGATTGCGCCGCGTCGGTGACATGGGCGAAGCGCTCCAGGCTCTCGGCGATGCTGCAATTGATGTTGCGCTGGGAGAAGCTTTCCGACGCCGCGCCGAAGACGGCGATCTCCTGCGCGCCGGCCGCCAGCGCCGCCTCCAGCCCCTTGGTGTTGGGCACCAGCACGGGATAGCTGACATTCGGCTTCTGCTTGATCCGCGCCAGCACTTCGGCGGAATCAGCCATCTGCGGCACCCATTTGGCGGAGACGAAGGCGCCGGCCTCGATGACGGGAAGGCCGGTCTCCGACAGGCGATCGATCAGTTCGACCTTGGTCGCGAGGGGAACCGGCGCGGCCTCGTTCTGCAGGCCGTCGCGCGGCCCGACCTCGACCACGCGGACGTGGCGGGGCAGGGTCATGATGCCGCCTCGAAGCTGATGAGCTCGACGCCCTCGGCGACGGAATCGCCGGCGCGGAACTTCACCTGTTTCACCACGCCGTCGGCATGGGCGGCGATGGTGTGCTCCATTTTCATCGCCTCGACCACCATCAGCGGCTGGCCGCGCTTCACATTGTCGCCCGCCGCCGCCATGACGCGCACCACGGTGCCCGGCATGGGCGAGGCGAGGTGGCCGTGGCCTTCGGTCGCCGCCTCGGCCTCCGCCAGGATATCGACCCGGCCGATGCGCCAGGACCTGCCGCGTTCGATCAGGGTGATGATGCCGTCCGCCTCGATGGCGGTGAGGCGCAGGCGGCCGTGATCGCCGCCGGCGGCGAGGCTGTCGCCGTCGAGCGCCGGATGCGTCAGGACGATGGGCGCGCCGGAATCGACGGCAACGCTCCAGCGCCCGCCGGCGAAGGCGATGCGCGCTTCCCTTCTCTTCGCCGCGGCGTCACGCAGCAGGACGGATGACCCGCCATCGCCGAAAACGCGCCAGCCATTGGTGACGGCCCAGGGCGAATGCGGATCGCCGCCCGCCGCCGCCTTGGCGCGCGCCGCGCCGCCGGCCTTCAGCACTTCGTACACGGCGGCCAGGGCCAGGGCGCGGTCCGGGGTCGCCTCGCCATCCGGCAGCAGGTCGGCGCGGTGGCGCTCGATGAAGCCGGTGTCGATCTCCTCCTTGAGGAAGGCCGGATGACCCAGCACCTCGACCAGGAAGCCGGCATTGGTGGCAAGGCCGGCGATCTCGATTTCCTGCAAGGCGCGGCGCAGGCGCTGCGCCGCCGTCACGCGGTCTTCGCCCCAGGCGATCACCTTGGCGATCATGGGATCGTAGAAGGTGGTGATGCGGTCGCCGGCGCGCACGCCGGAATCGATGCGGATCTGCGGCACGTTGGCGGGCCAGGCGAGGTGCGCCAGGCAGCCGGTGGCGGGCAGGAAGCCCTTGGCCGGGTCCTCGGCATAGAGCCGCACTTCCATCGCATGGCCGTAGCGCTGCAATTCGGCCTGCTTTTCCGGCAGCGGCTCGCGCGCGGCGACGCGCAGCTGCCATTCCACCAGGTCGATGCCGGCAATCATCTCGGTCACCGGATGCTCCACCTGGAGCCGGGTGTTCATCTCGATGAAATAGAACCGGCCGTCGGCGTAGAGGAACTCGATGGTCCCCGCGCCGACATAGCCGACCGCCTTGGCGGCGGCGACGGCGGCTTCGCCCATGCGGCGGCGCGTCTCCTCGGCGAGGCCCGGGGCGGGTGCCTCCTCGATCACCTTCTGGTGGCGGCGCTGGATCGAGCAGTCGCGGTCGTGGATATAGACCGCCTCGCCATAGGAATCGGCGAAGACCTGCACCTCCACATGGCGCGGCCGCTCCAGGTATCTCTCGATCAGCAGGCGCTCGTCGCCGAAAGCGGACTTCGCCTCGCGCCGCGCGCCCTCGATCGCCGGCAGCAGCTCGCGCTCATGCGCCACGATGCGCATGCCCTTGCCGCCACCGCCGGCCGAGGCCTTGATAAGGACCGGGAAGCCGATCTTCATCGCCTCGGCGATCAGGTGGCTGTCGGCCTGCTCGGTGCCGTGATAGCCCGGGACCAGCGGCACCCCGGCCGCCTCCATCAAGCGCTTGGATTCAGATTTCGAGCCCATGGCGTGGATGGCGGAAGCCGGCGGGCCGATGAAGGCGATGCCGACCTTGGCGCAGGCCTCGGCGAAGCGGGCGTTCTCGGAAAGGAAGCCGTAGCCGGGATGGATCGCCTCGGCGCCGGTCGCCACCGCGGCGGCGATCACCTTGTCGATGGCGAGATAGCTCTGCGCCGCCGGGGCGGGCCCGAGCAGCACGGCCTCGTCCGCCATCTCGACATGCAGCGCGTTCGCATCGGCCTCGGAATAGACCGCGACGGTGGCGATGTTCAGCCGCCGCGCCGTGCGGATGATGCGGCAGGCGATCTCGCCGCGATTGGCAATCAGGATCTTGCGGAACATCGCCACGGCATTGCTTCCCTATTGCCAGTTCGGCCCTATTGCCAATTTGGTTTGCGTTTCTCGAGGAAGGCGGCGATGCCCTCCTTGCCCTCGGCCGAGGCGCGCGTCTCGGCGATGCGCCAGGCGGTGTCGCGCATCAGCGGCTCGTCGATCTTCGCCGCGGCCACATGGGCGATCAGGTCCTTGGCCGCGCGCTGCGCCTTCGGGCCGCCTTTCAGCAGATGGCCCAGCATCTGGTCCCGCGCGGCGTCGAGGTCCGCCGCCGGCACGACCTCGTGCACCAGGCCGAGATGCAGGGCCGTCGATGCAACGAAGCGCTCGGCGGTCAGGAAATAGCGCCGGCAGGCGCGGGCGCCGATCGCCGCGGCGACATAGGGTGAGATCACCGCCGGGATCAGCCCGAGCCTGACTTCGGAAAGGCTGAAGCTCGCCGCCTCGCTGGCGATGGCGATGTCGCAGCACGCCACCAGGCCGACGCCGCCGCCGAAGGCCGCACCCTGGACCACGCCCAGCACCGGCTTGGGGCAGCGGTCGATCGCCGCCATCAGGTCGGCCAGCGCCATGGCGTCGCGTTCATTGGCGGCGCGCGGCTGGTCTGCCATGCGCCGCATCCAGTCGAGATCGGCGCCGGCGGAGAAGCTCTGGCCGGCCGCGCTCAGCACCACGACACGGGCCGTCGCATCGGCGCCCGCGGCGCGGAAGGCGGCGGTCAGCTCGGCGATCAGCGTCTCGTCGAAGGCGTTGTGCTTCTCCGCCCGGTTCATCCGGATGGTGGTGACCCCGCCGGCCGATTGGATGTCGAGATAGGAGCCCATGGCGCTCACATCCGGAAAATGCCGAACCGCGTCGGTTCGATGGGGGCATTGAGCGCGGCGGAGAGGCCGAGGGCGATGGTGGTGCGCGCTTCCGCCGGGTCGACCAGGCCATCGTCCCACAGTCGCGCGCCGGCGAAGAAGGGATGGCCCTGCGCCTCGTATTGGGCGCGGATCGGCGCCTTGAACTGCTCTTCGGCCTCCGCCGGCCAGTCCTCGCCGCGCGCGGCCATGCCGTCGCGCTTCACCTGGGCCAGCACGTTGGCGGCCTGCTCGCCGCCCATCACCGAGATGCGCGCGTTGGGCCACATCCACAGGAAGCGGGGGGAGAAGGCGCGGCCGCACATGCCGTAGTTGCCGGCGCCGAACGACCCGCCGATTAGCATGGTGAGCTTGGGAACTTGCGCGCAGGAGACGGCGGTGACCATCTTGGCGCCGTCCTTGGCAATGCCGCCGGATTCGTATTTGCGGCCGACCATGAAGCCGGTGATGTTCTGCAGGAAGAGGAGCGGAATGCCGCGCTGGGCGCAGAGCTCGACGAAATGCGCGCCCTTCAAGGCCGATTCCGAGAACAGGATGCCGTTATTGGCGACGATGCCCACGGGATAGCCCCAGATGCGGGCGAAGCCGGTGACCAGCGTGGTGCCGTAGAGCTTCTTGAACTCGTCGAAGCGGCTGCCATCGACGATGCGGGCGATCACCTCGCGCACGTCATAGGGCTGCCGCGCATCGGCCGGGATGATGCCGTAGATTTCCCTGGGGTCGTAGAGCGGCTCTTCCGGCGCGGCGAGGTCGAGCGACACCGACTTCACCCGGTTGAGATGCGCGACGATGGAACGCGCGATCTCCAGGGCGTGGCGGTCATCCTCGGCATAGTGGTCGGTGACGCCGGATTGCCGCGAATGCACATCGGCGCCGCCCAAATCCTCGGCGCTCACCACCTCGCCGGTGGCCGCCTTCACCAGGGGCGGGCCGCCGAGGAAGATGGTGCCCTGGTTCTTGACGATGATGCTCTCGTCCGACATCGCCGGCACATAGGCGCCGCCGGCGGTGCAGGAGCCCATGACCACGGCGATCTGCGGGATGCCGGCGGCCGACATGGTCGCCTGGTTGTAGAAGATGCGGCCGAAATGATCGCGGTCGGGAAAGACCTCGTCCTGGTTCGGCAGGTTGGCGCCGCCGCTATCGACCAGATAGACGCAGGGCAGGTTGTTCTGGCGCGCGATCTCCTGCGCCCGCAGGTGCTTCTTCACCGTGACCGGGTAATAGGTGCCGCCCTTCACCGTCGCGTCATTGGCGACGATCACGCATTCGCGGCCCGCCACGCGGCCGATGCCGGTGATGATGCCGGCGGCGGGGATGTCGTCGTCATAGAGCTGATGCGCGGCAAGCTGGGAGAATTCCAGGAACGGTGCACCAGGGTCGAGCAGGCCGCGGATGCGGTCGCGCGGCAGCAGCTTGCCGCGCGCCAGGTGCTTGGCCCGCGCCGCCTCGCCGCCGCCGAGCTTGATCTTGTCGATCACGCGGCGGACCTCGTCCACCTGGGCCTGCATCGCGTCGCGGTTGCGCTGGAACGCCTCCGACCGGGTGTCGATCTCGCTCTTGAGGACGGTCATGCGCTTCAGGCGGTTTCGTTGAAGATTTCGCGGCCGATCAGCATGCGGCGGATTTCGCTGGTGCCGGCGCCGATCTCATACAGCTTGGCGTCGCGCAGCAGCCGCCCGGTCGGGTAGTCGTTGATGTAGCCGTTGCCGCCCAGGCATTGCAGCGCCTCCAGGGCCATCCAGGTGGCCTTCTCGGCGCAATAGAGGATGACGCCGGCGGCGTCCTTGCGGGTGATCTGGTTCTTGTCGCAGGCCTTCGCCACCGCGTAGCAATAGGCGCGGCAGGCGGACAGCGTCGAATACATGTCGGCGATCTTGCCCTGCATCAGCTGGAAGGTGCCGATCGGCTGGCCGAACTGCTTGCGGTCGTGGACATAGGGGATGACCACGTCCATCGCCGCCTGCATGATGCCCAGAGGCCCTGCCGCCAGCACGGCGCGCTCGTAGTCGAGCCCGCTCATCAGCACGTTGACGCCCTTGCCCTCCGCTTGGAGGATGTTCTCGGCCGGGATCTCACATTCATTGAAGACGAGCTCGCCGGTGTTCGATCCGCGCATGCCGAGCTTGTCCAGCTTCTGCGCCACCTGGAAGCCCTTGGTCTTCGTTTCGAAGATGAAGGCGGTGATGCCTTTGGGTCCCGCCTCGGCGTCGCTCTTGGCATAGAGCACGATGATGTCGGCGTTGGGGCCGTTGGTGATCCACATCTTGGTGCCGTTCAGCACGTAGCGGTCGCCGCGCCGCTCCGCCTTCAGCCGCATGGATACGACGTCGGAGCCGGCGCCCGGCTCGCTCATCGCCAAGGCGCCCACATGCTCGCCGGAGATCAGCTTGGGCAGGTATTTGCGCTTCTGCGCCTCGCTGCCGTTGCGGCGGATCTGGTTGACGCAGAGGTTGGAATGGGCGCCGTAGGAGAGCGCCACCGAGGCCGAGGCGCGGGAGAGCTCCTCGATGGCGATGACATGCTCGAGATAGCCCATGCCGGCGCCGCCATAGTCCTCCTCGACGGTGATGCCGAGCAGGCCCATGTCGCCGAATTTGCGCCACAGATCGGCGGGGAAATCATCCAGGCGGTCGATTTCCGCCGCCCGCGGCGCGATCTCGGCGTCGGCGAAGGCGCGGACGCTCGCGCGCAGGGAATCGGCGGTTTCGCCCAGGTCGAACTCGAGGCCACGCAGGTCCATGCGGCGGATGCTCCCAGAAAGGTCGGGCGCTTAGGAATTGCGCCCGGTTTTGGCGGCATTGTAGTGCCTGAGGGCAGCGCGGCAAGGGCGATGGGGTGAAGGTAATGTTCGGGCGGATTGGGTCAAAACCGGCGCAGGCTTGTTGCGCGGTGGCCGGGTCAAGCGACGTTTTGCTTTTTCGCCGCCTGGTCCGGTGAGTTCCGGTTTGATGCCGGGTGCGGGCTTCGCCTAGAGTCGGCTCCGCCACGTGGCAGGGGAAAGGGCGCAACCGGCATGGCCGATCCGCTTCTGGAGCCGTTCCGGCTCAAGCATCTGACGCTGAAGAACCGCATCATCAGCACCTCGCATGAGCCGGCCTATTCCGAGGAGGCCCTGCCCAAGACGCGCTACCGCCTCTATCACGCGGAAAAGGCCAAGGGCGGCGTCGGCCTGACCATGATCGGCGGTTCCTCCATCGTGGCCCCGGATTCGCCCCAGGCCTTCGGCAATCTCTATGTCGGGTCCGACGCCATCATTCCCTGGTTCAAGGAGCTGGCCGCCGACGTCCACGCCCATGGCGCGGCGGTGATGTGCCAGATCACCCATTTGGGCCGCCGCACCTCCTGGGCCAAGGAGCATTGGCTGCCGGTCATCTCGCCCTCCCCGGTGCGCGAGCCGGCCCATCGCGCCTTCCCCAAGGAGATGGAGGATTTCGACTTCGAGCGCACGGTGAAGGCCTTTGGCGCCGGCGCCCGGCGCTGCCGCGACGGCGGCCTCGACGGCATCGAGATCGAGGCCTATGGCCACCTGTTCGACGCCTTCTGGTCGCCCAACACCAACGAGCGCACCGACGAATACGGCGCGCAGAACATGGAGAACCGCCTGCGCTTCAGCTTCGACGTGCTGAAGGAGATCCGCCGTCAGGTGGGCGACGACTACATCGTCGGGCTGCGCATGGTGGTGGACGAGACCATCGAGAACGGCCTCAACCGGTCAGAGGGGCTGGAGATCGCCAGGGTGATGGCGGATAGCGGTCTCATCGATTTCATCAACGTGATCCAGGGCTATATCGGCACCGACGAGGCGCTGTCCCATGTCATCCCCGGCATGGGCACGCCGGCCGGCCCGCATCTCGACCTCGCCCGCGCGGTGAAGCAGGCGGTGAAGCTGCCGGTGATGCAGGCGGCCCGCGTCAACGATGTCGCCACCGCGCGGCACGCGATCAGCTCCGGCGCCGTCGATCTGATCGGCATGACCCGCGCCCACATGGCCGACCCGCATATCGTCGCCAAGATCATGCGCGGCGAGGAGCACCGCATCCGCCCCTGCGTCGGCGCCGGCTACTGCATCGACCGGATCTATCAGGGCGGCGAAGCCTTGTGCCTGCACAACCCGGCGACCGGGCGCGAGGAGACCATGCCGCATGTGGTCCCGAAATCGACCGGGCCGGCGAAGAAGATCGTCGTGGTAGGGGCGGGGCCGGCGGGGCTGGAGGCGGCGCGGGTCAGCGCGCTCCGCGGCCACAAGGTCGTGCTGTTCGAGGCCGCCGACAAGCCGGGCGGGCAGATCCTGCTCGCCGCCAAGCTGCAGCGCCGGCGCGAGATCGTCGGCATCGCCGAGTGGCTGGCGGGCGAGGTGGAGGCGCTGGGCGTCGATTGCCGCTTCAACACCTATGCCGAGGCCGGCGACGTGCTGGCGGAGAACCCGGACATCGTGGTCATCGCCACCGGCGGCCTGCCCAATGCCGGCCGCCTGCAATTCGGGGCCGAGCTGGCGACCTCGCCCTGGGACGTGCTGGGCGGCCAGGCGAAGGTGGCGCCGGAGGTGCTGGTCTACGACAATCACGGCGGCCACGAGGGCACGACCCTCGGCGAATACGTGGTGAACCAGCGCGCCAGGCTCGAATACGTGACGCCGGAGCGCCTGGTCGGCGTCGATGTCGGCGGCCTCAACTACCCGGCCTACTACAAGGCGCTCTACGCGGCCAAGGCGACCATCACGGTGAACCACCACCTGAAGGGCATCCGCCGCGACGGCAACAAGCTGGTGGCGGTGCTCTACAACGACTACGACAAGTCGGAGAGCGAAAGGCGCGTCGACCAGGTGATCGCCGAGCACGGCACCCTGCCGGCGGCGGAGACCTATTTCGCCCTGAAAGAGCAGGCCAGCAACCGCGGCGAGATCGACCTCGACAGTTTCATCGCCAACAAGCCGCAGAAGCTGGTGCGCAATCCGCAGGGCAGGTTCCAGCTGTTCCGGGTCGGCGACGCCGTGGCCAGTCGCAACATCCACGCCGCGCTCTACGAATCGCTCAGGCTCTGCCTGCAGTTCTAGACGGGAACCGATTTGCGGCTGGGGCGTTGGCGGGGGTGGCGCTATAGTGCCGCCCGAAATCGCCCTTCCTTGACCGAGTCCTTATGCCGCCAGCCCTGACCCCGATCGTTCTGCTCACCGTTTCCAACGTCTTCATGACCTTCGCCTGGTACGGGCATCTCAAGTTCAAGGGCGCGCCGCTCTGGATCGTGGTGCTGGTCAGCTGGGGCATCGCCTTCGTCGAGTATTGCTTTGCCGTGCCGGCCAACCGTTACGGCAGCGGCACCTATTCGGCGGCCGAGCTGAAGACGATCCAGGAGGTCATCACCCTGACCGTCTTCATCGCCTTTTCCTGGTTCTATCTGGGGGAGGGGCTGCGCTGGAACCACATGGTCGGGTTCAGCCTGATTGCGCTGGCGGCCTTTTTCGTGTTCCACAAATGGCCCTGAGAGACATATGACCATGTTTTGTTTGTGGATATATCCCTTACAGGGAGCCGGTGACCAGCCATGACCGCAACGCCCCTGAACGCCCCGGATCAGGAACTGATTGATCAGGCCAAATCATTGATCAACCAGCGGTATTTGGAAAACCGGCACCACATCGCCTGCGCCATTCGCGGCGCTTCTGGCCGGATCTATACCGGGCTGCATCTGGATACCTATGTCGGCCGCGCGTCGGTCTGCGCCGAGGCGGTGGCTCTGGGCCAGGCCATGGCTGCCGGTGAAACGGCGATCCAGGCCATCGTCTCGGTCCGCCATCCGCGGCCGCGCGAACAGCACCAGGACTGCAAGGTGGTCTCGCCCTGCGGCATCTGCCGCGAGATGCTGACGGATTTCGCCCCCGGGGCCGCCGTGATCCTGGACCGCGCGGGCAGCCTGGAACGTGTTCCTGTCGAGGACCTGCTGCCCGCGAAGTATCGCCGCCATCCCTGAGCTGCGTCACATCTGGACGCTTTTTCGACTGCCAAGGCGGATTGCCTGCGCTAAGGTCGCGCCCGATTTGACCGCCTGAACAAGGTAGCCCGGGTGTCCATCGCCGAAACCGCAGGATTGGCTGCGCGAAGCCGACCGCTCACCGCCGACCGCGCCGTCGGGCGCTGGCTGCTGGTGCTCTCGGCCATGGTGCTGGGCCAGGTTTCGCTCGGCGCCATCACCCGGCTGACCGATTCCGGCCTCTCGATCATGGAATGGAAGCCGATCCTGGGCGCGATCCCGCCCCTGACCGATGCCGAATGGCACCGTGTCTTCGACATCTATCGCCAGATCGCCGAATACAAGGTGATCAATCCAGATATGACGCTGGACGGCTTCAAGGCCATCTTCTGGTGGGAATACCTGCATCGTCTCTGGGGCCGGTTGATCGGCGTCGCCTTCCTGGTGCCGTTCCTGTGGTTCTGGGTGCGCGGCTATCTGCGTGGCGGCCGGGCGCGCCGGCTCGCCGGCATTTTCGTTCTCGGCGGATTGCAGGGCGTCATGGGCTGGATCATGGTGCGCAGCGGCTTCGCCGACCGCACCGATGTGAGCCAGTACCGCCTGGTGGCGCATCTCATCCTGGCGCTGCTGATCTACGGCATGCTGCTGTGGCAGGCGCTCAACCTGCTGCAGCCGGCGGAGCACAATGCGGCGCCGGCATTGCGCGAGGCGCTGCGCCGCCACGGCATCGTCATGACGGCGCTGATCGTGCTGGAGATCGCCATCGGCGGCTTCGTCGCCGGCCTGCATGGCGGGCTCATCTACAACAACTTCCCGATGATGGGCGAGCACTGGATCGCCGCCGACCTGTTCCAGCTGTCGCCCTGGTGGATCAACTTCACCGAGAACCCGGCCACCGCGCAGTTCCTGCATCGCCTGATGTCGGGCTTCATCGCCATCGCCCTGGTTTCGCTGGTGGTGCGCGGGCGCCGCGCCGACCTGCCCCAGGGGCTGAAGCGGCGCTTCTACTACCTGCCGCTCGGCCTGCTGCTGCAGGCGATGCTCGGCATCGCGACGCTGATGCTGGTGGTGCCGCTGCCGCTCGCGGTGGCGCACCAGGCCGGCGCGTTCCTGCTGTTCACCCTCGGCCTCTACACGCTGCATGGGTTGAAGACCCGGCGGGCATGACCGACGAAGCGGACGCGCCGGCGCTGGAACGTCTTCCGGTTTCCGTCCTCACCGGCTTCCTCGGCTCGGGCAAGACCACGCTGCTGAAGGCGCTGCTGCCGCAGCCGGCGATGGCCGACACCGCCGTGGTGATCAACGAATTCGGCGAGATCGGCCTCGACCATCTCCTGGTCGAAAGCTCGAACGAGGACACCATCCTGATGTCGTCGGGCTGCCTGTGCTGCAGCATCCGCGGCGACCTCATCGACACCCTGCGCCGGCTCTACAAGCGGCGCGACAAGGGCGAGGTGCCGCGCTTCAAGCGCGTGGTGATCGAGACCACGGGCCTAGCCGACCCGGCGCCGATCCTCCACACCCTGATCGGCGACCCGCTGCTCAGCGCCTTCTATCGCCTGGACGGCGTGATCGCGACGGTGGACGCGGTCAACGGCCAGGACCAGCTCGACCGGCAATTCGAATCGGTGAAGCAGGCGGCGGTGGCCGACCGCCTGGTGCTGACCAAGACGGATCTGGCGGCGCCGGAAGCGGTGGCGGCGCTGGAGCGGCGGCTGCGCGGCCTCAATCCGGCGGCACCCATCCTGCGCGCCGTTAATGGGATCATTGCGGCCGAAAATGTCCTGGATGCGGGGCTCTACAATCCGGCGCTGAAATCGCCCGACGTGGCACGCTGGCTGCGCGAAGAGGCCTATGCGGCGCATCCGCCGGCGCAAGGCCCTGCGCAGGACGCTCATGATCATCATCACGATCATCACGGGCATCACCAGCAGCATCGCCACGACGTGAACCGTCATGACGACCACATCCGGGCCTTCTGCCTGACCCGCGACACCCCGATCGACTGGGCCAGGTTCGTCGCCTGGATCGAGATGCTGATCACCATGCGCGGCGCCGATCTGCTGCGGATCAAGGGCATTTTAGACATCGCCGGCTCCGACCAGCCGGTGGCGGTGCACGGCATTCAGCATTTGTTCCATCCGCCGGCCCTGTTGCCCGATTGGCAGGGGCAGCCGCGCCGGTCGCGGATCGTGTTCATCACCCGCGACCTGGAGCGCGCCTGGCTCGAGCGGTCGATGCAGGAATTTCTCGCCGCCGACGCGCCGGAAAATGTGAACCAGGGCGTTCAGCGGGCTTGATTTTCGCCCTTTTACATTTAACCGGGGCCGCGCTACGTTTGACCGCCCGGTCAGGCAAGCGGCGCGCGGAAGGGCACGCTCCGCGCCTTCCCGGGCACCGTTCGCGCCCGCGCGGCGGCCAAAAAAGTTTCACGGGGAAAGCTTTAGGAGGCACCATGTCCCATCGCAGCAAGCTCACGGCATCCGTCGTGGCGACGGCCTTCCTGCTGGCCGGCCAGGCGGCACAGGCCGATATGGTCACCAGCATCGGCGCCGGTGAAGGCGAAGTCTCGATCGTCGCCTGGCCGGGCTATATCGAGCGCGGCGAATCCGATCCGAACTACGACTGGGTCACCGGCTTCGAGAAGGAGACCGGCTGCAAGGTCACCATCAAGACGGCCGGCAGCTCGGACGAGATGGTGTCGCTGATGAATGCCGGCGGCTTCGACCTGGTGACCGCCTCGGGCGACGCCAGCCTGCGCCTCATCGCCGGCGGCACGGTGCAGGAGATCAACACCTCGCTGATCAAGGATTACGGCAAGATCGACCCGCGGCTGCAGAGCGCGGTGTGGCACACCGTCAACGGCAAGCACTACGGCGTGCCATGGCAGTGGGGCGCCAACGTGCTGATGTACAATGCCGACGTCTGGGAGAACGCGCCGCAGAGCTGGTCGGTGGTGTTCGAGGAGCAGACGCTGCCCGACGGCAAGTCGAACAAGAACCGGGTGCAGGCCTATTACGGCCCGATCTACGTGGCCGACGCGGCGCTCTACCTGATGACCAATAAGCCGGAGCTCGGCATCACCGATCCCTATGAGCTGACCAAGCCGCAATTCGACGCCGCGATCGACCTGCTGCGCCAGCAGCGCAAGATCGTGAACAAGTACTGGGGCGACGCCGCGGCCCAGGTCGACGACTTCACCACCGAGGGCGTGGTGGCCTCG
The DNA here is from genome assembly GCA_039808885.1 of Dongiaceae bacterium. Taxonomy (GTDB): domain Bacteria; phylum Pseudomonadota; class Alphaproteobacteria; order Dongiales; family Dongiaceae; genus Dongia_A. The sequence continues at coordinate 187,003 of JBDHTX010000001.1, read as the reverse complement.
ACCTCCTGGCCGTACCAGGTGAACACGCTGCGCGCCGGCGGCAAGGTGAAGATCGGCTCCACGGTGCCCAAGGAAGGCGCCACCGGCTGGGCCGACACCACCATGATGCACGCCCAGGCGCCGCATCCGAACTGCGCCTATATGTGGCTGAACCACTCGCTCTCGGCCAACGCCCAGGCGGGCACCGCGGCCTGGTTCGGCAGCGTGCCGGCGGTGCCGGAGACCTGCAGCGACCCGATCCTCACCGAGGCCGGCTGCAAGATCAACGGCATCCAGAACTTCGCCCGCATCCATTTCTGGAAGACGCCGGTCGCCAATTGCGGCGGCGGCCGTGAATGCGTGCCGTACCGCGACTGGGTTGCCGCCTACCAGGCCGTCCAAAGCGGCCAGTAACGCGACCTGACATAGCTGTCACGGGGCGGATCGCTTGCGATCCGCCCCGCTTTCGTTGATCCATTGAATCATCCGGCGCCCTTTTCATGCCCGACGCCCAGAAAGCCTCGATCGCCGTCTCGTTCCGCGACGTTTCGCGGCACTACGGCACGGTGAAGGCGGTCGATGCCGTATCCTTCGACATCCTCGACGGCGAGTTCTTCGCCATGCTGGGCCCGTCCGGCTCGGGCAAGACCACCTGCCTCAGGCTGATCGCCGGCTTCGAGCAGCCGACTTCCGGCGTCGTCGCCATCCACGGCAAGGACATGGCCGGCGTGCCGCCCTATGACCGCGACGTCAACACCGTGTTCCAGGACTACGCCCTGTTCCCGCACATGACGGTGGCGGAGAACGTCGCCTACGGCCTGATGATCAAGAAGGTGCCGGCGGCGGAGCGCGCGCGCCGCGCCGGCGAGATGCTGGAGATGGTGAAGCTTTCGGGCTTCGGCGAGCGCAAGCCCTCGCAGCTCTCCGGCGGTCAGCGCCAGCGCGTGGCCCTCGCCCGCGCGCTGGTCAATCATCCGAGCGTGCTGCTGCTGGACGAGCCGCTGGGCGCCCTCGACCTCAAGCTGCGCGAGCAGATGCAGGTCGAATTGAAGGCGATCCAGCGCCAGGTCGGCATCACCTTCATCTACGTGACCCATGACCAGGGCGAGGCGCTCTCGATGAGCGACCGCGTCGCCGTGTTCAATCACGGCAAGGTCGAGCAGATGGCCTCGCCGAGCGAGCTCTACGAGCATCCGAAGACCGAATTCGTCGCCGGCTTCGTCGGCGTCAGCAACCTGCTGCAGGGGCCGGTGGCCCAGGCGGTGACCGGCATGGCCCGGTCCTGCTCGATCCGGCCGGAGAAGATCCATCTGGCGCCGGCCGGCGCCGGCACGCCGGACAGCGCCATGCGCGCCGAAGGCGTCGTCGAAAGCGTGCTTTATCTCGGCGCCAATACCCGCTTCGACGTGCGCCTCAACGGCGGCGGCCACCTGGCGGTGGTGCAGCAGAACCGCGAAAGCCAGTTCGCGCCGGGCCAGGGCGAGACGGTGACCCTGTGGTGGGACAGCCGCCACCTGCTGGCCTTCGGCGGGTGAGGGTGACGATGTCGGCAAGCTCTTGTCCGTCATCCCAAGGCTTGGCCTTGGGATCCACGAGTTTCGTTCTGCGGGACCACTGTGATGCCGGCAAACTCGTGGATGGCAAGGCCAAGCCTTGCCATGACGCGTTGATGTTTGGGCGTCAGCGGACGGCAATGGCGGATGACGGAGCGCGGTCATGACCGCCGCCGTGCTCGAGCGCAGCTTCTCCAACCGGGTCTCGACCTATTTCTACCTGCGGCCGCGGCTGCTGCTGGCGGCGTTCCTGCTGCCGCCGCTGCTGTGGCTCGGCATCGTCTATCTCGGCTCGCTGTTCGCGCTCCTGGTGCAGAGCTTCTTCTCGATTGACGATTTCACCGGCCAGGTGGTGCGCCAGCCGACGCTCGCCAATTACGTGCGGCTGTTCTCCGACGTCAACCTGTCGATCATCGGCCGCACCTTGGCCATGGCCGCCATCGTCACCGTCATCAGCGCAGCGATCGCCTTCCCGATCGCCTATTACATGGCGCGCTACGCGGGCGGCAAGACCAAGGCGCTGTTCTATGTCGCGGTCATGCTGCCGTTGTGGTCCAACTACCTGGTGCGCGTCTATTCCTGGCGCCTGATCCTGGCCAAGGAGGGCGTGATCCACTGGGCGTTCAACAGCCTGGGACTCGGCGGCGTGCTGGACGGCATCCTGGCGCTGCCGGTGGTGCAGGGCTCGTCGCTGTCGAACTCGCACATCGGCACCTGCATCACCTTCGTCTATATCTGGCTGCCTTACATGATCCTGCCGTTGCAGGCGGCGCTGGAGCGGGTGCCGCGCTCCTTCATCGAGGCTTCCAGCGATCTCGGCGCCAGGCCGGGCCAGACCTTCCGCAAGGTGATCCTGCCGCTGGCGATTCCCGGAGTGGCCGCCGGATCGATCTTCACTTTCTCGCTGACCTTGGGCGACTACATCATCCCGCAGCTGATCGGCTCGTCGCGGCCCTTCATCGGCCAGGCGGTCTACCAGTTCCAGGGCACCGCCGGCGACGTGCCGATGGCGGCGGCCTTCGCCATGGCGCCGATCGTGATCATGGCGGTGTACCTGTCGATCGCCAAACGCTTCGGAGCCTTCGATGCCCTCTAAGGCCGCATCGCCGAAGGCGGGCATCGCGCATGACCGGGCGACGCCGCAGGCCGGCTGGGGCCTGACCGCGGGGGCGTGGTTCGCGGTCCTGTTCCTCAATCTGCCGATCCTGTTCATCGTCCTCTACGGCTTCACCACGGACGAGCAGAGCTACACATTCCCGCCGCCGGGCCTGACCACCAAATGGTTCGGCGTCACCTTCGGCCGCGCCGATTTCTGGCACGCGCTGGGCCTGTCGGTGTCGATTGCGGCCATCGCCATGGTCGCCGCCATGATCCTGGGCACGCTGGCGGCGGCGGCGATGTACCGCTTCAAGTTCTTCGGCAAGGAGGTGGTGACCCTGCTGATCCTGCTGCCCATCGCCTTGCCCGGCATCGTCACCGGCATCTCGCTGCGGGCGGCCTTCGATCTCGCCAACATCCCGTTCAGCTACTGGACCATCGTCATGGGCCACGCGACCTTCTGCATCGTCGTGGTCTACAACAACGCCATCGCCCGGCTGCGGCGCTCGTCGCCGGCGCTGATCGAGGCGTCGATGGATCTCGGCGCCAATTCGCTGCAGACCTTCCGGCACGTGATCCTGCCGAACCTGGCGACGGCGCTCCTGGCCGGCGGCATGCTGGCCTTCGCGCTCTCCTTCGACGAGATCATCGTGACCACCTTCACCGCCGGTCAGCAGACCACCCTGCCGATCTGGATGCTGAACGAGCTGATCCGCCCGCATCAGCGCCCGGTGACCAACGTCGCCGCCATCATCGTCATGGCGATCACCTTCGTGCCGATCCTGCTCGCCTACTACCTGACCAGGGACACGCAGGACACCGCCGGCAGCGGGAAGTAGGCTGCCCCAACAGGCTGGAATTGTGCCTGGAATCCTGGCACCCTCTGCAATTATTCCTTGGGGGCCTGTGTCGCTGGCATGTCGGAGCAATTCTATCAACGCCCAATCCTGAACTCGCCCTATGCCTGCCCCACCCGGCACTGGGAGCTGGACGAGGACGGGCAACCGACCAACCGCATCCTGGAGAAGCGGCGCGAGGCGGATTTCATTTCCGCGGTCCCTAAGGCACGTCGGCGTCGGATCTCGGACGACCAGACCGAGATGTCGCTGCGCGACCGCGAGGGCATCTCCACTGACGGCCAGGAATACAACAAGGCGATCATCAACGAGATCCGGCAATACGTCGCCGACTGGCGCAACCTGCCGAATCCGGCCCAGTGGCAGGTGACGCCGGAGACGGCGCGCCTGTTGCAGTACTGGCGCACCCACCCGTTCCAGGGTGTCCGCCCGTTCTTCTGCCAGGTGGAGGCGGTGGAGACCGCCATCTGGCTGACCGAGGTGGCGCCGAAACTGGGCAAGCGCACCGAGAAGTTCTGGAGCCACGTCAAGGCGGCCAACGAGGGCGCCAATCCGGAACTGCTGCGCGTGGCCTTGAAGCTCGCCACCGGCGCCGGCAAGACCACGGTCATGGCGATGCTGATCGCCTGGCAGACTTTGAACGCCGTCCGGCACAAGAACACGAAGAGCTTCTCCAGGGGCTTCCTCATCGTCACCCCGGGCATCACCATCAAGGACCGCCTGCGCGTCCTGCTGCCGAACGATCCCGAAAGCTACTACCGGCACCGCGAACTGGTGCCGAGCGACATGCTGCAGGAAATCGGTCAAGCCAAGATCGTCATCACCAACTACCACGCCTTCAAGCTCCGCGAGGAGCTTGAGATCTCGAAGGTTTCCCGCGCGCTGCTCCAGGGGCGCGGGCCGGAGCTGAAGACGACCGAGTCTGAGGGCAAGATGGTCCATCGGGTGATGGGCGAGCTGATGGGCCTGAAGAACATCGTCGTCCTCAACGACGAGGCGCATCATTGCTATCGCGAGAAACCGCAGACCGAGGATGAGAAGCTGAAAGGCGAGGAGCGGGAGGAGGCCGAGCGCAACAACGAGATGGCACGGCTGTGGATTTCCGGCCTGGAGATGGTGAAGCGCAAGCTCGGCCTGCGTGCGGTATATGACCTTTCCGCCACGCCGTTCTTCCTGCGCGGCTCCGGTTATGCCGAAGGCACCCTGTTTCCCTGGACGGTCAGCGACTTCTCGCTGATGGACGCGATCGAATGCGGCATCGTCAAGCTGCCGCGCGTGCCGGTGGCCGATAATCTGCCCTCCGGCGACGCACCGAAATACCGCAATTTGTGGGACCACATCGGCAAGAAGATGCCGAAAAAGGGCCGCGGCGCCGGCAAGGACCTCGACCCGCAGAAGCTCCCCGTGGAGCTGATGGCGGCGCTCGACGCGCTCTACGGCCACTATGAGAAGATCGACGCTTCCTGGCAGGCGGCGAAGATCGAGGTGCCGCCCGTCTTCATCGTCGTCTGCAACAACACCGCTACGTCCAAGCTGGTGCACGACTACATCGCCGGCTATGAGCGCCTAGACGAGAAGGGCAACCGGAACTTCGTCAACGGTCGCTTCGCCTTGTTCCGCAACTACGACAAGGACGGCGCACGCCTGCCGAAGCTGCACACCCTGCTGATCGACAGCGAACAGCTGGAATCTGGCGAGGCACTGGACAAGGACTTCCGCGAGCTGGAAGCCGACGCCATCGACCGCTTCCGCCGCGACATCATTGCCCGTACCGGCGACCGCCACGCCGCCGACAACATCACCGACCAGGACCTGCTGCGCGAGGTGATGAATACCGTCGGCAAGAAGGGGCGCCTCGGCGAATCTATCCGCTGCGTCGTCTCCGTCTCCATGCTGACCGAGGGTTGGGACGCCAATACGGTGACCCACATCCTCGGCGTGCGCGCCTTCGGCACGCAGCTTTTGTGCGAGCAGGTGGTCGGCCGCGCCCTGCGCCGCCAATCCTACGAGCTGAACGACGACAATCTGTTCAACGTCGAATACGCCGACATCCTCGGCATCCCCTTCGACTTCACGGCGAAACCAGTCGTGGCGGCGCCCATGAAGCCGCGCGAGACGGTGCGCGTGCATGCGGTCCGGCCGGACCGCGACCACCTGGAGATTCGCTTCCCGCGCGTCGAGGGCTATCGTGTGGAACTGCCGGAGGAGAGGCTGTCGGCGAAGTTCGGCCCGGACTCCGTGCTGGAGCTCAATCCCGGCCGGGTCGGGCCGTCCAAGGTCCAGGTCGAGGGCATCGTCGGCGAAGGCGTCACCCTGTCGCTGGAGCATCTGAAGGAGATGCGCAATGCGACCATCGAGTTCCGCCTGACCCAGCGCCTGCTGTTCCAGAAGTTCCGCGACCCCGACGGCTCGGTGAAGCTGCATCTCTTCGGCCAGCTCAAGAACATCGTGCGCGACTGGATCGAGGGCGGCTACCTGAAATGCACCGGCGGCACCTGGCCGGCCCAGGTGCTATACCCGGAGATCGCCGACATGGCCTGCGAGCGCATCAAGGCCGCGATCGCCGAGGCGGTCGGGCGGGAGAAGCCGATGCGGGCCGTGCTCGATTCCTACAACCCGGCCGGGTCGACCGCCTTCGTTAACTTCACGACCTCGAAGGAGACGCGCTGGAAGACCGACGCGCGCAAGTGCCAGGTCAACTGGGTGGTCTGCGATTCCGACTGGGAATCGGAGTTCTGCCGCGTGGTCGAGGCGCATCCGCGCGTCCGCGCCTATGTGAAGAACCAAGGCATGGATTTCTGGGTTCCTTATCAGATGGGGTCGATGCAACGGCGATACTTTCCCGACTTCATCGTCCAGGTCGATGACGGCCGGCCTGATCCGCTGAACCTGATCGTGGAGATCAAGGGCTATCGCGGCGAGGACGCGAAGGAGAAGGCCAACGCCATGCGCGCCTTCTGGGTGCCGGGCGTCAACAACCTCGGCCGCCACGGCCGCTGGGCCTTCGCCGAGTTCACGGCGGTCTATGAGATCGAGACGGAGTTGAACAAGTTGATTGACGGATTTGTCGTTGGGGAGGCCGCCTGATGGCGCGGAAACCGGGGAACGGCGGCGGGGCCGGCGGCGGCCGATGGATCGGCGTCGAGACGCTGAAGCACGCGGAGGCGAAGCGGAAGAACATCCCGACCGCCGAGTTCGAATCCGTGATGCAGGCGGAGGACAAGTCGCCGGTGCGCGTCGCCTATGAGCGGCGCAACAAGGACCTCGACCCGCAACTGGTCTGGCGCGGCAAGGACGAGCAGGACTGGTCGGACCTGGTGGTGCAGGCGCCGCCGCTCTACATCCAGGAGAAGATGCACCCCAAGGTCCTGATCGACGATCTGATGCGCGAGACGCAGGAGCGCGCGGCGCAGAAGTCGTCGGCGCTGCCGGACCTGTTCGCCGATTTCAACGGCTTGCCGAACAGGGCGGCACAGACCGAGTTCTACAAGCACGACGCCCACTGGTCGAACCGCATGATCCTCGGCGACAGCCTCGCCGAGCGTGAAGGCCTGCGCGGGCAGGTGCAGTGCATCTATCTCGACCCGCCCTACGGCATCAAGTTCAACTCGAACTTCCAGTGGTCGACGACGACGCGGGATGTTCGAGATGGCAACAAGGACCACATTACGCGAGAGCCGGAGCAAGTCAGGGCATTTCGAGATACGTGGCGTGATGGGATTCACTCCTACCTTACCTACCTTCGTGACCGCCTGACTGTGGCGAGGGACCTACTTGCTGAAACGGGCGCAATCTTCGTTCAAATCGGGGACGAAAATGTCCATCGTGTAAGAGTGCTGTTGGACGAAGTCTTTGGAGACGAGAATTGCGTTGGCCAGATCTCTGTTAAGAAGACCAGCGGCGCTACAAGCGAGAATCTTCCCGGAACTACAGACTTCATTCTGTTCTATGCGAAGGACCGTTCGCGGTTGAAATACCGCCAAGCGTATCTTCGGCGCCAACTTGGGGAGGAGGGCGATTCTACCTATACCTACTTCCAGGATGCAGCCGGTGTGCGTCGGAGGTTAAGAGCTTCTGAGGTCAGTAGCGTTGCTTCGTCAGACGACGCCGACCAAATCTATCGATTGCAGACGATGACGAGTCAATCACTTGGGCGCGCCAAAGGCGAAGGAGCGGCCAGTTGGTTTCCAGTGACCGTAAACGGAAAGACGTTCCGGCCCTCCATGTCCTCACGATGGAAGACGAATGAGCAAGGGATGAGTCGCCTAGCTGCGGCTTCGAGGCTCGAACTGAGTGGCTCGTCAATTTCTTATGTTCGGTTTCATGGCGACTTTCCGGTTTTTCCCGTAACCGACCTTTGGGTCGACACGCAATCGGGAAGTGCGATGGACAAGACTTACGTCGTGCAGACCTCACAAAAAATCGTCGAACGTTGTCTCCTGCTTACCACAGACCCAGGAGACTTAGTGCTCGACCCCACCTGCGGCTCCGGGACCACGGCCTATGTCGCCGAGCAATGGGGCCGGCGCTGGATCACCATCGACACGTCGCGCGTGGCCCTTGCGCTGGCGCGGGCGCGCATCATGGGTGCGCGCTATCCCTATTACCTGCTGGCGGATTCGCGGGCCGGGCAAATCAAGGAAGGCGAGGTGACGCGCACGCCGCCAAAGGACATCGCGACCCATGGCGACATCCGCCACGGCTTCGTCTATGAGCGCGTGCCGCACATCACGCTGAAATCCATCGCCAACAATGCCGAGATCGACGTCATCTGGGACAAGTGGCAGGCGAAGCTGGAGCCGCTGCGCCGGGAGCTGAACGCGGCGCTCAAGGCGAAATGGGAGGAGTGGGAGATCCCGCGTGCGGCGGAGGACAAGTGGCCGGCCAAGGCGAAGGAGCTGCACAAGAGCTGGTGGGAGGCGCGCATCGCGCGGCAGAAGGAGATCGATGCCTCCATCGCCGCCAAGGCGGATTTCGAATACCTCTATGACCGGCCCTATGCCGACAGCTCCCGCATCCGCGTCGCCGGGCCCTTCACGGTGGAGAGCCTGTCGCCGCACCGCACCCTGGCGGTGGACGAGAAGGGCGGCCTCGTCGACCTCGCCGCGGCCAAGAGCAAGGAGTACGACCCCGACGGCGCGCCGGTGCGCGATTTCGCCCAGATGGTGCTGGAGAATCTGAAGGCCGCCGGCGTGCAGCAGGCGCACAAGGCCGACCGCATCAGCTTCACATCGCTGACCGGCTGGCCGGGCGAATACATCTGCGCCGAGGGCCGCTTCCAGGAGGGCGAGACGGAACGCCGTGCCGCCATCTTCATCGGGCCCGAGTTCGGCACCGTCTCCAAGCCGGATTTAACCGCGGCGGTGCGCGAGGCGGGCGATGCCGGATTCGACCTGGTCATCGCCTGCGCCTTCAACTACGACGCGCATTCCTCCGAGTTCGAGAAGTTGGGCCGCGTGCGCGTGCTGAAGGCGCGCATGAACCCCGAGCTGCACATGGCCGACGAGCTGAAGGCGACCGGCGGCGGCAACCTCTTCGTCGTGTTCGGCGAGCCGGACATCCGCATCCTCAAGGCCGAGGGCGGCGAGATCCAGGTGAAGATCGAGGGCGTCGACGTCTTCCACCCGCAGACCGGCGAGATCGAATCCGGCGGGCCGGAGAGCATCGCGCTGTGGTTCCTCGACACCGACTACAACGAGGAGAGCTTCTTCGTCCGCCACGCCTATTTCCTCGGCGCCGCCAGCGACCCCTACAAGGCGCTGAAGACGACGCTGAAGGCCGAGATCGACGCGGAGGCCTGGGAAAGCCTCTACAGCGACACCTCCAGGCCGTTCCCCAAGCCGAAATCGGGCAGGATCGCGGTGAAGGTGATCAACCACCTCGGCGACGAGGTGATGAAGGTGTTCGCGGTGAAGTAGTCAGCCCGCCGCCTTCTTCCGCTCCGCCTCGTAGGTCTGCAGATGCGCGTTGGCGAGGCGCAGCAGCGGTGTGGCGAGGCCGAAGACGCGGGCGCGGCGCAGCAGATCGCCGATGATGTGGGCGCCTTCGGTCGGGCCGCCGCGCTGGATGTCGCGCAGCATCGAGGCGGTGGCGTCGGAATTCCGGTCGGTCAGGATGCCGCGTGCCGCGCCGAGGCGCTGCTCGCCCGGCGCATAGCCGGCGGCGCGCGCCACCGCGGTGGTTTCCGCCAGGATCTCTTCCATGATCGCGACGCCGTCGTCGCCGGAAGCGATCGCGCCGATGCTGCCGCGCATCAGGCAGGTGCCGCCCGCCAGCGCCGCCAGCACCACCCATTTGTCCCACAGGCCGCGCTCGATCGGCTCGACCCGGGCGCTGGCGAAGTTGGCGGCGGCGAAAACACGCTCGATCGCGCCGGTCGGCTGGTCGAGCACACCCCGTTCGACCTGGTCCTGGAAGCGGCCGAAGCCGATGCGCGGCGGCAATCCCGCCATCTGCACCACCACGCCTTCCGGCGACAGGGTGCCAAAGATCCCGCACAGGCCGCCCAGCACCCGGTCGGCGCCGAAGCGGGCGCGCAAGGTGTCGATATGGGCCATGCCGTTCAGCAGCGGCAGAACCAGGCCGTTCCCCGCCGCCACATGCGGCGCGATGCTGTCCATGGCGGCGGCGAGGTCATAGGATTTGCAGGTGAGCAGGATGACGTCGAACCCTTGCCCAGGGTCGGCGGCGGTCAGGGTCGCGACCTTCAGCACGGCATCGCCGACCGGGCTCTTGATCACCAGGCCATGCTCGGCCAATTGCCGCGCACGGCCCGCGCGGACCAGGAACGTCACGTCGGCGCCGGATTGGATCAGGCGGCCGCCGAAATAGCCGCCGACGCCGCCGGCGCCCAGGACAAGGATTCTCACGGGATGTGTCTCCGCATATGGTCAAAGTATGAAGGATGATCTCACGACGCTGAAGAATATCGGGCCCGCCAGCGCCCGCCAATTGCGCGAAGTCGACATTGCCGATGCCGCCGCCTTGCGGGTGCTGGGCGCCGTCGCCGCCTATCGCCGGCTGAAGCATGCCTTTCCCCGCCAGGTCAGCCTGAACATGCTCTATGCGCTGGAGGGCGCCCTGCGCGATTGCGTTTGGAACCGGCTTCCGGCGGGGGTCACGGACAAGCTGAAAAACGCTGCGGAATCCGGCACTTCCAGGCGCGGCTGAGCGGAGCTGCGGGGGCAAGCATTTCTTTACCGGCGTCTGGGACGATCTGCGATCCGATGAAGGAGGGGGTCGCATGCGCCGCGCCGCCGCAATCGCCCTGGTGCTGCTGGGCCTGACTGCCGCGTCCCCCGTGACGCTGGCGGACTCCTATCCCGCGACGCAAGAGGAACTGAACCAGGCCTATCAGTCGCTCGACTGGCGCCTGGAGACCGGTGCGTACCAGCTGCCGGCCTCGCATGCCACGTTCAAGCTGCGCTCGGGCTTCGCGCTGCTGCAGGGAGCGGATGCGCGGCGCTACAGCTGGCTCGCCAGCGGCGTCGAGTTCCCCGATACCGAAATCGTCCTCAGCTACGACACCGCGAACAGCAAGGCCGACGTCTATATCGAGTGGCATGACGAGGGCTATGTCAGTGACGGCGACTGGGCCGATGTCGACGCGGACGAGTTGCTGCAGCAGTACCGCGACGGCACCGAGGCCTCCAACGAGGAGCGCATCGCCAATGGCATGGCGCCGATGGAGGTCATCGGCTGGCTGCAGCCGCCGGAGTATGACACAGCAACCAGGACGGTAACCTACGCGATCGAGCTCAAGGACAAGGACGGAAGCTGGGCCAACGCCATGGCGCTGCGCCTCGGCCGGTCGGGCTACGCGCAGTTCACCTGGGCCGGGCCGATCAGCACCTTCCAGACGCAAGGCAGCCGGCCGGCGCTGCTGAAACAGGCGCTCTCCAGCTATTCCTTCGACAAGGGGTATCGCTACGGCGACTTCCAGGAGGGCGACCGCGTCGCCGCCTTTGGCATCGGCGGCATGATCGCCGTGGCGCTCGGGGCGAAATTCGGCAAGGGCCTGCTCGCCGTGCTGATCGGCTCTTTGGTCGCCGGAAAGAAGATCATCATTCCCAGCGTGCTGGTGGCCGGCGGCGCCATCGCCAAGTTCGCCCGCAAGCTGTTCGGCGGCGCCAGCGTTGAATCATAGGCGGCGCTGAATCATAGGCGCCGCCGGATCATAGCCTGTCGCGCAGCGCGTAGTACAGCATCGCCAGCACCAGCAGCGGGTGGCGGAAAGCGGTGCCGCCGGGGAAGGTCCGGTGCGGCAGCCGGGCGAAGGTGTCGAAGCGCTCCGCGGTGCCGCCGAGCGCCTCGGCGATCAGCTTGCCGGCCAGGCCGGCCATGGCAACGCCCTGGCCGGAATAGCCCTGGGCGTAGAACACGTTGCCGATGCGGCCCAGATTGGGCAGCCGGCTCATGGTGATGGCCAGCATCCCCGACCAGCCATAGTCGATGCGCTTCTCCGCCAGCTGCGGAAAGACCTTCAGCATGTGCGGCCGCACGAAGGCCGGGATATCCGCCGGCGGCGCCGCGGTGTATTTCTCGCCGCCGCCCCACAACATGCGGCGATCGGCCGAGAGGCGGAAATAGTTCACCACGAAGCGCGTGTCGCAGACGCAGACGTCGTGCGGGATGAGCGAATTGGCTTCCGCCTCGCTCAGCGGCTCGGTGGCGATGATGAAATTGGCGATCGGCATGATGCGCCCGGCGATGCGCGGTTCCAGGTCGCCCAGATAGCCGTTGCAGCCGACCACCGCGTAGCGCGCCTTGATCGCGCCGTGCTCGGTGGTGACGGTGACGCCCTCGGCAGTCTCCTCGAGTTTCGTCGCCGCCGTCTGCTCGAACAGGGTGGCGCCGGCCTCCAGCGCCGTGCGGGCGAGGCCAATGGCATAGTTCAGCGGATGCAGATGCCCGGCGCCCCAGTCCGAAATGGCGCCGAAGAAGGCATCGCTGCCGATATGGTCGCGGAGCTCGTGCGGCGGGATGTAGCGCGCCTTGGCATAGCCGAATTCGCGCTTCAGCGCTTCGACCTCCTCCGGCATCCAGGCGGCGTCGGAAGGCCGGTGCGCGACATAGAGCGAGCCGGACTTGTAGTCGCAGCGGATGCGGTGCCGCTCCACGCGCTCGCGGATGGTGTCGCGCGCTTCCTCGGCCAGCGCGAACAGCGCCTTGGCCTGGTCGCGCCCGTATCTGGCGATCAGCTCCTGCGGCCCCTTGCGCAGGCCGGTGTTGATCTGCCCGCCATTGCGCCCCGAGGCGCCCCAGCCGATCCGCGCCTGCTCGATCAGCGCCACCTGATAGCCGCGCTCGGCCAGGTTCAGCGCCGCCGACAGGCCGGTATAGCCGCCGCCGATCACCGCGACGTCGGCCTTGACCTCGCCCTGCAGCGCCGGCAGCGGGGCAAAGGGCAGGGCGGTGGCGGCGTAGTACGAATTGGCGTGGTCGCGGGCAGTCATGATTGGCGGGGGTCGTTCCAGGATTTGCGATGCGGCGGGATGCGGCCGGGAAGGGCCCAAGATAGGCGAGGCGCGACGGCGTTGCCAAGGCCACCGGGCGGATCGGCTGCCTATCCTGGGACTTCCAGCAAGCGCAGGATGCGATGCAGGCGGCCCTCGCCGATGCCCAGCTCATCCAGGTGCCGCACGGTGTTGCGCAGGTATTCGCGGTTGCTGCCGACCACGCCGGTGGCATGCCGGATGATCTCCGCCACCTGTTCGTCGCTGAGCTTGCCGGCGTATTGATAGTGCGCGCGGTCGGCGACATAGGCGATGCCCTGCTGCCGGCGGCCTTCCGACAGGCGCAGCGTCACCTGTTTCGGCACGTAGCAGCCGGTCACCAATTCGCGCTCATGCAGGTATTGCGCGACCTCCGCCGCGTGGCGCGGCTCGACGCGGTAGAGGCGGCCGACGCATTTGCCGCCGCGGTCGAGGCCGAGCACCAGGCCCGGCCGCTCGACGCTGCCGCGGTAATGCGTGGAGGTGATGCAGAAAGCGCGGTGATAGCCGTGCAGCACAGCCGGCTCGATCTCGGCGAAGGGGAAGTCCGGCCGCCACATCAGCGAGCCATAGGCGAAGACGAAGAAATCCTTGCCGGCCTCCGGCACCACCCGGCGGCTTTCGATCAGTCTCTTCTCGGCTTCGCTGAGGCTCATTTGCGGTTCAGCAGATAGAGGCCGGCGACGATCACCACCATGCCGGCGATGGCGAGCGGCGAGAGCACCTCGTCGAACCAGAAATAGCTGCCGACCGCCGCCAGGGGCGGCGTCAGATAGAACAGGCTGGCGACCTTCGACGCGGCGCCGCGCGAGATCATCCAGGTCAGCAATGCGATGGAGACCCCGGACAACACGATCACCATCCAGGCCAGCGCGAAAAGGAAGGTTGGCGCCCAATCGACCGCGCCGAAGCCGAACCACCAGGCCGATGGCACGATCACCAGCGAGGCGGCGATGTACTGGATCGCCGCGCCCGAGCGCAGGTCGAAGCTGGGGCAGAAGCGCTTCTGATAGATGGTCGCGGAGGTGATGCCGATGAGCGAAAGCAGGGCCATGACGAGCGCCAGCGGGTGGCCGAGATCGATGACGATGCGGTCCCACAGCACCAGCAGCAGGCCGAGGAAGCCGAGCGCGATGCCGGCCCATTGCCGGCGGCCCATGCGCTCGCCCAGCAGCGGCCCGGCAAAGGCCGCCGTCACGATCGGCTGGAAGCCGGCGATCAGCGCCATCATCCCCGCCGGCATGCCGGCATAGATCGCGGCATAGCAGCCGCCGAGATAGAGCGCGTGCAGCAGCACGCCGATCATGGCGATGTGGCCGAGACGGCGCCAGGAGCGCGGCCAGGGCGCGCGGCAGACGATTGCGACGCCCAGCATCATCGCCGCCGCCAGGACGAAGCGCAGGCTCAGCATGGTGAGCGGTTGGGCATAGGGAATGCCCAGCTTGGCGATCAGGAAACCGGTCGCCCAGAGCAGCACGAAAATGCCGGGCGCCGTCCGGGCCAGCAGAGCGATGGCGGTGGAATCCGGGGCCGGTTGCGGCGGCGTGGGATTTCCCGGCCCGGCGGCGGGCGTCGCCGGGCGCCGGTCAGCGGCGGAATCGGGGGTCATATGCGATTGTTTTCGCTGGACTTTGCGGCATCAATGCCCGTAGCAATGCGCCGCAAGATAACAACCGCCGCCCGCATGCACAATCACCCTGCCTGGCTGACGCCGCTCCGCAAGCGCCTGCTGTTCGCGGGCTTCCTCGGTCTCTGCGCCCTGGGGGCCGCCTATTACGGCTATTGGCGCTATGTCGCCGCGCAGCTGACCCTCGGCATCGAGGCCTGGGCGGCCGACCAGCGCTCGCTCGGCAACCAGGTGGAGTTCGCCTGGGACGGCATCGGCGGCTTTCCCTTCGCCTTCCGCGCCACCTTCCGCCAGCCGAACTTGCGCCTGCGCCAGTCGGGCGCGGAGATCGCCTGGCAGGGCAGCGACCTTGCCGCCGAGATATCGCCCTGGGACCTCCGCACCATCCGATTCGCCTCGGCCGGCGAGCACAATCTCTGGCTCCAGACGCTGCAGCAGCAGGGGCAATGGCGCCTCGCCACCATCGGCCTCGCCGGCGATTTCTCGATCCACCCGAATGGCGCCCCGAGCGAGGTGCATGCGGAGCTCAACCAGCCCGACGCGGCGCTGCCGGGCGGCCTTGCCGTCGCCGCCAGCCATGCCACGCTGGGCCTCACGATGCCGGAGACGGCGCCCGTCGATTATTCGCAGCCCTTCGCCCGCGTCACCCTGGAGCTGTCCCGGGCCGTGCTGCCGCACGGCACGCGCCTGCTGACCGCGGACCCGATCGACCAGGCGTCGCTCGACGCCACCATCCGGGGCCCCCTGGCGGCGCCGCTGGAGCAGGCGCTAGACCAGTCCCAGCCGCCGCCGCCGCCACCGTCGCTGACGCAGATCCTGGCCGCGTGGCGCGATGCCGGCGGCGATGTCGAGGTCAAGCGCTTCAGCTTCGCCCAGGGCCCGCTTACCGCCAGCGGCGAGGCGACCCTGGCGCTGGACGGCGACCTGCAGCTGCTGGGCGCCGGCACCGTGACCACGACGGGGCTGAGCGACGCCGTCGAAATCCTGCTGAAGGACGGGCTGATCCCGGCCGACCGGGCGCTGCTCGCGCGCACGACCGTGCAGGCGCTGGAGCGCCTGGGCGAGGACGGCAAGAAGCAGGCGAAATTCGCCCTTTCGGTGCAGAACCGCACGGTGAGCTTCGGCCCGGCCTCGCTGATGACGCTGCCGCCGATCGTCTGGCCGTAGTCCCTGGAACTGTCATCCCGGGTCGTGCAGCTTCGCTGCCGGCCCGGGATGACGGATGAACAAGCTCGCTTCTACCGTCGGACGCGGAAGTTCTCGAACTGCCAGGGGTCGCTGGTGTCCAGGTTGGGCTCCGGGAACAGCACGTTGCGATGCTGCAGCGGCGTCCAGCCGGAGCGCACGCCGACCACCGGACCGAGATAGGGCCGGCAGATGTCGAGCACGTAGTCGTGATCCAGGTCCTCCGGCTCGACGATGCCGCGGTCCGGATGCTCGATCAGCCACATGGCGCCGGCCAGCACCGGTGCCGCGATCTGGATCGAGGTGGCGTTGTAGTCGGGGCCCAGCAATTCCCGCGCCTCGTGGATCGACAGCTGCGAGCCGTACCAATAGGCGCCGAAATCGCCCATCAGCAGGGCGCCCAACTCGTCGATGCCGTCGACGATCTCTTCGTTGAGCGGACGGATCTTCGGCTGCAGCTCGAAGTTCTTCATCTGGAACTCGCGCACCGACAGCACCGCGTCGTCGCAGGGGTGATAGGCGTAGTGCACGGTCGGGCGGAACACCGGCTTGCCGGCGGTGTCGCGCACGGTGAAATAGTCGGAGGTGGAGATGGATTCGCCGTGGGTGATCAGGAAGCTGATCATCGGGCCACCTTTCGGCGTCCAGGAGCGCACCTCGGTGATGCAGCCCGGCTGGCGCAGATAGATCGCCGCCTTGCAGCCGACCTTGTGCTCCACGCCGTTCTCGGGCATGCGCTTCTCGTGGGTGCCCCAGCCCAGCTCGGCCGGCTGGCAGCCCTCGCCGACAAAGCCGGCGATCGACCAGGTGTTGCAGAACTCGCCCTGCCGCTTTGGCACGTTGGTGACCTGCAGGTCGTGCTCGGCAACGTGGATCACCTTGGTCCCGGTCGCCTGCATCAGCCTGGCCCAGGCGTCGCGCGTGGTCGGCTTGGTGGCGTCGAGGCCGCTGAACTTGGCGACGTCGAGCACCGCCTGCTTGATGAAATGGGTGATAAGCCCCGGATTGGCGCCGTGGGTCAGCAGCGCGGAGGGGCCGTTCTTCGGCAGCTTCTTCGCCAGCTCCAGCGCGGAATGGCGCAGGAAATAGTTGGTGCGCTCTTCTTCCGCGATTTCGGTGTTGTCGTAGTAGTTCGCCCACGGCTCGATGCAGGTGTCGATATAGAGCACGCCGTGCTTCTGGCACCATTCGATGATGGCGAGCGAGGACACCTCGACCGAAAGGTTGAGGACCAGATCGCCCTTCTTGCAATACTTGCCGAGGGTCGATTCCAGGTTGGCCGGTACGATCGGCTGGACGATATAGTTCACGCCCTTGTCGATGAAGCGCTTGATGTCGCCGGTGTGATCATGGCCGTCCACCACGTTCACGCGCGACAGCGGCATGTCGAAGTGCTTCTCGATCAGCGGCATGGTGCAGCGGCCGACGGAGCCGTAGCCGATCATCAGGATGCTGCCGCTGTAGGGAACCTTTTTCGTCATTCTGGAACCTCCGGAACTGCCCCCCGCAGCGCGTCTTTTGTTTCGATGCTGTGGGGTGACCAGGGGCCGGTCAGCGCGGCCTGACCGGGGGTTGAGGGGAACGCGACCGATCCTGCGCGATCCGCGGGTGCGCAGCCTTGGCCGCGTCAGCCGCCGCAGTTACGGGAAACGATCCCCCCACGCAAGTGAAATTTTGGTCGCGGCTCCGGGCGGTGGCGACAGCCGCCCGGTTCCGCTCTATCCTGCCCGCGGACCAGCCGGCCGCCGCCGGCCTTCCGTGGGGGAAGCGAGAGCGCATGAAGCAGCGGGCAGGCTTCGCCGCAGCCGATTTCGCCGCCTGGAACGAGGCGGTGCTGCGCGTCGGCGCGGCCAGCGGGCCTGCGCCGATCGGCGAGGCGCTGGTGGCGGCGCTGCGCGTCGTGCTCGATTTCGACACCGCCTTCCTGGCGATCCTGCGGCGGGATTCCGCTCCCATGGTGCCGTATTACAGCGTCGCGGGCGAGCCGAGCCCGGCCTATCACGAGGGCCCGTATCTGCTGGATCCCTTCTACAACCACTTCCTGGCCCGGCGCGGCGAAGGCTGCTTCCGGCTCAGCGAGCTGGCGCCGGAAGGCTTCCTGCGCAGCGAATATTTCTCGAGCTACTACCGGCTGCTGGAGATCAAGGACGAGCTGGGCATGCTGGCGGCGATCGATGCCGATACCTGCGCCCATGTCTCGATCCTCCGCCAGCGCAGCCAGGTCCGCTTCAGCAAGCTCGACGCCGCATGGCTGGGCGCCACCGCGCCGATCGTGCGCGACGCGCTGCGGCGGATGGGTGCCGACGCCGCGCGGTCGGGCGGCGCAGTGGCGCGCAAGGCCGGTGCGCTGCATGACAGCCTGCGCGCGGCGTACCGGAATTTCGGCGCCTCGATCCTGACCGAGCGCGAGCGCGAGGTGGTGCATCTGCTGCTGCAGGGCAACTCGGCCAAGGCCATCGCCCGCGCGCTCAGCATCTCGCCCGACACGGCGCGCAACCACCTGAAGCGCATCTATCCGAAGCTCAAGGTCACGTCCCAGGCGGAGCTGTTCGCGCTGTTCTTCCGTGCGCTGGAGCGGGTGGAACCGGGCTTCGAGGGTGATCCGCTGACCAGGTTAACGCCGGCGTTAACCTCGGCGCGCTGAGGAAGCCCGCTGGCCAATCTGGGCCATTGTCCGCCCGGCGCCGCTCCGTGACACTCCCGGGCATCGGTTTCCCGGGAGTTCAGACATGGTTCAGGCCGCAACCCAGCCGCAGATCGCGCCCACCTCCAACTACGACACCGACCAGATCTGGCGCGACGACAAGGCGCATTTCGTCCATCCCTTCACCCATTTCGACAGCTTCAAGAAGGATGGCTCGCTGGTCATCACCGAGGCGAAGGGCGCCTACATCTTCGATTCCCGCGGCAAGCGCTATCTCGACGGCATCGGCGGGCTGTGGTGCATGTCGATCGGCTTCGGCGAGGAGGAGATGGCGGAGGCGGTCGCCGACCAGATCCGGCGCCTCAGCTTCTATTCCGCCTTCGTCGACACCACCAACCCGCCGGCGGTGGCGCTGGCCACCAAGCTGGCGGCCCTCGCCCCGGGCGATCTCAACCGCGTCTTCTATACTTGCTCTGGCTCGGCGGCGAACGACACCGCGGTGCGCCTGGCGCACTACTACAACGCGCGGCGCGGCAAGCCGCAGAAGCGCCATATCATCTCGCGCATCGGCTCCTATCACGGCAGCACCTACCTGGCGATGTCGCTGACCGGACGCGAAAGCGACCGCTCGCCGATGTTCCAGTACGCGACGGATTTCATCCATCACGTTTCCTGCCCGTACGTGTATCGCCGGCCGGAAGGCATGACCGAGGCGCAGTTCTGCGACCATCTGGTCGACGAGCTGGAGCGCAAGATCCTGGAGATCGGCCCGGACAAGGTCGCGGCGTTTTTTGCCGAGCCGGTCATGGGCGCCGGCGGCGTCATCGTGCCGCCGCAGGGCTATCACCGCCGCACCTGGGAGCTGTGCCGGAAATACGACGTGCTCTACGTCTCGGACGAGGTGGTGACCGCCTTCGGCCGCCTGGGACAGTGGTTCGCCTCGAAGGACGTGTTCGGCATCGAGCCGGACATCATCGTCTCGGCCAAGGGCATCTCCTCGGGCTACGTGCCGCTGGGCGCGGTGATCTTCAGCGACCGCATCTACGACGTGATTTCGGCTCCCGACCCGGACGCCTGGTTCACCCACGGCTTCACCTATTCCGGCCATCCGGTCGCCTGCGCCGCCGGGCTGAAGAACATCGAGATCATGGAAAAGCGCGACATCTGCGGCCACATCCGCAAGGTCGGCCCCTATCTCGAGAAGCGGCTGAACGAACTGAAGGACCTGCCCCTGGTGGGCGACGTGCGCGGCAGCCATTTCATGATGTGCACGGAATATGTCGCCAACAAGACGACCCGGGAATTGCTGCCCGACGGCGTCAATATCGGCCGGCGCATCTCCGAGCATTGCGAGAAGCACGGGCTGATCGTCCGCCCGCTGGCGCATCTCAACATCATGTCGCCGCCTTTGGTGCTGACCGAAGGCCAGGTGGACGAGCTGATCGCCGGCCTCGCCGCCGGGATCAAGGCGTCCGCCGACGACCTGGCGCGGGAAGGCCACCGGATCGACTGATCCCGCCCGGGGCCGCCCTGAAGTCGCCGACCCGAAAAAATCTCCGTCCGCCTCGAACCGGGCGGCCGATGTCCCCGACCAAATGCTGGTCCCGGCCTCGCCGCCGCAATTGACAGCGCGCGAAATCGGGGCTCGGATTCACCGCCGCTGAAGTGCGGGCTTGGGGAGGGTCGAATGCGCCGGAGAACGCGGGTATTCGTGAGCGTCGTGCAGTCCGTCGCGGCGGCGCTGTGGCTGGCCGGCGGGATGGTCGCGGCGCCGGCCTGGGGCAAGTCGCCGGCGGATCTGGCCGCCGCAATGCCGAAGCCGGGCGCCGCCGCCACCATCGCGGCGCCGCAATTGAAGGAGATTCCGCTCGGCGGCGCCGGCACCGATCCGAAGCGGATCGAGGCGGCGTTGAACGCTTTGCCGAAGCCGGAGGAGCCGAACCTTGTCGCCTCGATCGGCGGTTCGCATTCCTCGGAGCTCTATCGCAAGCTGGCGCCCCTGGTCGTGCTGGTGGTTACCGATGACGGGCTCGGGTCCGGCTCGCTCGTTTCCGCCGACGGCCTGGTGCTCACCAACAACCACGTCATCCTCGGCTTCGACCAGGCCACCGTCATCCTGAAGCCGGTGAAGGAGGGGGCCGCGCCGACGGACGCGGACGCCTTCACCGCCGACGTGATCAAGGTCGACCAGGTCGCCGATCTGGCGCTGCTCAAGATCCGCGACTGGCCCGGCTGGCTGTTTGTCGAACTGGGCGATGCCGATGCGGTTTCCGTCGGCGACGACGTGCACGCCATCGGCCATCCGAAGGGCGAGACCTGGACCTATACCAAGGGCGTCATCAGCGCCATGCGCAACGGCTATTCCTGGGTCTATGACGGCGAGTTCAAGCACCAGGCCGACGTGATCCAGACCCAGACGCCGATCAATCCCGGCAATTCCGGCGGTCCGCTGTTCGACGACGAGGGGCGGCTGATCGGCGTCAATTCCTTCGGCGAGGGCGATGCCCAGGGTCTCAATTTCGCCGTCTCGGTGCGCGAGGTGCGCCGCTTTCTGGACGCCGCCGACAACCGCTACGCGGAGGCGGCCGAGTCGGAGGACCAGGCGGAGGAATGCGCGCCGGCCGTGCTGTTCGAGGGCCGCAACGATGCCAACACCGCGGATATCCGGCAGACCGACTACGATTGCGACGACTATGCCGAAGTGGTCGAGCTGTGGTTCGACGACGCGTCCATCGGCTATGTCGTCGAGCTCGACCTCGACCGCGACGGCCGCTGGGAGAAGGCCGTGGTCGACAGCGACAGCGACGGCAAATGGGACTATTCGCTCTACGACACCGACGCGGATGGCGTCGTCGATCTGCGCGGCCTGCATCCCGACGGCGCCTGGGAAGCCTCGACCTACGAGCAGGTCTGAGCGTCAGACAGGTCCCGGCGGATTACGATCCGGCCGCCGACGCGATCAGGAGCCCGCCGCGGCCGGCGAACGCCTTGAATAGTTCTGCCAGGCGGTCTCGGCCACTTCGTTGGCGGCCGAGCGATGCTCCGAGCAATCGAGCCGCAGGTCGATCTCCGCCAGCGGCTGGTTCAGCAGCGCGCAGTGATGCGGCCCGCCGTTGCGGCCGGAATGCATGTTGGGCTGGAAATGCGCGCAGGTGATGCACAGGCGCTGCGGCACGATCTCGCCATCCGCTTGCAGGCGGTGGATCAGCTTCATCAGGATGCGCAGGAAAGCCTCGCGCTCGCCGGCATCCAGCTCCCGCATCGCGTTGGTGAGGAAATCCGGCCATTGCGTCGCCACCCGCGCCGCCACTTCGCCCTGGCGGGTCAGGCGCAGCGCCGAGGCGCGACGGTCGTTGATGTCCGGAGTCTTGATCACCAGTCCCTTCGCCACCAGCGCCGCGATCGCCACGCTGGCGGTTTGCGGTGTGATGCCGAGCGCGTCGGCGGCGTCGCCGGAACGCGGGCTTTGCGGGCCGCGTGCCGCAATGAATGCCAGGATCTGGCTTTGCGTCGGCGTCAGGCCCGATTCGGTGGCCTCGCCCCAGGCCGCGCTGCGCATGGCCAAGCCGATCCGGTTCAGTCCCCCCAGCAGCTTGTTCGAAACCTCGTCTGCCATCACTATGCCCCGGTCCCAGGAGAGCCGTTAATCAGCTCCACTGATAAATAATCCCCTGTGTGAGCAAGTGTTCATAACGAAACCATTTAGATCTGAAAAGACGAACTAACGATAAATCGGGGGTATCGTGAACAAAATTAGAAGATCCAGCGCCGTGCGCGGTCGTGCGGCGACCAAGCCAGAAAGGGCGGTCTCGCAGTTGCAGGCGCGCCTGCAGGATCGCAGCGCGCGAATCGGCATCATCGGACTCGGCTATGTCGGGCTGCCGCTGGCCTGCCTGTTCGCCGAGAAGGGCTTCGCCACAACCGGCTTCGACATCGATGACGGCAAGGTTGCGGCGCTCAACGCCGGGCGCTCCTACATCAAGCACATTCCGGCAAAGCGCGTGGCGAAGCTGCGCAAGTCCGGCGGCTTTTCGGCCAGCGCCGATTTCGACGGCCTGCGGGCGATGGACGCCATCATCATCTGCGTGCCCACGCCGCTCACCCGCCACCGCGAGCCGGACCTGCAGTTCATCGTCAACACCGGCGAGGAGATCCTGCCACGGCTCCGCGCCGGGCAGCTGGTGGTGCTGGAATCCAGCACCTATCCCGGCACCACGCGCGACGAATTGAAGCCGATCCTGGAGCGCTCCGGCCTCAGCTCCGGCCGCGATTTCTTCCTCGCCTATTCGCCGGAGCGCGAGGACCCCGGCAACGCCAATTTCGGCACCAACGACATTCCCAAGGTGGTCGGCGGCGACGGCGCCGAGGCCCTGGCGCTTGCCGTCGCGCTCTACGACCAGGTGGTGGTGAAGACCGTGCCGGTCACCTCGCCGGAAGCGGCGGAGACGGTGAAGCTGACCGAGAACATCTTCCGCGCCGTCAACATCGCGCTGGTCAACGAATTGAAGGTCATCTGCGCCGCCATGGGCATCGACGTCTGGGAGGTGATCGACGCCGCCAAGACCAAGCCCTTCGGCTACATGCCGTTCTATCCCGGGCCTGGCCTGGGCGGTCATTGCATCCCGATCGATCCCTTCTACCTGACCTGGAAGGCGCGCGAATTCGGCATCAACACGCGCTTCATCGAGTTGGCCGGCGAGATCAACACCGCCATGCCGCGCTATGTCGTGGCGCGGCTGGCGGAGGAGCTGAGCGCCCGGCGCGGCAAGGCGATGAAGGGCGCCCGGATCCTGATGATCGGCCTCGCCTACAAGAAGAACGTCGACGACATGCGCGAGAGCCCGGCACTGACCCTGATCGAGCTGCTGGAACAGGCCGGCGCCAAGGTCGCCTATCACGATCCCTTCATCAAGGCGGTGAAGCCGAGCCGCGAACATGCGCACCTGGCCGGACGCAAATCCGTAACACTGACGCCGAAGGCGCTGTCGTCGGCCGATGCCGTGCTGATCGTCACCGACCACGATTCGGTCGACTATGCCCTGATTGGACGCCACGCAAGGCTCGTGCTAGACACGCGCAACGTCATGGCGCGGACCAAGGTGAGGGGCGCGCATATCCGCAAGGCCTGACCGACGGATGCCAGAGATCATCGTCACCGGCGTTGCCGGATTCATCGGCTCCTTTGTGGCGCAGGCGCTGCTGGATCGCGGGCAGCAGGTCCTCGGCCTCGACAACGTCAATTCCTACTACGACCCGGCGCTGAAGCGGGCGCGCCTGGCGCGGCTGGAGGGGCGCAACGGCTTCCGCTTCCGCCTCGTGGACATCGCCGAGCCGGCGGCGTTGCGGGACGCGGTCGCCGACGCGCTGCCGGCGACGGAACAGATCATCCATCTCGCCGCCCAGGCCGGCGTGCGCTATTCCATCGAGCAGCCGGAGGAATATGCGCGCGCCAATCTCTCCGGCCATTTCAACATGCTGCAGATCGCCCGCCAGGCGCCGAAACTGCGCCACCTGGTCTATGCCAGTTCCAGCTCGGTCTACGGCGCGTCGAAGAAGGTGCCCTTCGCGCTCGACGATCCCGCCGATCACCCGATGTCGCTCTATGCGGCGACCAAGCGCGCCGACGAGCTGCTGAGCATTTCGCATGCGCGCATCTACAAGCTGCCGCAGACGGGGCTGCGCTTCTTCACCGTCTACGGGCCCTGGGGCCGGCCCGACATGGCCTACTACAAGTTCACCGCTGCGGTGCTGAACGGCACGCCGATCGAGGTCTACGGCAAGGGCCTGCTCAGCCGCGACTTCACCTATATCGACGACATCGTCGCCGGCGTGCTGGCGGCGCTGGACCGCCCGCCATCGCCGGCGGAGGAGGAGCCGCACCGGCTCTACAATCTCGGCAACGACAATCCGGAAACGGTGAGCGCGCTGGTCGCGGCGGTGGAAGCGGCCTGCGGACGCCAGGCGATCCGGGTCGACAAGCCGATGCCGCTGGGCGACGTGCCGCAGACCTGGGCCGACATCTCGGTCAGCCGCCGCGATCTCGGCTACGCGCCGCAGACCGACCTTGGCACCGGCATCGGCCGCTTCGTGGCGTGGTACCGCGACTACGCCAAGGTCTAGGCGCTCCGCTTGGGGACCCCAGGCACCCAGCAATAGCCGTCGGGATCGAGGATGTAGGATTCGCGCAGGCCGTGCGGCTTGTCGGCGGCCTCGGCCAGCACATGATGGCCATGCGCCTTCGCGCGCTCCACCGCCGCGTCGGGATCGCAGTGATAGAGCCGCAGCTCGGCGCCGGCGCCGCGGATCTGGGCATCGCCCAGCAGGTTCAGCACCGGGTTGCTGTGATAGGTGCCGTCGCTGTGCAGCATCCATTCGGCCTGGATCGGGCCGTTGGCGTAGCGGATGACGGCGAAGTCCTGGTCGGCGAAGACCACCTTGGCGCCGAGGACATCGCGGGCGAAAGCGGCGCTGCGACCGACGTCGCGCACCAGCAGGTTGATGCCAAGACCCTTCAGGCTGCGGCCGTATTCCTCGGCCGGCATGAACTCTTTGTCGGCGGCGCCCATATCGTTCCTCCCCCGCGCATCCGGCGTCATACTAGCGACTCGGGCGCGGCCTTCGCCACCTTGTATGCCATCCTTCCAGTGCTAGACTTGTCACCATGACAATCCGCCTTCTTCCCGCCAATCTCGTGAACCAGATCGCCGCCGGCGAGGTGGTCGAGCGTCCGGCTTCCGTGGTCAAGGAGCTGGTGGAAAACGCCCTCGACGCCGGGGCGCGGCGCATCGACGTGCATCTGCGCGACGGCGGGCGCTCCCTCATCGCGGTGGAGGATGACGGCATCGGCATGTCGCCGGAGGAGCTGTCCCTGGCGGTCGAGCGCCACGCCACCTCCAAGCTGCCGGACGACGACCTGGTGCATATCAATTCCTTCGGCTTCCGTGGCGAGGCTCTGCCCTCGATCGGCGCGGTCGGCCGTCTCACCATCACCAGCCGCAAGCGCGGCGCGGAGAATGCGTGGTCGATCGGCGTCGAAGGCGGCCACAAATCGGCGCCGGTCCCGGCGGCGCGCGGCGAGGGCACGCGGGTGGAGCTGCGCGATTTGTTCTATGCCGTGCCGGCGCGGCTCAAGTTCCTGAAGTCGCCGCGCTCCGAGTCCAACGCGGCGCAGGAGATGGTCGAGCGCCTGGCCATGGCGCATCCCGACGTGACCTTCACCCTGCGCGACGAGGAGAAACTCGCTTTGCGCCTGCCGGCCATCGCGGGCGACCTTCTGGCCGATCCGGCGGCGGCGAGCCTGGAGCGGCTTGGCGGCATCATGGGCCGCGATTTCGCCGACAACGCGGCGCGGCTGGATGCGATCCGGGAAAACGTGCGCCTGACCGGATTCGCCGGACTGCCAACGCTCAACCGCGCGACCTCGACCCAGCAATTCCTCTTCGTCAACGGCCGGCCGGTGAAGGATCGGCTGATCATCGGCGCCATCCGCGGCGCCTATCAGGATTTCCTTGCCCGCGACCGGCACCCGATGGTGGCGCTGTTCGTCGACCTGCCGGCGGAGGAGGTCGACGTCAACGTGCATCCGGCCAAGGCCGAGGTGCGCTTCCGCGACGCCGCCTTGGTGCGCGGCCTGATCGTCACCGCGATTCGTCAGGCGCTGGCGGCGGCGGGGCATCGCGCCTCCACCACCGTGGCGGCGGATACGCTGTCGTCCTTCGGAGCGCCACAGCAGCTTTCGACGCCCACGGCGCCGTGGCGGGGATATGCGCCGGGCCCGTCGCGCTCCAGCCCCGCTTTGGCGGCGCAGGCCATGGCCGCCTTCGCGCCGCTGGCGCCGGAGCTCGACCGGCCCAGCGCCCGCGTCGAGCAATTGCCCGCCGCCGATACGCCGGCCCTTGCCAACCCGCTGGGGGCCGCGCGGGCCCAGGTGCATGAGACCTATATCGTCGCCCAGACCGCCGACGGCATCGTCATCGTCGACCAGCACGCGGCGCATGAGCGCCTGGTCTATGAGCGGATGAAGGCGGCGCTCAGCTCGGGCGGCGTCGCGCGCCAGGCGCTGCTGATCCCCGAGGTCGTGGAGCTGGATGGTCCCGGCGCCGAACGCCTTGCCGCCCGTGCGCCGGAGCTGGCCGAGCTCGGCCTCGTCATCGAGGCCTTCGGCAGCGGCGCCATCGTGGTGCGCGAGGTGCCGGCGCTCCTGGGCCAGAGCGACGTGCGCGGCCTGATCCAGGACCTCGCCGACGAGCTCGCCGAACTGGGCGACACGCTCTCCTTGAAGGAGCGCCTGCAGGAGGTCTGCTCCACCATGGCCTGCCACGGCTCGGTCCGCGCCGGCCGCCGCCTGACCCAGGCCGAGATGGATTCGCTGCTGCGCCAGATGGAGGCGACGCCGCATTCCGGCCAGTGCAACCACGGCCGCCCCACCTATGTCGAACTGAAGCTCGCAGATATCGAACGCCTGTTCGGGCGGCGCTAGTGGGCGCCGGCTTCCAACTTGCGACGGCTCAAATGGCGATCGAGCCTGATGTGCGGCGCAACGGCGCTGCGATACGCCGCCTCATGACAAGGGCGGCGCGTGGCGGCGTAAGGCTAGTGCATTTCCCCGAAGGCGCACTCTCCGGCTATGTAAAGGCGCAGATCAAAAGCTGGGACGATGTCGATTGGGCTGTATTGCGCGAGGAGATGGAGGAAACGGCCGAGGCGGCCGGCAAGCTCGGTGTCTGGGCCGTGTTCGGCGCCAATCACCGCCTGACGACACCGAACCGCCCGCATAACAGCCTGTTTATCCTGTCGGACGCGGGAAAACTCGTCGGCCGTTACGACAAGCGACTCATTTCCAATGCCGA
The DNA here is from genome assembly GCA_039808885.1 of Dongiaceae bacterium. Classification (GTDB taxonomy): domain Bacteria; phylum Pseudomonadota; class Alphaproteobacteria; order Dongiales; family Dongiaceae; genus Dongia_A. Next base: position 159,717 of record JBDHTX010000001.1, on the reverse strand, counting down.
GATAGAGGATTGGTACACGCCGGGAACCGAGGCGACGGTTTTCAAAGTAGAGGGAATCAAATTCGGCTGTGCCCTCTGTATCGAGATTCACTTCCCTGAGCTCTTCGCGGAATACGAAAGGCTCGGCGTGGATTGCATGCTGTTCTCCGCCTACGCGCAGGACCCGATTTTCGGCATCACCGCGCAGGCGCATGCCGCAATTAACGCCTATTGGCTGAGCCTGTCGACGCCGACACAATGCAGCCGCGGGCTGACCAGCGGGTTGATCGCTCCAAACGGTGGATTTGTCGGCCGCTGCCGACCTGGCCGATCTGGCATGGTGGTACGCACGCTCGATCGCGACGCGCCGGAGTTGCAGGGCGCGCTCACGAAGGCGAGGCCGTGGCGCGCCGCTGCGCGGTTGGGAGGGATCTATGAGCCTCGGAGGGTGATCGATACCCGCAGCACGAACCGCATCGCATTTTGACCCCGCGCATTTGGAGACGATGATGGAATACCGCCTGCTCGGCCGCTCCGGCCTGAAGATCTCCGTGCTCACCCTCGGCACCATGACCTTCGGCGGCGCCGGTTTCTTCGCCAAGACCGGCTCCTCGGACGTGACGGAGGCGCGGCGGCTGATCGACATCTGCCGCGACGCCGGAATCAACCTGCTCGACACCGCCGATGTCTATTCCAAGGGCTTGTCGGAGGAGATCTGCGGCGCGGCGCTGGACGGTGCGCGCCAGGACATGATGGTCGCCACCAAGGCGCGCTTCCCGATGGGCGACGGGCCGAACGATCGTGGCCTGTCGCGCCGCCACCTGATCGCCGCCTGCGAGGCCAGCCTGCGCCGGCTGCGCCGCGATCACATCGATCTCTACCAGCTGCATGAATGGGACGGCCAGACGCCGCTCGAGGAGACGATGGAGGCGCTGGACACGCTGCAGCGCTCCGGCAAGGTGCGCTATGTCGGCTGCTCGAATTTCTCCGGCTGGCACATCATGAAGGCCCTCGGCATCGCCGAGCGCGCGGGCAGCGCCCGCTTCGTCAGCCAGCAGATCTACTACTCGCTGCAGGGCCGCGAGGCGGAATACGAGCTGCTGCCGATCTCGCTCGACCAGGGGCTCGGCGTCCTGGTCTGGAGCCCGCTGGCCGGCGGCCTGCTCACCGGCAAATACCGCCGCGGCAAGCCGCAGCCGGACAGCGGCCGCCACCTGCAGAACTGGGGCGAGCCGCCGCTCTATGACGAGGCCAAGCTCTACGACACCATCGAGGTGCTGGTGGAGATTGCGGCGGCGCGAAATGTGCCGCCGGCACAGGTGGCGATGGCCTGGTCGCTGGGCCGACCGGCCATCACCTCCCTGGTCATCGGCGTGCGCAACGAGGCCCAGCTGCGGGCCAATCTGCCCGCGGTCGATCTCAAATTGACGCCGGAGGAGCGCGCAAAACTGGATGCCGTCAGCGCGCCGACGCTGATCTATCCGTATTGGCACCAGGCCAGCACCGCACGCGACCGGCTGGGTGTTGCCGACCTGGCGCTGCTGGAGCCCTTCGTGCGCGGCGAAGCAAGGTTCTGACGCGATTCCATTCCCTATCCATCGTCATGGTCGTGCTTGGCACGACCATCCACGAGTTCGCCCGCGCATGCGAGTTCTTGCCCAACGAAACTCATGGATGGTCGGACCAAGTCCGACCACGACGAAAGGGATGGCCGTGGCGCGCCGGCTACTTCTTCGCGTCCTCGTATTTGAAGGAGACCTTGACCTTGGTCCGGAAGGCCTCGACCTTGCCGTTGTCCATGACCAGGTCCTGCTCGACGACCTCGGCGACGCGCAGGTCGCGCAGCGTCTTGCCGGCGCGCTTCAGCGCGGCGACCGCCGCCTTCTCCCAGGATTCGGTGCTGGTGCCGATAAGTTCGATGACCTTGTAGACGCTCTCTGCCATGTGCGACTCCCTGATTGGAACGCGTGCAACGGAAAAGCGATGATCCGCCGATGGCGGCAAGGTCAGGCTACACCCGGCAGAATTCGGCGCAAGCGGGATCGGCTATTCGACCGGGTCCGGCAGCAGTTTGCCGGCCTTGATGGCTTCCTTGCGCCTGGCGACATAGGCGGCGAGGGCCTCGCGGCGGCCGGCGTCCATCGGCGGGGCCTCGTAGCTGCGCAGCAATTCCTTCCAGATCGTATTGGCGCGCTCGGTGCCGGTCTTGCCGCCCGCATTCTGCCAGGTCTGATAGTTGCGCCAGTCGGAGAGCATCGGCTCGTAGAAGGCGTGTTCGAAGCGCTCCAGCGTGTGGCCGACGCCGAAGAAATGGCCGCCGGGCCCGACCTCGGCAATGGCGCCCAAGGCCATTTCCGCCTCGTCGACGGCGATGGGCTTGAGGAACTCGCGCATCCCCTGCAACAATTCGGCATCGAGGATCAGCTTCTCGAAGGAGGCGGTGAGGCCGCCTTCCATCCAGCCCGCCGCGTGCTCGATGAGATTGACCCCGCCCATGATGGCGCCCCACAGCGACATCATGGATTCGTAGGCCGCCTGAACGTCGACGATGTTCGAGGCGGTGACGTTGCTGGAGCGGTAGGGAACATTGAGCCGCCGCGCCAGCTGGCCGCCGGCCAGCGCCGCCTTGGTGTATTCCGGCGTGCCGAAGGCCGGCGCGCCGGAGCGCATGTCGACGTTCGAGGTGAAGCCGCCATAGAGCACCGGGGCGCCCGGCTCGTTGATCTGCGACAGCGCCAGCATGGCCAGCGCCTCGGCATGCTGCTGGGTGAGCGCGCCGGCCAGCGTCACCGGGCTCATCGCGCCGGAGAGGGTGAAAGGCGTCATCGCCAGCGGTTGCCCGGCCTTGCCCATGGCGAGCAGGGCCTCGCACATCGGCACGTCGAGGCGCAACGGCGAGTTCGAGTTGATGATGGTGAGGGTAACGGGTGTCGCCTTCATCTCGGCGCGGTTCAGGCCATAGGCGATGGCGGCCATGTTGACCGCGTCCTCGGTGCGATATTCGCCAAGCGCCCAGCATTGCCAGGTCTTGTCGGTGATGGTCAGCACCGCCTCGTAGAAGTCGAGATGCCGCGTGTCGGCGGGCAGATCGGTCGGCTCGATCGGGCAGCCGCCTTCCTGATGCAGCACGTTCAGCTGGTGCACGACCTTGATGTAGTCGCACATGTCGGCATAGGTGCCGGGGCGCTTGCCGCGGTCGCAATCATGGGCGAAGGCCGGCCCCCCGGTGGCGGCGAAGATCATCTCGCCCTTGCCCAGGCCGACATCGTAGGCGCGGTTGCGCGCCCGCATCTCGAAGCTCGCGGGGGCCTTGGCGATGGCGCTTTCGACCAGGTCCGGGTCGAGGCGGACGCGATCATTGGCCGGATCAACCTCCGCGCCCGCCGCCTTCAGGATCTTGCGCGCCGGCTCCTGCATCACCTCGATGCCGGTCTCGCGCAGCAGCTTCAGCGCCGCGCGGTGGATCGCCTCGACCTGGTCGGCGCTCAGCAGCTCGATCGGACGATAGCGGTTGACGACGCGGGCGAAGGGCAATTGCCGCACGCCCGTCTGGGCAACGCGGCGCTCCCGCCGCCGCGGCGCGATCGTCGGATTGGGGGCGGCTTCGGTCATGGCGGCGCCTCCTCTAGGGAACGAAGACGAGTTCGCGGCGATAGGGGACCTGGTCCGGGTCGATCGCCTCGCCGAATTCGCGGGCGAAACGGTGGCCGGCATAGGTGGCATGGACCACCGCCCCCGGCGCCTGCGCATCGCCGATCAGGGCCAGGGTCTTGATCCCGGCGGCCGCGCGGCCCGCTGCATCGTCGCTCAGCGCGCGATAGAGCGCATCGTCGGGCACGCGGCCGGTCACGTTCAGCAAGGTGGCGGCCTCGATCACGCGCTGCCGGCCGGTATAGATGCAGGCCAGCGTCGCGGCGCCCGCCTTCCAGCCTTCCAGTCGATGCGTGACGATGACCTCCAGCCCAAGCGAGAGCAGCTTCGCCTGCACCTTGAACTGCTCGTCGGTCATGGTCGCCCAGGAGGAGATTTCGAGCGCCGGTGTCGCCAGGATGACGCGCTGGCCTTCCTTCAGCAGCTTCTCCGCCAGCACGCCGCCCATGTAGTAGTGGTCGTCATCATAGACCAGCACCGGGCCATCGACCTTGGCGCCCGCCATCACGTCATCGGGCGTCAGGACGCTCGCGCCATCGGTGCCCGGCACGGGGAAGTGGTTGTTGACGCCGATCCCGTCGCGCCGCCAGGCGGCACCGGTGGCGATCACCACATGCGGATAGCCCATCTCCAGGATCTGTGCCTGCTCGAGGCGCGATTCGCGGAACACCTCGATGTTGGCGAGCTTGGCGATCTGGCCGAGGCGCCAGTCGCGCACCCGGGCATAGGTCGAGAGCCCAGGCAGGCGCGATTCGCGGTTGATGCGGCCGCCCAACTCGCGCCCCGCTTCGGCCAGCGCCACGCGATAGCCGCGCCGGCCGAGCGACAGGGCGCATTCCAGGCCCGCCGGCCCGCCGCCGACGACAAGCACGCCGTCATCTTTGAAACCGCCGGCTGACGCGATGCGCTCGGGATGCCAGTTGCGGCGGTATTCCTCGCCCATGGTCGGGTTCTGGGTGCAGCGGATCGGCGCGCCCATGTTGTTGGAGCTGCGGCAGATGTTGCAGCCGATGCATTCGCGGATGTCGTCCTCGCGCCCCTCGGCGATCTTGGCCGGCAGGAACGGATCGGCGATGGAGGGCCGCGCCGCGCCGATGAAATCGGCGATGCCGCGCTTGACCAGGCTCGCCATCGCGTCGGGCGAGGTGAAGCGGCCGACGCTGACCACCGGCTTGCTGGTGAGCTGCTTCACGAAGCCGACGTATTTTTCCTGGTGACCCTCCTCGCCGAAGCGCGCCGACATCGAATCGTTCTCGACATAGGAGATGTTGACGTCCCAGAGATCGGGCAGCTCGGCCAGCAGCTCGATCACGGCCCGGCCTTCGTTCTCGGCCGTCACGCCGTGCGGGCCCATCAACTCGTCCATCGCCAGGCGCACGGCGACGGCGCAGGTATCGCCCACCGCGTCCCTGGTCTCCTCGATCATCTCGCGCAGCAGGCGCGCGCGGTTCTCGATCGACCCGCCATATTCGTCGCCGCGCTGGTTCCAGCGCTGCGTGATGAACTGGAACGGCAGGTAGCCGTGGCCGGCATAGACATAGACGATGTCGAAGCCGGCGCGCTTGGCGCGCTTGGCCGCCTGCACCTGCCAGCGCCGCAGGTTGCGGATGTCCGCGCGGTCCATGGCGCGGGTCTGCTGCGGGAAGATGCCGTGCTGGTGCGAGCCGGAGGGCGACAGCGCGATCTCGCGCGAGGCGCGGTTCTGCGCGTGGTTGCCGCCGTGCCACAGCTCGACGCCGGCCAGCGCGCCATGGCGGTGGATGGCCTCGGTGGTCTGGGCCTGGATCTTCACGTCGCGCTCGTCCCACAGCGCGCAGAACTTGAACGGCGCGTCGTCGCTCGACCAGTGCATCGAGCAATATTCGGTGTTCACCACCGCCCAGCCGCCCTCGGCCTTGATCTCGCGCAGGCGCGAGACCGAATGCGGCAGGTCGAAGCCCATGCCGGTGCAATGCGGCACCTGGTAGAAGCGGTTGCGCGCGGTCAGCGGCCCGATGCGGACCGGCTCGAACAGGATGTCGTAGCGGGGATTGCGCCCCATGCTCTTCCCAGCCGCGTGGCTGCCCCCGGCCGCTGGCCTGGACGGCCGCAGCTTCTTGGCTAAGCTGTATACAGCTTAGCCAAGCTTGTCAATTCATTGGCATTTTTGTGGGCTGAGACGGCTCCAGGGCGCTGATGAGGCCGCCGCCGATGAAGGGCGCGAAGGCCTTGGCGGAGACCACGATGCCGATCGAATCTCCGGTCGTCGGATGCTGGGTGAAGCCGACGGTGAGGCCGATCAGTTCCGGCCCGTCGCCGTTGATGATGGCGACCGGCCCGCCGCTATCGCCCAGCCGGACGATGCAGTTGGTGGCGAAGAACAGATCGCCCTCGGTCAGGCCCTCGGGGTCGGGCGGCAGCAGTCCGCAGCGTTCGTGCGCCCGCAGCCGGTCCTTGGCGCCCTGGCCATAGCCGCCGGAATAGAACTTGGCGCCCTTGGCGATCTCGGCCCGGGCCTGGGCGGCGGAAAGCGGCGCCACCTTGAGCGGCTTCAGCGGCAGCGGCGGCGTGATCCGCACCAGCGCCCAGTCCAGCTGCGCCTGGTCCTTGTGGATGGTGCCGGGCGTCACCTCGCCGCCCTGGCCGAAAATGGTGACGCCGCGCGAGCGGTCCTCGGGGGTGAAGCTGGAGGTGAAAACCAGCCGCCCGGCATCGACGGCGACGCCGTCGGGATGCAGGCAGTGCGACGCGGTGACGATCAGGTCACGGCGCACCAGGACGGCGGTGCAGATCTGCGGCGAGCCGGAGATTTCCAGGCTGCCGATGGCGGCCTGCCAATCGGGTTTGCGCTCCGGCGCCGGCGGCGGCGCGGGTGGCCGGGCGGCGCAGCCCGCCATGGTCGCGCAGAGCAGCGCGGCGGCGAGGCCGCGCCACAGATGCCCGCGCTCCCGGCGGCCGGTCGCCCGCATCGGCGTGCCCGTCTCGGTCATTTCCATTGCTGCCACCCGTGATTTTGCCGTGACGTCAAGGCCGCGCACTGATGGCGAGACGCAACTGGTCGGCGAAGGCGCTGGCGCCGACCGCAAGGCTGACCGTGCCGTCGGGGCGCCGCCAGAAGCCGGAAACCACGGCGATCAGCCGCCGGCCGGCGGTCGGATCGTCGATCAGGATGGGGCCGCCGCTATCGCCCTTGATCACCGGGCAGGTGGTGATCACCAGCCGGTCGCCAGCCTCCTTCACCAGTTCCTTCCATTCCGGAATCAGGGTGCAATCCTCGGTCCGGTGCAGGCGCTGGGCGATGGTGACGCCATAGCTGCCATAGCCGAAATTGGACAGGGTCTGGCCGGATTGCAGGCGGCGCGCGAGTTCCGCCAGCGCGATCGGCTCCACCGGGATCGGCTCGACATTGGCGACCGGCTTCTCCAGCCGCAGCACCGCCCAATCGACCTCGGTCGGCGTCTCCTCCGGCTTGTCGGGGTCCATCTTGCTGACGCCCAGGCCGACGATCTCGGCCACATAGACGGAGGGCAGGCGCTGGGCGCCGACATTCGGGGTGAATTTCATCGCGCTCGGCAGCAGCTTCTTGCCATGCGGAAACACGCAATGCGCGGCGGTGACGATGACATCGGGCGCGACCAGGGTGGCCGTGCAGGAGGTGAATTCCGCCGGGGCGTCCAGCCGGCCGATCGCCGCCGTCCAGGGGATCGGGCCGCTCGGCTCCGGCGGCGGCTTGACGGTCTCGGCGCAGCCCACGGCGGCAAGCAGCGACAGCAGGATTCCGATCTTGCCGCCGATCTTGCCGCCGGTCTTGCCGGGGGGACGGAGCCGGCTCACGGGCCGGTCGCAGCGGATGGGCATGTCGGGCACCTGGCGTTCCTGGCCGTCTGGGGCAGCCAGGGATTCTCAGCGGTTTCCACCGCCCGCTGTCAAGGCGGCAGAACGGTGGGTTAGGTGGGGCCGGTGGAAACGGCGTGTATACAGCCACCCTGAAACTGCTCTAGACAGGCGCGGACCGACTGGGTCGGAATCGCTGGCCCCGGCTCGCTGGCCCGGACTCGCTGGCCCGGGCTCGCTGGCCCGGGCTTGCTGGTGCGGGGCTCGCCGGCTCAGGGTGCCTGGATCGGAGCGATGGAGGCGGTGGAGCTGATGCGGAAAGGGCGTGGCGGTATCCTGGTGGCGCTGGACACGACCGACCTGGACCGGGCGCAGGCCTGGGCCCGGGCGACGGTGCGATCGGTGGCCGGGATCAAGCTTGGGCTGGAGTTTTTTACGGCCCAGGGTCCCGACGGGGTGCGGCGGGTCGCCGAAGCCGGGGCGCCGGTCTTCCTCGACCTCAAGTTCCATGACATTCCCAATACCGTGGCGGGCGCTATCCGCGGGGTCGCGCCGCTCGCCCCGGCCATCGTCAACGTCCACGCCGCCGGCGGGGCGGCGATGCTGCGGGCCGCTGCGGATGCGGCGGGCGACGCGGCGGCCAAGCTTGGCGTCACGCGGCCGAAGGTCATCGCGGTCACCGTGCTCACCAGCCTGGCCGATGACGACCTGGTGGCGGTCGGACAGCCTAGTGGCGCGGCCGAGCAGGTCCGCCGGCTGGCGGCGCTGAGCCAGGAATGCGGCCTGGATGGCGTGGTGTGCTCGCCGCACGAGATCGTGCCGCTGCGCCGCGACCTCGGCGGCGACTTCCTGCTGGTCACCCCCGGGGTGCGCCCGGTCTGGGCCGCTTCCGGCGACCAGAAGCGCATCATGACGCCCGGAGAGGCCGCCGCCGCCGGCGCCGACTACCTTGTCGTCGGCCGGCCGATCACCGCGGCGGCCGACCCGGCGGAGGCGGCGCGGCGCATCGCCCAGGAAATCACCAGCGTGGCGGCGTGAGGCGGGATATGCAGCCGCGACGCCAGTCCATTCCCATCCTGCTGCTGCTCAAGACCGCGTTCCAGATCCTCTGGCAGCAGCGCGACGACGCGCTGCGCCTGGGATTGCTGCCGACGCTGCTGCTGTTTGCCGGTATCTATATCGGCGGCGATACGTTCTTCGCGGTGGTCCAGGAGGTGGAATCGGGCACCTCGACCGAAGTGGCGAGCGGCAGCGGGCCGACGCTCCTGCTGCTGAGCGCGATCGTCATCGTGGCGCTTTCCTTGCTGATGGTGAACTGGCTGCGCTTCCTGCTGCTCGGGCCGATGGGCGCCGTCGGCATCGGATTGCCCATCCGGGTTGCGCATTTCCGCTTCCTGCTCTCCGCGATCGTCTTTGTCATCGGCCTGACCGTGGCGGTGATGGCGATCAGCGTGCCTTTGGTGCTGCTGCACGTGCCGGGCTCGATCGCGAACCTGCTGGCGATGCTGCTCTCGCTTCTGCTGGCGGTCCGCTTCCTGCCGTTCATGGTCGGGCAGGCGATCGACCAGCCGATGACGCCCGGACAATCCTGGGCCGTCTCGCGCGGAAACGCGTTGACGCTGGCCATCAGCCTCATCCTCGTCCAGGTGCCGTTCGTGATCGGGCTGGCGGTGCTGGAGCAGATCCTGGCCCTGGTCGGGTTCATCGCGGTGGCGCCCGTCGGCACCATGTTCATCGTCGCGGTCGCCCAGGTCGCGGTCTGGATCTGCCTCGCCACCGTCTTCGCCGCCGCCTACCGGCACCTGGTCGGCGTCCGGGTCTGAGCCATGCCGGTCATTGCCAAGATCTGCGGCCTGAAGACCGCCGAGACGGTGCAGGCCGCAATCGACAACGGCGCCGGGCTGATCGGATTCAACTTCTATGCCCGCTCGCCGCGCGCCATCGAGCCGTCGACAGCGCGCGCCCTGGGGAAGCTGGTGCCGCCGCGGGTGAAGAAGGTCGGACTCTTCGTCGATGACAGCGATGCGCGCATCGCCGAAATCCTGGCGGGGTGCGAGCTCGACGTGCTGCAGTTGCACGGCCACGAGACGCCGGAACGCGCGGCCGAGATCCGCGCCAGGTTCGCCAAGCCGGTCATCAAGGCGATCCCTGTCAGCGCCGCGGAGGACCTCGCCGCCGCCGCCGGCTATGAGCCGGTGGTCGACTACCTGATGTTCGATGCCAAGCCGCCGAAATCCATGGTCGGCGCCTTGCCCGGCGGCAATGCGCTGAGTTTCGACTGGACATTGCTCGGCGGCCGCCGCTTTTCCAGGCCGTGGCTTCTGGCCGGCGGCTTGACGCCCGAAAACGTCACCGAGGCGGCGCGCGTGACCGGCGCCCCGATGGTCGATGTCTCGTCCGGGGTCGAGGACCGTCCGGGCGAGAAGAACCCGAGCAAAATCAAGGCCTTCCTCGACGCGGTCAAGCGTCTTTAGGTCGCCCGCGGGAGAGCCGCGAGGCTTTGACCTTTGGCATGGCCTATGGTTGATTGCAGCCGACTTCACATAGCCGGGACCACATCCTTGACCGCCAGCCCACAACCAGCCCGCAACTCCTACCGCAACGGCCCCGACGAGTTCGGCCGCTTCGGGATATTCGGCGGCCGTTTCGTCGCCGAGACCCTGATGCCGCTGATCCTGGAGGTCGAAAAGGCCTACAGCGCCGCCAAGAAGGACGCGAGCTTTGCCTCCGAGCTGGAATACTTCCGCAAGCACTATATCGGCCGGCCGAGCCCGCTCTATTTCGCCGAGCGGCTGACCCGGCAATTCGGCGGCGCCAAGATCTATCTGAAGCGTGACGAGCTCAACCATACCGGCTCGCACAAGATCAACAATTGCATGGGCCAGATCCTGCTCGCCCGGCGCATGGGCAAGACCCGCATCATCGCCGAGACCGGCGCCGGCCAGCATGGCGTGGCGACGGCGACGGTCTGCGCGCTGTTCAACCTGCCCTGCACCGTCTACATGGGCGCCACGGACATCGCGCGGCAGCAGCCGAACGTGTTCCGCATGAAGCTGCTGGGCGCCGAGGTGATCCCGGTCCATTCCGGCACCGCGACCCTGAAGGACGCGATGAACGAGGCTTTGCGCGACTGGGTCGCCAATGTCGAGAACACCTTCTACATCATCGGGACGGTCGCCGGCCCGCATCCCTATCCGGCGATGGTGCGCGACTTCCAGTCGGTGATCGGCAACGAAGTGCGCGAGCAGATGATGGAGGCCGAGGGCCGGCTTCCCGACACGTTGGTCGCCTGCATCGGCGGCGGCTCCAACGCCATGGGCCTGTTCCATCCCTTCCTCGACGACACCGACGTGAAGATCTACGGCGTCGAGGCGGGTGGCGAGGGCATCGAGACGGGCAAGCACGCGGCCTCGCTGACCGGCGGGCGGCCCGGCGTGCTGCACGGCAACCGCACCTATCTGCTGCAGGACGACGACGGGCAGATCATCGACGCGCATTCGATCTCGGCCGGCCTCGACTATCCCGGCATCGGCCCGGAGCATTCCTGGCTGCACGATATGAAGCGGGTGAACTACGTCTCGGCCACCGACCACGAGGCGCTGGACGCCTTCCAGCTGCTGTCGCGGCTGGAGGGCATCATCCCGGCGCTGGAGCCGGCGCATGCCCTGGCCTTCACCCAGAAGCTGGCGCCGAAGCTGCCGAAGGACAATCTGCTGGTGATGAATCTGTGCGGCCGCGGCGACAAGGACATCTTCGCCGTCGCGGAGCGCTTGGGGAAGAAGCTATGAGCGCGGACGGCGCCCAAGGCAAGAATGGGACGGGCACGCGCATCGAGCGCCGCTTTGCCGAATTGCAGGCGGCCAAGCGCGCGGCCCTGGTCACCTTCGTCACCGCAGGCGATCCCGACTACGACCTGTCGCTGGACCTGGTGAAGCGCCTGCCCGAGGCCGGCGCCGATTTGATCGAGCTCGGCATGCCCTTCACCGACCCGATGGCCGACGGCCCGGCCATCCAGGCCTCATCGCTGCGCGCGTTGAAGAACGGCATGACGCTGAGGAAGACGCTGAAGCTGGTGCGCGAGTTCCGGGCCGGCAACCAGGCGACGCCGATCATCCTGATGGGCTACTACAACCCGATCTATTCCTACGGCGTGGAGCCCTTCCTGCGCGACGCGAAGAGCGCCGGCGTCGACGGCTTCATCGTCGTCGACCTGCCGCCCGAGGAAGACGAGGAAATGTGCATCCCGGCGCTGAAGGCGGGGCTCAATTTCATCCGCCTGGCGACGCCGACCACCGACGACAAGCGCCTGCCCAGCGTACTGCGCAACACCTCGGGCTTCGTCTACTACGTCTCCATCGCCGGCATCACCGGCACGCGCTCGGCCGCCAACGCCGACGTCTCAGCGGCCGTGGCGCGGCTGAAGCGGCACACCCAGCTGCCGGTCTGCGTCGGCTTCGGCATCAAGACCGCCGAACAGGCCGAGGCTATCGCCAAGGCGGCCGACGGCGCCGTGGTCGGCTCGGCGCTGGTCGCCAAGATCGCCCAGCATGTGAAGCCGGATGGCAGCGCCAGCCGGCAGGCGGTCGAGGACACGCTGGCGCTGGTGCGCGAGCTGGCCGGCGGCGTGAAGCGCGCGCGGGCCTGAGGACGAAAGGAGCGGAGAGCATGAGCTGGCTGACCAATTTCGTCCGACCCAAGATCCGCGCTTTGGTCAAGAAGACCGACGTGCCGGACAACCTGTGGGACAAGTGCCCGTCCTGCGGCCAGATGATCTTCCACCGCGAGCTGGAGGCGAATCTGCGCGTCTGCCCGCATTGCAATCATCACCTGCGCATCGACGTGAAGCGGCGGCTCGAATTGCTGTTCGACGGCGGCCAGTACGAGCGCGCCGAACTGCCCAAGGTCGAGCTCGACCCGCTGAAGTTCCGCGACCGCAAGCGCTATGTCGACCGGTTGAAGGATTCGCAGAGCAAGACCGAGGAGCAGGACGCCATCGTGGTGGCGAGCGGCCTCATGGGCGGCCAGAAGGTGGTGATCGCGGCCTTCAACTTCGAGTTCATGGGCGGCTCGATGGGCGCCGCGGTGGGCGAGGGGCTGGTGACCGCCTCGGAGATCGCGGTGCGCGAGCAGGCGGCCTTCATCGCCATTCCGGCCTCGGGCGGGGCGCGCATGCAGGAAGGCATCCTGTCGCTGATGCAGATGCCGCGCTCGGTCATCGCCGTCGACCGCGTGAAAGAGGCCGGCCTGCCCTATATCGTGCTGTTGACCGACCCGACCACGGGCGGCGTGAGCGCCTCCTTCGCCATGCTGGGCGACATCCACGTCTCGGAACCCGGCGCCGTCATCGGCTTCGCCGGCGCCCGCGTGATCGAGGAGACGATCCGCGAGAAGCTGCCCGAGGGCTTCCAGCGCGCCGAATACCTGCTGGATCACGGCATCGTCGATCTGGTGGTCGCGCGCAAGGACCTGCCGCGCGAGCTCGCCAAGATCATCAGCCTGCTGACGCGCCAGCCGAAGCCGGCCGCGGCGTGACGGTGTTGCGATTGCCTGCTCATTGAACCGAACAATGCGCGCCCTTGACGGTTCTCCTTTTTCGTCATGGTCGCGCTTGGCGCGACCACCCACGAGTTTCTTTCGGCTGAACCCGGACGATGGAAATAAACTCGTGGGTGGTCGGACCAAGTCCGACCATGACGATGGGGGGCTCAGGAAGCGATGAGCGTTCCGCAATCGCAAAGCGACATCGTCCTCGAGCGCGTGATGCGCCTGCATCCCAAGATCATCGATCTTGGGCTGGGCCGGGTGCAGACGCTGCTCGACCGCCTCGGCAATCCGGAGCGCCGCCTGCCGCCGGTGGTGCATGTCGCCGGCACCAACGGCAAGGGCTCGGTCATCGCCTATCTGCGCGCCATACTCGAAGCCGCCGGCTATCGCGTGCACGCCTATACCTCGCCGCATCTGGTGCGCTTCCACGAGCGCATCCGCCTGGCCGGCGCGTTGATCGAGGAGCAGGCGCTGATCGACCTCATCGAGGAATGCGAGCGCGCCAACCGGAACGAGCAGATCACCTTCTTCGAGATCACCACGGCGGCGGCCTTCCTCGCCTTCACCCGGGTTCCGGCCGACATCTTGCTGCTGGAGACCGGCCTCGGCGGCCGCTCCGACGCCACCAACGTGGTGGCGGAGCCCCTTGCCACCGTGTTGATGCCGATCTCCTTCGACCACATGCAGTTCCTCGGCAATACCCTGGCGAAAATCGCCTTCGAGAAGGCGGGCATCATCAAGCGCGGCCGGCCGGTCGTGGTGGCGCCGCAGCCGCCGGAGGCGGCCGAAATCTTCGCCCGCGTCGCCGGCGAGCTTGCGGCACCCATGTTCCGCTACGGCGCGGAATGGGGCTACGAGGTCGGCGGCGACGGCTTCGCCTATCGGGAGAGCAGCGGGTCGATGGCCCTGCCGAAGCCGGCCTTGGCCGGGCGGCACCAATATGCGAATGCCGCGACGGCGGTGGCGGCCAGCCGGCAGCTCGAGGGCTTTCAGCTGACGCCGGCGCATCTCGCGGCCGGCCTGCGCCAGGCGCAATGGCCGGCGCGCATGCAGCGCCTGACGCGCGGCCCGCTGGCCGACGCGCTGCCATCGGGCTGGGAGCTCTGGCTCGACGGGGGCCACAACGAGGAGGCCGGCCAGATCATCGCCGACATGATCAACGACTGGCGGCGCACCGATGCGAAGCCGGTCAGCCTGATCTACGGCATGCTCTCGACCAAGGATCCGCTCGCCTTCCTGCGCCATCTGGCGCCGGTGGCGGAGGATCTCTCCGCCGTCGCCATTCCGGGCGACCACGCCTCGCTGCCGGCCGCCGACCTGGTGGCCTTCGCGCGGCAGGCCGGGCTGGCGGCCGAAGGTTTCGACTCCTGCGCGCAAGCCCTCGCCGCGATCATCGCGCGCCACGCCGCCGCGCCGCGCCGGGTGCTGATCTGCGGCTCGCTCTACCTGGCCGGAACGGTCTTGGCGGAGAACGGATAGCGGCGCGGCGCCTGGGACCGATGTCCCTTGATGGGATTGCAGGACTGGCCTAGACTCTCCCGCGTTGCGTGTCGTCTATGCCGGTGCGGCCACATGAAAATCATGAACTGGGCACTCATGGGGGCGTTGCTGCTGGCGGGGCTGGCCGGCTGCGCCGCCGGTGACTCGCGCGGAACGCCGAGCGGCAAGCCGCTGGTGATCTCGGCGGAGGTCAACGACCATCTGCGGAGTTACCTGCGCGAGATCGATCGCGGGCGGGCCGGCGCCTTCGCGGTCTCGGAGAATGGCGAGGCGGCCTTCTACTCCTATTGCGAACATGGCGGCTGCAACGGGCAGTACTATTTCAGCAGCGAGGCGATCAAGGGCTGCGAGAAGTTCGGCCGCGGACGCTGCGTGATCCTGGCCTCGAACGGGGTGATCAAGCGGCCCTACACGGTCGCGCCTTGAATGTCCGTCGGCCGGCGGGCTGCATCAAGGTTGTGACAGCGTGACGCCGACCCGGCGCCGTGGCTTGCCCTGAATCCGCTCCGCCATTAGGGTCGCGCATGCAATAAGAGTGCGAGTTCGCATGCGTCACCGAGTCGTGTTTGCCGCCGTCGCCGCCCTCCTGCTTTCCGCCTGCGCGGGTCCAAATCACACCCAGCCCAATGGCGAGCCGATCATCATCACCCGGCAGGTCGAGGCGCATCTGCAGCGCTACTTCAGCATGCTGGGAGCCGGGCGGATCGGCGCCTTCGCGGTGTCGGAGCATGGCACGGTCGGATTCTACGCCTATTGCTCGACCGGCCAGTGCCGCGGCCAGTACAGCTTCATCAACGAGGCGCTGCAGCACTGCGAGGGCTACCACCAGGGCCATTGCGTGATCCTGGCGGTCAATCGCGAGATCCGCCGGCCCTACAAGCTGGTCGGCGACGAGCAGGCGATGCTGGAGCCCTGAGGCGCGATCCAAAAGCAAAAGCCCCGCGCCAGGCGCGGGGCTCCGCTCATTCTCGAACGACCGGTCCTAGATGACCGATTCGACCCAGTCGACCAGCTGCCGCTTCGGCATGTTGCCGATCTTGGTGGCGGCGACTTGGCCGTCCTTGAACAGCATCAGGGTCGGAATGCCGCGCACGCCGTAGCGCTTCGGCGTCTGCGGATTGTGGTCGATGTTGATCTTGGCGATGGTCAGCTTGCCGTTCATGTCCTTGGCGATCTCTTCGAGCGCCGGGGCGATCATCTTGCACGGCCCGCACCACTCGGCCCAGAAATCGACCAGCACCGGGCCGCTCGCTTTCAGGACATCGGCTTCGAAGGACGCGTCGCTCACATGGGTGGTGTTGCCCGCAACGGTCTTGGCTTGGGTGGTATTCATCCCTGTATTCCTTTTGGCCGGAGCGGCGAGGCGATGATCGCGTCGCCGCCGCCGGACTTGGTTACCGCGCCGGGCCGGCAAATCGACAGGCCGGCACGGCGAGGGCAAGCCCTCATGGGGGAATCTAGGGAGCGGGGTTCGCTCCCGTCAAGGCGTCGGATTTGTGCCATGCGCGTCCAGCATGGCGGCGGGAATCTCCATCAGCCGCGGCCCGTCCGTCCACAGCAGGAAGCAGCGAATTTCCTTGTTCGCATAAAGGGTTGCGAGGGCGCGTCGATAGGCCTCCAGCTGACCCAGGTATTGCGCCGATACCTGCGCTGCAAGCATGGGTGCCGGGCGGTTGCTCTTGAAGTCGACCACCCAGACCTCGCCGTCGCGCACCACCAGGCGATCGATCTGCCCGCTCAGCACCCGGCTGCGGCCATCCGCTCCGCGCAAAGTGGCGACGATCGGCACCTCGGCCTGGCTGTCGGGGCCGAAGATGGCGGCGAAATCCGGCCGCTCGATCACCGCGACCACTTCCGCCGCCAGGGCGTCGCGCCGCGTCGGTTCGACGCCGCTGCTCGGGCGCGCGAGATAGTCCTGTGCCGCCGTCATCCGCCGCTCGGTCGGCAGTTGCGGCAGCATCTCCAGCAGGTGATGCACCACGCGGCCGCGCTGGTAGCGCCAGCCCTCGTCCGCGCCGAGCGGCGACAAGGCGGCGGGGTCCGGCTCGCTCGGCCGCGACGGGGTCAACGGGCGCGGTGGATCCGGCAGCGGGGCGGCCGCCTCGCCGAGCCAGCCGGGCGCCGGCATCTCGACCGGTACCGCCACCGCTTGCGGCGCCGCGGGCACGGCCCTCTCGCCGAAAGCAAGGCGCAGGACCTCACCCTCCCAGCCTTCCGGCGGGCCGCCGAGCCAGGCCGGCCGCGCTTCCCGCGCGACGCCCGCCATCTCGCCCAGCGCCGCCAGCGCATGATCGTGCCAGCTCGGCGTCTTGATCGACTGCCCGCCGCGCCAGCCGCAGACATAGAGCCGCTCCTCCGCCCGTGTCATGGCGACGTAGAGCAGGCGGTTCTCCTCCGCGCGCTGGCGCTCCAGCGCCGCCTGGCGCGCATCCCGCGCGACGGGATCGTCCGCACCCTTGTTGGGCGACCAGACCGGCAGCTCGGTCTTGCCCAGATCGATCCAGAACAGGCCGGAGCGCGTCTTCTCCGCCCGCCGCTGGTCGGCCAGGAACACCACCGGCGCCTCCAGCCCCTTGGCGCCGTGCACGGTCAGAATGCGCACGCGCCCGCCCGCTTCCTCCAGGTCGCGCTTCACCGTCAGCTCGCCTTCCTGCATCCAGCGCAGCATGGCCTGCAGATCGGGAGCGTGATGCGCCTCGAAGGCGAGGGCGAGGCTGAGGAATTCGTCGATCGCCTCGCCGCATTCCTCGCCGAGGCGGCGATAGAGGCGCTGCCGCCCGCCCTCGCCATCCAGCATCCGCGCCAGCAGCTCGTACGGCGTGGCGAATCCGGCGAGGTCGAGATAGAAACGCAGCAGGTGGTGCGCCCGCGCCGCCGCCGGCATCGCCGGCGCCAGGTCCTGCAGCCGCGACCACAGCCGCTGCGGCCCGCGGTCGACGCTGAGCGCGAACAGCTCCTCCTCGCTCAAGCCCACCAGCGGCGATTTGAGCAAGGCGGCGAGGTTGAGGTCGTCCTCGGGCAGCAGCAGGAAGGCGGCGAAGGCCATGATGTCCTGCACCGCGATCTGCTCGAGCAGCTGCATGCGGTCGATGCCGGCGACCGGCACCCCCCGCCGTTTCAGCGCCCGCACCATCAGCTCGACGAAGCCGGTGCGGTTGCGCACCAGGATCATGATGTCGCCGGGATTGAGCCGGCGCGGCTGCCGGCCGGTGCTGGCCGATTGCAGCAATCGGGCGATCTCCGCCGCGATCGCGTCCGCCAGGCGCGCCTCGGGGGCCGCCACCGAATCGCGCGGCACCGGCGGCGCCCAGGGCGCGGGCAGATCCTCGTCGATCGGGCAGGCCACCGGCCACAGCACCACTTCGCCGAACTCGCCGGCGCGACTGACCCGATGCGCGATGGTCTCGCCGGCATCGGCGACGCCCTGGCGGGCCGGCCCGTTGAACACCCGGTCGACCAGGTTCAGCACCGGCGCGGTGGAGCGGAACGAGACGTTGAGCTTCACCTGCCGCAGCATTCCCCGGGTCAGCTCGTCATAGCGGGTTTCGTAGCGGGCGAACTCCTCGGGCGCCGCGCCCTGGAAGCTGTAGATCGATTGCTTGCGATCGCCGACGGCGAACAAGGTGCGCGGCCGCTCCGCGGTCCCTTCGCCGGCGAAGAACTCGCCGGTCAGCGCATCGATCACCTGCCATTGCTCCGGGTTGGTGTCCTGCGCCTCGTCGATCAGGACATGGTCGAGGCCGCCATCCAGCTTATAGAGCACCCAGGGGGCGATGCCGGGGCGCTGCAGCAGATCGACCGTCTTGAGGATGAGGTCCTCGTAGTCGAGGCGCGCCGCCGCGTCCTTGCGGGCCTCATAGCGCTCCAGCACGGCCAGGCCCAGGGTCAGCAGCGCCTCGGTGCCGACGGCGATCTCCACCGCGCGCAGGCGGTCGGCGATTTCGACCAGCCGCAGCGCTTCCACGTTCATCGCCTCGTTGACGTCGGCCCAATGCTTCACCGCGTCCTTGGTCGCCGGCTTCTTGCGCGGCGCGCCGTCGTTGGTGAGGAAGACGGCGCAATATTCCTCGAAGCCGGCCGCGCGATCGGCCGGGTTAAGGGACAGCCAGTCCTTCAAGGCGGCGCCGGCGGCCTGGTTCTTCTCCGTGCCGCGCGCCAGGGCCTCGGCGATCCGCCGGATGGCGGCGACATCGCAGGCGATGTCCGTCACCGCGGCGGCCAGCACGCTTTCGCGCGTCTCCTCGGGCCCCACGCGCAGCAGGTTGCGGATCGCGGCGCGGATGGCGCTCATCCCCGCCGACCGCTCGATCAGGCGCTGGAAGCGGGCGCGGCGGTTCAGCAATTCGCCGAGCAGGTCGTTGAGCCGGCCCTCCGACATGCGCGCCACGGTGAGGTCGAGCGCGCGGCGCAGGCCGCCGCCGGGCTCCGTCCGCGCGGCGTTCAGCATGTCGTCGCGCGCCTCGCGCAATAGCGAGGCCGCGTCGCGCTCCTCGATCAGGTCGAAATGCGGCGCCACGTTCGCTTCCAGCGGGAAGCGCCGCAGCAGCGACTGGCAGAAGGCGTGGATGGTCTCGATCCTCATGCCGCCCGGCGTGTCGAGCACGCGGGCGAACAGCCGGCGCGCCACCGGGACAAGCGCCTTCAGGTCCTTCGGGCCGGCCAGGTTGTGCAGCTCGCTGGCCAGCTTGCCCTCGTCCATCGCCGCCCATTCAGCAAGGGTCTGCGCGATGCGGTTGGACATTTCCGCCGCCGCCGCCTTGGTGTAGGTGAGGCAGAGGATGCGCGAGGGTTCGACGCCGGCGAGCAGCAGGCGCAGCACCCGGTCGCGCAGCACCTTGGTCTTCCCCGAGCCGGCCGAGGCGGAGACCCAGGCCGAGGCGTCGGGATCGGAGCCGCGCAATTGCGCGGCGCCGGCCTCGGCCAGGGCGCCGGGGTCGAGCGATTCCACCGCCGGCTTCACAGGTCGCTCGACCATTCGGCGTTGCGCGCCAGGTGCTGATAGTCGTCGTAGCGCGGCGCGAATCCTGGGTCGGGCGAGGCGGGATAGGCGGCGTCATCCCTGGCGTAATGCGTCAACAGGTCCAGCAGCCCGTCATAGGCTTCGCGCGACAATTCCGGCAGGTCGCCGCGCACCGGCTTGACCTGCCCGCCCTCGCCGGTGCCGGTCAGGCGCCAATGCGCGAGTTCGCCGACGGCGGCGGCCGGGATGCCCGGAAACGCGCCCTTCGCCGCCATCGCCGCCTCGAGCGTCAATTGCGGCGCGAAGCCCAGCGCGATCTCGGTGTCGTTCGGCGGCTCGCCGGTCTTGTAGTCGATGATGGCGAGGCTGCCGTCGCGCAGGCGGTCGATGCGGTCCGCCCGTGCGCTCAGGGTGAACGGCGGTGTCGCCTCGCGCACCAGCCACTCGCCGCGCAGTTCCGTCTTGATCTCCTGCAGAAGCGGCCGCCGCTCCTGTTCCTGCGCCAGCCACCAGGCGGCGATGCGGCGAAAGCGCGGCTGCCAGAATGCCCAGACGCTGGGCCGGTCGAGCCATGCGGCGAAGGCCTGGTCGCCGGCGGCCACCAATTCGGCCAGCGCATTCTCCGGCAGCGCCTTGGGGTAACGGGCGACGAAGGCATGCAGCGCGTCATGGATCGCGCTGCCCAGATCGGCGGCGCCGGGATCCTGGTCGAGCGCGTCCAGCGCCTGCAGGCCGAGGATATGGCGCGCATAGACGGCGTAGGGATTGCGCCGCCACAATTCGATCTGGGTCACCGACAACTTGTCCGGCCGGCGCGCGGCGCCCGGCTTTGGCGCCGGCCGGGAGCAGGGCGTGGCCGCGCTTGCCGGCCGATCCAACATCCGCGCCCAGTTCCGCTCCAGCGTGCGCTCGCCGTCGCGTTCGAGCAGCGGCAATCCGGTGCCGCAGCAGCGCAGGAAGGCGTCCAGCCGCAGCAGCCAGCGCGACGGCACCGTGGGCGCGCCTGCGACCCGCGCGGCGCGGGTCAGCAGCACGCGCGGCGCACCCATCGCCTGCTGGAAATCATGCGCCGCCAGGCCGATCTTGCGCTCCGGCAGCGGCAGGCCGAACTGCTTGCGCATCGGCCGGTTGAGCCACGGGTCGATGGCGGTTTCCGCCGGCCAGGTGCCTTCGTTCAGGCCGCCGAGGATGAGCAGGTCGGGCTGCTGCAGGCGCGCCTCGAGCGGACCCCAGATGTAGAGCCGCGGATGCGTGCCGAAACGCGGCCGTACCGGCACGCCGGACAAGAGCTCCATCAGCAGCGCGGAAAAATCCATTGCGCCCGTCGCACCGAGGCCGGCGAGGGATTGCAGGGCGTCGTGGCTGAACTCGGCCAGGGCCTCGCCCGCCTCGCCGCGCCACAGGCGTTCGGCGCCGGTTTCCGCGTCGGTCGCCGCCAGGGCCTCGGCCGCCGCGATCAGGCGGCGCAAGCGGATTTCCGGGGCATGCGGCTGGTCCCAGTCGGCCAGCGCCGCCGTCGCCGTGCGCAGTCGCGGGAGGTCGGCGCGCAAGGCGGCGGCCTGGCGCTCGCTCAGGTCGCCACGCGCCAGTTTGGCCGCGATCGCCTGCTCGATCCCGTCCCAGCCGGGCGCGGGCCGCGGGCCGCGCAGCAGATCGCGATCGAGACGCCGGGCCCAGCGGCGCAGCTGGCCGAGCGGTTTGCCGGCCGCGGCGAGCGGATGCTTGACCAGGCCGAGCAGCGGCACCGGCGCCCATCCCGAGGTCGCCGCCTCGCTCAGCAGGATGACGAAGCCACCGGGAGCCGATTGCGCCAGTTCGCGGCCGGCGGAATCGTCGATCTCGATGTTCCAGCGCCGCAGCTGCGCCGCCACACGGCGGGCCAGTTGGCGGTCCGGCGTCGCCAGGGCGGCGACCCCCTCCGCCTGTTCGGCCAGGAACCCGCGCAAGGCGATGGCGATGGTGAGCGCCTCCTCCTGCTCGGTGCGGCAATCGATGCGCCGCGCCGGCGCCATCGCGGCGTCGACGGCCGCGGGCTCCAGGTCGAGGGCGAGGCCGCTCCAGCGATCGCTGCGCTCCGCCGGCAGCAGCGCCGCGGAGACGATCCGCATGCGGGCGCGGCGCGCATCATCGATCGCGCCGGCGCCGACATCGGCCACGTCGGCGCGGGTGATCGCGAACCGCTTCAGCAGTTGCGCCAGGCCGTGCTGCGGATGCGTGGGGTCGTCCGCGATCGCTTGCCAGTCCTCGTCGCTTGGATGGCGGTCGAGGCCGGGCAGATAGACGGCGCCCGTCGGCAGGCGCGCCACCAAGGCCATCAGATCAGCAGCGGCGGGGATCGAGCCGGTGGACCCCGCGGCGATGATCGGCGTCGACGGCGGCGCCGCGCTCCACAGCTTCGTCTGCAGGTCGAGCAGCCGGTTGCGCCGCTCGGCCGGGTCGACGGCGCTTTCCTCTTCCAGGATCGCCGGCCAGGCGCGGCGCAGGATGTCGAGGAAATCGACGGTCAACTGCCAATGCGCGGCGAGGCCGTCGGGCACCAGGGATTCCAGGCCGGAGAGATCCTTGCGCTCGGTCGCCACCTGGTCGAGCAGGCGGCCCAGTTCCTGCGCCAGCTGCGCCGCCTGGTCGAGCCGGATCGCCGGGTCGGCGGGAGCGCCGCGGTTCAGCTCCGAGCGCCGGCGCGCGGCCATGATCAGGCGCGCCAGCATCATGCGCCGCCGCAACTCGCCGATCGCCGGCGGGATCGCGGCCCCATCCTTGTCAAAGCTGTCAGCGCCCAGCAGGGCGCCGCTCAGCACCGCCAGGTCCTCGCTGTCGAGATCGCCGATCGGCAGCAGGCGCGGCAGCAGGCTGGCGCCGCCGACCGTGCCCGGGGCGATCGCCCCTGGTCCTATGGCTTGGCGCAGGAATGCCTCCTGCAGCGTGCGGCAGGCGCGCCGGTTCGGCAGCAGCACGGTCATCTCCGCCAGCCGCAGCGGATCGCGCCCGGCGCGCGCGATGAGCTCCGCCGCCAGCGCCTCGGCAAAGGAGGTGCCGGCGGGGATCGAGAAGACGTTCGGCCTGTCGCGGAGCGGGGCTTGGCGCATCCCCGCAGCTTGGCTCAAAACCGCCAGCCGTGGAAGGTCAGGTTGCGCTCGACATCGACCAGATGCTCGGGCGTCGAGACATGATACCACTCGCCGTCGTGGCGGATGCCATAGAGGCGGCCTTCCTCCATCGCGCGGTCCCACACCACGTTGGTGGAGAAGGCGCCCTTGGGCGCGTCGCGGAACAGGCGCGGATGGCACAGCTGGATGCCGGCATAGAGAAACGGCGCCACTTCGCGCTCCGGCTTGCGCGCCAGGCGGCCGTCCGGGTCCATGACGAAATCGCCGGTGCCGTTATAGCCCACCGCCGTCACCGTCGGCTGCAGCAGCAGCAGCGCGTCCATCTTCTCGGGATCGAACATCTGCGCCAGCCGCACCAGGCAGTCGATCTTGCCGTTGAGCCAGATGATCTTGGCGTTGACGGTGAAGAACGGCTGGTCGCCCAGCATCGGCATCGCCTTGACGATGCCGCCGCCGGTTTCCAGGATCTCCTCTTCCTCGGAAAACAGGATCTCCGGCTCCTTGCGGTCCTTCAGGTGCTCGCGGATCTGCTCACCCAGGTGGTGCAGGTTCACCACCGCGCGCTTGACGCCCGCGGCGGCCAGACGGTTCAGCGCCACGTCGATCAGCGGCACGCCCAGCACCTTGGTCAGCGGCTTCGGCACCTTGTCGGTGAAAGGCCGCAGCCTCTTGCCGAATCCGGCCGCCATCACCATCGCGGTCGTGGGCATCGTGTAGGGGCGCTGCTCCGGCACGTCTCGTCCTGTTCTCTACTGGCTGATGTCGATGAGCGGCCGCCGGTCGGCGGCGGGCAGGTGCCGGGCGAACCACGCCGCAACCGGCGCCATCGCCGGATGCGCGATGTCCTGCTCCAGCAATTCCCATACCCGCGGCATGAAGCGCTGGTACCAGGGCTTGCTGTCGCGTCGCAGCAGCCGGGCGAAGGTGCCGACGATGCGGCAATTGCGCTGGGCGGCGGAGGCCGCATAGGCGGTGAGGAAGGCGTCGCGGCTGAGGTCGGGATTGCCGGCCAGATAGCGGTCGATCATCGCCGCCGCCAGGGGCCTGGAGACGTTGCGCCGCACATCCTCCAGCAGCGAGGCGAGATCGAAGGGCACCGGCCCGGCGATGGCGTCCTGGAAGTCGAGCAGGCCGCAGGCCTTGAACGCCGCGCGCCCGGGCAGCAGCAGCAGATTGTCGACGTGGAAGTCGTAGAGCGTCAGGGTCGTCCCCGCCTGCCACATGTTCGGCAGGGCGGCACGCCAGGCGGTCTCGAATTCGGCGCGCACCGCATCGGGCGCCGCGCTGCCCTTGACGGCGGGCCAGTACCAGTCGAGCAGCAGCGAAACCTCGCGCAGGTTGCGCGCGATGTCGAAGCCGGGCAGGGACGCCACCGCCTCCGCCGGCACGCGGCGGCGCAGCTCGCTCAGCGCGTCGGTGGCGAGCTCGTAGAGCGCGCGCTCGTCGTGGCCGCGCTGCAGCAGGCGCGTATAGGTGTCGTCGCCGAGATCCTCGAGCAGCAGCAGCCCATGCTCGCGATCCTCGGCCATCACCTCGGGCACGCTGAAGCCGAGGCCGTGCAGCAGCCGGGCGATGGCAAGGAACGGGCCGACATTCTCCATCGGCGGCGGCGCGTCCATCAGCACGGCATTGCGCCCGGCCAGCTTCAGCCGGTCATAGCGCCGGAACGAGGCGTCGCCGGCCAGCAGCCCGCGCTCCGCGCTGGCCCAGCCGGCCGCCTTCAGGAACGCCGCGATGTGGATTTCGCGCTCGGCGCGGTCGATGGTGGTCACGATGGATCGCCGCTCCGCAGTTTCGCCCGCAGGGTGTCGAGCCGCTCGTCCCAGGCAGCGCCGCCGCTGATGGTGGCCGCGCGCGCGCCGTCGCCGGTCGCCTCCAGCGTGACGGTCAGCAGCGTGGCGCGCGGCAGCAGCCGTTCGACCAGCTCCGGCCACTCGATGACGCTGACCGCGCCGGAGAGCGCCTCCTCGAGCCCCAGCTCATAGATCTGCTCGGGCCGATCCAGGCGATAGAGGTCGAAGTGCCACAACTCGGCCGGGCCGTCGGCCAGGACGACCGGATAGGTCTGCACCAGGGTGAAGGTCGGGCTCGGCACTTCGGTGGCATCGGGCGACAATGCCGCGACGATGGCGCGGGCGAGCGTGGTCTTGCCGGCGCCGAGATCGCCCTTCAGCGCCACCACGTCGCCGGCGCGCAGCAGCGCGGCCACGTGCCGGCCGAGGGCGGCGGTGGCCGCCAGATCGGGCAAGGCGAGGCTGATCGGGGAATCGGGTCTGGTCATGACGCTCATTGCGCCCTGCTTTTAGCGATACCCGGGGCCGAGATCAATTCACCCCACAAATCGCTGGGATATTGCGGAACGGAAGGGGATCGGCGCGGCGGGCCTGCATCCGGCATGGTCGCCGGCGCGATGGACTTCCGATTCCCCGGGCGGCAGGATGCGGCGCGATTCGGGCGGGAAACCGCCGGTTCGGGTATGGAGCATGGCATGGCGCAGGCGACACATGTGACCGACGTGGCGATCATCGGTGCGGGCCCGGTCGGCCTGTTCGCGGTGTTCGAATGCGGCATGCTGAAGATGAAATGCCATGTCGTCGATGCCCTGGAGACGACCGGCGGGCAATGCGCTGCGCTCTATCCAGAAAAGCCGATCTTCGACATCCCGGGCCACCCCTCGATCGATGCCGCCGACCTGGTGGCGAAGCTGGAGGCCCAGGCGGCGCCGTTCGGCCCGGTCTATCACCTGGGCCAGCAGGTGGAGAAATTGACGCGCAATGGCGAACGCTGGCTGGTGGAGACCAACGGCGGCATCCGGATCGACGCCCGCGCCGTCATCATCGCCGCCGGCTGCGGCGCCTTCGGCCCCAACCGCCCGCCGCTGGAGGGACTGGCGCAATACGAAGGCAAGAGCGTCTTCTACCTGGTGAAGCGCAAGGAGGATTTCCGCGGCAAGCGGATCGTGATCGCCGGCGGCGGCGATTCCGCGCTCGACTGGACCCTCAATTTGGCCGGCATCGCGTCGCACATCTATGTCATCCACCGCCGGCCCAAGTTCCGCGGCGCGCCGGACTCCGTGGCGCGCATGGAGGCGCTGGCGAAAGAGGGCAAGATCGAGCTGGTGGTGCCCTTTCAGCTGCACAGCCTGGAAGGCGCCGGCGGCCGGCTGAGCGCGGTCAATGTCGCCACCCTCGAGGGCCAGGTGCGCCGGCTCGAGGCCGATGTGCTGCTGCCGTTCTTCGGCCTCGCCATGAATCTGGGGCCGATCGCCCATTGGGGCCTCAACCTGGACCACAACCACATCGCGGTGACGCCGCAGAACTGCGCCACCTCGGCGCCGGGCATCTTCGCCATCGGCGACATCGCCGACTACCCGGGCAAGCTGAAGCTGATCCTGTGCGGCTTCTCCGAGGCGGCGATGGCCGCCCATGGCTGCTATCCGCTGGTGCACCCGAACGAGGCGCTGCATTTCGAATACTCGACGACCAAGGGCGTGCCGGGGGCCTAGGCACAACGGCGATTGCCGCATGCCAGGGTCGCGGTCGCGGCGTGCTGCAAATTGCGCGGCGAGCGCCTAGTCTCTCCGCCAGCTGCATCAATCATCGGACCAATCCCATGACCCTCTCGATGTATCAGGCTTCCGTCCCCGTGTTCCTGCGCGGCCTGGAAAGCCTCTCGACGATCCTGAACAAGGCCGCGGCCCATGCCGAGGCGAGGAAGATCGACCCCGCCGTCTTCATCAATGCGCGCCTGGCGCCCGACATGTTCGCGCTGGCCCGCCAAGTGCAGATCGCCAGCGACGCCGCCAAGGGCTGCGTGGCGCGGCTGGCCGGCGCCGAGGTACCGAGCTATCCCGACACCGAAACGACCTTCGCGGAGTTGACCGCGCGGGTCGCCAGGACCATCGCCTTCGTGAAAGGCTTCGCCGCGGCCCAGATCGACGGCAGCGAGGACCGCAATGTCACGCTGAAGATGCGCGGCCAAGACCGGACCTTCCGCGGCCAGGCCTATCTGTTCAACCTGGCGCTGCCGAACTTCTATTTCCACATCACGACGGCCTACGACATCCTGCGCCACAACGGCGTGGAGCTCGGCAAGAGCGACTATCTCGGCGCGCTCTGAGGCGAAGGGATGCGCGCGGCGCTGCCCGTCAATGCAGCGTCGCGGCGCGGCCGGTGGGATCCAGGGGCAGGGTGCAGATGACGCGGCGATAGCCGACGCCGATCTCGGTCTCGACCCGGCCGCCATGCAGCTCGACCAGGGTGCGGACCAGCGCGATGCCGAGTCCGCTGGTGACGTCGCGGCCCGAGCCGGCGCTGCCGCCGAGCTCCGCCGGCAGGATGCCGATATCAAGCGGACCGGTCTCGGTGCTGGGCGCCGAGTTCACCTCGACCGCGATCGCCAGCTGCATCGGCTGGCGCTTGGCCCGCAGGGTGACGGCGCCGCCATAGGGTGCCGCCGACAGCGCGTTCGACAACAGGTTGGACAGCGCCTGCTTCAGGCGCTGCTGGTCGCCGACGATCTCGCCCAGCTCGCCGTTGCAATCGAGGCTGAGCGCCACCGACCGCATGCGGGCCCGCTGCTGGAACAGCCTTTCGCTGGCGTCCAGCATCTCCCGCACGTCGACCGGCTTCAGGTCGAGCTTGATGTAGCCGGCCTCGATCGCCGCCACGTCGATGACGTCGGAGATCAGCAGCAGCAGGGCCTGCGCGGCGTCGAGAATGCCGGCGCTGTATTCCTGCTGCTTCTCGTTCAAGGTGCCGAAATACTGCCGCGACAGCAGCTCGGCATAGCCGATGATGGCGTTGAGCGGCGTGCGGAACTCGTAGGAGACGTTGGCGATGAACTCCGACTTCAGGCGGTCGGCCGCCATCAGCGCCTCGTTCCTCTCGCGCAGGGCGCGCTCCATGTTGATGCTGTCGGTGACGTCGGTGTATTTGAACAGCCGCCCGCCGTCGGGCAGCGGGATCGCCGCCACGTCGATGACCCGCTTGTCGCTGCGCTCGATCCTGAGGTTGCGCAATTCGCGGTCCGCCACCTCGCTGATGATGCGCTCGCGCAGCAGCGGCCAATCCTTGCGGTTGGTGAAGAACTTCGACACCAGGTCGACCACCCGGGAGACATGCGGCTGCCCGGCCAGCTCGTCGTCGGTCAGCGACCACATGCGGGCGAAGGCGGAGTTGTGCAGCTTCAGCCGGCCGTCGCCGCCATAGACGGCAATGCCCTCGTAGAGGTGGTCGATCGTCTCGCGCTGCACTTCAATGAGCGTGTTGTAGCTGGCTTCCAGCGCCAGGCGGTCGGTCACGTCCTCGTAGGTCAGGATCACGCCGCCCATCGGGTGCGGCGTCGCCACCATGCGGAAGGTGCGATCGGCCGGCGTATGCATCAGCTCCTCGAAGGGGCCGATGATCGACATGATGTGGCGGGCGAATTCCTGCTTGTAGTTGCGGAAATCGGCCTGCTCGGCGATCTGGCGGCGCTCGCGCAGGCTGTCCAGCACCTCGTCGATGGTCGGCTCGGAGCGCAGGAACTGGGCGTCGAGCTCGAACTGGTCGCGATAGGCCGCGTTGAAGAACTTCACCCGGCGGTCGGGGCCGAAGATGACGATGCCGGTGCCGAGGCTCTGCAGCACGTCGTCATGGGCGGCGATATGGCGCGCCAGCTCGGAATGCGTCTCTTCCAGCGCGGTCTGGTCGATGGCGAAGCCGATCAGCCCGCCCGAGGGCAGCGGCGCCTCGTTGAAGTCGAACAGCCGGCGCTTGCCGGCCACCACCTGCTGCTGGCTCTCCGACTGCGCCATGCCGAGCTTCAGCGCCCGCGCCGCCAGGGCGCGCGCCGCGCTGTTGATGTCGCGGCCGGGCCGCAGGGTCTCGCCGGGCGGCAGGTCGAGCAGCCGGTAGAAGGCTTGGTTGCAATAGACGATCGCCAGCGTGGCGTCGCGCCGCCAGATCGGGATGGGCAGCTTGTCCAGCAGATCGACGAAATCGTCGGCGGCGCTGCGTGCTTCGTCGGCGATGGTCATGGAATCGGAGACGTCGTCGATCCACAGCCGCCGCACGCCGCTGGACTCCTGGCGCTGCAGGCGCAGGCGCCGCCCGGTGCCGGTGTGGCGCATGATCTCCTGCACCGCGCTCTTGCCGGTGAGCAGCTGGTCCCAGCGCTCATCTGCGTCGGCCGCAACCGGCTGCAGCAGGCGGCGCAGATCCTCGGCGCTGAGGCTGGCGACGGAGACGCCAAGCAGCTCGGCCGCGCGCGCGTCGATCTGGATCTGGCCGGCGCCGGTCCATTCGATCAGCCCGACGGGCGCGCTGGCCAGGCGCTCGCGCGCCTCGATGAGCTGGCGCGACACGTCGTTGCGGGCGTCGATCTCGCGCCGCAGCGCCAGGCGATGCGTCACGTGCTGGGCGAGCAGGAAAATGGCGGCGACGCCGATGAGCACGGCGGCCCAGACCAGGTTGATGCCGGCCACATTCACGCCGGCCAGGGTGACGGTGGCAAACTGGTCGGTGGCGGTGTCGGCCTGCACCTGCGCCAGGGCCGGCCGCGCCTGGAGCAGCGCCCATCCGCCCAGGACAATAGCCGCTCCGGCACAGGTCCAGGCGGCAGAACGACTCGGCGCAGTGATCCCCGACGACATGCGCCGACTGTAATCTTTACCATTGTTGACGACAACAGCCGCGGCGCGCACCGGCTTCGCGGTACAGCGAAACGGCGCGGCCAATGGGCCGCGCCGTTCCGGAAGATGGCGGCGGGTGCCGCCGATCAGTAGCGATAGTGCTCCGGCTTGAACGGGCCGGCGGCGGCGACGCCGAGATATTCCGACTGCTTGGGTGTGAGTTTGGTGAGTTTCACGCCGATCTTCTCCAGATGCAGCGAGGCCACCTTCTCGTCCAGGTGCTTGGGCAGCACATAGACCTGGCGGGCGTATTTCTTGTGGTTCTCCCACAACTCGATCTGGGCCAGCACCTGGTTGGTGAAGCTGGCCGACATGACGAAGCTGGGATGGCCGGTGGCGCAGCCCAGGTTCACCAGGCGGCCCTCCGCCAGGACGATCAGGCGCTTGCCGTCCGGGAACTCGACCTCGTCGACCTGCGGCTTCACGTTGTGCCACTTGTAGTTCCGCAAGCCCGCGATCTGGATCTCGCTGTCGAAATGGCCGATGTTGCAGACGATGGCGCGATGCTTCATCTGCCGCATGTGGTCGAGGGTGATGACGTCGACGTTGCCGGTGGCGGTGACGAAGATGTCGCCCTGCGGGGCGGCCTCTTCCATGGTCACCACCTGGTAGCCTTCCATCGCCGCCTGCAGGGCGCAGATCGGGTCGATCTCGGTCACCATCACGCGCGCACCCTGGCTGCGCAGCGAGGCGGCCGAGCCCTTGCCCACGTCGCCGAAGCCGCACACGACGGCGACCTTGCCGGCCATCATCACGTCGGTGGCGCGCTTGATGCCGTCGACCAGGCTCTCGCGGCAGCCATAGAGGTTGTCGAACTTCGACTTGGTGACGGAGTTGTTGACGTTGATCGCCGGCACCAGCAGCGCATCCTTGCGCGCCATCTCGTAGAGCCGCGCGACACCCGTCGTGGTCTCTTCGCTGATGCCCTTCACATGCTCCATCAGCTGCGGATACTTCTCGTGCATCAGCACGGTGAGGTCGCCGCCGTCATCGAGGATCATGTTCGGGTGCCAGCCGTTCGGGCCGTTCACCGTCTGCTCGATGCACCACCAGAACTCCTCTTCCGACATGCCCTTCCAGGCGAAGACCGGGATGCCGGCGGCGGCGATGCCGGCCGCGGCCTGGTCCTGGGTCGAGAAGATGTTGCAGGACGACCAGCGCACTTCGGCGCCGAGGGCGGTCAGGGTCTCGATCAGCACCGCGGTCTGGATGGTCATGTGCAGGCAGCCGGCGATGCGGGCGCCCTTCAGCGGCTTGGACTTGCCGAACTCGGCCCGCAATGCCATCAGGCCCGGCATCTCCGTCTCGGCGATGTCGATCTCCTTGCGGCCCCACTCGGCCAGGCTCATGTCCTTGACTTTGTAATCGCTGAACGCGGACGCCATTCCGGTCTCCTTGGCTAACGAATCCTGTGCGGAAATTGGCCGCCTTCTACCAGCCATGGCCGGGCGGGGCAAGGCAGGTAAAGGTATATTCCTATAAGGGGAAGTGGGGGTTCAGGCCGGAACCGCCGGCAAATGCCACAAAACCAGGAAGGAAAACGGCGTCCAGGGCGCCACCGGCGCGCCGCCCAGCCGCAAGGCCCGTCCGGTCCACTGGTTGCAGGTGTCGATGATGGTGTAGCGGCCATTGGCGACATAGAACGCGTCACGGTTGCCATAGCCGCGTCCGGTCCGCACCGGGCGACCCTGCGACAGGCGCAGCGTGTCGCGCACCAGGGCCGCGATCCGAAGATAGGCCGCTTCGTCCACCTGCCAGCTTCCGCAAGTCTCGCCGGGGCCGGGGTGCGGGCGATAGTCGACGCGGATGACCGTCTCGTCCCACAGCAGCGCGGCGAAGGCGGTGGCGGCGTCTAACTCGGCCCAGGTCGGCGTGTTCAGGTAGAAGTCCCGGCTGCCCCAGCCCAGGCCGATATAGTCGTATGCCTCGGTCGGGCCGGCGAAGCCATCGGGCGTGAAGGTTGCGCGCCAATCGACGCCCGCCGCGGATACCGGCAGGATCAGGTCGGTGTGGACCCCGTTGTCGCAGGCATAGAGGGTGATGCCGCCCTCGACCGCGACGACGCGTTGCGGCCAGAGCAGGACACCGAAGGCCGCGGCCGTATAGACGACCGGCGCGGCAACCACGACCGCCGCGATCCAGCCCAGGATTTTCCAACATCGCCTCAGCGCCATGCGCGCCACCTCCGCCGCCGCATCCTGCGGCGGGGATTGTGGCGCGACAAGGACGCGACGGGGACTAGTTCTCGGCGGCCTTCTGACCCTTGTGGTAGGTCGCGTAGATGTAGACCGGCACCTGCAGCTCGCCGAGGTGGCGCGCGACCAGCGGCTTCACCTCGTTCCAGTCGAGCCCGCCCACGCCGGTCGCCAGGCGCGGCAAGGCGATGGAGCGCAGGTTTTCCGCCTTCGCCAGCTTGGCCAACTCGCGCAGCGAATGGCCGACATATTCGGTGGTCGCCTTGCCAGGTTTCTCGCCATGGCCATAGGCGGCTTCCTGGGTCATCAGGTTGATGACGTATTTGCCGTCGGCGCCCATCCAGGCGAAGACCGAGCCCGGCTTGGGGTGATTGGTCTGGCAATAATGACGGAAATCCTTGCTCAGCGCCGGCCAGCGCTCGCGCATCGCCAGGGCCAGGCCGCTGTTGAAATGGTCATTCGGCGCCACGCCATGGGCGATGGCATGCGCATCGCTCAACAGGATATCGCCCGCGACTTCCTTGATCATGTTAACTCCCCAGAGGGCCGGCCTGGGACCCGCCAATGGGCCAGCCGCGCCGTCCATTAGTACTTAGGGCTGCTCCCGGCTCCGTCCCATGCGGCGGGTGGTCGCGCGCCTGAGACAATGGTTCGCCCGCTCCGCCGTGCTTCTCCGCCCCCCTCAGGCGACGTGGTCCAGCCGACCTTCATATCGGACGAGCCGTCCGAGGAGCGGCAGGCGGATCTCCACCGCGAACTCGTATTGCGTTCCGGCGGCACCTTCCCAGGCTTCCAGAGCCGGTGCCAGCTTGGCCGGCCAGGGCAGGCCGATCACGCGCACGCCGCGCAGGCGGTACTGGAGCCTGCCGCCCGCGACGGCAAGCTCGAGGCGCAGCCGGAAGGGGCCGACCGATTCCGTCAACCCGGTTCCGTCCAGGCGGAAGCAGGAGCGGAACTGCCGCATGCCGAAGGTGCGGTTCCAGATCATCCGGTCGGGGAGATGATCGCTCTCCACCGTCATCGCGACCGACTCGCCCGCCGCCGGCAGGCCCAGCGCATCGGCCGCGAGGCCGGCAAGCCACGACCCGCGCTGGACGCGGACTTGGCCCGCCAGGCGCGTCCTTCCGGTATGGGCGCGACGGACGATCTCCGGCAGCCGGTCGAAGGCCGCGCCGCAGGCGGCGCGAAAGGCATCCCGCTCCGGGGACGAGGTCGTCACGCGTCCCCGGCTAGGTCGCCAGCGCGTTGAAGTCGTCGAGCAGCATGGCGATGCGGCCCGAATCCCACTGGTCCATCACCTGGCGCGCGAAGCGGGCGGAGGCGAGGTAGTCGAGGCTGCGGATGCGCTGCTTGATGCGCGGCAGGGCGGTCGCCGCCATGCTGAGGTCCTGGATGCCGAGGCCCAGCAGCAGCGGCGCGAAGCGCGCATCGCCGGCGATCTCGCCGCAGACGCTGATCGGGATGCGGGCGCGCAGCGCCGCCTCGGTGGAGAACTGGATCAGACGCAGCACCGCCGGGTGCAGCGGGTTGTAGAGATGCGCCACCTGTTCCTCGCCGCGGTCGATGGCGAGCGTGTACATCGTCAGGTCGTTGGAGCCGATGGCGAAGAAATCGGAAACCTGGGTCAGCGCGTCGGCGGCCAGCGCCGCGCCCGGAACCTCGATCATCACGCCGACCGGGGGCAGCGGATCGGGCAGCTTCTGCCCGCGCCGCTTGATGCGCCGCGCCACCTGCAGCAGCGCCTCGCGCACCTGCTTCACCTCGGAGACCGAGGAGATCATCGGCAGCAGGATGCGGACCGGCCCATGCGCCCCGGCGCGCAGGATCGCCGCCAGCTGGTCGTCGAGCAGCTCGCGGTGCTTCAGGCTCAAGCGGATCGCGCGCAGGCCCAGCGCCGGATTGGCGGATTCGCCCAGATGCTCGCGCAGGCTGGGCGCCAGCTTCTCGCCGCCGACATCGAGCGTACGGATGGTGACCGGACGGCCCTCCATGGTCTCGACGATCTGGCGCAGGGACTCGTATTGCTCGGCCTCGTCGGGAATGTCGTCGCGGTTCATGAACATGAACTCGGTGCGCAGCAGGCCGACGCCCTCGGCGCCGGCGCTCATCGCCAGCTCCGCCTCGCGCGGGAGCTCGACATTGGCCAGCAGGCCGATGCGCTGGCCGTCCTTGGTGACCGAGGGCAGCTTGCGCAGGCGGCCAAGCTGCTTCTCGTCGCGCTCCAGCGCCGCCTGGCGCTTGCGGTAATCCTCGATCCGCGCCGGCGTCGGGTTGAGGATGACGCGCCCGGCCTGGCCGTCGACGATGATGTCCTGCCCGGTGCGGGCGAAGCGCAGCAGGTCCGGGATGCCGAGCACCGCCGGCAGGCCGAGCGAGCGGGCCATGATCGCGGTGTGGCCCTCCTTGCCGCCGAGCGCGGTGGCGAAACCGGCGATGGTCTTGGGATCCAGCAGCGCGGTATCGGCGGGGCTCAGTTCCTCCGCCACCACGATCGACCCCTCGGGCAGGTTCTTGAACGCCTCGAAGGCGGTCTGGGTCAGGTTGCGCAGGATGCGGTTGCCGACCTCGCGCACGTCGGTGGCGCGCGCCGCCAGGTAGGCGTCGTCGAGCGAGGCGAAATCATGCGCCACCTTGGAGATGACGGCCTGCACCGCGGCCTCGGCATTCTGCCGGTTCTCCGCGATGCGCTGCTCGACGCCGCGGGTGACGCGCGAGCCGGTCAGCATCTGCATGTGGGCGTCGAGCAGGAAGCCGAGCTCCTCGGCGGCCGCGCCATGCAGCTCGCCGGCCTTGCCCATCAGCTTGCGCAGCTGGCGCTCGGATTTCTGCAGGGCGCCGCGAAAGCGCTCGAGCTCGGCTTCGACCTTGTCCTCGGCGATCTCGTATTCGGAGATGGTGATGGCGCCCGCCTCGACCACGTGGACCTGGCCGATGCCGAAGCCGGCGGCGACGCCGAGGCCCTCGAACACGCGCTCGGAATCGCGGTCCTTGCGGCGGCGCGGACGGCGCGGGGTTTTCTCGTCACTCTTCATCGAAGCGCCGCTCGATCAGGTCCACCAGCGCGCCCATCGCCTCGGCCGCCTGGCGGCCGCTGGCGCGCAATTCGATGTCGGTGCCGATGCCGGCGCCCAGCATCATCAATCCCATGATCGACACGCCGGAGACGTCGGTGTCGCCCTTGATGACGCGGATCTGCGCATCGAAGCTGCCGGCGAGCTTGACGAACTTGGCGGCGGCGCGGGCGTGCAGGCCGCGCTGATTGCGGATGCTGGCGATGCGGGAGATCGCGCCGTCGACCGTCATGCCTCGCCCCTCAGCCGCGCGCGGCCAGAAGCTGCGAGGCGACGTTGATGTATTTGCGCCCGGCTTCCTGCGCGGCGGTCACCGCGGCGGTCAGGCTGTGGCCCTCGCGCATGCCGGCGAGCTTGATCAGCATCGGCAGGTTGATGCCGGCGATGACCTCGACATTGGCGCGGTCGAGGACCGAGATGGCGAGGTTGGACGGCGTGCCGCCGAACATGTCGGTGAGCAGCACGACGCCGTCGCCGCTCTCGACTTCCTTGACCCGCTGCAGGATCTCCTTGCGCCGGGCCTCCATGTCGTCATCGGCGCCGATGCAGACGGTGGCCGCCTTCTGCTGCTTTCCGACCACGTGCTCCAGCGCCGCCAGGAATTCGGCGGCCAGCTTGCCGTGGGTGACGAGAACCATGCCGATCATTGCCTTACCCCGATTAAACTTGACCCGATTGGCCCGACACGCCGCGTTGCAGATCGCGGTGGATCAGGGCGACCGGGCGACCGCTGCCGCGCAGCGTCCCGGCCAGTCTCTTGGCCACATAGACCGACCGATGCTTTCCCCCGGTGCAGCCGATGGCGATGGTGAGATAGCTTTTGCCCTCGCGCTCGTAATTGGGCAAGAGCGGATCGATGAGCGCCGACAGCGACGCCATGAAGGGCGCCAGGCTGCCATCGCCTTCGATATAGCGCGCCACCTCGGCGTCCTCGCCGTTCAGCGGCTGCAGCGCATCGACGTAGTGCGGATTGCTGAGGAAGCGCACGTCGAACACCAGGTCGGCCTCGCGCGGCACGCCGACGCGGTAGGAGAACGACATCACGGTCAGCGCCAGGCCGGGCTGGCGCTCCAGCCCGAAGCGCTCGTTCATCAGCCGCTTCAGGTCGGCGTTGGAGCGGGCCGAGGTGTCGATGACGAGGTCCGCCATGCCGCGCACCGGGAACATCAGCGAGCGTTCGCGCGCGATGCCGTCGGCGACGCCGCGATCGGGCGCCAGGGGATGGCGCCGGCGGGTCTCGGTGAAGCGGCGGATCAGCACTTCGTCTTCGCAATCGAGATAGATCAGGATCACTTCCAGGTGCGGCGTGGTGCGCAGCTTCTGGATGCGCAGGGCGAAATCGCGGCCGGAGAATCCGCGCGACCGGCAATCGATGCCGATGGCGATCGGCTGCTCGCCGGCTGCCGCCCGGCCGCTATCGGCCTCGGCCGCCAGGCCGCCGACCAGATGCGGCAGCAATTCCAGCGGCAAATTGTCGACGGCCTCGTAGCCGATATCCTCGAGCGCGCGCAAAGCGGTGGTGCGCCCGGCGCCGGCCAGGCCGGAAATCAACAGCACGCGGCGGCGATCCTGCTTCGCGGAATGGATGGTGGGGGCGGCGGATGCGGCGGAAGATTCCCTGGAATCCGCGGCCGAGCCCCGGCCCGCTGAGGTCAGGCTGCTCATGAGGGCCGGATTATAGACCCCGAGGACGCGCCAAGAGCAAGCCGCACTTTGGCCGGCGCGGAGGCTTCCAGCAGGCCCAGGCGAAGCCGCGGCGGGGCGATATCAAGCCATTGCGATTCTTGATGAATCGCCGAACTCTCGGCCGCGCCGGGGGCATCCGCCTGGACCACCAGGGCCAGCCGGACCGGGCCATCCGCCGCCGGCACCGCGACGATGCCGAGACCGCGCGCCTCGATGCGGCCCCGCAATTCGGCCGGGGCATCGGCCGGAAAGCTGGCCAGGAGGTCATCGCCCGCGCGGCGCAATTCCACCAGGTCGTCGGCGATAAGCAGCGCGCCGCCCTCGACCAGCCGCAGCGCCAGGTCGGACTTGCCGGTGCCCGGCGCGCCCGTCAGCAGCACGGCCTTGCCATCGACGGCAACGGCCGTGCCGTTCACCATCTTGCGCATCGCTAGTAGGCGGGCAGGTCGACGACGAACCGGGCGCCCCGGATGCGGCCGTCGGGAGACGTCAGGTTCTCGGCGGTGAGATTGCCGCCATGCGCCTCGACGATCTGCTTGGAGATCGACAGGCCGAGGCCGGAATGGGTGCCGAACTTCTCGCCCTGCGGCCGCTCGGAATAGAAGCGCTCGAAGATCGCCTTCAGCTTGTCGGGCGGGATGCCCGGGCCCTCGTCCTCCACCGCGACCTGGATGCGGCCGGAATGGCGCCGCGCCTTCAGCGCGATGACGCCGTCGGGCGGCGAGAACGAGACGGCGTTGCTGACCAGGTTGCGCAGCACCTGGCCCAGGCGGCCTTCCGTGCCGAGCACGGTCAGCGGATCGTCGGTCCGCGCGATTACCTCGATGCGCGGCGCATCCTCCTTGGCGGTCGCGGCATAGATGTCGGCGATGGCGTGCAGCAGGTCGCGCAGCATCACCGGCTCGGCATCGGCGCGCGACATTTCCGCGTCCACGCGCGAGGCGTCGGAGATGTCGGTGATCAGCCGGTTCAGGCGCTGCACGTCGTCAAGGATGATGCTCATCAGCCGGCGCTGCTGGACCGGGTCGTCGACCCGCGCCACGGTCTCGACCGCGCTCCTGAGCGAGGTCAGCGGATTCTTGATCTCGTGCGAGACGTCGGCGGCGAAGCGCTCGATGGCGTCCATGCGCTTCCACACCGCCTCGGTCATGTCGCGCAGCGCGCCGGAGAGGTCGCCGATCTCGTCCTTGCGGCGCGACAGATCGGGGATCTTCACCTGGCGGCCCTTGCTGCGGCGGACGCGGTCGGCGGCCTGGGCCAGGCGGTGGATCGGCCAGGCGATGGTCGAGGCGAGGTAGAGCGACAGCAGCACGGTGACCGACAGCGCGATGCCGAAGACGCCGAGCACGGTGAGGCGCGTGTCGCGCAACGTGTTCTCGACGCTGTCGCCGGGCTTGCTCAGGAACAGGGCGCCCAGCACCTGGCGGTAGCGCTGCACCGGCACGGCGACGCTGAGGATCATGCGGCCATTGCCGGCGTCGCGCACGGCGGTCGCGATCTCGCCGCCCAGCGCCTTCTGCACCTCGGCGTAGTCCGCCGCCGATTGCACCGCGGATTCGGAATAGGTCGGCAGCTTGGCGCCGCGCGGCCAGCGCTCGAACACCCAGTCGTAAAGGCCGACCACGGTGCGCCAGACCAGGCTGTCATTGGCGTCGAGCGGCGGCAGCGGCTGCATCTCGACCACGCCGCCGGGGCCGGAGAGCAGGAAGGAATCGGCGATCATCGCGCCGTCGGGCGAGAACAGCCGGGCGCGGGTCTGCGACACGTCGACCAGGCGGCGCACGGTCTGGCGCGTGGTCTCCGGCAGCAGGCGCTCATCGCCCAAGGGGCCGGTCACCACGCCGCTGGCGGCGAGCGCGCCGGAGAACAATTTGGCCTCGGTCTTCAGCAGTTCCAGTTCCGACTGGATCAGGCTCTGCCGGTAGTTGTCGAGATAGAGCAGGCCGAAGACCGGGATGGCGATGGCGACGATGTTGACTGCCAGGATCCGGCGGGTGAGCGGCGATTGCCACAGCGGCCGGCGGCTGGCGCCCAGCCGGGGCGATGCGGCGCGCGCGTAGTCTTCCCGCGCCGGCGCCGCCGGGCCGCGCCCGCGCTTGGCGCGGGTCACCCGCATGCTGGGATCGGAATGCAGTTCCTCGATCTCGGCGGGCGCCGAATTGGGTGGCGGCGGAGCCTTGGGCCCCCGCAGCTGCTCGACATTGGACGACGCCGAAAGGCGCGGCCCCTCGGACCGCGCCCGCTTCTCGAATTCGGCCTTGGCGCTGTGGATGATCTCCGCCATCAGCGCCCGATCCGGGCCGGCTTAGCTGTCGCGGTACCGATAGCCAACGCCATAGAGCGTCTCGATCTGGTTGAACTCCGCATCGATCGCCTTGAACTTCTTGCGCAGCCGCTTGATGTGGCTGTCGATGGTGCGGTCATCGACATAGATGTTCTCGCCATAGGCGGAATCCATCAGCTGGTCGCGGCTCTTCACATGGCCCGGGCGCTGGGCCAGCGACTTCAGCAGCAGGAACTCGGTGACGGTCAGCTCCACCGGGTCGCCCTTCCAGGTGCAGAGGTGGCGGCCGGAATCGAGCGTCAGCTCGCCGCGGGTCAGCAGGGCGTCGGCGCTTTTCTCGGTGCCGCCGCGGTTGATCTCGCGCCGCAGCAGGGTGCGGATGCGCTCGATCAGCAGCCGCTGCGAGAACGGCTTCTTGATGTAGTCGTCGGCGCCCATGCGCAGGCCCATCAGCTCGTCCACCTCGTCGTCCTTGGAGGTGAGGAAGATGACCGGCAGGTCGCTCGCCTTGCGCAGCTTCTCGAGGAGCTCCATGCCGTCCATGCGCGGCATCTTGATGTCGAGCACGGCGAGGTCCACCGGCTGCTGCGTCAGCCCGCGCAGGGCCTCGGCGCCGTCGGTGTAGGTGCGGACCGCGAAACCCTCGGCCTCCAGGGTCATCGAGACGGAGGTCAGGATGTTGCGATCGTCGTCGACCAGCGCGATGGTCTGCGGCACGGTTTGGGCTCCTCTCTCGGCTCTTTGGTTTATAGAATTGACCAGGCACTGCCAAGCTCGGCCGGGAAAGCGGCGGAATTGGGGCGCGATTCCAGCTTTTGCTGGATGTAGTATCGATTTCAGATGGTTAAAGGGGCTTTCATGACCGATGCGACGGCGGATAGCGGGCATTTGAGCGAAGCGCGCGGCTTGTTGCGCCTGCCCCGGGCGGGGCTGGGGACGCTGGCGGAGCGGGAGGGTGCCACCTATCCCTTCGTCTCGCTGGTGCTGCCGGCGCTGGCCGGGGATGGCGAGGTGATCCTGCTGCTCTCCGACCTTTCCGACCACGCCCGGAACCTGAAGCGCGACCCCAAGGCCTCGCTGCTGTTCGACGGGACCCTGCACTTGAAGGAGCCGCTGACCGGTCCGCGCCTGACCTTGATCGGGGAGGTGCGCCGGGCGGAGGACCAGGCCGCCGACAAGGCGCTCTATGTGAAGGCGCAGCCCGCGGCGGAGATCTATGCCGGCTTCGGCGATTTCCACGCCTTCCGCTTCCGCATGGTCGAGGGCCTGTTCGTCGCCGGCTTCGGCCGCATTCATCGGATAGCGCCGCATGAGCTGATGGCGGTGTGACGCGGCGATGCTGCAGCTGCTGACCGACCATATCGCCACCCCGCTCGGCGACTTCACCCTGGTCGCCGACGAGGCCGGCCGGCTGCACGCGGCGGAATGGACCGATTGCCTCGACCGCACCGAGCGCTCGCTGCGCATTCTGCACGGCGCCGACGGCTACGCGCTGAAAAAGGCGCGCAACCCCGGCGGGGCGAGCGCCGCCTTGCGCGCCTATTTCGCCGGCGACATCGCCGCCATCGACACGCTGCCGGTGGCGAAGATCGGCACCGACTTCCAGCAGCTCATGTGGCGCCACCTGCGCAAGGTGAAGGCGGGCACGACCCTGAGCTACGGCGCCTTCGCCCGGCGCATCGGCAAGCCCGCCGCCATCCGCGCCGTGGGTGCCGCCAACGGCGCCAACCCGATCAGCGTCGTGGTTCCCTGCCACCGGCTGGTCGGCGCCGACGGATCGCTGGTGAAGTATGGCGGTGGCCTGCAGCGCAAGCAGTGGCTGCTGGCGCATGAGGCGCGACGAACCATAAGCGCATAGCGCACCTATATCTCCTATCTCGGTTTCCCTTCTACCAGTTGGGTTCGCATCTTGCTTGTCGATTTACATACTAAAGGTTGAAGCCTACCATTGCGCTGCAATTCGCAGGGGCAACATGGTGCGAGACTATTGGAATGAGCGATGTAGACGAAATTGAAGCTGGGCTGATCGATGCGTTTGATAGGTATCGCGCCCGGGTGGGTCCGCGAATAACCATCCTAAGCGCCCACGAGCCAACTGTTGAGGAGCTTACCCCCTTAATGGACGCCCTCAATCGAACGGAGGCCTTTCCGCTCGTCAATGGTTGGTGGATTTGGGCCCGGGGGAAGCAGAATGTTCTTAGCCCCGGATGGCTTTCAACGTGGGCATTTCCCTCTTGGCGCTCTAGGGAAGAATTGAGAGCAACGGCAGAGAAGATCCATCAGGTAATCACAACTCGCGAAGCGCCGATTTGCTACTTTACTGCAGTATGGGGCGCCGAGATTACCCACGCCGTCGATATCGCGGAAGACTTGTCGATCCATCCTTTCGCCGAACAACTAGCTCGCGAGGCCGGTGAGTTTTCTAAGGATGGCATAGGCAGTCCTGTACGTTTCCTCGGCGCCTACAGATCTGCAATCACTGGCCCGCCCAGGGTTGCGCTTCGCATTAGACGGGATCGCTTCCCATTCTTGTCGAACAATGCGGGTATGCAAAGTGCCATTGCTCAAGACCTGATCGACCGGGCCAACACCGCCTGTCTGTCGATCGCAGCATTCGGCACTCAGAGCTCGCTAGTTGATCTTTCGTGGTTTGAATATGAAGAACGAGCACTGGATGACGTCTGGTATGAATCTAGTCGATTCTGGCGAATGCCTGAAGTGCTGCCTGCAACAGTTCACTCGGTCCCTGTTAACATTGACGCCTTTGTAGCTTCGTATAGGGCGTTAGCTGCCCTGCCTCCACGGCGACAGAGTAAACTCTTATCATCGATCAAGCGATTCGACTTGAGCTTGGCGCGCCGGAACGTTGGCGATCAGGCGATCGATCTGTGCACCGCGTTCGAGCAACTCTTGGGATC
This sequence comes from Dongiaceae bacterium, assembly GCA_039808885.1. Classification (GTDB taxonomy): domain Bacteria; phylum Pseudomonadota; class Alphaproteobacteria; order Dongiales; family Dongiaceae; genus Dongia_A. The sequence continues at coordinate 118,336 of JBDHTX010000001.1, read as the reverse complement.
AGGTGGTGACGGCGCCATTTCCTGGTCGAACGGATTGAGATGCGCGGCTTTAGTCGGCGGGAACGATGCAAATCGCTTAGCGACACGTGATATAGTTCAATTGCTCTACAGGATTCGGAATAACTGGGTTCATGGTGGCGATATTGGGCAGAACGTCAAATCTAAAACTATGGGCGCGCTGCCAGTGCAAGATGTGATTCAGCGAGCTCGATTCATATATAGCGATATGCTGCGTGCGCTAATGAGGGTTGGCGACGACGTCAATTGGTTCGCTTTGGAGACGATTGGGGCGCCTAACCCATAATTTTAAGAACTGAGGCGGTCTTCGTGAAAGTGAAAATGAACCGCACTTCACCAAGGAAAAAGGCCCCGGTATACGGGGCCTTTCTTCACTCAAGTAGAATGCTGACTTAGCGCCCGGCGAGCGCGCTGCCCTGGCGCTTGGCCATGTATTGCTTGGCGGTCTCGACCGCCACCGCGGCGTCGCGGCAGTAGCTGTCGGCGCCGATCGAGTTGGCGAAGGCCTCGTTGAGCGGCGCGCCGCCGACCAGGACCACGTAATCCTGGCGCACGCCCTTCTCGATCAGCGTGTCGATGACGACCTTCATGTAGGGCATGGTGGTGGTGAGCAGCGCCGACATGCCGAGGATGTCCGGGCTGTGCTCCTCCAGCGCCGCCATGTATTTCTCGACGGCGTTGTTGATGCCGAGGTCGACCACCTCGAAGCCGGCGCCTTCCATCATCATCGAGACCAGGTTCTTGCCGATGTCGTGGATGTCGCCCTTCACCGTGCCGATCACCATCTTGCCGACCTTGGGGGCGCCGGTCTCGGCCAGCAGCGGCCGCAGGATGAACATGCCGGATTTCATCGCGTTGGCGGCCAGCAGCACCTCGGGCACGAACAGGATGCCGTCGCGGAAATCGACGCCGACGATGCGCATGCCCTCGACCAGCGCCTTGGTCAGCACATCATAGGGCGCCCAGCCGCGGCCGAGCAGGATGTGGACCGACTGCTCGATCTCCTCCTTCAGCCCGTCATAGAGATCGTCGTGCATCTGCTGCACGAGGTCGTCGTCGTTCAGGCTGTTGAGATCCAAATCGCCGTCATTCGCCATGGTCGTACCCTCGGGTCAGTGTGCCGCCGGCATGATCCCGGCCGCCGGGAAGCGGCCGGACGCGTTTCGAAGTCCGCACGGTTTTACGCAAGGCGGGGTGCGGAAGCCGCCTTTGTTGCGACGTGTTATAAAGTGGCAGCGACCTTCCCGGAATGGATAAATCTCGGTTCCGGCATGACTTTTCCGGCGGCAAGGCGGCTTTCCGCGGCTTTGGGCGGTGCCGGGCCAGGGAGTTGCCCAGGTCCGGGCCAGCTTGTATATACAAGTGCATACAACCTGTTCTCGGGAGGGCGGCCAGCATGGCGTCCGCGGCATTCGTTCTCAATCCCGGCACCCTGACCCTGGCGCAATTGCGCGACCTGGTCGAGCGGCCGCAACCTGTCGTTCTCGACCCGGCCAGCCACGGCGCCATCGACCGCTCGGCGGCGGTGGTCCAGGCGGTGATCGACCGGGGCGAGACCGCCTATGGCATCAATACCGGCTTCGGTGCGCTGGCCCGCACCCATATCAAGGACGACCAGCTGACCGAGCTGCAGCGCCGGCTGGTGATGAGCCATGCCGCCGGGACCGGCGCGCCGCTGGAGGACGCGGCGGTGCGCGCCATCCTGGTGCTCAAGGCGAACGCCCTGGCGCGCGGCTTTTCCGGCATCCGCCGCCCGGTCGTCGAGGCGCTGCTGAAGCTGCTCAATGCCGAGGTCTATCCGCTCATTCCCGCCAAGGGCTCGGTCGGCGCCTCGGGCGACCTGGCGCCGCTGGCGCATCTCTCGGCGGCGCTGCTTGGCCTGGGCGAGGTGCGGCACCAGGGCAAGGTGATGCCGGCGACGGAGGGCCTGCGCCGCGCCGGCCTGGCGCCGATCGACCTGGCGGCCAAGGAAGGCCTGGCGCTGCTCAACGGCACCCAGGTCTCCACTGCGCTGGCGGCGCTCGGCCTGTTCAAGGCCGACGATTTGTTCCGCGCCGGGTTGATCGCCGGGGCCATGTCGACCGATGCGGCGCTCGGCAGCGACGCGCCCTTCGACCCGCGCATCCACGCGGTGCGCGGCCAGCTGGGCCAGATCGCCGCCGCCGAGGCGCTGAAGGAGCTGATGGCGGGCAGCCCGCTCCGCGCCAGCCATGTCGATTGCGACCGGGTGCAGGACCCCTATTCGCTGCGCTGTCAGCCGCAGGTGATGGGGGCGGCGCTCGACATGCTGCGTTTCGCCGCAACGATGATCGAGCGCGAATGCAACGCGGTCAGCGACAATCCGCTGGTCTTCCCGGAGCAGGGCGACATCGTCTCCGGCGGCAATTTCCACGCCGAGCCGGTGGCCTTCGCCGCCGATTCCATCGCCATCGCGCTGGCCGAGATCGGCGCCATCTCCGAGCGCCGCGTGGCGCTGCTGACGGATTCGCGGATGAGCAACCTGCCGGCCTTCCTGTCGCCCGATCCGGGCCTGAATTCCGGCTTCATGATCGCCCATGTTACGGCGGCGGCACTCGCCTCCGAGAACAAGATGCTGGCCCATCCGGCCAGCGTCGATTCGCTGCCGACCTCGGCGAACCAGGAGGACCACGTTTCCATGGCGACGCATGGCGCGCGCCGCCTGCACGACATCGCCGACAACGTCGCCGCGATCCTCGGCATCGAGCTGCTGGCGGCGGCCCAGGGCATCGACCTGCGCCGGCCGGTCGAGACCAGCCCCAAACTGAAGCGGGTGATGGCGCTGTTGCGGCGGGGCGCCGCGGCGTGGGAGCAGGACCGCATGATGGCGCCGGACATCGAAGTGGCGAAACGCCTGGCGCTCGACCCGGCGCTGCGCGGGATCGTGGCGCTGTCGGCGCTGCAATAAGAAGACCCCGGGCCGGTTTCCCGGCCCGGGGTCATCGCTCAGGCGAGACGCGGCAAGGCTACTTCGACAGCACCTGCGCCACGAACTCCTCGATGTAGTGCTTCTTGTAGACGCCCGGCAGCCAGTCGGTGCGGAACTTCTGGCGCTGCTCCTCGGGGATCAGCGCGCTGCCGCCGGCAATGTCGGTGCGGGCGACATAGCTGCCGATGGTGGCGTTCAGCTTCTTCTGCGTCTCCGCCTCGGTCAGGTAGTTGATGAAGAGGAGCGCGCCGGCCTTGTTCGGGGCGTTGGCCGGAATGCCGAGCGTGTCGCCGCCGCCGGGCAGGCCCATGGTCGGGATGTAGAGCTTGGCGCGCTTGAACAGGGCGCCCTTGCCGAGCGCCACCGCGGTGTCGTCGTCCCACGCGGCCGCCATCGATACCTCGCCCTGGTTCAGGCGATCGATCGAATCGTTGTTCGACGCGGTGATGGTGAACTTGTCCTCATTGGCGTTGAACCAGTCCCACACCTTGCCCCAATCGGCGATCTTCGACTGGTCCATCTCGGTGTCGCCCAGGTATTTCGCCGGGGTCTCGCCGAGGATGTTGAGCAGCGCGGTCTGCACGAAGGCCTGGCCGGAGCCGCCCTTGGACGGATCGTTGACGGCGAACTGGCCGGGATTGGCGTCGAGCCAGGCGGTGAACTCGGCCCAGGTCTGCGGCGGGTTGGCGACCTTCTCCGGGTCGTAGAGGAAGCCGACCTGGTTGCGATAGACCGGCACGAACATGCCGTTGTGCACGACGCCTTCCTGCATGGTGAAGAGGGCGGGGTCGAGCTTGTCGGAATCGGGGATCACGCCCTTCAGCGGACCGTAGAGCGCATTGGCGTCGATCAGCGACTTCACCTCGACGCCGCCGGCATGCAGCACGTCGACCGTGCCGGCGCTGTTCGCGGCCTCGGCCACCACCTTGGCGATGTTAGCCTGGCGGTCGCCGATGATGACCTTCACCGGGATGCCGTAGCGCGCCTCGAAATCCTTGGCCGCGTCGCGCCAGAATTCCTCGCCCCACCAGGAATAGAAGACGACCTCCTTCTTGTCCGCCTTGGCGGCGGCCACCACCTGGTCCCAGGGCATCTTCAGGTAGTCGTCGGCCGCGAATGCCGTACCGCTCACCGCCATCAGGGCGGCGAGGGCGACGCCGAATGTTCTGCGATCCATGCTCGAATTCATGCTGGGCCTCCTTGGTTGCATGTTGTGGTCACATCTTGCCGAAGGCCGATGACAGATAATCGGTCTTCAGGTAGCGCTCGGCGAGGAAGAGCAACAAAACGCTCGGCACCATCAGGATGATGGAGACCACCGCAGCATTGGTGCGGATGAAGTGGTAGCCGAGATAGCCGAACAGAACGGTCGGGATGGTCTCGTAGCTCGGCGTGCCGATGACGAAGGTGAGGTTGAACTCTTCCAGGCTGGTGATGAAGGTGAAGATCGAGCCGGCGAACAGGCCGGGCAGCACCATCGGCGCCAGCACATGGCGCAGCAGCGCGAGCTTGCCGGCGCCGAGATTGCGCGCCGCGTCGATCATGTCCTGCGGGATGGCCTCGAAACTCGTCGCCAGGATGCGCAGCATGAAGGGCATGGAGAGCAGGGTGTGGCCGACGACCAGCCCGAACAGGCTCTGCGACAGGCCGAACAGGTCGAAGACGCGGCTGAGGAACAGCGCCACCACCATGCCCGGCAGCACGATGGGCAGCAGGATCAGCACCTTCAGCGCCTCGCGGCCGCGGAACTTCAGGCGGCCCAGCGCATAGGCGGTCGGCGCCGACAGGATGAAGGAGAGGATGGTGGCGAGCGGCGCGATGGTGAAGCTGGTGGCGACCGCGCGGCCGATGCTGGAATAGGTGAAGACGTGCTCCCACTGCGCCAGCGACAAAGCGGGCGGCAGGAAATCCGGATAGGACCAGGGATTGTCCGGGTCGACCAGCGACCACAGCACCGCCATGATCAGCGGGACGCCGGTCCACAGCAGCAGCAGCGCCACGACGATCGCCGACAGGAACAGCGGCAGCGACATCCGCCGGCGGCGCGGCGGGGCGGCGAGCGCGGCGGCGGTCATGGCTGCGCCCCCTGCAGCAGCCGCGCCATGCGCGCATAGAGCGCCACGAACAGCAGCGAGGCGACGATGATGACCACGCCGATGCAGGCGGCCTTGTTCCAGTCCCCGAGGGTGAAGGCGCTGGTGTGCATCAGCACCGAGAGCGAGGAGGGGTAGACCGGCCCGGCGATCTTGGTGATGGCGAAATCGCCGAAGGTCATGATGAAGACCAGCGCCACCGCGATCAGCAGCCCGGGAATCGACAGCGGCAGGATGACGTGCCAGATGACACGCCACCAATTGGCGCCGAGATTGCGCGCCGCATCCTCGAGGTCGTTGCGGATGGAGGCGAGCACCGAGGCGATGATGACCATCTGGAACGGCAGGTTCTTCCACACCTGGATCGCCAGCACCCCCCAGCCGAACTGGTCGTTCAGCATGCGCACCGGCTTGGCGATCAGGCCCAGCCACAGCAGCACGCCGTTGAGGACGCCGTGGAACGCCATGACGTTGAGAATGAGGAAGGCCGCGACCAGCGCCGGCACGAAGAGCGGCACCTTCAGGATGGCGCCCAGCATCCAGGCGCCGGCCGCGCGGCGGCGCAGATAGAGCGCCAGCGGATAGGCCAGCAGCAGGGTCAAGAACGCGCTGCCGAGGCCGACGCGGAGCGAGAACAGGAAGGAATCGAGGAACTGCCGGTCGGCCAGCGAAATCCAGAACTCCCAGGTGAAGCTGGACGGCCGGACGAAGGTGAGCAGCCCGAAGCTCTGCAGCACGGTCATGCCCAGGGCGATGCCGAGGAAAAGCGCGATGAAGCCGGCGCCCGGCAGGATCAGCAACCAGATGCCGAGCCGGGTCTGCATCAGGCCAGCACCCGGATGCGGTCGGCGGCGAGACCGAAGGTGAGGGTGTCGCCCTCGCGGATCTGCCGGTCGCTGTCGACCTGCACCCGCAGGCTCTGTCCATTGACCTCCAGCCGCACCTCGGTCACGTGGCCGCGGAAGATCACCTGGCGGGCGACCCCGGAAATCCGGTTCTCCTGGCCCGAGGCGGCGAGCTTCATGTCCTCCGGCCGCCAGCAGATCTTCACCGGGTTGGCGCGGATGCCGGCGGTGTCGGCGACGCGGAGCGCGCCCAGCGGCGTCATCACCCGGCCTTCGCCTTCGAGGGTTCCCTCGACGATGTTGGCGAGGCCGAGGAAATCGGCGACGAAGGCGGTCTTCGGCCGGCGATAGATCTCGGCCGGCACGCCGATCTGCTCGATGCGGCCCCTGTTCATCACCACGATGCGGTCGGACATGACCAGAGCCTCGTCCTGGTCGTGGGTCACGTAGATCGCGGTGATGCCGAGGCGGGTCTGCAGCTCGCGGATCTCGTGGCGCACCTTCTCGCGCAGCTTGGCGTCGAGGTTGGACAGCGGCTCGTCGAACAACAGCACGTCCGGCCGGGTGACGATGGCGCGGGCGAGGGCAACGCGCTGCTGCTGGCCGCCGGAGAGCTGGCCGGGGCGACGCTTCTCCAGGCCGGTCAAGCCGACGATCTCCAGCGCCTCGGCGATGCGCGTGGCGCGCTCGGCCGGGTCGGTCTTGCGCATCCTGAGGCCGAAGCCGACGTTGTCGGCGACGCTCATATGCGGGAACAGGGCGTAGGATTGGAACACCATCGCGGTGTTGCGCTTGTGCGGGGGCACCTCGGTCATGCGCCGCTCGCCAAACCAGATGTCGCCGCGATCGGGCACGATGAAGCCGGCGACCATGCGGAGTGTCGTGGTCTTGCCGCAGCCCGACGGTCCCAGCAGGGTCAGGAATTCGCCATCGGCCACGTCCAGGTTGACGTCGTCCACGGCAAGCGTGCCGTCGAAAAAGCGGGTGATGCCGGTGAGCCGCAGCGTGGTCATTCGGTCTCCTGCTCCGGTCCGGCGCGGCTGGGCCGCACCGGCGCATTGGCCGGGGAGCAAGGCGTCACGCGGCGCCCAATCCGGAGCAATCCCGATCTGGATCGATCCGGAGCTGGATCAATCCGCGCCAGGATCAATCCCTGTCGATGCCGGAAGCACCTGGCCAATGGCCCGGGTGGCGGTCTGCGCCGCCAGCCACGTGCCTGGCCGGAACTGGCCCGGAAGGGTATGTCCCCACTCCCCTGTCGACGAAAAAGCTAACATTCGAAATGTTGGGATTCAACATTTCTTTTGCAAAGCTTGTCATAAAATGGAAAATTCATGCCAGAGTCACGACATTGACGTCTGGCCATGGCGTACGGAATCGAATCGGCGATCGCGTGAATCCGGGCGGAGCAACGACCTGCCATGAATCCCCGCGACCCAGCCCGCTCGTCTGAACGCCTCGGCATGCAAGGGAAACGCAACGGAACCGCATCATGACTGCCACATCTGCTCGTCCACGCAAAGTCCTGTTCATCGCCGCCGACCAGTGGCGCGCGGAATGCCTGTCCGCTCTTGGCCATCGGGTGGTGAAGACGCCCAATCTCGACGCCCTGCTCGCCGAGGGGGCCGCTTTCACCAACCACTACACGCAGTGCACGCCCTGCGGGCCGTCGCGCACCTCGCTGCTGACCGGGCTTTACCTCATGAACCACCGCTCGGGACGCAACGGCACGCCGCTCGATGCGCGCCACACCAACATCGCCCTCGAGGCGCGCCGGGCGGGCATGGAGCCGACGCTGTTCGGCTATACCGACACCAGCGCCGATCCGCGGCAGCGCGACGCCAACGACCCCGCGCTGAAAACCTACGAGGGCCCGATGCCGGGCTTCTCCATCGGCCTGCTGTTGCCGGAGCACAAGGCGGCGTGGATCGCGGAGCTGCGGCGGCGCGGCTACGACATCCCGACCCGCGACGACCTGTTCAAGCCGCGTCCCGGCTACCAGAAGGCGCCGGATCGCGGCTTCCGCTCGATCCCGACCATCTTCTCGGCCGAGGATTGCGAGACCAAGCTCATCGCCGACAGCTTCATCAACTGGGCCTCGGTGCGGCGCGACCAGAACTGGTTCGCCCATGTCGTGTTCCTGCGGCCGCATCCGCCGATCATCGCGCCGGAGCCCTACAACCTCATGTACCATCCGAAGGACGTCGAACTGCCGCATCGGGCGCCGACCCCGGACGCCGAGGGGCGCCAGCACCCGTTCCTCGCCTACAAGTTGTCGCGCCTGCGTGGCCGCAACGGCTATGACGAGCACAATCCGAACGATCTGATCGAGATGGACGAGCTCGAGCTGCGCCAGATGCGCGCGACCTATTACGGCCTGATCACCCAGGTCGACGACCAGATCGGGCGCATCGTGGCGCACCTGAAGGAGACCGGCGAATACGACAACACGCTGATCATCTTCACCTGCGACCACGCGGAGATGCTGGGCGACCACTATGCCTGGGGCAAGGAGATCTATTTCGACCAGTCCTTCCGCATCCCCTTGATCATCCGCGACCCGCGCCAGAAGGCCGACGCGACCCGCGGCCGCAAGTTCGACGCCTTCACCGAGGCGATCGACGTCATGCCGACGATCCTCGACTGGCTGGGCCTCGACCTGCCGCAGCAATGCGACGGCCATTCGCTGTTGCCCTTCCTGGAAGGGCCGGGCCCGCGCGACTGGCGCCAGGAGGTGCATTTCGAGCACGACTTCCGCGACATCCCCGGCCAGCATCCGGAACAGGCGCTGGGCCTCGCCTCCGACCATTGCTGCTATGCCGCGATCCGCGACAAACAGTACAAGTACGTGCACTTCGCCAAGCTGCCGCCGCTGCTGTTCGACATGCGGGCCGATCCCTGGGAGATGAACAACCTGGCCGAGGATCCGGCGATGGCGCCGGTGGTCGCGCGCTATGCGCAGAAGATGCTGTCCTGGCGGCTCGCTCACGCCGAGCGCACGCTGACGCATATCCACCTGACCGAGAACGGCCCGGTGGCGCGCCCGCGCCAGCACAAGCGCGCCGCGGCGGAATAGGCGAGACGGACTGAAGAGGGGCGGGCGCCGCCGAAGCGGCAACGCGTCAGGCGCTCTGCCGCATCAAGTGGCGCGCGGGCATCAGATCGGCGACGTCGAGCAGGCCCAGCTTGGCGTCCTCAATGCCGATGCAATGGGTGACGGTCGTGCCGTCATCGGAGAGCGGCAGCAGCACTTCGGCCAGTTCGCAGACGCGGCCGTCCTTCAGCGCGGTCTTCACCAGGCCCATGACCGGCCGCCGCTCCTGGCACAAGGTGCGGTAGACCTTCAGCCAGTCGGTGTCGAAGTCGCAGCCGAAATCGATCTCGTCGAGATACCGGTTGGTATAGTCCATCCCGGCATTGGCGACGCAGCGGGTGCCGACCAGGGTGTAGCGGACGCGCCACGGATCCGGCTCGATCTTCGACAGCATGATGCAGGGCAGGATGCGCTTCAGTTCGGCGGGCTCGATGTCGGCGCGCGAAGGCATCAGCCGCTGCCCGCGCGTGCGCAGCCAATATCCGTACAGTTCTTTGCCGATGGCCGAGGAAAGCTCCTCGACGCTTGCAACTTCCCGCACGCGTGCCAACCCCTGAAGATTTTTTGCTGCTTCTTAAAGTGGGCTGGATGATGCCGAAGCAGAGCGCCCATGACAACCGAAAAGAGTCGGCGCGCCGCATTGAATCGGCACTCAATGCCAAAGCCTGACCGAACGGTCGAAGGACCCGATTTCGCGGCTGTTTTATCCCCGGACCAGACGGTCTCTTTGTGGATATCCTGTGGACGATTCCGCCGGCGCCGTCCGTCCCGCATCTGCATTGGTCGGACAATTCCCGAAGCGTACATCCGAGGGTGCTTCGTCCACCGGCGTGATGAAAAATGGAAGGGGCCTGGAGCGGGCGACGGGGTTCGAACCCGCGACCCTCGGCTTGGGAAGCCGATGCTCTACCGCTGAGCTACACCCGCGCTCCGGCCATGAGACGGCTCTTTATAGGCCGGCGCGGCACGGGGATTCAAGCGGCCCGCAAGCCATTGCGCCGCTTCGCGCGGCGGCCTTGGCAGCCTGTGCGGTGCGTCATAGTCTCCGGGGCGCTGCGCCATAGAGTCGGGGGCGAGATCGTCTCCAACGGAGTGGAGAACACGCTTGCAACGAAACGGCTCTTGGTCGCGACGCGACCTGCTGCGATCCGGCGCCTGGATGGCGGCCGGATTCCGGATCTCCGGGTTTGGACTGACCGCCGGGCTCGGCGGCCTGATGGCGCAGCGCGCCAGCGCAGCCGACGAAGCGGCGTGGGACGAGGTGCTCGCCGCCGCCGCCGGCCAGGTCGTGCAGTTCAACGCCTGGGGCGGCGACCAACGCATCAACGACTACATCGGCTGGGCCGCCGGCGAAATCGTCGGGCGTCACGACGTGACGCTGCGCCACGTGAAGCTTGCCGACACCGCCGAGGCGGTGGCCCGCATCGTCGCGGAAAAGGCCGCCGGGCAGGCGACCGGCGGCAGCGTCGACCTGATCTGGATCAATGGCGAGAATTTCGCGACCTTGAAGGCGCAGGGTTTGCTGTACGGGCCGTTCACCGAATTGCTGCCCAACATGCGCTACGTCGATCAGTACGAGAAGCCGACCACGGTGGTGGATTTCACCATCCCGACCGCGGGGCTGGAAGCGCCCTGGGGCATGGCGCAGCTGGTGTTCTTCTATGACAGCGCGCGGGTGCCGACGCCGCCGCGCTCGATGGCGGAACTGTGGCGCTGGGCGCAGGAGAACGAGGGCCGCTTCACCTATCCGGCGCCGCCGGATTTTCTCGGCACCACGTTCCTGAAGCAGGCCTTCTACGAAACCACCGCCGACCCGACCGCGGCGCTGTCGCCGGCGGGCGATCGCGCCGCCATGGCGATGGCGCCGCTCTGGGACTATCTCGACCGCCTGCATCCCCTGCTGTGGCGCGGCGGACGGACCTTCCCCAAGAGCAGCGCCGAAATGCGTCAGGCGGTGTCGGACGGCGAGACGGACATCTATTTCGCCTTCAATCCGGGCGATGCCTCCTCGGCCATCGCCCAGGGCCTGCTGCCCGACACCGTGCGGCCTTTCGTGCCCAATGCCGGCAGCATCGGCAACACCCATTTCGTCGCCATCCCGTTCAATGCCGCGGCCAAGGAAGGCGCCATGGCGGTGGCGAACTTCCTGCTGTCGCCCGAGGCGCAGGCGCGCAAGGAGGACGCCGCAATCTGGGGCGACCCGACCGTGCTGTCGCTCGCCACGCTGTCGCCGGAGCAGCGCAAGCTGTTCGACGACTTGCCGCGCGGCGTGGCCACGCCGGCGCCCGACGAGCTCGGACGCCCCTTGCCGGAGCCGCATCCAAGCTGGGTGCGCGCGCTGGAGCAGGGCTGGGCGGAGCGTTACGCGACGTGAGCCTGACAGGCGGCGATGCCGGGCGCGCGGCGCGGCAGCACAGGTCAGGGCCGCGCGGGTCGGGGCTGCGCGGGTCGGGGTTGCGCGGATCATGGGCCCTGCTGGTGATCCTGCCGCTGCTGCCGGTCACCTGCGGGCTGTTGTTCACGCTGCTGCCGGCTTTCGGCTATTTCCCCGCCTTGGGCGGTCACACTTGGTCGCTCCATCCCTGGCGCGCCCTTGCCGACGTGCCAGGGCTGCCGGCGGCGCTGCGAGCGACCCTGATCTCGGGTTTCCTGGCGACCCCGGCCGCGCTGGCCCTCGCCCTGTTCATGGCCGCGCGGCTGGCGCCGGATGGCGGGGTCAGGAAGGGCCTGCCGCGCGTGCTTGCCGCGATCCTGTCCTGGCTGCTGGCGACACCGCATGCCGCCTTCGCCATCGGGCTCGCCTTCCTGCTGTCGCCTTCCGGCTGGCTGGTGCGGCTGGCGGCCCTCGCCGTCCCGATCGAACAGCCGCCGGATCTGCTCACCCTGCGCGACCCCTGGGGGCTCGGCCTCGCCCTCGGGCTGGTCCTGAAGGAGACGCCGTTTCTGTTCTTCGCCGCCCTCGCCGGGCTGCGCCAGCTGGCGCCGGCGGCGACCCTGCATCTGGGCGCCAGCCTCGGCTACGGCACCGGCGCGGCCTGGCTGAAGCTGGTGGCACCCCGGCTCTATCCCCTGATGCGCCTGCCGCTCTATGCGGTGCTGGCCTATGGCCTGTCGGCGGTCGACATGGCCCTGGTGCTGGGGCCGAGCGCGCCGCCGAGCCTGGCGGTGCTGGCCCTCGACCTCGGCCGCGACCCGGATCTCGCCCGCCGCTTTCCCGCCGCCGCCCTGGCGCTCACGCACCTGGCGGTGGTGGTCGGCGCACTGGCCGCGTGGCGCGGCCTGGAACTAGTCCTTGGCCGCTGGCTGCGGCGGTTCCTGGCCGACGGCCGGCGCGACCCGTCGCCGGTCCTGCTCGGCCTCGGCTGCGTCGCGGAGGCGGCGGCTGTGCTGGCGGTGCTGCTGGCCGCGCTGGCCATCCTGGCTCTGCCGCTGTGGTCTTTCGCGACCGGCTGGCGTTTCCCCGAGGCCTGGCCGCAATGCTGCAGCCTGGCGGCCTGGAGCCGCGCGGCACAGGGGTTGTCCTGGCCGCTCGTCAACAGCCTCGGCATCGCCGCGGCGGTCAGCGCCGGCGCGCTGCTGGCGGCGGTGGCTTGGCTCAGCCTGGAGCCGCGGCGCGGTGGCGACGGCCCGGATTTCGCCGCCGCGGGCCGCGGGGCGGTGATGCTGCCCCTGCTGGTTTCGGACCTGGCCTTTCTCATGGGGGTGCAGATCCTGCTGCTGGTGATCGGCATCGGCGGCGGCTGGGTGCCGGTCGCGCTGTGCCATTTCGTCTTCGTCTTTCCCTATGTGCTGCTGGCCCTGGCGGGGCCGTGGGCGAGGCTCGATCCGCGCTACGAGCGCACGGCGCTGTGCCTGGGCGCGCCGCCGCTGCGGGTGCTCCTGCGGGTGCGGCTGCCGCTGCTGCTGCCGGCGCTGGCCTTCGCCGCCGCCCTCGGCTTCGCGGTCAGCCTGTCGCTCTATCTGCCCACGATCCTCGCCGGCGGGGGCCGCATCGCGACCCTGGCGACCGAGGCGATCGCGCTCTCCGCCGGCGGCGACCGGCGCATCACCGGCGTCTACGGCACGATCCAGGCGGCGGCGATCTGGCTCGGCTTCATCGTCGCCGCCGGCCTCGCGCGCCGGCATCGTTTCGCGGTGATGACATGAGTGGCCTGGAGCTGCGGGACGTGGTGATCCGCCGCGGCGGGGCGCCGTTGTTCGCGCCGCTCAGCCTGACCGTCACAGCGGGACGCCCGGTGACCATCATGGGGCCCTCGGGCAGCGGCAAGTCGAGCCTGCTGGCCTGGCTGACCGGAATGCTGCCGGAGGGGCTCGAAGGCGGCGGCGAAGTGCTGCTGGACGGCCGCTCCCTGCGCGACTTGCCGCCGAATCGACGCCGCCTCGGCATCCTGTTCCAGGACGATCTGCTGTTCCCCCATATGACCGTGGGCGAGAATCTGGGCTTCGGCCTGCCCCCTGCGGCTATCGGTCACGAGCGGCGGCGGGAAATAATCGCGGCCCTGGAACGTGTAGAACTGGCGGGTTTTGTCGACCGCGACCCGGCGACGCTCTCCGGCGGGCAGCGGGCACGGGTGGCGCTGCTTAGGATCTTGTTATCGCAGCCCAAGGCATTGTTATTGGACGAGCCGTTTTCGAAGTTGGATGTGTCGCTCCGAGACCGTTTCCGGTCGCTGGTCTTCCAAAGCGCCGAACATTTGCCGGTACTTCTAGTCAGCCATGACCCAAGCGACGTGGCGCCGGGCGGGCAAATAGTGGAGTTGCAGCCACAGCACAAAGCCGTTTGAATTAGTTAATTGCAATTCTTCTGTTTTTGACAGGAACCAAACGCTTTCCTATAGTTTATTCCGTGTCGGCGCGATGTCGACGTCACTGGGGATGGCACCGAAGCAACACCTGTCATCTTTGGCATTCCGATGATCGTCTTAGCCAGACGGCTGATGCGGCGCTGTCCGTCATCGGTTGCTGGGTCAACGAAGGACAAGCGAGGAGCGAAAATGAAACTTTTAAAGATCCTGGGGGTTGTCGGCGCGCTGGGCGTTCTCGCCGCCTGCACTTCCGACCTGCAGCGTATCCGTACGACTGAGCCGAGCGGCGGTACCGCTTTCACTCAGGCGTTGACCAAGGAATATCGCGATCTCGCGGTCTTCGAAGCCGATGAGATGTTCGATTGGCGGGATGCCGGTTACTACGCGCGTCGTGGCCTCGCTGCCGCTGGTGGCGAAGTTGTGCTGCCGGAAGATCCCGTGAACCGCGACCTGCCGGAAGATTCTCTGTCGGAGATCAACGACGTCCGCGTCCGCCTGCTGGCGGCGCTCGACGGCGGCGCTCGCGACAACAAGCCGGAAATCGCCGCGCGCGCGCAAAGCCGTTTCGACTGCTGGCTGGAACAGCAGGAAGAGAATTTCCAAGAAGACCATATCTCCGCTTGCCGCGACGAACTGCTCGCCGCGCTGGCTGAGATGGAGCAGCCGGCCGCGGTCGCCCCGGCCCCGGCTCCGGCGGTCTATCTGGTGCTGTTCGACTTCGACAAGTCGAACATCAACGATGCGGCGCAGGCCGTCATCAACCAGGTGATCGCGGACTTCAACGCGAACAAGGCCTCCGCCATCTCCGTCACCGGTCACACCGACCGTGCCGGTTCCGATGCCTACAACGAGAAGCTCTCCGAGCGCCGCGCTGATGCGGTCCGCGAAGCGCTGATCGCCGGTGGCATCCCGGCCGACGCGATCACGACCGCCTGGAAGGGCGAGTCGGAGAACGCCGTGCCGACCGCGGACGGTGTGAAGGAGCAGGCCAACCGCCGCGCCGAAATCATCATCCAGTAATCGGCCTGGTTGGTTAGTCTAAGTTGAGTGCTTGCGGCGCCGGAGCAATCCGGCGCCGCTTCTCTTTGCCGGCAGCGCTTCATTGCCCGAAAGCGCGCTTTGCCCGCTATGGGCCGACTGACGGCGCAGCCCCGTTTGATGGTTGCGTTGGGGCGCGTTGCCGATAGAATCCCCGCCGGATGGTCGCGATCGCGGCCCAGCCCGATTGCCCGAAACACCGCGGCCCGCAACCAGCGCCGCTTCCCATTGGCCGGACATGTACACGCAGACGACGCGCTCAATCACCATCACGGTGATGCCGACCTACCTGGACGATCAGTCCTCGCCGGAGGAATCCCACTACGTGTGGAAATACCACATCCGCATCGAGAACCACGGTGACGACACGGTGCAGCTGCGCACGCGGTATTGGCGGATCACCGATTCGATGGGGCGGGTACAGGAAGTGCGCGGCGCCGGCGTGGTCGGCGAGCAGCCGGTGCTGGGCCCGGGCGAGAGCTACGAATATACCAGCGGCACGCCGCTGCCGACCCCTTCGGGCATCATGGTCGGCACCTACCAGATGGAAAGCCAGTCGGGCGAGAAGTTCGAGGTGGATGTGCCCGCCTTCTCCCTCGACAGCCCGTACCAGCCGGTGAAGCTCAACTGATCGCACGGATCGCGGCGCAGCGTTTCGCAGAAGGAACAGCATTTTGGCCAAGTCGAAGATCACCAGCGCGGCAAAGCCCCCGAAGCGCGGCAAGCGCCGGGCCGGCGCCCTCGCAGCCAGGCGGCCGAGCCAGGCGGATGCGGAGGAAGCCATCCGCACGCTCATCCGCTGGGCCGGGGACGACCCCACGCGCGAGGGCCTGCTCGGCACCCCGGACCGGGTGGCGCGTGCCTACCGCGAATTCTTCTCCGGCTACGACCAGGACCCCGAGGCGATCCTGAAGCGCACCTTCGAGGAGACCGACGGCTACGACGAGATGATCGTGCTGAAGGACATGCGCTTCGAAAGCCATTGCGAGCATCACCTGGCGCCGATCATCGGGCGGGCGCATATCGCCTATCTGCCGCGCCATCGCGTGGTCGGCATCAGCAAGCTCGCCCGCCTGCTCGACTGCTATGCCAAGCGCATGCAGATCCAGGAGAAGCTGACGGCGCAGATCGCCAACACCCTGCAGGAGGTGCTGCAGCCGCGCGGCGTCGCCGTGGTGGTGGACGCGGCGCATCAGTGCATGACCACGCGCGGCGTGCACAAGCCCGGCACCTCGATGGTGACCAGCCGCATGCTCGGCGCCTTCCGCAGCGATCCGTCGACCCGGCGCGAATTCCTGGCGATCATCGGCTTGCCGCCGGCGACCGTGGCCTCGAGCTCCTGACCGCGCAACGGGCCTGGGACCGCAGCCGATGTCGTGGCCGGATCATCATTCGATCCTCTATGCGCTGGGCACGTTCCTGGCCGGCATCGCCGCCTTGATGGCGCTGCCGGCCCTGGCGGACTTCGTCACCGGCAACGGCAACTGGACGGCCTTCGTCGCCGGCATGGCGCTCACCGGCGGCGCCGGCGGGGCGATGATCCTGGCCTTCCGCACCAAGCGCAAGCCGGTCATCGGGCGCCGCGAAGGCTTCCTGCTCACCACGCTGACCTGGATCGTCGTCTGCGCCTTCTCGGCGCTGCCGCTGATGCTCTCCGACGCCAGGCTCAGCTTCACCGACGCCTATTTCGAGGCGATGTCGGGCCTTACCACCACCGGCTCGACGGTGATGGTGGGGCTCGATCTTGAATCGCACGGGCTGTTGCTGTGGCGGGCGATGCTGCATTGGGTCGGCGGCATAGGCATCATCGTGCTGGCGGTGATGATGCTGCCCTATCTGCGCGTCGGCGGCATGCAGCTGTTCCGCACCGAATCCTCCGACAAGTCGGACAAGATCCGCGCCCGGGCCAGCGAAGTGACCTGGGAGATCTTCAGCATCTACGCGGTGCTGACCCTGCTCTGCGCGGTGGCTTTCACCATCGCCGGGATGCCGCTGTTCGATTCCGTGTGCCACGCCATGGCGGCGCTCGCGACGGGCGGCTTCGGCACCAAGGACGCCTCGCTCGGCTACTACCACAGCCCGGCCATCGAATGGATCGCCACGTTCTTCATGTTCACCGGCGGCCTGACCTTCACCCTGATGGCGCGCGCCGTCTGGCATGGCGACTGGCGATCGATGGCGCGGGATACGCAGACGCGCTGGTTCGTCGGCTATCTCGCCGCCTGCTCGCTCGCCTTGACGGCGTGGCAGGTCGGCGTCAATGGCCGCGATATCGAGAGCGCCATCCGCTCCTCGACCTTCGTGGTCGTCTCGCTCGGCACCGCCACCGGCTTCGTCGCCGAGGACTACTCGCTCTGGGGCACTTTTCCGGTGACCTTGTGCATGATCCTGCTGTTCATCGGCAGCTGCACCGGCTCGACCGCCGGCGCCATCAAGGTGTTCCGCTTCTGCATCCTCGGCTCCTTCGCCAAGTGGCAGGTGCGATCCCTGGTGCACCAGCATCGCGTCCTGCTGCCGACCTATAACGGCGTCCCGGTGACGGACGAGATCGTGCGCTCCGTCATCGGCTTCGTCGTGCTCTACCTGATGGCGGCGGCGGTGCTCGGCCTCGGCGTCGCCGCCTTCAATGTCGACATGGTGACGGCCTTCTCCGGCGTGGCGCAGGCGCTCGGCAATGTCGGCCCCGGCCTCGGCCCGATCATCGGACCGGCCGGCAATTTCGCCAGTCTGCCGGACGGCGCCAAATGGCTGCTGACCGCGGCGATGATGCTGGGGCGGCTCGAACTGCTCACGGTGCTGGTGCTGTTCAGCCCGACCTTCTGGCGAGGCTAGGCGCATGGACCAGGCAATCGCGATCCTGGAGCGGCTGATCGGCTTTCCGACGGTTTCGGCGCAGAGCAACCTGGCGGCGATCCAGTGGATCCGCGACTACCTCGCCGATCTCGGCATCGCCTCGCACCTGGTGCCGGCGCCCGACGGACAGCCGAAGGCCAATCTGTGGGCCACCATCGGTCCCGATCGGCCGGGCGGCATCGTGCTCTCCGGCCATACCGACGTGGTGCCGGTCGAAGGCCAGCCCTGGACCAGCGCTCCGTTCGAGCTGCATCGGCGCGACGGCAAGCTCTACGGCCGCGGCACCTGCGACATGAAGGGCTTCATCGCGCTGGCCCTCGCGCTGGTGCCGGAGATGCTGGAGCGGCCGTTGAAGACGCCGATCCATCTCGCCTTCTCCTATGACGAGGAGCTGGGCTGCCTCGGCGCTCCCAGCATGATCGCCGAACTTGGCCGGCGCTTCCCCAAGCCCAGCCTCGCCATCATCGGCGAGCCGACCTCGATGCGCCTCGGCACGCGGCACAAGGGCTGCTACTCCTTCGAGACCGAGGTGACCGGGCGCGACGCCCATTCCAGCCAGACGCACAAGGGCGCCAATGCCATCGCCGCCGCCGCCGCGATCGTCGGCGAGCTGGAGCGCATCGCCGAGGAGCTGCGCGAGCGCGGGCGGCAGGACGCCAATTTCGAGCCGCCCTATTCGACCATCAATGTCGGCCGCATCGGCGGCGGCACCGCCATCAACATCATCGCCCGGCATTGCGAGGTGCAGTGGGATTTCCGCGCGACGCCGGGCGACGACCCGGCGTTGCTGGTGCTGCCGCGATTGGAGCGCTTCGTCGCCGAGCAGGTGCTGCCGAAGCTGCGCCGCGTGGCGCCGGAGGCCGCCATCGTCACCCGGCCGCGCGTCCGCGTGCCGCCGCTGACCGAGGAAAAGGACGGCGCCGCCGAGGCTTTGGTCAAGTTCCTGACCGGAGCCAACGAGACGATCGGCATGGCCTTCGCGACCGAGGCCGGCCAGTTCCAGGAGGCCGGGCTTTCCGCCATCGTCTGCGGCCCCGGCTCGATCGCCCAGGCGCATCAGCCGGACGAATTCATCGAGATTTCACAGATGGAGGCCGGCCAGATATTCCTGCGCAAGCTGGTCGCCTGGGCGCGGGAAAACTAGAGCAGGTTTCCCGGAATCAGGCATCGCCCTCGCCGCCGGTGATCAGCCGGGCGCCACGGCGATAGGTCAGATACGACCACAGCCATTGCAGCGCCACCACCAGGCGGCCGCGGAAATCGATCAGGAAATAGATGTGGGCGATGCCCCAGAGCCACCAGGCAAGGCGGCCTTTCAGCCTGATCCAGCCGAAATCGGCGATCGCCGCGTTGCGCCCGATGGTGGCGAGCGAACCGTCATGATGGTAGCGGAACGGGGCCGGTTTCGCCTTGCCGCGCAGGCGCGCCGCCAGCAGGCGGCCGACATGGCGGCCCATCTGCTTGGCCGCCGGCGCGATGCCGGGTACCGGCTTGCCCTTGGCGTCGCTGACCGCTGCGGTGTCGCCGATGACGAAGATGTCGGGATGCCCGGGCGCCGAGAGGTCGCCGCCGACGATGGCGCGGCCGGCGCGGTCCTTCTCGCATTTCAGCCACTTCGCGGCGGGCGAGGCCTGCACGCCGGCGGCCCAGACGATGGTGCGGGCGGGGATGCGCTCGTCGCGGTGCTTCACTCCGGTGGCGTCGCATTGCTCGACGGCGCGGCCCAGCTGCACCTCGACGCCGAGCTTCACCAGGGCCTGGCGCGCATGCTCGGACAGGTCCGCCGGAAAGGCCGGCAACAGCCGCGGCCCGGCCTCGATCAGCACGATGCGCGCCAGCGTGGGGTCGATGGCGTGGAAATCGTCCGCCAGCGCCCAGTGCGCCAGTTCGGCGATGGCGCCGGCCATTTCCACGCCGGTGGCGCCGCCGCCGATCACCACGAAGGTCAGCAGCGCGCGGCGCTCCTCGGGATCGGTCGCGGATTCCGCATGTTCGAAGGCCAGCAGGACACGACGCCGGATGTCGGTGGCGTCGTCGATCTTCTTCAGGCCGGGCGCGAACTGCTCCCACTGGTCCTGCCCGAAATAGGCGTGCCGCGCGCCGGTCGCCACCACCAGGTAGTCGAAGGGCTCGGTCCGGCCGCCTTCGAGCTGCACCTGCTTCCGCTCGGCATCGATGCCGGTCACCCGCGCCATCAGCACCCGGGCATTGCGTTGCCGGCTGAGGATCGAGCGGATCGGGCTGGCGATGTCGGCCGGCGACAGCGCCGCCGTCGCCACCTGGTAGAGCAGCGGCTGGAACAGGTGGTAGTTGCGGCGGTCGATGACGACGACGTCGCAGGGTGCGTCCTTGAGCGCCTTGGCCGCGGACAGGCCGCCGAAACCGGCGCCCAGGATCAGCACCCGCGGGACCGCGACAGCGGGGCGGGCCGCGCGGGGCGTTTCCGCCCCGTGCCGGGCGCCAGCCTGCGGGGTCGCCGCGCTGTTGGTCGAATCCATCATGCCGCTGTCCATGATGACGGCCCCCGCGCCGGCTGGCAAATCCGCGCCTGCGTCAGGCGCGCGCCGACATCGGCATCGCGCCGAGCCTGCGGCCGATCAGGGCGTCGAGCGACACCACGCCCGGGCCGCGCGCCAGCAGGAAGCTGAGCAGGGTGACCCAGACCAGGTGGTCCGGCCAGCTCATCGGATAGACGAAGACCTGGATGAACAACGCCATGCCGAACAGCGGCAGCGTGGCGAGCCGGGTGAACAGACCCACCAGGATCAGCGCCGGCATGCTGATTTCCGTCGCGGTGGCGAGATAGGCCATGGGCGCCGCCGGCAGGAACGGCAGGTTGCGCAGGTATTCGTCCTGGAACAGCGAGATGGTGAGGTCGAAATTCGCCAGCTTGGTGGCGGCGGCGCGCCAGAAGATGGTGGCGATGGCGGCCCGCGCCAGCAGCGCCGGCACGCTCAGCGGGATGGAATTGGCGCGGTCGCGCAGCTTCGCCGCGCGTTCGGTCAGGTTGGTGGTCAGGCTGGTCATGGCATCACCTCATTGGCGGGGGAGGAGGAAGAGGTCTCGGTCGAATGAGCGCGTGGCCGCGCGGCATCCTGGTGCGGATGCAGCTGCGCGCCGACGACCGCGCCGGCCAGCAGCAGGGTCTGCAGGTGCCGGAGGGGGGCGAAAGCCGCGCCATCCGCACCGGCGGCACGGGCATCCGCCTCGGCCCGGCGTAGCGACGCACCGCCTTGCAGGGCCGTCTCGAAGGCGAACTCGACGGCGGTCAGCCGGTGCACCGCAACGCCGTCCTGCCGCGGATGGACCCGCAGCCGCACGCGGCGCGGCGCCGGCGCATCGTCCATGGCGGCGCCGTGCAGCAAAGCCGCACGCCAGCGGTCCACCGGTGCCGCCAGGTCGAGCCACCGCCAGGCAGGATGGAGCGCCAGTGTGAGATCCGGATGCGCGCGGACAAGTTCCGGCGGCAGGCAGCACAGGCCCACGCTCTGGACCACCGGCGCCCGCTCGCATTCGGCGATCGCGCGCTCAAGCCGCGCCAGATCGATCAGCGCCGGCGTCGCGTGGCCGTAGCGATGACGGGTGAGGAAGTCCGGCAGCTGGGCCAGGGTGGCACCGGGATCGCGATGCCGCAGCACGTCGCCGATCAATTGCCGGAAGGCTTCCTGGCCCAGGGCCTGGGCCAGGGCGGCGAAATCCTCCAGCTGGATGGCCGGGGCCGCCAAGGGCTTGCCACCGCGCAGGGCCGGCAGGCCGTCGCGCGGCATGCAGTATTCCGCACGGATCGAGGCCAGGATGTGGTCCGGCGTTGGGCCGGCGATTCCCTGGTGCACGCAATCGCGGAAATCGATCTTGGTGGGCAAGAAATCACCTGGCGGCAAGACAGGGTGGACGAAGTCTCGGGGATCTTCGGCCGGGCGGGCGGGGAGGGGCGCCGCCGCCCGGCCTGGGATCGGTACGCGATCAGCCCTGCTTGGGCTCGAGGCTGCCGCCGTTGATCTTCTGGCAGGTGCCCTTCGGCACATAGATCCAGGCATCGGCGCGGCCGTTCTCGGTCACCTGACCGGCGCAGGAATTGTTGGCGGACTGGCAATCATTCTGGCCGGAAGCGGCGACGCCGTAGCACTTCTCGTTGTCGGCGGCGGTCGCGGTGCCGGCGCTGGTCAGCAGCGGGGCGGACAAGGCGGCGGCGACGGCGCCGGCCAGGATCAGGGACGTCTTCATGGGTCGATCTCCTCAGCTTGGGATGGCGGATGATTTTCGGCAGGCGGATCGGAAGCGCCCGCCGCCACTTGCCAAGTTAGAGATCCGAAGTCGCGCCCTGAAATGCCGTGTCCCTATCCATTCGATACCTCCGGCGCATCAACCTTTCCTGCCGTTCCCAGGCGGAGCAGCAATCGGTCGAAGGACCATGACCCGCCGCCCCGGGCGATGAGGTAGAGCAGGATCGCCGCCCACAGGATGTGCTGCGGCCAGGAGGTCCAGTACACGAAAAGCTGGATGAACGCGGTCATGCCGAGCAGCGGCAGGGCAGCGAGGCGCGTGCCCAGGCCGATCAGGACCAGGACGGAACAGACGATCTCAAGCGTGCCGGCGAGATAGGCGATGGGTGCCGCCGGCAGGAAGGGCAGGAAAGCGAGATACTCGTCCCGGAACAGCGCGATGGTCAGGTCCCAGTTCTGCCATTTCGGCAGTCCGGCGCGCCAGAACACGCTGAACACGCAGATCCTGAACAGCAGCGCAAGCAGGCCCTCTGGAATGCGATCCGCCAGGCGGCGGGCATCGGTCAACAGCATGGCATCCCCCGGTCGATGGGCGCAGCATCAAGCAATCCGGCGGGCAATCGGCCCGCCGGTCACGGTTCGATGCGATCGGGAGAGCTCAGCCTTGCTTGGGCTCCAGGCTGCCGCCGTTGATCTTCTGGCAGGTGCCGGCCGGGACGTAGATCCAGGCATCACCGCGGCCGGCATCCGAAACCTGGCCGGCGCAGGAATTGTTGGCCGTCTGGCAGTCATTCTGCCCGGCGGCGGCAACGCCGTAGCACTTCTCGTTATCGGCGGCCTGCGCCGCGCCGGACACCATCAGCGGGCCGGAGATCGCCATGGCGACGGCGGAAGCCAGGAATAACGTGCTCTTCATCGACTGAACTCCTTCTGGATCAAGGAACCAGCGACGCCGCAGCACGCCGCATGACAACGCGAGTAGATTGCCTTGTCGCGCGGACAGGCCGGGAGGGATCCGGCGCCGGGCGGCAATCACCGGCGAAGAGTGGCCCAGAAAACCGGGCAAGGGGACTCACAAGCGCGTGACCCCGGAGTCCGGGATTCCGATGGCGCCCGGCGTTTCGGACGGCGGCGCAGCCCTATTCCTTGCCGACGACCAGGCAGTCGAGCCCGGCTTCCTTCAGCTTGCCGCAGCGATCCTTGGCCGCGGCGAGGGTGTCGAAGGGCCCGGCTTGCAGGCGATAGAAAACGCCCTTGGTGCCGAGATCGGCGGTTTCGATGCTCGCCGTCAGGCCGGTCACTTGGTCGGCGAATTCCTTGGAGATCCGCTTCCACTCCTTCCAGGCGGCATCCTCGCTGGGCAGCGAGGCCATCTGGATGCGCACGCCAGTCTTCGCCTTCTCCGCAGCGGCGGGCGGCGGCGCGTCAGCCGGGACCTCGACGGAAGCCGTCTGCTCCGGTTCGCTGTCGACGACGGCAGGCGCTTCGGCGGCAGGAGTCTCGGTTGTCGGCGTTTCGGCTGCGGGGGCTGCGGCGCCAGTGGATGCGTCGGCAGACTGTTCCGGCTTTGGCGCCGGTTCGGGCGTGGCGTCCGCGGCCGGCTTGGCCGCGGTGGTGGCGGCAGTCGGGGTCGGCGCGGGTTCCGCCGGCTTATCCACGACGGCCGGCTTGGCCGCCGGTTCGGGCGTCGTAGGGGTGGCCTCGGTCGCGGCTGGCGCGGGGGTGGTGGCGGCGTCCTGGGTTGTCGTCGCGGTCTGCGTGGGCGCGGCGGCCGGAGCCTCCGCAGCGGCGGAATCCGCTGCCGGCATCGCCGTGGCGCCGGCGGCAGCACGCTGTTCCGGCGTCATGCGCTGCAGCACGGCGTCGCGATTGGCGACGGCGACGGCGCGCCGCGTGCCGTCGGGCAGCGCGGTGACCGCCTGGGTCAGCAGGTCATAGGCCTTGGCATTGTCGACCTTCACCCCAAGGCCCATCGCGTACATCAGGCCGAGCTGCGCCTGGGCTTCGGGATACTTGCCGTTCGCCGCCTTGGTCATCAGGTCGACGCCGCGCGGCACGTCGTTGCTGGGGCCGTGGCCTTCGAGATAGAGCTTGGCCAGATAGTATTGCGCCGCAGGGTCGCCGGCATTGGCGAGCGGCTCGAACTCGGCAACCGCCTGCGCGTAGTTGCCCGCGGTGGCCGCCGCGACTCCTTCGTTGAGGCCCGCCTGGCTCGGTGTCGCCAAACACGACAACGCCGCCGCGATCACCAAATAGCGCTTCATCATCTGCTCTCCCGAGCGCCCCCAATGGCGCCTCGACGATAGACGAATCCGCCGAGTCGCAGCCAGGGGCGGTGCTGGTTTCTACCGCCGAACCATGGAACGCGAACCTGTAGCCGACAGCTGTCGCCGTGCGGTCAGCGGAGTTCGCCGTCCTCGGGTGTGATGAAAGAGAAAAAGCTTTAAGGAATTGCTAACCATGAATCGGCGGTTGCCAGGCCCGATATGGTTGGCAGACGGCCAGCGGGATCGACGTGGGTGAAACGTGATCCCGCCGGCCGCGCCGTCACCGCCCCGACAGGCTGCGCATATGCCGGGGCGGCTGTTCGCTCAGAGATAGGCCTTGGCGATGTCGATGGTGGATTCCCGGCCCAGGGACTCGTAGTTGCTGGCCAGCCAGGCATCTGCATGGGCCCGGCCGGATTCCTTGAGCTCGGCCAGGAACTCCCAATCGGCGTTGAGTTTCGACAGCACGCCGAGCCTGCCCATGACATCCTCCGCCGAGATCGCGTGGATCAGCATCCGCTTCATGCCGTCCACTTGCATTTTGCCCTCGTCGATCAGCCTGGTTACGAAGCCGATGGCGCGCATCTCGCGCATCAGCGACGAGTTGAAGCTGATCTCGTTGACCCGGTTCATGATCTCGCCGGCGGTCGTCGGCACCTGGTCGCGGTGCAACGGATTGGTGTGCACGACCACGACGTCGCGGCTGTCGCAATGATAGATCAAGGGATAGATGGCTGGATTGCCCATGTATCCGCCGTCCCAGTAGTGCTCGCCGTCGATCTCCACCGCCTGGAACAGGAACGGCAGGCAGCCGGACGCCATCACCGCGTCGGCGGTCACGTCGTTGCCGCAGAAGATCTTCACCTTGCCGCTGCGCACGTTGGTGGCGGAGAGATAGAGCCGGATCGGCAGATGCTCCGTACGCAGGGTGTCGAAATCGACGCTCTGCTCCAGCGCGTCGCGCAGGGGATTGTAGTTGACCGGGTTGAGCTGGTAGGGCGAAGCCATCCGCGTCATCATTTCCAGCCACAGGAAGGCCGGTGAGTTCTCCAGCGACTTGTTGCCCATCAGCCGGTCGAGCCAGGTCGCCTGGAACGGCGACAGCGCCGCGATATGCGCCACCCGCCGCCAGAACCCCTCCAGCGCCTTGCGCGCACCGGTGCGGCCGCCGGCGGCATAGCCGTAGGTCAGCACCGTCGCGTTCATGGCCCCGGCCGAGGTCGCCGAGATGCCTTCGATCTCGATGCGCTCATCCTCCAGCAGGCGATCCAGCACGCCCCAGGCGAAGGCACCATGGGCGCCGCCGCCCTGCAGGGCGAGGTTGATCTTCTTCACCTCGACCTCGGCGCGCGTGCCCGTGCCCGCATGCGCGGTCGGCTCGCTCAAGGGAGCGCTGTCCATGGCGGTCATCCTCAATGGGCGGTCCAGCCGCCATCGACGGGAAGCGCGGTGCCGGTGATGGATTGCGCAGCATCGGTGGCCAGGAACACCGCCAGATCGCCGATCTCGGTGCTCTGCGCGAAACGCTTGTTGGGCTGTTGCGCCAGCAACACGTCGCGGATCACCTGCTCGCGCGAGATGCCGTGCGCCTTGGCCTGGTCGTCGATCTGCTTCTCCACCAGCGGCGTCCACACATAGCCGGGGCAGATCGCGTTGGCGGTGATGCCGTGCTCGGCGCCCTCCAGGGCCACGGTCTTGGTGAGGCCGATGATGCCATGCTTGGCCGCGACATAGGCGGACTTGAACGGCGAGGCGATCAGCCCGTGGGCCGACGACACGTTGATGATGCGGCCCCAGCCGCGCGACTTCATGGCCCCGAAGCTGGCGCGGATGGCATGGAACGCGGCGGACAGGTTGAGCGCCAGGATGGCGTCCCACTTCTCGAGCGGAAAGCTCTCGATCGGCGCGACATGCTGGATGCCAGCGTTGTTGACCAGGATGTCGAGCCGGCCGAAGCGTTCCTGCACGGTCTCGACCATCCCGCGGCACTTGGCGGGATCGGTCAGGTCGGCGCCGACATAGATGGCCTCGATGCCGTGCTCGCCGCGAACCCGCGCCAGCTCGCCCTCGATCTGCCGCATGTCGCCCAGGCCGTTCATGGCGACGGTGGCGCCGGCAGCGGCCAGGCGCTCAAGGATGCCGAGGCCGATGCCGCTGGTGGAACCGGTGACCAGGGCGACGCGGCCGGCAAGCGGGCGCGTCATGCGCGGGGCTTCGCCGGACTGGGGCAGCCGGCCGGCTCCTGCCATCGTGTTCATGGTGCAAATTCCTTGAAATGCGGATGTTTCGATGCCGGGGAGGCTGCGCCCATCCGTCCATAAGAGAAAATGCCGGTTGCCTATGGTTTTCATGCTGCCATAGCATCACCCGCGCCGATGCCTGTCGGTTATGGTTCGGGCGCTTTCGGCGGTCTCCGGAGCAGTGTCGGGAATGACTCCCGGCGGGACCGGCCGGCCGAAAAGGAGCCAAGCATGGAAATGCATCAGATCCGCTATTTCCTCGCGGTCTGCGACAGCTTGAATTTCACGCGCGCGGCGGAAAGCTGCAACGTCACCCAGCCGGCGCTGACCCGCGCCATCCAGAAGCTCGAGGAGGAACTCGGCGGGCTGCTGTTCCGGCGCGAACGCAAATACACCCACATGACCGATCTCGGCCATCTGGTGCGCCCGCAGCTGGAAGCGATCCTGGCGCAGAGCGAGCAGGCGAAGACGACCGCCAAGAGCTTCCTGCAGTTGAAGGATGCGCCGCTGAAGCTCGGCGTCATGTGCACCATCGGGCCGATGCGCTTCATCGGCTTCCTGAGCGCGTTCGGCCGCGACCATCCCGGTATCGAGGTCTCGCTGATGGAATCGGTGCCGGACCGGCTGAGCCAGTCGCTGATGGAAGGCGAGATCGACGTCGCCATGATGACGGCGCCCGGCGAGCATCATGAGCGGCTGGATCTGCGGCCGCTCTACGAGGAGCGCTTCATGATCGCCTGCGCCCCGGGCCACCGCTTCGAGCAGATGGTCGCGGTGCCGATGGCGGAGGTTGCCGGGGAATCCTACCTGACCCGCGCCAATTGCGAATACATCGGCTATCTCGACGGCGTGATGCAGGAGCGCATGATCGAGGTGCAGGATGTCTACCGTTCGGAACGCGAGGACTGGATCCAGTCCATGGTGCTGGCCGGCATGGGCATCTGCTTCATCCCGGAATACACGCCGGTCATTCCCGGCATCGTCACCCGGCCGATCATCGAGCCGGAGGTGACCCGCGCGATCCACATCGTCACGGTTGCCGGCCGGCGCTTCTCGCCGGCGGTGGCGGCCTTCGTCAAGGCGGTGGAGAAGTACAAATGGCCGCCCTTGTCGCCGGTTCCGGGCCGGACTTGACGGTGGGCTAGGCGAGGGCTTCTTCGACCAGCTGCTTCAGCTTGGCGACCAGATCGGCCCCGACCTGGCCGCCTTCGCCCTTGATCTCCTTGGTCAGCACCAGCTGCACCGCGTCGAGATGCGACTTGGCCAGCTCCAGATGGCGGGGCCCGTAGTCGCGGGTGCGATCGCGCGTCAGGCGGCACAGCGAATCGCCGAGCCTGGTCACCAGCGGATAGCCGAACGAGGAACCCTGGCCCTTGAGATCGTGCGCCACCCGGAACAGCGTCTCGACGTGGCTGCGGCGGCCGGCCGGATCGCTCTCGGCCAGGGCCAGCGCCTGTCGGGCCCGGTTCACGTCGGCAAGCGCCCAGCCGGAATAGTCCTTGGCCAGATCGGCGACCGCCGCCTGCGCGCGCGCCAGCACCGCCGCCATGCCGCCCTCGTTCCCGTCCAGCGGGTCGGGCGTGGCATCGGCGCCGGGCTCGTCCGGCTCGCGGCCGGGCTCTCCCGCGGGGGGAAGGGATGAAATCGCGACCATCCTGTCAGACTGTCGGTTTAGGGTTAATCAACGGTGAACAAGGGCTGGAGTTGCCGCCGCGTTCCCGGGTTTGGCGGATTTCCCGCGCCCGCCCTGGCGCAATCGGCGCTAGAGGCGGCGCGGCAGCCAGGTGGCGGCGATACCCACGGTGATGGTGAGGATGCCGCTCAGGATGAACACGGCGCGGAAATCGAACACCGTCAGGAGCAGGGCGTAGATCGCCGAGGGCATGAACTCTGCGGTATCGACATAGGTGCGGAACACCGTCGTCATCTGCGGCAATTCGGTGGGCCGGGCGAAGCGCATGAAGGGGATGTTGCCAAGCGAGTCCAGGACCACGATGAAGATGGCCGCCACCAGAAGGAGCAGGCAGAACGCCAGCGGATGGCCGTAGACCAGCACGGCCGCGCAGGTGATGCCGCCGCCCAGCCAGAAGGCGCCGACGATCGGCTGCCGGATGCCGAGCTTCTGCGCCACGATGCGCACCAGCGGCGCGATGCCCAGCAGCAGGTTGCCGATCCCGACCAGCCAGCCGGCCCAGCTTTCGTCCACCCCATGATCCTGCAGGTAAAGCGCGGGATAGGTGAAGAACATCGACCACCAGGCCGAGCGGCCGAAGACGATGAGCCAGGAAAGACGCAGCCGCTTCTGACCGGCGAAGCGGCGGATCATGGTCAATGGATTGCGCGGCGGCGGCGTCGATTCCACCGCCGGCTGGGCCAGGCCGAGGCGGCGGAAATAGAGCACCAGCAGCAGGTGCATGCAGATCGAGGCCAGCGCCGGGGCGATGATGCCGAAATGCTGGTAGAGCCTGACGCCGATCACCGGTCCCATGCCCCAGGCCAGGCAGCTGGCGAACAGCCGCAGGGTCTCCGAACGCACCAGGTTGTAGCGCGGGATGAAATCGACGATGAACAGGATCAGGCAGATGCTGCCGATGACGCCGCTCAAGGCGCGGCCGACCAGGCCGGCGCCGAGCCCCGCCACCGTGTCGGTCGCCAAAGCCGCCATGCCGACCATGCAGCAGCCGATGCCGGCGATGTAGATCCGGTTGCGGCCGAAGCGGTGGATCATCAGCGGCGTCGCGAAGGTGATCATGAAGCTGATGATGGCGACGGTGGAATAGGTGGCGCTGACGTAGGAATCGGCGTCGTCGCCGGCGAATTGCTTGTAGAGGGAATAGGCGTGCAGGGCGAGGACGGTGGCGGTCACCGCGCGTCCGGCGGAATCCAGCGAGTACATCGCCGCAATGGCGGTCGGCCCCGGAACGCTCAGGGCCTTGCGCAGCGCAGCGAGGCGGGGAGGCATGGGCTGGGAGGCGACTCGGCAATGGCTGCCGCCATCCTAGGGCCGGGCTCCGGCCAAGACCAGCGGTGGCGCGGCGGGTAGCAATGCATAATGGACAACCCTAAAGTGACGTGGCGTCGATGCTGCCCCGGTGGAAGGCCGGGCGGCGGACGCAACGGGCGGCACAAGGATGGCAGGGACGATCGCGTGGCGGAGCTTGGCGAGGATACGGAGACTGGACCCCGGCACCCCGATCTGGTGCGGCTGCTCGGCTATTGGCGCGACAGGTGCGGCGCGCGGGATTTCCCGCGCCGCGCGGATATCGACCCGGTCGACTTCGCCTTCATGCTCGATCGCGTCGCGTTGACCGAGATCCACGAGGATCCGCGCCGCTATCGGCTGCGGATCGTCGGTTCCTGGTGGGCGCGCCTGGTCGGCTTCGAATCGACCGGGATGTGGCTGGATGACTGGCCCCACGCCAATCAGCGCCAGCTCAGCATCGAGTCCTACGAACGGATGATCGCCGCGCGCCATCCATTGTGTTCGCACCGCGACGCCTGGGTCGATGACCGCAAGCTGCGCTATGAGATCCTGCACCTGCCGCTGTCCGAGGACGGCCAGCGCATTTCCATGATCATGACCGCGATCGGGCCGGAATAGGGACGGGGCGCGGCCGGTTGCGGCCCCGGGCCGCTTGGCCTAGGTTCGGCGTCGGGGGGAGATCATGACCGAAGACCTTTACCGCCTGTCCGCCAACGAAGCCGTGCTGCGCCTGCGCCAGGGCAAGCTGACGCCGCTCGACCTGATCGATGCGGCGGAGCGGCGCTGGGGGCAGGTGAACGGGGCGGTGAACGCCCTGGTGACGCCCTGTTTCGACCGGGCGCGCGACCATGCGCGGCGGCTGATGGCGCTGCCGGTCGAACAGCGGGGGCTGCTCTGCGGCCTGCCGATCGGCATCAAGGACCTGAATGACGTGGCTGGGGTGCGCACTACCTATGGCTCGCCGATCTTCGCCGACAACGTGCCGAAGGTCTCCGACATCCTGGTGCAGACGCTGGAATCGAATGGCGGCATCGTCGTCGGCATGACCAACACGCCGGAATTCGGCGCCGGCGCCAACACCTTCAACCCGGTCTTCGGCGAGACGCTCAATCCCTGGAACCCGGCGCTCAACGCCGGCGGCTCCTCCGGCGGCTCGGCGGCGGCGCTGGCCACCGGCATCGTGGCGCTGGCCAGCGGGTCTGATCTCGGCGGCAGCCTGCGCACGCCGGCCGGCTATTGCTCGGTGGTGGGCCTGCGCCCCAGTCCCGGCCGCGTCGCCAACGGCCCGGCGGAGCAGCGTTTCAACGACCTCTCGGTCGAAGGGCCGATGGCCCGCAACGTCACTGACGCGGCGCTGATGCTGGACGCCATGGTCGGCTACCGGATTGAGGATCCGATATCGCTGCCCGCCCCGGCGGAGCGCTTCGTCGATGCCGCGCGGCGGCGGAAGAAGCCGAAGCGCGTGGCGGTCTCCGCCGATCTCGGCGGCGTCACCCCGGTCGACCCGCTGACCCGCGCCGGCCTGCGGGCGGCGGCGGACAAGCTCGCCAATGCCGGCATCGAGGTGGTGGAGGCGAGCCCGGATTTCGCCGGCGCCATGGACGCGTTCTATGTCCTGCGCGCGCTGGGCTACGCCACCAACATGCGCACGCTGCTGGCCAAGCATCGCGACAAGCTGAAGCCGGACGTGATCTGGAACATCGAGCAGGGCATGGCCTTGACCGCCGACAAGATCGGCAAGGCGCAGCTGCGCCGGTCGCGGCTCTACGGCGAGGTGGTCGAGTTCCTGCGGCAATTCGACCTGCTGATGGCGCCATCGGCCTGCTGCCCGCCCGGCCCGATCGGGGAGCGCTGGGTGCGCCGCGTCGACGGCCACGACTTCCCCGACTATATCGGCTGGCTCACCCTGCACGGCGTCATCACCCTGGCCGCCTGCCCGGCGCTGGCGATTCCCGCCAATTTCGCGCCGGACGGCCGGCCGCTTGGCGTGCAGCTGGTGGGCGCGCCGCGCGGCGAGGCCGACCTGCTCTCGGCGGCCGCCGCCATCGAGGAAATCCTCGGCGTCGCCGATCTGGTGCCGATCGACCCCAGGCCGGCGCGTCTGCTCTAGTTCCGGCGCCGTCCATGCAAGCCGCGCCGGAAGATGTGCTGGTGGATGTGCCGATCCCCTACATGGAACGGACGCGCGCCTATTACCGCGCGCTCGGCTATGCGGAGCCCTATCGCTGGGCGCATTTCGCCGAGGTGCCCTTCGCCAGGCTCGCCAAGCCGCTGGCGGAATGCCGCATCGGGCTGGCGACCACGGCCGTGCTCTACGACCCGGCGAAGGGCGACCAGGGTCCGGGCGCGCCCTATAACGCGGCAGCGAAGTTCCACCGCGTCTATGCCGCCGGCACGGGGGGAACGCCGGATACCCGCATCGCCCACGTCACCTATGACCGCACCCACACCAGCGCGATCGACGCCAATTGCTGGTTCCCCCTGGCGCAGCTGAAGCGCTGCGCCGAACTCGGCCTGATCGGCGCGGTCAGCCCGCGCTTCTACGGCGTGCCGACGACGCGCAGCCAGCGCAGCACCCTCGAGCGCGACGCGCCGGAGCTGCTGGCGCTGGCGCGGGAAGATGCCGTCGACGCCATGATCCTGGTGCCGAACTGCCCAATCTGCCACCAGACGATGAGCCTGGCCGCGCGGCATCTCGAGGCGGCCGGCATCCCGACCGTGATCCTGGGCTGCGCCAAGGACATCGTCGAGCATGCCGGCGTGCCGCGTTTCCTGTTCAGCGACTTCCCGCTCGGCAATGCCTGCGGCAAGCCGCTGGACAGCGGGTCGCAGATCTTCACCATCGACCTTGCCTTCGAGCTGCTGGCGATGGCGCCCGCGCCGCGCACCACGATCCAGTCGCCCTTGCGCTGGAGCGCGGATGCCGCGTGGAAGCGCGACTTCTGCCGCAGCGAGAACCTGTCGGAAGCGGATCGCGCGCGCCTGCGCGCCGCGCATGAGGACCATCGCGCCACCGCCCAGGCGGGCCGCGAAAGCATGAGAGGGGAAACATGAAGATCGACGGTTCGTGCCATTGCGGCTTCCTGACCTTCCAGGCGGAAGTCGACCCGGCGAAGGTGGAACTGTGCCACTGCAGCGATTGCCAGAAATTCTCCGGCTCCGCTTTCCGGGTCATCGTGCCGTCGCAGCCCGGCACCTTCCGCCTGCTGACCGGCCTGCCCAAGACCTATGTGAAGACCGCCGACAGCGGCAACAAGCGCGTCCAGGCCTTCTGCCCGCATTGCGGCACGTCGATCTACGGCGCGCCTTATGTCGAAGGCAAGCCGTCGACGCCCCCCGTCGTCGGCCTGCGCGCCGGCACGATCAACCAGCGGGCGCAGCTGGCGCCGAAGGCGCAGTTCTGGACGCAGTCGCGGCTGGACTGGGTCACTGATATTGCCGCGCTGCCGGCCTGCGAGCGGGAATAGGCGCGCTACATCTGCTTCTGGTGGATGACCACGCCGGTCAAGGCGTCGACCTCGCACTCCCACGGCTTCTCGGCGATCACCTGGCGGACATAGTCGTAGCCCGCCTGCCAGCGCGTGTTGATTCCGTTGGCCGTGAAGTCGATATCCTTGGTGTGGTCCTCGTTGTCGAGGCGCGGGGCCAGCAGGCGCACCAGGTGCATGGTGGTGCCGCAGCCATAGGACGCGAGCTCCTTGACCGCCGGATCGTTGGCCTGCTCCGGCGGCAGGCGCTCAGCCAGTTCGCGGATGACATGCCGCAGCCGGTGCAGCTGCTGCTGGCGCGCGACGTGGCTGAGGCCGCGGCTGGAATACTGGATGTCCTTTTGCCGGCCCATGACCTGCCAGAGCGTTTCCGGCGCCGGGCCGCTCGGCTGCCACATGTTCACCGAGAAGATCAGCCCGTCACGCCGCGGCTTGTCGTCGAACACCACTTCGATGGGGGTGTTGGAATAGATGCCGCCGTCCCAATAGAACTCGCCGTCGATCTCGATCGCCGGAAAGGCGGGCGGCAGGGCGCCGGATGCCATGACATGCGCGCAGGTGAGCGGCATGTCGCGGCTGTCGAAATAGCGCATCTCGCCGCTGCGCGCATTGACCGCGCCGACCGTCAGCCGCACGTGCCGGTCGTTCAGGTAGTCGAGGTCGATCAGCTCGCCCAGGGTCTCGCGCAGCGGCGCCGTGCTGTAATAGGCGGCCTGTCCGGCGGCGTTGGGAAAATGCAGGCCGAACATCGCCAGCGGATTGGGCTGGAAAAAGCCCGGCACGCCGCGGGTGATGGTGCCCATGTTGGCGATGATGCCGCTGAAGGCGGACAGCCAGGCATCGGCGAAGCCGGACGGGCTGCGCAGCCGGTCCCAGAATTCGTGCAGCCGCGTCATCCGGTCGGCCGGCTTGTTGCCGGCGATGAGCGCGGCGTTGATGGCGCCGATCGAGGTGCCGATCACCCAATCCGGCTCGATGCCCGCCTCGCTCAGGCCCTGATAGACGCCGGCCTGGTAGGCGCCGAGCGCGCCGCCGCCCTGCAGCACCAGCACGATCTGCCCGTATGACCTGCCTTTGGCAGAGGTCTTTGACGCCTTTTCCCGCAAAGCGGGGGCGCTGGGCGTGTTGAGCTTCATCGGATCTCTCTCCATGCAGACGCGCCGGCCGCCGCGCAGCGATGGCGGGCGGCAGGTGTCGCGCATGGACAGCATCGGGCAGGCGGCGGAAGGACGGAATTGCCGAAGGCGTATCGGTTCGATGCCGCGCCAGCATCGCCGGCGCGGGGACTAGTCCCCGGCACGCAGGATCGCGATCTTGGCCTTGCCGTAGCGCCGCTCGTCCTCGACCACGAAGCCGGGCAGGTCCGGCAATTCCTCCCGCGCATCCATCTCGGCGACGATCAGCGCTTCGGGGGCGAGCCAGCCGGCCTCTTGTAGCGCCGCGAGGGTCGGCGGGATCAGGCCCTTGTTGTAGGGCGGATCGAGGAAAACGAGGGAGCAGGGGGCGAAGGCCTTGTGCAGCTTGGCCTGTGGTGGGCGGCGCACGTCGCTGGAAAACACCAGGGTGCGGGCGATCTCGTGGCAGGCGGCGATGTTGCGCTTGAGCGCGTCCAGCGCCGGCCGCGCGGTCTCGAACACCGCCAGGCTCTCGGCGCCGCGCGACAGGGCCTCGAGGCCGAGGGCGCCGGAACCGGCGAAGGCGTCCAGCACCCTGGCGCCGCGCAATGCGTCGAAACGGTGCGCCAGCATGTTGAAGACCGCCTGGCGCGCGCGGTCGGAAGTCGGCCGCACGTCGTCGCCCTCGGGCGCGATCAGCTTGGTGCCTTTATGCGCGCCGGCGTCGATGCGCATGGTCAGCGCGCGGGCCGCCGCTGCTTGCCGAGGCCTCTGCCGGCGCCGCCCCGCGGCTTGTCGGACCGGTCGCGGCGCGGGCCGTCGCCCCTCGGCTGCTCGCCCCTCGGCGTGTCGCCGCGCGCCGCGCCGGGCTTCAGCCGCAGCTGGCCCTTCACCGCGTGCTGCACGTTCTTGGCGGAGGGCGGTGCCGCCTTGCCCTTGGCCTGGCCCAGCTGCTCGCGCAGCACCTTCGCCGGCACTTCCTCGATGTCGCCGCGCTGCAGCTGGCCGAGCTGGAACGGGCCGTAGGCGACGCGGATGAGCCGGCTGACGGGCCAGCCGAAATGACCGCAGATCTTGCGGATCTCGCGGTTCTTGCCCTCGGTCAGGCTCATGGTGAGCCAGGAATTGTCGCCCTGCTGGCGGTCGAGCGTCGCCTGGATCGCGCCGTAGCGCACGCCCTCGACCTCGATGCCCCGGTTCAGCTGCTCGAGGTGCTTCTGGTCGACATCGCCGTTGACGCGTACGCGGTAGCGCCGCACCCAGCCGGTCGCCGGCAGCTCCAGCTTGCGCGCCAGTTCGCCGTCATTGGTGAGCAGCAGCAGCCCCTCGGAATTGAGGTCGAGCCGGCCGACGGAGATCACCCGCGGCAGGCCGGGCGGCAGGGAATCGAACACCGTCGGCCGGCCTTCCGGGTCCTTCGCCGTGGTGACCAGGCCGCGCG
This sequence comes from Dongiaceae bacterium, assembly GCA_039808885.1. Classification (GTDB taxonomy): domain Bacteria; phylum Pseudomonadota; class Alphaproteobacteria; order Dongiales; family Dongiaceae; genus Dongia_A. Next base: position 82,886 of record JBDHTX010000001.1, on the reverse strand, counting down.
GCTTGTAGTAGCGGAACAGCCGCGTCCGCTCCGGCTGCGGCAGCGGCTTGCCGTCGATGCGGATGTCGTCGCTTTCGGTGACGTTGAGCGCGGGCGAGGAGAGCCTCTTGCCGTTCACCGACACGCGGCCTTCCAGGATCATCGCCTCGGCATCGCGGCGCGAGCAGATGCCGGCGCGCGCGATCGCCTTGGCGATGCGCTCGCCCTCGAAAGTCTTCGCCGACGCCTTGGGCTCGCTCATGCCTTGGCTGCCGCGATCAGCCCGGCGAACAGCCTGGTGTCGCTGCCGGTGATGCCGAATTCCGGGTGCCATTGCACCCCGAGGCAGAAGCGGTGGATGCGGGATTCGATGCCCTCGATCACGCCATCCGGCGCCACCGCGTTTGCCAGGGCCTGCGGACCGACCGCCTTCACCGCCTGGTGATGCGCGGAATTGACCGCGATCTCGCTGGCTCCCGTCAGCCGGTGCAGCAGCGTGCCCGGCGTCACCGTCACCATGTGGCCGGGTTCGGTGCGCGGGTTCGGCTGCTCGTGCAGCACATGGCCCTGCACCTCGTCCTCGATGTGCTGGATGAGGGTGCCGCCGAGGATGACGTTCAGCAATTGCTGGCCGCCGCAGATGCCGAGCACCGGCTTGTCGCGGTCGAGCATCGCCTGGGTCACCGCCCATTCGAACTGCGTGCGGCCCTCTTTCAGGGTCACGGTCGGGTGCCGGGTGTCGGCGCCGAACAGGGCCGGGTCGACATCGAAGCCGCCGCCGGTCACCACCAGCGCGTCGATGCGATCGGCATAGGCCTGGGCCAGGTCCGGCTCATGCGGCAGGCCGAAGGGGATGCCGCCGGCCGCGGCGACGGCGGAACAGTAGTTCTCGCGGATCAGGTAGCGGCCGACCTTGGAAATGCCGGTCGGCGGGGCGGTGTCGAGGGTCAGGCCGACGATCGGGCCTGCTGGGCTGGGCATGGGCGGCTCCTTGGCTGGTCGGACCCTAGAGCAGAGCGGCCTCCGGCTCAAGGGAGCGGCCCTTGACGGAGGCGGGGGCGCGGGTTCAAGTGCCCCATGTCCGGCTTGATTCACCCCCATTCCGACGCCGATTTCATGGGCCTGGCCTTCCGCCAGGCGGAGGCGGCGGCCGGGCGCGACGAAGTGCCGGTCGGCGCCGTGCTGGTCGATTCGACGACCGGCCAGGTCCTGGCCGCGGACCACAACCGGGTCGAGGAACTGCACGACCCGACAGCCCATGCGGAGATGCTGGTGATCCGCGCCGTCTCCACCGGGCGCAAGGAAAAGCGCCTGCCGCTGTGCGATCTCTATGTGACGCTGGAGCCGTGCGCCATGTGCGCGGGGGCGATCTCCTTCGCCCGGATCAGGCGCCTGGTCTTCGCGGCAAGCGATCCCAAGGGCGGCGGCGTCGAGCATGGCCCGCGCATCTTCCAGCAGCCGACCTGCCACCACCGGCCTGCAGTCTTCGCTGGCCTCGACGAGACGCGCAGCGCGGCCCTCCTGCGCGGGTTCTTCCAGGCCCGGCGCTAGCGCCGCGAGCCGCCGCCACTGAAATCGTTTCAACGGGCGCGCGGAATAAGCGGCCCTGATGCACGCCCGCGGCACATCATGCCTGCGCAATCGAAGATACCGCGTGAGTGTGCGCCTTGCGCATCAACTATATTCGTATCATGGATATTTACGTCGTGTGGGTTAGGCCGTCACGAACGCGGACACATCGCATCTTTGGCGGCAAGATCGTCAGACAACAAGAAGCCGACGTGACGACATTGCCGGCGAAGTCTGGCCGGGCTGCGGCGCAAAGCGCGCAGTGAACAGATGAGGGCCACATGCCGTGCAAACTTGATTCGATGCGACGGGGCGGAAGCGCGCTCGACGTTGGTTCGAGCCGTAGAGGGATGTCCGCGGCCTGCACGTCGACATCGACCAAGTGCAGGCGCGATCGCGCAATGCGCGTGTTGTGCAGCCGTGCAGGCCGCGCAATCGGCGCGATCGAAATGCGGGAGAGCGTCTCACCATGAGTGGATTGAACATCCTCATTGTCGATGCGAGTCCCGTCGGCGGCGGTGCGCTGCGTCAGCTTCTCGCCGAAACCGACAGGGGCTATCGCATCCTGGCCACGCAGACGGTCGAGGACGCCCGCGAGAGATTGCGGGCCTGCGGCTTCGACTGCATTTTCGTCAACATCCGGTCCGAAGACGCCGATTCGATGACGATGACGCCGGTCGTCGCGGTGCATCGCCTGTGGCCGGCTGCCGCCGTGATCGTGACCGGCTCGGGCGACGAGCGCGAGGTCGTCGCGGCGATGCGCAGCGGCGCCGTCGACTATGTCTCCCGCGCCAGGATCGGGGTCGAGATGCTGCGGCGGACGATCGAGAACGGCGTCTGCGCGGCGCGGCAGGAACAGGATGCGCGGGACCTGCGGGCGCGCCTCAATCATCTGGCGATGTTCGATGGCCGCACCGGCTTGCCGAGCCGCCCGTTGTTCTGCGACCGGCTGGGCCATGCCCTGCTGACGGCACGGCGCAACCGGCAGAACCTGGCGGTCATGGTGATGAACCTCGATTTCTTCCGCGACGTGAACAGGCGATTCGGCAGGGCCCTGGGCGACGACGTGCTGGTGCGGGTCGGCGGCCGGGTGAGATCGGTGATGCGCAGCTCGGACACGCTCGCGCGCCTGCACGGCGACGAATTCGCCAGCCTGCTGCCGGGCGTCGAATCCTCGGATGCGGCGGCCGTGGTCGCGGAAAAGATCATCGGCGCGGTGGGAGCACCCATCGACATCTGCGGCGAGGCTGTGGAGATCGGCATCTCCATCGGCATCGCCATGTTCCCCATTGACGGTCAGGGGCCGGAGGCGCTGTTCGACAATGCCGACGCGGCGATGTACCGGGCCAAGCGCGGCACGCGCGGCTACACCTTCCATCGCGGCGATGCCGCGGCGGGCGCCAGGCCCTCGCGCTTGACCCGGCAACAATCCGCGCGCAGTTCCTGACCGCTCAGATCGGCAGCTTGTCCAGCAGCTGGTACCACCAGACCGAAGGCGCCAGGAACCAGGGGTTGCCCGAGTAGAGCGGGCGGGTCTGGAAGGCGACGTTGTCGAGGGGGCTCTTGCCCTCCGCCTTGCCCAGCACCTGCTGGCCGATCTTCATGCCGAAATAGGTGCCGAGCGAAACGCCGGAGCCGCAATAGCCCATGGCATAGTGCAGGCCGTCCTGGCAGCCCAGATGCGGCAGCGTGTCGAAGGTGTAGGCGACGAAGCCCATCCAGGAATGGCTGACGCGGGTCGTCTTCAGGCTGGGGAAGATCGCGGTCATGCAGGCATGCAGGCGCGGCGCGCTCACCAGCGGGTTGCTTTCCATGTAGGCGACGCGGCCGCCGAACAGGATCGAACGGTGATCCGGCGACAGGCGGTAGTAGAACACCACGCGCCGCGTGTCGCTCACCATGCGGTCGTTGCGGATGAGCTTGCGCATCTCCTCCGCCGGCCTCGGCTCGGTGGCGATGATGTAGCTGCCGATCGGGATGACGCGCCGGCGATGCCAGGGCGAGAGCGGCCCGCTATAGCCGTTGGTGGCGATGACGACGTTGCGCGCCTGGACCTCGCCCTTCGCGGTCTTGACGCGGAAGCCTTGCCCGTCGCGCGCGATGGCGAGGGCCGGGCAGTGATCCACCACCTGCGCCCCTGCCGACTTGGCGATGCGCAGCAGTTCAAGGTGATACTTGCCCGGATGCAGCTTGGCGTGGCGCGGATAGACGGCGCCGCCGTAATAGAGGTCCGACGGGATCTCGCGGTGCTGCTCGGCGCGCGGCACCATCTCCATCGGCACTTCCAGGCCCTTGGGCTGGTTCCTGGCGTAATCGGCCAGCACCTCGTATTGCTTGGCGTTGTGGGCGGCGTGATAGCGGCCGACCCGCGCCCAGTCGCAATCGATGCTCTCGGTCCGGATCAGGTCCTCGATATAGTCCAGCGCCTGCAGGCCCTCGCGGCGGATACCGAAGGCGACCTGCTCGTTGTGCCTGCCGCTGAGCGCCGTGAAGCTCGGCTTGATGCTGGTGGAGACCTGGCCGCCGTTGCGGCTGGAGCAGCCCCAGCCCGCGCTCTCCGCGTCGATCACCAGGGTGGAGCGGCCGCCCTTGGCGGTCTCGCGCGCCGCCATCAATCCCGTATAGCCGGCGCCGACGACCAGCACATCGACCTTGCCCGGCAGGGCGGCGTCGCTTTTCGCCGGGCGCGGCGCATCGTCCCACCAATAGGGCTCCGCCTTGAATCCCGGCGCCAGCAAATCTCCGCTCATGACCCTGTCTCCTCGCGCGCGATTGCCCGCCAGCCGATGTCGCGGCGGCAGAATCCTTCCGGCCAGTCGATGCCGTCGACCAGTTCATAGGCCTTCGCCTGCGCCGCGCGCACGCTCTGGCCCAGAGCCGAGACCGCCAGCACGCGGCCGCCATGCGCCTCGATCTCGCCCTTGGCGTTCCGCCTGGTGCCGCAATGGAAGACGATGCGGTCCTCCGCCGATTCCGTGTCCGGCAGATTGCGGATGACGCTGCCGTTCTGCACCGCGCCGGGATAGCCCCTGGTCGCCATCACCACCGCCACCGCCGCGTCCGGATACCAGCGGAGCGCAAAGTTCTTCAGCGTGCCGTCGGTGCAGGCCAGCAAGGCGGGAACCAGGTCGGACATCAGCCGCAGGCACAGCACCTCGCATTCGGGATCGCCGAAGCGGGCGTTGAACTCGATCAGCTTCGGCCCCTCGGCCGTCACCATGATGCCGGCGAACAGCACGCCCTTGAACGGGCGGCCCTCGGCCTTCAAACCGGCGATGGCGGGTTGCACGATCTCGTCCATGATGCGGCGTTCGATCTCCGGTGTGGCCACCGGGGCCGGCGAATAGGCGCCCATGCCGCCGGTATTGGGCCCGGTGTCGCCGTCGCCGACCTGCTTGTGGTCCTGGGCGCTCGCCATCGGCAGCGCCGTCTCCCCGTCGCAGAGCGCGAAGAAGGACAGTTCCTCGCCCTTCAGGAATTCCTCCACCACCACGCTGTCGCCGGCGGCGCCGAACTGATGGTTCAGCATCATGTCGTCGATCGCTGCGGCGGCCTCGGCATGGCTGGCGGCGATGACAACACCCTTGCCGGCGGCCAATCCGTCGGCCTTGATCACGACCGGCGGCGGCAGGGTGCCGGCGAAATCCTTGGCCGCCGCCGCGTCGGTGAAGCGGCGGTAGCGCGCGGTCGGGATGCGGTACTTGGCGCAGAGATCCTTCATGAAGCCCTTGGAGCCCTCGATCTCGGCCGCCTTCATGCTGGGGCCGAAGACGGCGATGCCGGCTTCCGTCAGGCGGTCGGCGAGGCCCTTGACCAGGGGCGCCTCGGGCCCGACCACGACCAGGTCGATGCGGTTCCCGGTGGCGAAGGCGACCAGCTTGTCGAATTCCTCGGCCCCGATCGGCACGCATTCGGCCTGCCGGGCGATGCCGGCATTGCCGGGGGCGCAATAGAGCTTGTCGCAGAGCGGCGAGGCGGCGATTTTCCAGCAGAGGGCATGCTCGCGCCCACCCGATCCCACCACCAGAATCCGCATGGAATTGCCGTCCCAAATTCCGTGACCCCGCGGCCCCCGATACCATAGAATATCGCCGCATGACAGAGATTCGCATCGACCCGGCGACGGGTGAAATCCTGGGCCAGGTTCCGCCCACCCACAACCTCGCAGAACTGACGGTGAGCGAGCTCAGCTTCGCCATCAAGCGGACGCTGGAAAGCGGCTTCGACCGCGTGCGGGTGCGCGGTGAAATCTCCGGTTTCAAGCGCGCCGCCTCCGGCCACCTTTACATGCAGCTGAAGGACGAATCCGCCGCCATCAAGACGGTGTGCTGGAAGGGCGTCGCCGGCAAGCTGGGCCTGGCGCCGGAGGACGGGCTGGAGGTGATCGCCACCGGCCGCATCACGTCCTATGCCGAGCGCTCGGAATACCAGCTGGTGGTCGAGCGCATGGAGCTGGCGGGCGTCGGCGCCCTGCTGAAGATGCTGGAGGATCGCAAGCGCAGGCTGGCGGCCGAAGGCCTGTTCGACGCGTCGCGCAAGAAGAAGCTGCCGCTGCTGCCGAACGTCATCGGTATCGTCACCTCGCCCACGGGGGCGGTGATCCGCGACATCCTGCATCGCCTGGCCGATCGTTTCCCGCGCCATGTGCTGCTCTGGCCGGTGCTGGTCCAGGGCGAAGGCTCGGCGCAGCAGGTGGCGAACGCCATCCACGGTTTCAACGCGATCGCGGCCGGCGGCCGGGTGCCGCGCCCCGATCTGCTGATCGTCGCGCGCGGCGGCGGATCCCTCGAAGACCTGATGGCCTTCAACGAGGAGGTGGTGGTGCGGGCGGCGGCGGCGAGCCGCATTCCGCTGATCTCCGCCGTGGGCCACGAGACCGACACCACCTTGATCGACTTCGCCTCCGACATGCGCGCGCCGACGCCGACCGCCGCGGCGGAAATGGCGGTGCCGGTGCGCGCCGATCTGATCGCCGAGCTCTCCCAGCTCGGCCACCGCATGGCCCGCTCCGCCGCGCGCCAGGTGACGGAGCATCGCCTGCAGGTCGAAGGCCTGGCGCGCGGCCTGCCCGACCCGGTGCGCCTGCTGCAGGAGAAGACGCAGCTTCTCGACCAATGCGCCGAGCGCTGGGCGGTGGCCCGCGACGGCTATTTCCAGCGCCGGCGCGACGCGCTCGCGGCGCTGGCCGGGCGCCTGCGCACGCCGCGCGAGCAGATCGCGGCCATGCAGGCGGCGCTCGGTTATGCCGTGTCGCACATGACGACGGCGGTGAAGGGCGCCCTCGACCGCTCCGGCCGGCGCATGGATGCGGCGACTGCCGGGTTGCGGCCGAAGCTGCTGGAGGACCTGCTGCACCGCAAGGAGATTGCGCTGGAGAAAAGCGGCGCGCTGCTCGACTCCTATTCCTATGAGCACGTGCTGAAGCGCGGCTTCGCGTTGGTGCGCGATGCCGCCGACGCGCCGCTCACCAGCGCCGCGGCGCTCTCCCCCGGCATGAACGTGGCGCTGCAATTCCACGACGGGCGCGTGGCCGCGACGGTGGATGACGACGGCAAGCCGCGCAAGGTTGGCGCGAAGCCGTCGAAGCCCACGCAGGGGAGCTTGTTGTGATGGGCGCGAGCTTCGCGCGATCTTTCCGCCTGCTCGTTGAGCTCCTTCCCCCCTTGCGGGGGAAGGTGGGGAAGGGGGGTGTTGCAGCATCAGATTTCTCTAGCGATAGTCTTCGCTTCACATCGCCTCCGGCGATGCGCGCGCGCAACGCGCGACCCCCCATCCGGCTCCGACTAGGCTCACTGCGTTCGCCGAGTCTCCGCTGCCTTCCCCCGGCCCGTCGGCGCATGCCGACATTCGTCGGCGTGGGGGGGAAGGGAATATTGGGTGGGGTGTTGGTGGGCGGGGCGCTGCTCGCGGCTCCCGCCCACGCCCTCGACCTCACCGGCAATCTGACGCAAGGCGGCCTTGCCATCGGCCACGCGATGCCCGGGGCCAAGGTGCTGCTGGGCGACGACCCGGTGCTGGTGGGCGCGGACGGGCTGTTCGTGATCGGCTTCGGCCGCGATCAGGGCCCGCATGCGCAGCTCACCATCATCGCGCCCGACGGCAAGGTCGATCAGCAGGCGCTCGACATCGCCCAGCGCCAGTTCGACATCCAGCGCATCGACAACATGGAACAGGCGAAGGTGACGCCGGACCCGGCCAACGTGGCGCGGATCAAGGCGGAGCAGGACCAGGTCAACGCCACGCGCACCAACCCGAGCGACCTGCGCGATTTCCTGGTGCCGTTCATCTGGCCGGCCAAGGGCCCGATCAGCGGCGTCTATGGCAGCCAGCGCATCCTGAACGGCGAGCCGCGTGCGCCGCATTACGGGCTCGACATCGCCGCCCCGGAGGGCAGCCCGGTGGTGGCGCCGGCGCCCGGCGTCGTGCGGCTGGTGGCGCCGGACTTCTTCCTCACCGGCGGGACGGTCATCCTCGACCACGGCTTCGGCGTGCAATCGGCCTTCATCCACATGAGCAGGATCGCGGTGAAGGACGGCCAGGTCGTGAAGCAGGGCGACCCGATCGGCCAGGTCGGCCATACCGGCCGCGCCACCGGCCCGCACCTGCATTGGGGCATGACCTGGGGCACGGTGCGCCTCGACCCGCAGCTCTGGGTGCCCGCAGGTGGCAACGAGGCGGGCGGCAACTAGGCGGCTGGCAACTAGGCCGGCGGCAGTGGGCGCGCGCTACTCCGCCGCCTTGGCGAGCCTGGCCGAGTTCTCCGCGATGATGGCGTCGAAGGTCGCGCCCTCGGCGAAACGGCGCATATGCGGCGGCATCGCCACGCCCGGCTTCAGCTTCGGGTCGGCTTCCAGCGCGCCGACGACCTGGCGGATCGGCACCACGCCGGCCCAGATGTCGAGCGCGTAGTCCGGCTCGTCGTCCTTCGGCATGCCGCTGCGCGCCTTGGCCGAGGCTTCCTCGATCTCCATGCCGATCAAGGTCGTGCCCTTCAGCTCCTGCTTCTCCACCGGGCGCAGGGTGGCGAGGCGGCCGGGCGCCACGCGCTCGATGAAATAGTCGAGCTCGGCCTCCTTCTCCGCCGCGTCCTCGATGATGCGGGCTCGGCCGAAGGCCATGACGGCGCGGTAGTTGATCGAGTGGTGGAAGCCGGAGCGCGCCATCACCAGCCCGTCGAGCAGGCTGACCGTGACGCAGACCGGGATATCCTTCGCCTGGGCGCGCAGCATGCGGCTGGCCGAGGAGCCGTGCCAGTAGAGCTGCCGCCCGCGCCGCCAATAGGCGGTCGGCGTCACATAGGGCTGGCCGTCGATGACATAGCCGATATGGGCGATGAAGCCGGCGTCGAGGATGGCGTAGACGCTCGCCTCGTCGTAGCGGCCGCGCTCGTGCAGGCGCTTCACGCGGGAACGGTCGGTGGGGATGAAGTCGGACATGGCTGGAACTCGCGGTTTCGGGCTGGGGTCACTTGGCCCGGATTCTAGTTCCATGAAAAGCACCAGAATTGTATTCTTGACGGAACCAGAATCGGAGCGCGGATGGCACGCAAGGCCGGGCTGGGCGGATTTGCCGCCTTGTCCCTCTCCTACCGGGAGGGCGAGGGGCCGCTGTTCCGCCGCCTCTATCGCGACCTGCGCCAGGCGATCCTGGATGGCAGGCTCGGCGCCGGCGCGCGCCTGCCGGCCACCCGGCTGCTGGGGCGCGAGCTCGGCCTGTCGCGCAACACCGTGCTCGGCGCCTATGAGCAGCTGGTGAGCGAAGGCTTCATCGAGATGCGGCATCGCTCCGGCGCCTTCGTCGCCCGCGACCTGCCCCAGGCGCCGCAGCCGGCGGCGGCGAAGGCGGCATCGCCGGCAGCGCCGCGCCTGGGGCGCATCGGCGCCGAAACGCTCGCCGCCGCCCGCGGCGCGCGGACGGGGCGCGAACAGCCGCGCTGGCCCGGCTGCTTCATCGCCGGGGCGCCCGACGTGTCCGAGTTCCCCTTCGCGCTCTGGGCGCGGCTGTTGGCGCGCAGCTGGCGGCATCCGGACCCGGCCTTGCCGATCGGCGGCGACGCGGGCGGCGACCCCGCCCTGCGCCGGGCCATCGCCGCCTATCTGCGCGAGGCGCGCGGCATCGCCTGCGACGCCGACCATGTGCTGATCGTCACCGGAATCCGACAGGCGCTCGACCTCGCCTGCCGGCTGCTGCTGGAGGCCGGCGACCGGGTGTGGATGGAGAATCCCGGCTATCCCGGATTGCGCGCGGTGCTCGCCGCCAATGGCGCGCGGATCGTGCCGGTGCCGGTCGACGCGGAGGGGCTGGACGTCGCCGCGGGGCGCAAGCGCGCCGGCAAGGCGCGCCTCGTCTGCGTCGCGCCCTCGCACCAATACCCGCTCGGCGTCACCCTGTCACTGCAGCGCCGGCTGATGCTGCTCGACTGGGCGCGCGGCGCGAAGGCCTGGGTGATCGAGGACGATTACGACAGCGAATACCGCTATGCCGGCCGGCCGCTGGCGGCGCTGAAAAGCCTCGATGCCGATCACCGCGTGATCTATGTCGGCACCCTCTCCAAGCTGCTCTTCCCCAGCCTGCGCCTCGGCTATTTGATCGCCCCGCCGCAACTGGCGGAGCCGCTGCGCCGGCTGCGCGCGGCGCTCGACGACCAGCCCTCCATGGTGGCGCAGCCGGCCCTGGCGGAGCTGTTCCGCTCCGGCCACCTCGCCGCCCATGTGCGGCGCATGCGCCAGATCTATGCCGCGCGCCAGCGCCTGCTGCTGGAGCAGGCCGCCCGGCATCTCGACGGGCTGGTGACGCTGCGCCCGGACGAGGCCGGGCTGCACCTGGTCGGCCGCCTGGGCCGGCGCCTCGCCCGCCGCGACGATGCCGGCCTGGTCCAGGCGGCGCGCAAGGAGGGTATCGTGCTTTCCGCCCTGTCGGATTACGATGCGCTCGGCACCGGGCCGCGCGGCCTGATGTTCGGCTATGCGGCGGCGGCCGAACGCGCGGTCGACCCGGCCTTGCGCAAACTGGCGGAGATCTGGACCAGGTGACAACGCTGAAGCGGCTTTGCGCCACGCTCTGCGCGGCGGCCCTCATCGCGGCGCCCATCTTCATGGTGGCGCCCGCCTTCATCGCTACGCCGGCCGAGGCGGCGGCGACGCCCACCTCCTGGCGCGTCGTGCTGGTGGCGGGCGACGATTCAGCACCCGTCTTCGACAATGCCGTCGACCGCCTGGCCGAGCTGATGGGCGGCAAGCCGGGCCTCGACATCCGCCGCCTGACCTCGGACCTGCAGCGCCAGGGCAATGGCCGCAAGGTGGCGACCGCCAAGAGCATCGACGCGGCGCTGAAGGACGCCCAGGCGGGCAATGGCGCCGGCACCGGCGCGCAGGGCTGCCTCGTTTTCCTCACCTCGCATGGCAGCGTCGACGGCCTCTATCTGCGCCAGGACTACGACAACCAGCGCAACCTCTCGCCCGGCCGCCTCGACCGCATGCTGGACAAGCATTGCGGCGAGCGCCCGACGGTCGTGGTGGTCAGCGCCTGCCATTCCGGCGTGTTCATCGGCCGCGCCAGCAAGGGCGACAACCGCGTCATCCTGACCGCCGCGCGCGACGACCTCGTCTCCTTCGGCTGTGGCGCGCAGTTCGAGTTCACCTATTTCGACGAATGCCTGCTAAAGGCCTGGCCCAAGGGCGGCAGCTTCAAGCAACTCTTCGATCGCACCAACACCTGCGTGCGGCTGAAAGAATCGGAATTGTCCGAGGCCGCCTCGATGCCCCAGGCCTTCTTCGGGGCCGGGGTGAAGGACCTGAAGCTACCATAGAGCGCCGTTGGCGGAAGCGAGTAGTGGGGCACCGTGACTTGGGGGGTGGATTGAAATTTGTCGCGCTCATTTTCTATGGCCTGTTGCTCACGGCCTTCCTGTGGATGAACTCGATCTTCCGGGAGGCCAATGCGCACCTGTCCTGGGTTTGGCGGCCCGACGCTCTGGCGCAGTCGTTTGCCGGCATGGCGTTCTTTTCCGGCTTTGCGCTGTACTACCAAGTGAGATCAAGGCGCTTCTCCGAACTGCTGGCCCTTCAGTATTTTGGGGTCGGAGTACTTGCGCTCGGTGCTTGCCTATTCCACGCGTTTCCTGCGTATAGCAGCGCCTTTGGGGTTGGGCACTTCGTGGCGATTGCGATCTTTGCGGGCTGGGATCTGTTCCGCGGGAGGGACGTAGTCAAGCCGAAGGCCTGAGCCATGTGGCTCGCCGGATGCGCCGCGGTGGCAACTCCGGCCATACGGCATTGCGACGGGCGCTGCCGCGAAGGCCGGCCATTCAGTGCCGCTCGCTGATCTCCTCCCAGCGCGCCCGGCTCATGCGGTGCAGCACGTGCCGCCGCCAAGGATCGCCCGCGGCAAGGCGCGGATGGTCGAAATCGTCGGCCGGGTCATGCGTCATGCCGATGCGCTGCATCACGCGCCAGGAGCGCCGGTTGGCCAGAACCGTGAAGGAGACGATCTCGGCCAGGCCCAGCCGCGCGAAGCCGAAATCCAGCGCCGCCTTGGCGCCCTCGGTCGCATAGCCCTGGTCCCAGAAGCGGCTCGCCAGCCGCCAGCCGACTTCGACCGCCGGGGTGAAATGTGCGTCGAAGTTCACGCGCGACAGGCCGATGAAGCCGATGAAGTCGCCGCTTCCCTTCAGCTCGGCCGCCCACAAGCCGAACCCATGCTCCGCGAAATGCGCGCGGATGCGCCCGACGATGGCCTCGATCCCAGCATGGTCGGGTGCGGCGGGCAGGAACTCCATCACCCGCGGGTCGGCGAACATGGCGGCGAAGGGCTCGACATCGGCATCGCGCCAGGGGCGGAGAGTGAGGCGGGGCGTGGCAAGCGTCGGCGCCGTCATCGTTGATCGCTAGACGAGACCAAGTTCGGCATCGGTTGCGCCGGCGCCCCATTTGTCGCGCGGCGGCCAGGGCCGTTGCGGCCAATCCGGTTCAAAGGGGCAGACGGGAATGTGATAGACGATCGGTCTAAGAATGACAGTCATTCGTAACGATCAAGAGGCTATCTGTCGGCCAAATTCTTGAAAGAACTTGGGGCAGTCAAGGTCCGATCGAATGTGAATTCCACCAGGGACCGATGCTCGCCCCCTCATGCCTAAGTGCTCTCCAATATCTCTGCACGTCAGTTTGCACAGATTTTCACTGTACCCATACGCCATTGCGAAGACTTGCGCGCTGCTCTCCCGCGCGGGGTTTAGCATCTGCATGTTTGGCTGATGAAATCCAAATCCCAAAAAGACGATGACTTCTGACTCTCCGACGGTCTGCTTAATTGCATTCAGCTCCGCCGTATCATCCGTCGTTTCTGTGTATGTTCTAATGCTATCAGCCAACTGACCTATGTCAGCCTTGTTGCTTCCAAAATCTACAAAATTCCCTTTGCCCCTCCAGCCGGGCAATGGGCCGACTGTACCGTATGGGTGAAGCACGTTTATGTTTTCGCAAAGTCTGCGTGCCTTGTCTGAAGTGATATTGTATAGCGGCGTCAGGGCATTAATCAGAAAATGCTCTATGCAGCGATCATAGTTGAAGGTGATGAACGATACGTTCTTAAATATCGATTCGACGTCTTTCAATGGAACACCTTTGCAAAGTAGCCGCATAAACTGCACGTACCACGTTGGCGAAAGGTCGGTCAGATTTAGCGTATTGTACTTGTTGGATGGATCAATCCAAAGGCGCGATCCCTTCTCTGCCTCTAAGATCGCTTTCACAATTGCAACTTTGCCCATCCGTACTACTGCGGAATTGTGCTGATGCAAGTGTAGAAAGTCATCGATTGAGTTTGTTAGTTGGATGCCGCCGCGAATGATGCGGCCAGCGTCCACCATAATCTGGTCTTTGGAGTGGTCGCCATTGGTCGCGTATTGAAGTATTCGTGCCGATTCCGCCGAGGTTGGGCGGTCGAAATCGTCGAGTTCGATATGGACCTTGTTGGCGACTACCTCTGCCAGCTTTGTGCCGATTGGCATTCTGATGTCATAACCGGCACCAGCACCAACTATGAAAAGGGTCTTGCGCTTGAACATCTAGCGAGAGGTTAGGTTCATCCGCACTTGCTATACCCGCAGCTCGTGCACAGATCGCAGCCTTCCTGCCGGATCAGGCTCGGTGACCCGCATTTCGGACAATGCGGCAGCCGCCTTCCACCCGCATCGCCATTGCCCTGGCCGTCGGCCAGATTGGCGACCTTGCGGGCGGACATGCGCTCCAGCTCCTGTCGCTCCTTCTGCGGGTCGGGCATGAAGCCGATGTCGATCATGTGCTGCTCGATCACCTCGCCGATGGCGGCCAAGAGCGAGGGCACGTAGCGGCCGTTGACCCAGGAGCCGCCGCGCGGGTCGAACACGGCCTTCAATTCCTCGACCACGAAGGAGACGTCGCCGCCGCGCCGGAACACCGCCGAGATCATGCGGGTGAGGCCGACGGTCCAGGCGTAATGCTCCATGTTCTTCGAGTTGATGAAGATCTCGAAGGGCCGGCGGCGGCCGTCCTGGATGATGTCGTTCAAGGTGATGTAGATGGCGTGGTCGCTCTCCGGCCAGCGCACCTTGTAGGTCTTGCCGGGCAGCGCCTCGGGCCGGTCCAGCGGCTGGGTCATGTAGACCACGCCGCCCGCCTCGTAGATGTCCTGGGCCTTGGATTCGGGCTTCAGGCTCAAGGGCAGTTCCGGCTGCTTGGCCTTCTGCTCCTTCTCCTTGGTCACTTCGAGCACCGCGCCCGTCACCTCGTTCGGGCGATAGGTGGTGCAGCCCTTGCACCCCGTCTCATAGGCCATCAGGTAGACGTCCTTGAAGGCCTCGAAATCGAGGTCGACCGGCACGTTGATGGTCTTGGAGATCGAGCTGTCGATGTGCTTCTGCACCGTCGCCTGCATCAGCACGTGGTCCTGCGGCGACAATGTTTGGGCATCAACGAAGTAATCCGGTAACGGAGCATCCTCGCCCTTCAGCCGGTGATAGAGGCGATAGGCGTAGTCGGTCACCTCCTCCGCCTGGCGCGTGCCGTCGGGCATCAGGACGTTGCGGGTGTATTTGAAGCTGAACACCGGCTCCAGCCCCGAGGAGACGTTGTCGGCGAAGAGCGAGATGGTGCCGGTCGGCGCGATCGAGGTCAGCAGCGCGTTCCTGATTCCATGCTGCGCGATGGCCTCTTGTACGTCGAGGTCCAAGGATTGCACGAACGTGCTCTTGAGATAGGCGTCGCGGTCGAAGAGGGCGAAGCTGCCCTTCTCCTTGGCGAGATCGACCGAGGCCAGATAGGCGGCGCGGGTCAGGGCGCGCATCCAGAGATCGGTCAGCTCGACCGCCCGCGCGCTGCCATAGCGCGCCTCGCACAGGATGAGCGCGTCGGCGAGGCCGGTGACCCCCAAACCGATGCGGCGCTTGGAGATCGCCTCATGGGTCTGCTGCGGCAGCGGGAAGTTCGACGCCTCGATGACGTTGTCCATCATGCGCACGGCGACCCGCACCAGGCGGTCAAGCTCGGCCAGGTCAAGATGCGCCTTGGGACCGAACGGATCGCGCACCAGCGTGGTGAGGTTGATCGAGCCCAGCAGGCAGGCGCCATAGGGCGGCAAAGGCTGCTCGCCGCAGGGATTGGTGGCGCTGATGGTCTCGCAGTAGCTCAAATTGTTGGCGCGGTTGATGCGGTCGATGAAGATCACGCCGGGCTCGGCCGCCGCATAGGTCGAGCGCATGATCTTGTCCCACAGCTCGCGCGCGCGGACGACGCGGAAGGTGGTGCCGTTGAACTTCAGCTCCCACGGCCCGTCCTCCTTCACCGCCTGCATGAAGGCATCGGTGACCAGGACCGAGAGGTTGAACATGCGCAGCCGGCCGGGCTGCTGCTTGGCCTCGATGAAATTCTCGATGTCGGGGTGGTCGCAGCGCAAAGTCGCCATCATGGCGCCGCGGCGGTGCCCGGCGGACATGATGGTGCGGCACATCGCGTCCCACACATCCATGAAGCTCAAGGGGCCGGAGGCGTCGGCGCCCACGCCCTTCACCGGTGCGCCCTTGGGGCGCAGCGTCGAGAAGTCGTAGCCGATGCCGCCGCCCTGTTGCATGGTGAGGGCGGCCTCGCGCAGATGCTCGAAGATGCCGCTCATGTCGTCGGGGATGGTGCCCATGACGAAGCAGTTGAACAGCGTCACGCTGCGCTTGGTGCCGGAGCCGGCGAGGATGCGGCCGGCCGGCAGATACTTGAATCCGGAGAGGGCCTCGAAGAAGGCGTCGGCCCATTTCGCGCGCGCCTCCGGCGCCTCGACCGCGGCCATGGCGTTGGCGACGCGGCGCCAGCTGTCCTCGATCGTCTTGTCGATCGGGGCGCCGTCCGGTCCCTTGAACCGGTATTTCATGTCCCAGATCTGTTGCGAGATCGCGGCTACCTGCGCCATGACGCCAATTCCTGATACGTGCGGGCTTAACCAGAGGGGCCAGAAGCCTAGCAAATCTCCCAGCCCGGCGCTAATCCTATGTTCTCCATTTGTTTCAACAGGATGCCAAGCCGGTTATCCCCAGGCGGCCCCGGTTAAATCATTCTGTCGTCATATGAAAATATAGTTATCCACAGAATTCGCGCAATCCACAGGCGGGATCTAGCGCGGCCCTGTGAGCAAAGCCTGAGCGGCGGGCTCGAGCCGGGCCTCGAGCTCGGCCATGAAGGCCTTGCGGTTGAGGCCGGGGTCGATGGGCGGCAGATACTGGACCAGGATGGTGCCGGGCTTCTTCACGAAGGCCTTGCGGCCCCAGAACAGGCCGGAATTGAGCGCCACGGGGATCACCGGCACGTCTAGCTGGCCATAGAGCGCGGCGATGCCGGGCTGGTAGGCGCGATGCTGGCCCGGCGCCACACGGGTGCCCTCGGGGAAGATGATGATCTGGCGGCCCGCGGCGAAGGCCGCGCCGGCATCCTTCACCATCTTCTTGAGGGCCGCCGCCTTGCCCGAGCGGTCGACCGCGATCATGCCGATCTTCCGCATGAACCAGCCGAACAGCGGGATCATCAGCAATTCGCGCTTCAGCACGAAGGCCGGCTGGGCCAGCCGGCGCGACAGGAACATGGTTTCCCAGGTCGATTGGTGCTTGGCGGCGATGATGGCCGGCCCTGTGGGCAGGTTCTCCAGCCCGATCTCGCGATAGCGGATGCCGCAGCACAGGCGGAGCAGCAGGAAGGTGCCGTCGATCCACAGATGGCCGGCCTTCCACACCCAGGAGGCCGGGGCGATGAGCAACGGTATGCAGACGATGTGCATCACCGCCGACCAGACGAAATTGCCGATGTTGAACAGCAGCGAGCCGATCACAGCCCAACCATCACAGTCCAACCATCACAGTCCAACCATCACAGGCCCGCCATCGCCGCGATGCTGTCGCCGAAGCCTTCGAGCCTGGCGCCAGCCTCGGAAATCTCGGCCCGGCCCGCCGCCACCAGATACTTGTGGTACTCGTTGCCGAGCAGATAGAGCGTGCCGGGCCGCAGGAACCAGTACGGCTCCTGGACTTCCGGCGGGAACACCGGATGGGGCAGCAGCTCGATCCCCGGCATGAGGCGGCGGAACTCCAGCAGGCTGCGGTTCATGTGGTAATTGGCCGTCACCAGCCGCACCGACTTGAAGCCGTTCTCGGTCAGCCAGCGATAGCTCTCCCGCGCATTGCCCTCGGTCGAGCGCGCGTCATAGCCGAGGGTGACGCAGCAATCGAGCACCGCCTGACTCGGCATCGGGCCGCCATTCAGGGTCTGCAGCAGGGCGGAGAGACTCACCCCGTCGGCGACGCCGGAAATCAGCATCTTCTTGGCGAGGCCCTTGTCCAGCAGCGCGAAGCCCTCGGACAGCCGCACGCCGCCGCCGGTCAGCACGACGATGGCGTCGACCGGACGGTCGGGATTGCGCACGCCGGCCGGGATCGCCGCGGCGAAGGCCAGGAATCCGCCGAACCAGATGATCGCCAGCAGCAGGATGAAATGCAGCAGCCGCCTGGACCACCCGGCCCCGTTGCGCTGATCCCTGAAACTGATTCGGGCGGCTTTCATGGCCAAGGCTCTTACCAGTTCAGGCGAGTCCTGTCATGCGCCTGCATGATTTCGAGCAGGGGGCTGGTCGGCCGGTCGCGGCCGGCTAATAGGCCATCCGGCGCAGGGCGCCGAGCACCGCCAGCCGCACCGTGATCATGGCGATCAGCACCGCCGCCAGCGGGATCAGCAGCAACGGCCAGATCATCCAGGCCTCGAAGGCGTGGAAGACCGGGCCGATCGAGGCACCGCCCTGGGCCGACCACAGCCCGGCCGCGATCAGCGTCACCGCCGCCAGCAGGCTGCCGATCAGCGCGCCGATCAGGCCGAAGCGGAAGGCCTGGGCCTGGAACTGTCGGGCGACATAGGAATCCCGCGCGCCGACCAGGTGCACGATCTCGACGATCTGCCGGTGGATCGAAAGGCCGGCCCGCGCGACGAAGGCGACGACGCCGGCGGTGGCGGCCAGCACCAGGACCAGAAGACTGACCGCCATCACCTCGACGGTGCGCAGGAAGCCCATGGCGCGGGCGTTGAAGGCGGCATGGTCGTCAACCACCGCGCCGGGCGAGGCCTCGATCAGCTTCAGCCGCAAGGCCGCAACATCGGGGGTCGCGGAAGGCTGCAGCGACACCGCGATCAGGTCGGGCAGCGGCACGCCGAGCTCCGTCGCCGCGTCGCCGAGCCAGGGCGAGAGCAGCCGCGCCACCTCGGTCTCGTCCAGCAGGCGGGTGCTGATGACGCCCTCGGTGCCGGAGACGATCTTGATCGCGGCGTCGATGCGCTCGACCCGCGCGCTGTTGTCCTCGCCCAGCACCGCGGGCAGCTCGACGGTGAGCTGGCTCGACAGGTCGCGCTGCCAGCGCTCGGCGGCGCGGTCGACCAGCAGGCCGACGGCGGCGGCGATCATCGCCAGATAGACCATGAAGCCGATGATCCAGGGCAGGAAGCGCGCCGTGGAATCCCGGTCCAGCGGCAGGTCGGAGCGGAAGCGCCACATGCTAGGCATCCACCCCGGTGTCGCCGCGCTGCGGCCAGGCCTGCGTCGGCGGCGGGCCGGGAATCGCGGCGGCGGGGTCGGTCATCCGCACCGTGCCGCCGGTGATGCGCAATTGCCGATGGGTGAAGCGGCCGACCAGCGCCTCGTTGTGGGTGGCGATCACCACCGTCGTGCCCATCTTGTTCAGTTCCTCGAACAGGTACATGAGGCGCACGCCGATGCCGTCATCGACATTGCCGGTCGGCTCGTCGGCCAGCAGCAGGCTGGGGCGCGAGATGACGGCGCGCGCGATGGCGACGCGCTGCTGCTGGCCGCCCGACAGGGTGGCCGGCAACGCGTCCAGGTGATCCTTCAGGCCGACCCAGGCCAGCAGCTCCGGCACATGGCGCTTGATGTCGGTTTCGCGCACGCCGGCGATGCGCAGCGGCAGCGCCACGTTGTCGGTGGCGGAGAGATGCGGGATCAGGCGGAAATCCTGGAACACCACGCCGATGCGCCGGCGCAGCCCAGGATAGTCGGCGCGTCCCAGCACCGAGACGTCGCGGCCGAACAGCTCGACGCGGCCGGCGGCCGGCCGCATCGCCAGGTAGATCAGCTTCAGCAGCGACGACTTGCCGGCGCCGCTGGCGCCGACCAGGAAGTGGAACGATCCCGGCGCCAGCGTGAAGGTGATCCCGCGCAACACTTCCGGCCCGGCGCCATATCGGACGGTGACCCCGTCGAACAAAACCACCGCTAGCGGCCCCTCAACGCAATACGCCCACCTTCAGGCAGCGGCAGAATTGCACGCGGGCGGTTTCCGGTCCAGGCTTGCCGGCCTGCTTGCCACAGAACTATAAACAACCGGAAGCGCTTGCCGAGGGGGTCCAGTTAAGCGTGATTGTCGCCTGCCCGTCCTGCCAGACGCGTTTCCAGCTGGATGCCGCCAAGCTGCAGCCGGTGGGCAGGCATGTCCGATGCGCCAAATGCTCCCACCGCTGGCTGCAATTGCCGGAAGGCATGGAAGTGCCGGCCGGGCTGATGCCGCCGGAAGCGCCCGAAGCGGAGCAGACACCAGGACCGGCTGCGGACCAGGCCGCCGGACCTGGTCCGGAGCCGGCTGCCGAGTCGCCGGCCGCCGTTCCCGCGGCCGAGCCGGCCATGCCCGACTCGGCTGCCGCCGAATCGGCGGTGGCATCGGCGGCGGCCCCGCCGCCGCCAGAGGCTCCATCCGAGTCTCCGGCCGAGATGGCGCAATCGCTGGCGGCCATCGCCGAGCATGTCGCGGCGCAGACGGCGCCGGACGGCAAGGCGGGCGGGGGCCAGGCCGCCGGCCCGGCGCAACGTCTCGGCATGCGGATGACCGGGCCGATCATCGTGCCGCCGCAGATGAAGCCGGCGAAGCCGGCGCGGCGCAGCTCCGGCCTGGGCTTCCTGCTGCTGGCTGGAATCATCATCGGCATCCTCGCCGCGGCCTATCTGTTCCGCGGCACCATCGCGCGCGTCATTCCCGGCGCCGATGCGCTCTATTCGGTGCTCAACCTGTCGACCGACAATCCGGCGGCGGACCTGGAGATCTCGATCGACAAGACCGAGGCCCAGGACGAGAACGGCAAGACCTTCTTCTCGGTGACGGCGACGGTCTTCAACCTGTCGGAATACCCGGTCGAGATTCCACCGCTGGTGATCGTGCCGTTGGAAGAGGGTGGTAAGCCGCTTGAGCCGATCCGCTTCCGCCTGCGCGAGCGCGTGGCGCAGCCGGGACAAAACATCAAATTTCAGAAATCTTTCGACAATTGGCCGATCAGCGCCAAGGGCTTCGTCCTCAGCGTCGGCGAAGCCCCTTAGCCGACAGACATTTTCGCTCCTCATCAATTGTTAAGGCAGCCAAGGCTATCCTTGGCCCGTCGGCCGTTGCCCGCAGCAGCGGTGCGGCGTCATCGTTCGGCGGCAATTCTTGCCTACAGGTTACCGCCGCTCGGCATGTCGACCGGAACTTTTCCTATCTGGAAGAATTGCACGTAGTTGAGGCAAGATGACTCAAAGGCAAGACCGGCGGTCCAAGCGGGGAGGCACTCTGCCAGCCGGCAAATCATGCGGTGATTCTGTGGCTGCAATTCTGTTGGCGGAAGACGACGAGGCGGTGCGCGAGTTCGTCAAGCGCGCCTTGGGCCATTACGGCCATTCGGTGACCGCGGTCGGCGACGGCGGGGCGGCCCTGGCTGCCCTGGAGGAAGCCGTCTACGATTTGCTGCTGACGGACATCGTCATGCCCGGCGTCGATGGCATCGCGCTTGCGCTGAAGGCGACCAAGGACCGCCCGAGCATGCCCGTCGTGCTGATGACCGGTTTCGCCGCGGAGCAGCAGCGCGCGCACAACCTGGAAGCCCTGATCGACCGGGTGGTGAGCAAGCCGTTCTCGCTCAAGGAAATCTGCGCTGCCGTCGACGCCGCGTTGCAGGCCAGGCAGCCGGCCGGCCTGTGACCGACTGCCGGTGACAAGCGGGGCGGGCCTTCCGCCCGGCACGCGCCCTTCCGCCATTCACCGATTTTCTGCCGACACGGTCTCGACCGACGCCCTTCCGGCTGAGTAGTGTCCTCGTGCATGACTGATCTCGAATTCAGCGCCGCATCGGCGCGTCGCCGCGCGCTCGCCGCCGTCATCGGCACCGCCTTCGGCGTCGGCGTCTCGATCGGCGCCATCGTGCCGCTGATCGCCCTCGATCTCGAATTGCGCGGCTACGACGCGGCGGCGATCGGCGCCAATGCCGCGATGTTTCCCGTCGGCGCGGTGGCGTTCAGCTTCGTGGTGCCGCGGATCATCGCCCGGCTGGGGTTGTTCGCGGCGATCGTGGTCAGCATCACGCTCTCGGCTTCCGGCATGCTGCTGTTCCCGCTGATCGACGACTACTACGCCTGGTGCGCGATCCGCTTCTTCATCGGCTGCGTCGGCGTCATCCACTGGATCGCCAGCGAGACCTGGATCAACCTGCTGGCGCGCGATGCCAGCCGCAGCCGGGTGATGGCGGTCTATGCGACCGTGATGGCCGGGGGCTTCGTCGGCGGGCCGCTCCTGCTGTCGTTGACCGGCATCGATGGCTGGCTGCCCTTCGCGGCGGTCGCCGCCGCGTCGCTCTGCGCGCTGATCCCCGTGCTGCTGATCCGCTCGGCGCCGCCGGCCATGGGGGAAAAGCTGGAATTCAGCCTGCCGCAGATCATGCGCGCGGTGCCCATGGTGATGGCGGCCGCCCTGGTCGCTGGATTCGTCGATGCCAGCCTGTTCGCGCTGATCCCCGTGCACCAGGTCCGTGCCGGCATCGACACGCAGGTGGCGGTGCTCAGCCTCAGCGTCTTCATGGCGGGCAATCTGGCGCTGCAATATCCGCTGGGCTGGATCGCCGACCACACCAGCCGGCGCGGCGCCGCCCTGGGCACCGCGGCCGTCATCGTCGCGGGGGCTGCCGCCTATCCGTTCCTGCTCTCCGGCCTCGGCGCCGGCTTCTGGGCGATGATGTTCGTCTGGGGCGGGGTCAGCTGGGGCATGTATACGCTGGGACTGGCGCTGCTTGGCGAGCGTTTCCCCTCGAGCCAGCTTGCCGCCGCCAACGCCGCCTTCGTCATGGTCTACGAGATGGGCTCGATCGCCGGCCCGGTGGCGTCCGGCGCCGCGCTCGACCGCTGGCCGGTCTACGGATTGCCCTGCGCCGTCGGCGTGGTGGCCGCGGCCTTCATCGCGGTGGCCATGTGGCGGCCGGCCCGGGCCTAGCAATACGCCCGGCTAGAACTGGCGCAGCAGGCGATCCAGGTAGTCGCGCTCCACTTTCGGCCGGTCGGTCTGATTGCGCCGCTGGCGCAGCTCCTCGAAGATCTGGCGGCTGCGCTCCAGATCGGAATCGAGCGGCACGCCGGTGCCGTTGTCGGTGGCGAAGGGGCCGTCGCCGCTGTTCTCGTCGTCGCCGTAGTTGCGGCCGAAGGGGTCCATCGGGTCGCGCTGGCCGGGCCCGCGCGAGCCGGTGCGCTGCTCGCGCAACACCTGGCTCATCTGCTGCAGGCTCTGCTGCATCTGCTCCAGCGCGTCGTTCTGCGACTGGGCCGCGGCATCGAGATCTTGGTTGCGCAGGGCGTCGACCGCGCCGCGCATGGATTGCTCGGCCTGGCCCATGCCCTGGGGCAGGGAGCCGGTCATGTTGGAGAAGCGCCGCATCAGGTCGCCGAGCTGCTGGCGCAGGGCTTCCTGCGACTCGGCGCCCTGGCCCCCATAGCTGCTGCCTGGTCCGGCCCCCGAGCCCTCGCCCGAGCCGTCTCCCGGCTGCTCGCCGGGCTGCTGGCCGCGCTGCGCCTGGAAGGTGTCCTGCAGCAGCTTCTGCTGCTGGCTCATCATGCGGCCGAGATCGTTCAGCATCTGCTGCGCCTGGCCGTTATTGCCCTGGCCCGGCATCGGCATGCCCATCTGCAGGTTCTCCAGCATGTTCTGCAGCTGATCGAGCATCTGCTGGGCGGAATCGCGCGAACCGCTCTGCGCCATGCGCCGGGCCTGGTTCAGCATCTCGTTCAAGTCCTGCTGCGACAGGGTCAGCGTATCGGGGTTGATCTGGCCCATCGGCATGCCGCGCTGCATCGCCTGCTGCATCTGCTCCTGCATCTGGCGCAGATATTCGTTCATCGCCTGCTGCAGGTCGTTCATCAGGCGCTCGATCTCCTCGTCGGAGGCGCCGCGCGCCAGGGCCTCCTCCAATTCGCGCTGCAGCCGGCGCAGTTCGCGCATCGCCATGCTGACGCCGCCATCCTCGAGCGCGATCGCGGTGTCCCACATCAGCTGCTCGATCTCCGCGGCCTCCTGCTTGCCGAGGCCGACCTCGGCGCCGGTGGCGAGGCGGTTCGAAGCGAAGCCCAGCGCCATGTAGGTCACCACGTTGCCGTCGAAGGCCTCGGGCTGGCGCTGCAACTGGCGGAGCGCGCGCGAGACCGGACGCGCATTGCCGAGGTCCTGCGCCAGCTTCCTGCGCTGCTCGATGATGGCGCGCGCCACCGGGTGGTAGAATTTGCGCTCCGGCAGCGTCATGGCGATGGGCGCCGAGGCGCCGATCTGGCCCAGGGCGTCGCGCGCCACCGCGCGCAACTCCACCGGCAGGCCGGCCCAGGGATGCGCCGTCAGATCCTGGAACGCGGCGCCTTTGACCTTGCCGGGGTCGGCACCCTGGATGGTGAGCGGCAGTTCGAGGCTGTCCTGGCCCTGGGTGATGACCAGACGCATGTCGGCGACGCCGAAATCGTCATTGGCGGCATAGAGCAGGCGCATCACGGCGCGCTCGGTCACCGTCGGCTCCTGCAATTCGGCGGTCGGCGGCAGGTCGGGGCGCAAGGCGATCGGCCAGGAGACGTCGAGCCCGCCGCCGGCGATGGCGATGCGGTCGCCCTTGCTCAAGGTCACCTCGGCGCGCTGGGTCTCGGCGTCCAGCACCTGCATCGGCTTGGTCGCGTCGTTGGCGCTGAGCTTCGCTTCGCCGCCCAGGCCCTGGATCTGCACCAGCAGCTTGCTGCCGACCGGGATGTCGATCGGCGCCGGCTCGCCATCCGGCGCCGCCTTGGCGCTGTCGGATTTGAGCGCGATCGGCGCCAGCCGCGTGTAATCCGGCGGCGTGATCCAGGCTTCGACCACCACGCTGGCGAGGTCGCCGCTGACCCGCGCCTGCGGTACCGCCGCGGCCACCAGGCGGTCATCCGTCTGGTCCCAGGCGAGGCCGACGCCCAGCGCCAGGACCACCAGCGCCAGGCCGCGCAGGGCCATGGGGTCGCGGCGCGCCATGTCGCTGCGCGGCGGCGCAAGGTACAGCTCGCCGAGGCCGGCCAGCAGCCGCTTGCGGTGCTGCGCCCACAGGACCGCCGCCCAGGGGTCGACCAGGTTGCTGGCCTGGCGGTCCTCCAGATGCGTCAGCGGCCGGTGGCTGAGGCCGCTATCGGCCTCGAGCCGGTGCAGCGCCTCCGCCCGGCTGGGCCAGCGCCAGCGGCGCAGGCCGTACCACAGCGCGCCGGCCAGCCCGGCCGCGAACAGGGCCAGCAGGCCCCAATGCAGCCAGAGCGGCACCAGGGCGAAGACGTCGAACAGCGCCAGCGCGACGAAGACCGCCACCACGGCCGCCGCCGGGGCCAAGGCCAGCGCGGCGAGTTCCAGGACCAGCAGGGAGCGGGCCAGGCCCGACCACAGGCGGACGCGCAGCGGCAGCCCCGCCCCCTGGGCGCGGGCCGCTTCCGAGCGCAGCTCCGTGGTCGATCGGTTGATGCTCACGCCGGCATCTCGTCGGTCCGTGATCAATAATTATTAATGTAGCGGACCGGCGGCCAAAATACGAGGGGTCAGGCGAGCCAATCCGGCATCTGATCTAGCCCGATAATATGGTCATAATTGGGCCGCGGGCGGACAATGTCAAAACGGTCCCCCCGCACCAGGATTTCAGCCGCCGGCAGCCGGGTATTGTAGGTCGAGGACATCACGGCGCCATAGGCCCCGGCGGTCATGAAGGCCAGCAAATCGCCCTGGGACACCGGCGGCAGGGGCCTTTGCTCGGCGAAGCGGTCGCCGGTTTCGCAGATCGGGCCGACCACGTCGGCGGGTTCGACCGGCCCGCCTTTGGCCGGTTCCCGGACCGGCAGGATCGCGTGATAGGCGTCGTACAGGGTCGGCCGGATCAGATCGTTCATCGCCGCGTCGACGATCACGAATTTGCGACTGACGCCCTCTTTCACGCTGATGATCCGGGACACCAGGATGCCGGCATTGCCGACGATGGAGCGGCCCGGCTCGATCTCGATCCGGGTACCCAGGGGCTCGATCACCTCGCGCACCAGCCGCGCGTAGTCCTCGAGCCGGATGGGCGTCTCGTCGCGATAGGCGATGCCGACGCCGCCGCCGAGATCGATGCGCTCGACCTTCATGCCGCCCTTGCGCAGGGTGTTGGTGAGGTCGGCGATCTTGGCGAAGGCGGCGCGATAGGGCGCGATGTCGGTCAATTGCGAGCCGATATGGACGGCGAGGCCGACGATCTCGATGCCGGGCATGCGGCTGGCGGCGGAATAGACCTGCGCCGCCTGGTCGATGTCGATGCCGAACTTGTTCTCCGCCTTGCCGGTGGAGATCTTGGCATGGGTCTTGGCGTCGACGTCGGGGTTGATGCGCAGCGTGACCGGCGCCTTGCGCCCCATCGCGACGGCGACCTCGTTCAAGGTTTCCAGCTCGCCCTGGGATTCGACGTTGAACTGGTGGATACCGGCCTCCAGCGCCGCCCGCATCTCGTCGCGCGTCTTGCCGACGCCGGCGAAGACGATCCGGTCGGCCGGAACGCCGGCCTTCAGGGCGCGGTACATCTCGCCCACCGACACGACATCGGCGCCGGCGCCGGCCTTGGCCAGGGTGCGGATCACCGCCTGGTTCGAATTGGCCTTCAGCGAGTAGAAGATGCCGACGCCCAGCGCGCCCAGCGTCTTGGCATAGGCCTGGTAGTTGTCGGTCAGCGTGGCGCTGGAATAGCAGTAGAAGGGCGTGCCGATGGCCTCGGCGATGCGCCGCACCGGAACAGCCTCGACGTGCAGTTCGCCGTCGACATAGCGGAAATGACTCATGCGGTGGATGGCCCTGTGCGCGTCCGACGCGGCTGCGCCGCTTCAGTTGAAGATGCCCTGCTGCGGGTCGGTGGATTTCGGGTATTGCTGCGGGAACTGATCGGTCTGGCCAGGCGGCAGTTGCGGCGGGCCCTTCTTGCCGCAGCCGGCCGGCGCCAGCGCGACCAGGGCCAGCAGCGTCAGCGTCGCCCAGCGTCCCAAGCCCATCTGCCGTCTCATGCGAAACGCTCCCGCGCTGTCTTGACCGCGCGCCGCACATTCTCCGGCGCGGTGCCGCCGAAGGACGTGCGGCTCGCCACCGATTGGTCGACGCCGAGGACGGAGAATACCGCATCGGTGATGCGGGGCTCCACCCCCTGCATGTCGGCGAGGCTGAGATCCTGCAGCCGGCAATCGCGGCTTTCGGCCAGCCGCACCAGGCTGCCGGTCACGTGATGGGCGTTGCGGAAGGGCAGGCCCAGCGCCCGCACCAGCCAATCGGCCAGATCGGTGGCGGTCAGGAAGCCGCCATCGGTCGCCTGGCGCATCCGCGCCTCGTTCACCGTCATGTCGCGGACCATGCCGGCCGTGGCGGCGACGCAGAGCGCCATGGCATCGCTGGCGGCGAAAGTCGGCGCCTTGTCGTCCTGCAAATCCTTGCCGTAGCTGAGCGGCAGGCCCTTGACGATGATCAGCAGCTGGCTGAGCGCGCCCACCACGTGGCCGACCTTGCCGCGCACCAGCTCGGCGGCGTCGGGGTTGCGCTTCTGCGGCATGATCGAGGAGCCGGTCGTATAGGCGTCGCTCAGCGAAATGAAGCGGAACCCGTCGCTCATCCAGATCACGATCTCTTCCGCCAGGCGCGACAAATGCACGCCGAGAATGGCAAGGGCCGCCAGGTATTCCAGCGCGAAATCGCGGCTCGACACGCTGTCCATGGAATTGGCGGTCGGCCGGTCGAAGCCGAGCGCCGCCGCCGTCGCATGGCGGTCGATGGGGAACGAGGTGCCGGCCAGCGCCGCGGCGCCCAGCGGGCATTCGTTCAGCCGCTTGCGGCAATCGGTCACCCGGCCGAGGTCGCGGCCCAACATCTCCACATAGGCCAGCAGATGGTGCCCGAAGGTGACCGGCTGTGCCGGCTGCAAATGGGTGTAGCCGGGCATCACCGTGCCGGCATGCTCCTCCGCCCGGTCGATCAGGGCGTGGATGAGGTCCTTCAG
Source organism: Dongiaceae bacterium (assembly GCA_039808885.1). Taxonomy (GTDB): domain Bacteria; phylum Pseudomonadota; class Alphaproteobacteria; order Dongiales; family Dongiaceae; genus Dongia_A. The sequence continues at coordinate 55,494 of JBDHTX010000001.1, read as the reverse complement.
CTCGACCGACAGCTGGTCGATGGCGCGGCGCACCCAGAGGCGGAAATCGGTCGCCACCTGGTCGTTGCGCGAGCGCGCGGTGTGCAGCCTTCCGGCGGCGTCGCCGATCAAATCCCTCAGCCGCGATTCCACGTTCATGTGGATGTCTTCCAGCGCCACCTGGAACTCGAAGCGGCCTTCGTCGATCTCCTTGCGGATGCGGGCGAGGCCGTCGGCGATGGCGGCGCCGTCGGCGGCGGTCAGGATGCCCTGCTGCACCAGCATGGCGGCATGGGCCTGCGAGCCCTCGATGTCCTCCTTGTAGAGGCGCTTGTCGACGTCGATGGAGGCGTTAATCTGCTGCATCACCTCGGCGGGGCCGCCGCCGAACCGGCCGCCCCACATGCGGCTGGCGCCGGAGGCTGAATTGCTGCCGTGCTGCGCCTGTTTGGAGGGTTTCTTGTCCATCGTCGCGACGTCTGTTCCCGCTGATCCCGCCCGGTTTGTGGCCCACCGGTCCGGCCGGGTCAAGCGGCTGGCCCCGAGCGCAGCCTGACCCCATGAGTACCAACGCAAAGCTGATCGCCGCGCTGGCCGTGGTCCTGGTCGTCGCGGCCGGGGCCGCCGCCCTGCTATGGCTGCGTCCCGCGGGTTTCGGAGCGGCCGTCCCCGCGGTCGACGTGCCGGCGGCGGGCGCCCCGCTGGACCATCTGTCGGCGATGGATCCGGCGCCCGATTTCGCGGCGGTCGCGCCGCTCGACCCGGCGGGAAAGCCGGCCGACATGGCGGCCTATCGCGGCAAGGCCTTGCTGGTGAATCTCTGGGCCACCTGGTGCGCCCCCTGCATCCGCGAATTGCCGTCCCTGGCCAAGCTGCAGGCCGAGCTGGGCGGCGACGATTTCGCCGTCGTGACCATCGCGCTGGACGAGCCAGATCCGGCGAAGGTGGCGCCATTCCTGGCGCAGCATGCGCCCGGGCTGCCGGCCCTGATCGACGCCCAGCGCACCGTCGACAAGGTGCTGCGGATGTCCGCCCTGCCGACCTCGCTGCTGGTCGACAAGACGGGCAAGGTGCGCGCGATCCTGACGGGAGATGCGGAGTGGAATTGCGGCGCCGCACGGGAGGCCGTGAAGGCCTTTGTCGCCGACGGCACAGTCAGCAAAGCCAAATTCGAACCCTGCGGCTGAGGCGGATCAGCGCGCCGCGGGTTTCTTCGCTTTGGGCGCGGCCGCCAGCGCGTCCCAGGCGGCCATGGCGGAGTCCACAATCCGTAGCATCGTGTCGCGCGTGGCGCCATCGCGGGCGCGCAGCGACAGGCCCTGCAGCACGGTCATGTAGAACGCAGCCATCGCCTTGACGTCTGCCTCCGCGGGCATGTCACCGTCGGCGATGCCGCGGCGCATGCGTTCTTCGAACCTGGCCTGGGCACCGCGCCGCCAATCGCAGAGATGCTTGTGCACCGTGTCGTTCCGCACCGAGGTGTTGGTGTCGCCGAGGATGAGCATGCAGCCATGCGGCCGGTCCGGCCGGGTCAGCGCCCGCGCGCCGTGCTCCAGGAGCAGACGGATGGCGTCGCGCGCCGTCGGCGCCGCCGACAGCACGTTCCAGGTGTCGGCGTTCTCCAGCTCCAGGTAGAGGCGCATCGCTTGCAGGAACAGGTCCTCCTTCGAGCCGAAGGCGGCATAGAGCGAGGGCGCGTTGATGCCCATGGCCTTGGTCAGCTCGGCCATCGAGGCGCCCTCGTAGCCCTCGCGCCAGAACACCTCCATGGCGGCGCGCAAGGCGGCGTCACGGTCGAACCCGCGCGGCCTTCCCCTTGATTTACCTTGGATTTTTGCGCCTGCCATTGCGTCCGTCTGAAATTCTGTAGCGTTTAATACATAATTCTCTTGACGGTCGGCCGCAAGCTTCCTACCTGTTTTGTAGCAATCATTACAGAAATGGACGCACACCATGTCGAGGCTTGCTGGGAAAATCGCCATCGTCACCGGCGCCAGTTCGGGAATCGGCCGCGAGACGGCCAAGCTGTTCGCCGCGGAAGGCGCCAAGGTTGTCGTCGGCGCGCGCCGGCAGGCCGAATTGGACTCGCTCGTCGCGGAAATCAAGGCCGTCGGCGGCGCTGCCGTGGCCCGCGCGGGTGACGTGCAATCGGAGGAATACGCGAAGGCGCTGGTCGGCGCCGCGGCGCAGGAATTCGGCGGCCTCGACATCGCCTTCAACAATGCCGGCATGGTCGGCCCGACTGGCCCCACCACCGGCGTCGAGGAGAAGGCGTGGAGCGAGACGCTCGCCGTCAATCTCACCAGCGCCTTCCTCGGCGCCAAGCATCAGATCCCGGAGCTGTTGAAGCGCGGCGGCGGGTCGATCATCTTCACCTCGACCTTCGTCGGCCACACCGCCAGCTTCCCCGGCATCGCCGCCTATGCCACGAGCAAGGCGGGCCTCATCGGCCTCACCCAGACGCTCGCCGCGGAATACGGGCCGCAGGGCATCCGGGTGAACACCATCCTGCCCGGTGCGGTGGATACGCCGATGTACCACGCGGTGAACAACACGCCGGAGCAGCAGGCCTGGATCACCAGCCTGCATGCGTTGAAACGGGTGGCGCGGCCGGCGGAGCTGGCGCGCTCGGTGCTCTACCTCGCCTCGGACGATTCGGCCTTCGTCACCGGCACTGCCCAGTTGGTCGATGGCGGGCTGTCGATCACCCGGACTTAGGGCTTGATCGTCATCTCGTAGCGGCGCAGCACCGTCGCATTGCGCCGGGAGGGTTGATCGCGGTCGCGCAGGCCGCGATCGGCCAGCCCCGCGGCGGCGAGCACGCGCTGCGAGCGGGTGTTGTCGACATCGGTCACCGCGGCAATGCTTCGCAACATCGGATGCCCCTTGGCATGCCGGACCAGCGCCGTGACGGCCTCCTTGGCGAAGCCCTTGCCCCAGTGGTCGCGGCCGAACCAATAGCCGAGGACACCTTCGCCGTCCGCCCGGATCTCCACCGAGACGAAGCCGAGGGCCAGATCGCTGGCCTTCGCGGCGGCGACGAACATCGTCGGATAGCCGGTGGCGTGGTTCGCGCGGACGATCGCCAGGAAGTCCTCTCCATGCCGCCGCTCATAGGGGAAGGGCGGCTGGGCGAGCCATTGCTGGATCTCCCAGTCGTTCAGGTGCCGGACGAAGGCGTCGATATCCTCCGGGATCATCGCCCGCAGCCGCAGCCGGTCGGTGGTGATCGTCGTCATCGGTTCCCCCCCCGCCGCAGTCTAGCGCAAAAGAAAACGGGCGCCGCAAGGCGCCCGTTTCGGTCTTCGCGTTCCGAAGCTCAGCGCGTCGGGATCGGCTTCTCGCCCGAGTAGTCGTAGAAGCCGCGGCCGGCCTTGCGGCCGTACCAGCCGGCTTCGACATACTTCACCAGCAGCGGGCAGGGGCGGTACTTGCTGTCCGCCAGGCCCTCGTAAAGCACCTGCATGACCGCGAGGCAGACGTCGAGGCCGATGAAATCGGCGAGCTCGAGCGGGCCCATCGGGTGGTTGGCGCCCAGCCGCATGGCGGTGTCGATCGAATCCACCGTGCCGACGCCCTCGTAGAGCGTGTAGATCGCCTCGTTGATCATCGGCTGCAGGATGCGGTTGACGATGAAGGCGGGGAAATCCTCCGAGGTCGCGGTGACCTTGCCCAGCTTCTCCGCCAGTTGCTTGGTGGCGCTGAAAGTGTCGTCATCGGTCGCCAGGCCGCGGATCAGCTCGACCAGCTGCATCACCGGCACCGGGTTCATGAAATGCATGCCGATGAACTTGGTCGGCCGGTCGGTGACCGCCGCCAGGCGAGTGATCGAGATCGACGAGGTGTTGGAGGCGATCAGCGCCTCCGGCTTCAGGGTCGGGCAGATCGACTTGAGGATCTCCTTCTTGACGGCTTCCTTTTCGGTCGCCGCCTCGATCACCATGTCGCGGTCGCCAAGCACGTCCACCTTAAGGCCGGTGGAGATACGCCCCAGGGCCTCCTTCTCGTCGGCCGCGGTGATCAGGCCGCGCTTGACCTGGCGCTCCATGTTGCGGCGGATGGTGTCCATCGCCTTGTCGAGCTGGGTCTGGCTGACGTCGATCAGCTTCACGTCCAGCTTGGCCAGCGAGCACACATGGGCGATGCCATTGCCCATCTGGCCTGCGCCGATCACACCGATCTTTTCGATCATGGTGAAGTTGCTCTCTTGCTGTTGCTGTTCCGACCGATTCCGAACTCTGTACCCGGACCGATTCTCGCTCTTGCCGGAGTGGTCGTCCGGCGTCATTTGGACACGCTCACTGGACCCTCAATTCTGCTCTACTTGGATAGCGCCTGCTCCAGCTCCGGCACCGCCTGGAACAGGTCGGCGACCAGTCCATAATCGGCGACCTGGAAGATCGGCGCGTCCTCGTCCTTGTTGATGGCGACGATGACCTTGCTGTCCTTCATGCCGGCCAGGTGCTGGATGGCGCCCGAAATGCCGACGGCGATGTAGAGATCCGGCGCCACGATCTTGCCGGTCTGGCCGACCTGGTAGTCGTTGGGCACGAAGCCGGCATCGACCGCGGCGCGGCTGGCGCCGACAGCGGCGCCGAGCTTGTCGGCGACCTTCTCCAGCATGTGGAAATTGTCGCCGGACTGCATGCCGCGGCCTCCGGAGACGACGATGCGCGCCGAGGTCAGCTCCGGGCGCTCCGACTTCGACAGCTCCTGGCCGACGAAGCTGGCAAGGCCGGTGTCGCCGGCCGAAGCGGCGGTCTCGATCGAAGCCGAGCCGCCGGTGTCGCCGGCCGCGTCGAAAGCGGTGCCGCGCACGGTGATCATCTTGATCTTGTCGCTGGACTGCACCGTCGCCATCGCGTTGCCGGCATAGATCGCGCGCACGAAGGTGTCGGCGCTCTCGACGCCGGTGATCTCCGAGATCTGCTGCACGTCGAGCAAGGCGGCGGCGCGCGGCAGCACGTTCTTGCCGCTGGCGGTGGCGGCGGCCAGCACGTGGCTGTAGTTCGGCGCCAGGCCGACGATCAGCTTGGCCAGGTTCTCGGCCAGCGCGTTGCCATAGGCGGCGTCATCGGCCAGCAGGACCTTGGCGACGCCGCCGACCTTGGCGGCGGCGTCGGCGACGGCCTTGCAGTTGTGGCCGGCGACCAGCAGGTGGATGTCGCCGCCGATCTTCTGGGCGGCGGTGACGGCATGCAGCGTCGCCGATTTCAGCGCGCTGTTGTCGTGATCGACGATAACGAGAGTGGTCATGGTAACACTTCCAAGGAATCGGGTTTCAGGAGCGCGAACGGCGGTCAGATGACCTTGGCTTCGTTGCGCAGCTTGTCCACCAGCTCGGCGACCGACTTCACTTTCACGCCGGCCTTGCGCTTCGGCGGCTCCACCACCTTCAGCGTCTTCAGGCGCGGCGCCGGGTCGACACCGAGCGCATCGGGCGCCAGCACGTCGATCGGCTTCTTCTTCGCCTTCATGATGTTGGGCAGCGACGCGTAGCGCGGCTCGTTCAGGCGCAGATCGGTGGTGATGACCAGCGGCATCTTCACCTTGATGGTCTCCAGGCCGCCATCGACCTCGCGCGTCACGTTGGCGCTGCCGTCGCCGTTGATGACCAGCTTGGAGGCGAAGGTCGCCTGCGCCCAGCCCAGCAGCGCGGAGAGCATCTGGCCGGTCTGGTTGGCGTCGTCGTCGATCGCCTGCTTGCCGAGGATGCAGAGCTGCGGCTGCTCCTTGTCGACGACCGCCTTCAGCAGCTTGGCGACGGCCAGCGGCTGCAGTTCGACGTCGGTCTGCACATGGATGCCGCGATCGGCGCCCATGGCCAGCGCGGTGCGGATGGTTTCCTGGCACTGCGCGGCCCCGAGCGAGACGGCGATCACTTCGGTCGCCTTGCCGGCCTCCTTGAGGCGCACCGCCTCTTCGACGCCGATCTCGTCGAACGGGTTCATCGACATTTTGACATTGGCGGTCTCGACGCCCGTGCCATCCGCCTTGACGCGGACCTTCACGTTGTAGTCGACCACCCGCTTGACTGCGACCAGGACTTTCATCTCGATTCTCGGCTCTTTTTATAAGGTTCGCTCGTACGGCCGAGGGAACGGGGGCCGGGCTCCGGCCGCGCAGACGTTCCTTCCGCCATATCCCCTGAAGGCACTGCAAGACGTCCGCCGAACCTGCCGGCGGACGCATTTCGCAGGCGCACAATAGGGTTACGGCATCCTGGTGTCAACGCGGCCACCGGACTTGCCCAAAACCGCCGGGAAGCGGCTTTTCCGCGCAATTTCCGATGCTTAAGCCGTGCCGGGCGATTGTGCCGCAGGTGCGCAATCGCGCCCGGAAAGCGGGCGCAGCCGGCCGGCCGGACTCGGCGTCCGCGGCTCGTTCCTTGGCTCAGCTGTTGGGGCTCAGCGGTCGGGGCTCAGCGGTTGGGGCTCAGCGATTGGCGCCCGGAGTCCACAGGACGTCCTGCCGGCCCTTGTCGTTCAGCCAGCGGGAGAGGACGAAAAGATGATCGGACAGGCGGTTGATGTAGCGGATGGCGGCCGGGGTCACGGTATCGGCCGCGGCGAGCCGGGTGATTTCCCGTTCCGCCCGCCGCGAAACCGTGCGCGCCACATGCAGGTGCGCCGCCGCCGGGCTGCCGCCGGGCAGCACAAAGGAATTGAGCGGCGCCAGCTCGGCGTTCATGCGGTCGATCTCGCGCTCAAGGCGCTCGACCTGCGTCTCGCTCATGCGCAGGCGCTGGTCGCGATATTCGTCATCTGAACTGACCGGCGCGCAGAGATCGGCGCCGAGGTCGAACAGGTCGTTCTGGATGCGCGCCAGCATGGCATCGGCTTCGGCGAATTGCGGCTCGCTGCCCCGGGTGTGCAGCCGCGCCACGCCGACGAAGGCGTTGGCCTCGTCGACCGCGCCATAGGCGGCAACGCGCAGATCGTGCTTCGGCACCCTCTTGCCGGTGCCGAGCGCCGTCGTGCCCTTGTCGCCGCTCTTGGTGTAGATCCGGGTCAGCTGGACCATGGCGCCGGCCGGGTCACCGCATGACCAGGAACAGCAGGAAGCTGGCGATCGCCAGGCCCTGGAACAGCACGCGCAGCCGCATCAGGCGGTTCGCGTTCTGCTTGTTGAAGTCGCCGCCCTTGCCCATGCCGATGACGCCGATGCCCAGGGTCACCAGGGTCGCGGCCATGAACAATCCGGTCAGAATGATGAAGAATGTAGCCATTGTTCAACTATATCGGCTTGCCCTTCGCGCGCACAGAGGTAAGTTGCGCACGCGCCGGGCGAAGCCATTGCCCGGCGCGCTGGACGCCGGGGACGCGACGATTTTGGAATGAGGCAGGAAGCATGCGGCAGGTCGCATTGCGGGACGGTACGCGTGTGTCGGCGATGGGTCTCGGCACCTGGCATATGGGCGAGGACGTGCGCCAGCGGGCGCAGGAGGTCCGCGCGCTGCAGACCGGCATCGATCTCGGCGCCACGCTGATCGACACGGCGGAGATGTACGCCGAGGGCCGCGCCGAGGAAGTGGTCGGCGCCGCCATCCGCGGCCGGCGCGACAGCGTCTACGTGGTGAGCAAGGTCCTGCCGCAGCACGCCAGCCGCGCCGGCACGGTGAAGGCCTGCGAGGCGTCGCTGAAGCGGCTCAAGACCGACCGCATCGATCTCTATCTGCTGCACTGGCGCGGCGGCGTGCCGTTCGGCGAGACGCTGGCCGGCTTCGACGACCTGCTGCAGGCGGGCAAGATCCGCGGCTTCGGCGTCTCCAACCTCGACCTCAAGGATCTCGGCGAGTGGCTGGGCCTGAGCCATGCCGACAAGACCCTGGTCAACCAGGTGCAGTATTCCATCGGCGAGCGCGGCATCGATTTCGACCTGCTGCCGTGGTGCCGCGAGCGCCGCATCGCGCTGATGGCCTATTGCCCGCTGGCGCAGGGCACGCTGCCGGAGAGCGCCGTGCTGGCGCGCATCGCCAAGCGGCACAAGGCGACGCCGGCGCAGATCATGCTCGCCTGGGTCATGCGGCATGAGCACATGATCGCGATCCCCAAATCGGCGCGGCCCGAACGGGTGCGGGAGAACGCCAAGGCGGCCGACATCGTGCTGTCGGCGGAGGACCTGATGGAGCTGGACCGCGATTTCCCGCCGCCGCGCAAGCCGCAGCCGCTGGCCATGACCTGATGGCGGTGGACCACCGTCATATGCGCTACACGTCGGGGCCGCGATGCCGCCGGCGCATGATCACGATAGCGCTGGCGGGGCTGGCATTCCGCCCGGCGAGGCCTAGATTCTAGGGCACGCTGCGCCGTTTGAACGCGGAGGTCGTCCCGATGTTCTCCTTCAAGTCCAAGCCCCTCGCCATCCCCAGCAAGGCCGAGGCCCTGCCCGGCCGGCCGAATCCGATCCCGGTGCCGTCCACCCATTGGGTCAACGGCAACAGCATCAAGCCGCCTTTCCCTGCGGGACTGGAAACGGCCGTTTTCGGGCTGGGCTGCTTCTGGGGCGCCGAGCGCAAGTTCTGGCAGGCGCCGGGGGTCTATTCCACGGCGGTCGGCTATGCCGGCGGCCATACGCCCAACCCGACCTATCAGGAGGTCTGCACCGGCATGACCGGGCACAACGAGGTGGTGCTGGTCGTGTTCGATCCGCGCGCCACCAGCTATGAAGCCCTGCTGAAGATCTTCTGGGAAAGCCACAACCCGACCCAGGGCATGCGCCAGGGCAACGACGTCGGGACCCAGTACCGCTCGGGCATCTATGTCGCCAACGCGGCGCAGCGCCAGGCGGCGGAGGCCAGCAAGGCCGCCTATCAGGCCCGCCTCGCCGCGGCCGGCCATGGCGCGATCACCACGGAAATCCTGGACGCGCCGGAATTCTATTACGCCGAGGACTATCACCAGCAGTATTTGGCTAAAAATCCCAATGGCTACTGCGGGTTGGGTGGGACCGGGGTGAGCTGCCCGATTGGCGTGACGGCGATCACTTAGGGGCGTTGTCACGGCTCCCGGGGCTGGCGTCCGGCCGCGCAATCGCCTAGATGACAGGTCGGGTGGATTGCCTCTTTACCGATTGCCAACGGAAATTGCTGTCCGATACGGGTCATTCGGGATCGAAGGCGGTATAATCCATCGATCTTTCTGGGGATTGCGTCGCGGGAGGCGCAGATGACTGCCCGGCACATCGTTGTCCGATTGGGGAAGTTCTTTGCCATCCTTGCCATCGCCGCGTGCGGCCTCGGCCTGGGCGTCTTGCCTGGGGCAGCGCCGGCGCTGGCCGATGCGCGCGTGGCCCTGGTCATCGGCAACGGCGATTACGGCGGCGACCTGGGCAAGCTCAAGAACCCGACCAACGACGCGGCGCTGATGGCCGACACCCTCAAGGGCCTCGGCTTCGACGTGACATTGGTCGAGGACGCCGACCAGAAGGAGATGAAGCGCGCCATCCGCGAATTCGGCCAGAAGCTGCGCGGCACCGGCGGCAATGGCATCGGCCTGTTCTTCTACGCCGGCCATGGCGTGCAGGTGGATGGCGAGAACTACCTGCTGCCGATCGGCGCGCAGATCGAGGCCGAGGGCGACGTGGAGCTGGAGGCGGTCTCCGCCACCAGCGTGCTGAGCCAGATGCAATATGCCGGCAACGCGGTGAACCTCGTTTTCCTCGATGCCTGCCGCAACAATCCGCTGACCCGCAATTTCCGCTCCGGCTCGCGCGGCCTGGCGCGGGTCGATGCGCCGCGCGGCAGCTTCGTCGGCTATTCGACGGCGCCGGGCGATGTCTCCGTCGACGGCAGCTTCGACAATTCACCTTATACGCTGGCCCTGGTCGACGCGCTGAAGACGCCCGGCACCTCGATCGAGGAGGCGCACCGTGCCGTCCGCGCCAAGGTGCTGGCCGCCACCAACCAGCGCCAGACGCCGTGGGATTCCTCCTCGCTCACCGGCCCGGTGATCCTGGCCAAGGCGGCGGAGCCGGAAGCGCCGGCGGTGGCCGCGATCGAGCCCGCGCCGGCGGCCCCCGCCACCGGCGGCGGCAACCAGCAGGCCGAGCTGCTGTTCTGGGATTCGATCAAGAACAGCGACAACCCGGCGACCTTCGAGGCCTATCTGAAGCAGTTCCCCAACGGCGTCTTCGCCGGCCTGGCCCAGGCCAAGGTCGACGAGCTGAAGGCGAAGAGCGGCACCGCCACGACCACGGCGGAGCAGCAGGCCGCCGCGCAGACCGAGGCCGAGAACGCTGCCTGGAGCGGCATCAAGGACAGCGACAACCCGGCGATGTTCGAGGCATTCCTGAAGCAGTTCCCCAGCGGCACCTTCGCGCCGCTCGCCCAGGCGAAGCTCGAGCAGCTGAAGGCCAAGCCGGTCGAGGTCGCTGCCGCGGAGCCGGCGCCCGTACCCGCACCGGCGCCGGCGCCGGCGGAAACGCAGAGCGCCGCGGTGGTGCAGCAGCCGAAAGAAGTCGAAATCGAGATCGAGGCCATGCAGGCCGTCTATGTGGCGAAGAAGTCCGCCAATGTGCGCGCCACGCCCGATACCGGCGCCAAGGTGCTGGGCAAGCTGGCAGCCGACCAGGCGATCGATGTGACCGGCCAGGTGGTCGGCAGCGATTGGCTCCGCGTTTCGCTCAAAGGCAAGGAAGGCTTCGTCAGTGCCGCGCTGATGGCGCGCTCCAGCGCCGAGGAAGTCGCCGCCTGGCAGGCGCTGAAGGGCAAGCCGAGCGAGGCCGCCGCCAAGAGCTTCCTCGGGCAATACCCTGACAGCCCGTTCCAGCCCAAGGCCAAGGCGCTGCTCGCCAAGCTCCAGCAGCCGGCCCAGCCCGCGGCGCCGGCCGAACCCGCGGTCGTCGCGGCGCCGGCGGAAGCACCCGCGCCGGCGGTGACCCAGCAGGCGGCCGTCACGCCGCCGCAGCCGGCCAAGAACGTGGTGCGCATCTCCAGCGCGCTGCGCGAGAAGGTCGAGCGCTATCTCAAGAACTCGGAATCCTTCGGCGGCTATTACCGCTTCCTGGCCGTCAACCAGTCGGGCGACAAGATCGGCATGTCCAACTGCACCAAGCAGACGACCTGGGCGGTCGATGCCTGCGGCGGCGCCAGCAATCCCTACGAGGGCGCCAAGCGCGTCGCGATCAAGGAATGCGGCGGACCAAGTTCCTGTCGCCTGATCTTCGAGGGCGCCAAAAAAATCGGCGATTTCGAGATCGAATGGTATTAAATCGCCCGACGGGTCAAACCTGACGGGCAGCCATGCAAGCGGACACCTCTTTCGACGAACGCAAACCGGCGGCGCAGGCTGCGGCAGATGCCGCGGTCTACGGCTTGCCCGCGCGCTGGTATCATGAGCGCGCGATCTACGCGGCCGAGCGGCGGCAGATTTTCGCCCGCGACTGGCAGCTGGTCTGCGCCGAAAGCGATATCCGGGCCCCCGGCGACTATGTCGCGACCGACGTCGCCGGCTACCGCTTCTTCGTCATCCGCGACCGCGACGGCCTGCTGCGGGCCTATCACAATGTCTGCCCGCATCGCGCCTCGACCCTGCTGGACGCGGGGCAGGGCCATTGCGACCTGCTGCGCTGCCGCTATCACGGCTGGGTCTTCGACAGCGCCGGCAACCTGCGCCGGGCGCCCGATTTCGGCGAGGCCGCGTGGTTCCGCAAGGAGGACCACGGGCTGAAGGCGATCCGCGTCGAGAGCTGGCGCGGCCTGGTCTTCGTCAATTTCGACTGCGCGGCGGCGCCGCTGGCGCAGGCGCTGGGCAGCCTGCCGGAAACGGTGAAGGACTATCCGATCGAGAGCTTCACCAAGATCCGCCAGGTGGAGTTCGAGATGAACTGCAACTGGAAGACCTACACCGACAATTTCGTCGAGGGCTACCACATCCCGGGCATCCATCCGTCGTTCCACGACGTGATCGATTTCAGCAAGTTCGAGACCACCCATGCCGAGGCGCTGGTGATCATGACCGCGCCGCAGAAAAGCGGCTCGATCTATGGCGGCATGTGGCTGTGGGGCTGGCCGAACTACACGCTCTCGGTCTATCCGACCGGCATGAACTGCTCGCGCATCGTGCCGCTGGACGAGAAGCGCACGCGCCTCGTCTACAGCTTCTTCTTCAAGGATGCGAGCGAGAGCGCGCGGGTGGCGAACGAGGCGACCATCGAGACCAATTGCGCCATCGTGCGCGAGGATTTCGGCATCTGCGAGCATGCCCAGGGCAACCTCGAAGGCGGCATCTTCCGACGCGGCCCGCTGAGCCCGAAGCATGAGGCCGGCGTGCGCTATTTCCACGACGAGGTGCGGCGCGCCCTCGGCCGCGAGGGGATCGTCGAGCGCGAGTGGCTCTAGCCGCCCTCAGCCGAGGGTGATCACCGGCTCCATCTTCGCCAGGATGTCGTCCGCCAGCCAGCACAGCGACTTGTGGCCGTTGCCGAGGTCGCGCAGCGGCGGCACCTCCTTCTCGCAGCGCCCGTCCGGCACCAGCTGCTTGTAGCGGCAGCGGGTCTGGAACGGGCAGCCGGTCGGCGGGTTCATCGCCGAGGGAATCTCCCCCTCCAGCACGATGTGCTTCTTCACCACGCTGGTGTCGGCGATCGGCACGGCGGAGAGCAGCGCCTCGGTATAGGGATGATAGGGCGGGGCGAAGATCTGGTCGGTCGTGCCCTGCTCGACGATGTAGCCCAGATACATGACGATGACCCGGTCGGCGATGTAGCGCACGACCGAGAGGTCGTGGCTGATGAACAGCATCGTCGTCTTGTTCTTGCGCTGGATGTCCATCAGCAGCTGGGTCACCGCCGCCTGCACCGAGACGTCGAGGGCGGAGACCGGCTCGTCCGCCACCACCACCTTGGCGGCGCCGGCGAAGGCGCGGGCCACGCCGATGCGCTGCTTCTGCCCGCCGGAAAGCTGGCGCGGCTTGCGCGTCTCGAAGGCGCGCGGCAGCTTCACCAGATCGAGCAGCTCCAGCATCCGCTGCCGCCGCTCATCGGCGTTCCGGCCGACCTTGAATTTCTCCAGCGTGCGGATGATCTGCGACCCGATCGTGTGGCTGGGGTTCAGCGTGTCGAACGGGTTCTGGAACACCATCTGGATCGAGGACACCGTCGAGACGTCGCGGTCCTCCACCTCGGTCGACTGGATCTGCTTGTTGCCGAGATTGATGCTGCCGGAGGTCGCGGTCTCCAGCCCCAGCAGCACCTTGGCCAGGGTCGACTTGCCGCAGCCGGATTCGCCGACGATCGCCACCGTCTCGGATTCGCGTGCCTCGAAGCTGATCGATTCATTGGCCTTGACCACGCGGTCCCTGGAGCCGCCGAAGATCGCGTTGGCGGCGACCTTGTAGTATTTCTTGAGGTCGGCGACCTGGAGCACCGGCGCGCCCGGCTTCACCGGCTCGCTCTGCGACTGCGCGCCCTCGGGCAGCTTGGCCCAGTCGATCTCGTTGAAGCGGACGCAGCGGCTGAAATGGCCGTCGTGGCCCTGCACCTCGGTCATCGGGATCTCGGCCGCGTCGCACACGCCCTTGACGAAGTGGTGGCAGCGCGGGCCGAAATTGCAGCCCTGCGGCCGCTCGTGCGGCAGCGGCAATTGGCCGGGGATGGCGATGAGCGGCCGCTTGTTCTTGTCGGCGCCGGGGAGCGGGATGGAGCGGAACAGGCCCTGGGTGTAGGGGTGCCGCATGTTGTCGAACACGTCCTTGACCGAGCCGGTCTCCACCGCCTCGCCGGAATACATGACCGTGATGCGGTCGCAGGTCTCCAGGATCAGGCCCAGATTGTGCGACACGAAGATCATCGACGTGCCGTAGCGCTGGCTCAAATCCTTGACCAGGTCGACGATGCCGGCCTCCACCGTCACGTCGAGCGCCGTGGTCGGCTCGTCGAGCAGCAGCAGCGCCGGCTTCGACAGCAGCGCCATGGCGATGACGATGCGCTGCTGCTGGCCGCCGGACAGCTGGTGCGGATAGGAGCGCATCATGCGCTCCGGGTCGGGCAGGCGCACGGCCTTCAGCATCTCGAGCGAGCGCTGGTAGGCCGCCTGGGTGCTCACCTTCTCGTGGATCAGCGGCACTTCCATGAGCTGCCGGCCGACCTTCATGGCCGGATTGAGGCTCGCCATCGGCTCCTGGTAGATCATGGCGATCTTGGAGCCGCGCAGGCTGCGCAGCTCATCCTCCGACATCTCGCCCATGTCGCGGCCCTGGAACTTGATGCGGCCGCCGACGATCCTGCCGATGTTGGACAGGTCGCGCATGATGCCGAGCGCGACGGTGGACTTGCCGCAGCCGGATTCGCCGACGATGCCCATGGCCTCGCCCGGCATGACGGCGCAGGAGAAGTCCATCACCGCCGGGATCTCGAAGGCGCGGGTGAAGAAGGAAATGGAGAGGTTCTCGATCTCCAGGATCGGGGCGGCGGGCGGCGCGGCGATCTCGTTCATGGCGGCCTCCGGTCCTCAGTCCTTCAGGGATTGTTCGCGCATGGAATCGGCCAGCAGGTTGAGGCCGAGCACCAGCGACATCAGCGCCACGGCGGGCGTGATGCCCTGCCAGAAATAGAGCCGGAGCTGCGCCACTTGGCTGCCGTCCTTGATCGCGGTGCCCCAGTCGGGGCTTTCCGGCCCCATGCCTAGGCCGAAGAAGCCGAGCGTGCCCAGCAGGATCGTGGTGTAGCCGATGCGCAGGCAGCCATCGACGATGAGCGGCCCGCGCGCGTTGGGCAGCATCTCCCACAGCATGATGTACCAGGGGCCCTCGCCGCGGGTCTGCGCGGCGGCGACGTAGTCCCGGGTCTTGATGTCCATTGCGAGGCCGCGGACGATGCGGAACACCCCGGGGCTGGAAGCGAAGACCACGGCCACGAAGATGTTGAGCTCATTGGGGTCGATCGACACGATGCCGAGCGGGTCGGCGTCGAAGACCAGGCCGGAATAGACCCAGAAGCCGAACACCAGCGTCAGCGCCAGGTAGGGATAGAGCTTCTCCGGGCGGTTCTTGAACCGGGTGTAGAACAGCGTGCAGAAGAAGATGATCGGGAACAGGAACAGCACGCCGGCCATCGCATAGGGGATGGCGGTCTCCATGATCCCCGGCGTCACCAGCAGGTAGAACAGCAGGATGACGGGAAAGGCGAGGACCAGATTGGCGAGGAACGACAGCACCTGGTCGACGCGCCGGCCGAAATAGCCGGCCGGCAGGCCGAGCGACGCGCCGACCAGCAGCGCGATCATGGTCGCCGCCGGCGCGATGGTCAGCACGATGCGCGCGCCGTAGATGACGCGGCTGAACACGTCGCGCGCCAGCTGGTCGCCGCCCAGCAGGAACACCAGGCCGCTCTCCGGCTCGATCGCCCCGGGCAGGGCGTTCTTCATCGCGGCGATCTGCACCCGGGGGTCGAGCGGGGCGATCCAGTGGGCGAAGATGGCGGTGAACAGCCAGAAGGCGCAGATCAGCACGCCGACCGCGCCGGCCATGCTGTCGAACAGATGCCCGAACAGGCCGAGCCGCCGCTTGTAGCGCACCACGCACACCATCATCACGGCGATTGCGACCCAAACGGGCCACAGCCGGTAGAGGATGCCGAGGACGATTTCGAAGGGTCCGACAGTCTCCATGGGGCGATCCTATGAGACGCGGATGCGCGGATTGAGGAAGGCGTAGCCGATGTCGGAGATAAGCTGCGTCAACAGCACCAGCATCACCGAGATGAGCCCGCAGGCAAGCACGAGATCGATATCGTTGTTGGACGCGGCCTGCACCAGCAGCCAGCCGAAGCCCTTGTAGTTGAAGATCGATTCGACCACCACCACGCCGGTCAGCAGCCAGGGGAACTGCAGCATGATGACGGTGAAGGGCGCGATCAGCGCGTTGCGCAAGGCGTGCTTCACCACCACCGCGCCGAAGCCGAGGCCTTTCAAGCGGGCGGTGCGGATGTACTGCGCCGTCATGACTTCCGCCATCGAGGCGCGCGTCATCCGCGCGATGTAGCCGATGCCGTAGATCGCCATGGTCATGACCGGCAGGGTGAAATTGCTGAAGGTGAAGCCCTTGGTGAGGGCCGTGGCGGCGGAGCCGTTCAGCCAGCCGAGCCAGGAGGCGAAGACCGCGGTGAATATGATACCGGAGACGTATTCCGGCGTCGCGGTCGAGGTGATCGAGACGACGGACAGCGAGCGGTCGAGTTTCGACCCTTCCCGCATCCCGGCCAGGATGCCGATCAGCAGCGACACCGGCACCATCACCAGCATCACCCAGAACATCAGGATTCCGGTGGCGCGCAGCGCCTCCGGCAATCGCTCGGCGACGGGGATGCGGAAGGCGGTGGAGCAGCCGAAATCACCCTGCAGCACGCCGGAAAGCTGGCTCTCCGCCGAGTCATGGCAGTACCGGAAGCGCGGCACCATCTCGCCGGTCGTGGGGTCCTTCACCGGCTCCTTCGGCCAGACGCCGACCCAGCGGCCGAACTGGAGGGCGAAATTGTCGCGATAGCCGTTGCGCTGCAGCCAGTTCTCGAGGTCCTGGTCGCTGGCGCGCTGCTCGGTTTGGAAGATCGCCAGCTTGCGCAGATTCGGGTCGAGGTTGACGAAGAAAAAAACGACGAGGCTGAGGCACAGCATCGTCAGAAGCATAACGCCGAGGCGTCGTATCAGAAATCGGAGCATAGCGACCCCTCTATGCTAGTGATCGGCGGCGCCTCGCCTCGGTTGTGCTATTCCCCGCAGAACAAGCCGGGAGGGGCGGCGGCCCCTCCCGGGACTTCACTGTGCCTACTTGTCCAGCCAGACCTTGTCGAGCTGCAGCTCGAAGGTCTGATGCATGAACAGGCCCTTCACGTAGTCGGCATGGTGCCGGTAGAGCGAACGCCAGAACGGCTGGATGAGGATGCCGGAATCCTGGAGGATCTGCTCGATATCCTTCATCAGCTCGCGGCGCTTGTCGGGGTCAGCGACGGCGAGGGCGGCGTTCAGCTTCTTGTCGAACTCGGGGTTCGAGTAGGCGGCCTCGTTCCAGGCTTCGCCGGTGCGGTAGGCGAGCGCCAGGACCTGGACGCCGAGCGGACGCATGTTCCACTCGGTGGTCGACCACGGATACTTGGTCCAGTCGTTCCAGAAGCTGGAGCCGGGGATCACGGTGCGCTTCACCTTGAAGCCCGCCTCGCGGCACTGGGCGGCGATGACGTCGCCCGGCGCCTTCACGTATTCGGCGTCATAGGAGATGAGCTCGAACTCGTGGTCCATCTGCCCGGCCTCGGTCATCAGGGCCTTGGCCTTGGCAAGGTCGCGCGGGACCTTCGGCAGCTCGTAGTATTCCGGATGGATCGGGCAGACGTGGTGGTTTTCGCCCGCCGTGCCGGCGTCGTTGTAGCCGAGCTTCAGCACCGTGGCATTGTCGGTCGCGAGCTGCAGCGCCTTGCGCACCCGCTCGTCTTCGAACGGCTTGTTGCCCACGTTGGTGCGCAGCACGATGGTGGCGGCGGTGGTGACTTCCTCCTTCACCATGCCCATGCCGTCGAGCAGCGCCACCGTCTCGCCGACGGTCTGGTAGTTGGCGTCGATCTCGCCCGCTTCCAGCGCGCTGATGATGGCATTGGCCTCGACGCCGTAATCGGTGAACTCGACGCCGTCGAGATACACGTCGCCGCCGAACCACTGGAAGTTCTCGCGGCGCTTCAGCACCGCGCCCTTGCCCACCTCGTAGGAGGTGCACTCGAAGGGACCGGTGCCGGGAGTCTTCAGCATGTCGGCGCCGTTCTTGTCGAAGTCGCGGTGCACGACGATCGCCGGATAATCGGCCATGCCGGGGATGATGGTGATGTCGGACTGGCTGGTCTTCAGCTTCACCGTATGGTCGTCGACCTTGGTGATGGCGCCGTCGGCGGCCTTGTTGGTGTTGGCGTCGATCAGGGTCGACATGCGGCCCGCCATCGAGTTGCCCTCGGCCGCCTTGTCGCACCAGCGGGTGAGGTTGTAGACGATGTCGTCGGCGTTGAAATCGTCGCCATTCGACCACTTCACGCCCTTGCGCACGTGCAGGGTGTATTCGGTGGCGTCGGCGTTGACGTCCCAGCTCTCGATCAGATGGCCTTCGAAGGTGTAGTCCTTGGTGTAGCGCACCATGTAGTCGTTGCACTGGCGCATCACATTCGCCATTTCAGACCAGTCCCAGCTGCGCGGGTCCTTCATCTCCTTGATGATCATCTGCATCTTGAGGACGCCGCCCTTCTTGGCGTCCTCGGCCATCGCCGGCTTCGGCGCGCCGAGACCGATCATCCCATAGGCGACCGCGGTGGACGCGCCCATCACGCTGGCCATGGCCAGGAACTCGCGGCGGTCCATCTTGCCCTGCTTGGCGCTCTCGGCCAGCGACTTGATCGTCGCCGGCACGTGGTCGCCGTTGCTCTTATACGTGGTCATCTGCCATCTCCCGTTGTTTGGCGTTTGTACCTGGCCTCTGCCGGCGGCCGTTCAACCGCCGGTACCCCACTGCGCCGTGCCGGCCCGCTTCCTGGCGCAGGCCCTGGCGGAACGTTGCGCCATCATCGCCACGCCCCCCGAAGCCGGCACCGCTCCGGCGCAATTGTCCCATGACCGGAGCGCCGCCCGCTTGGGGCGTCGGCTCACGGCCACCACCGCGTGATGTTGTCCAAATCCGGCCCTGGGCGCGCGGTCCCCGCGGCCCGAAACGGAACGAGCATGCCTGGCCTCCCTGTCGGGGTCCGGTTCCAGCCCGGACCCAACGGCCCGCTACCGAAGGGTTTTCAGCCGGCGGTTTAAGTCCGCCTTGTTCCCTTTTGGCGCGAAGTCTTAATTGAGCATTGTTACGATACTGGTGGGCCGGAAAAGCGTCAATGACGACACTGCTTTAAACGACAGCGACAATTCACGATCGCGCGCGTCATCCCGGATTCGGCAGCCAAGATTGTTGTCCCACGGCGCCCCGCGCCGGCGTTGTCGCACCGCAGCGCGGATGCCGCGAACGCCTGCGGCGCTTGCGGTTTTCTCACGCGCACAGCACCTTGGCGCGGCGTAAGGTGGCCAAAGGGGAGCGTCGCATGACAGCGTATCACAAGACCGGGGTCGACAGGGACAGCCTGCGCCGCTATCGACTGGAGCGCGTGCGCCGGGAATTGCGGCAGCGGGATTTCGGCGGCGCCCTGCTGTTCGACCCGCCGAACATCCGCCACGCCTGCGACGTCGCCAACATGCAGGTCTGGGCGCTCCACAACAAGTGCCGCTTCGTCTACGTGCCGACCGAAGGGCCGATGATCCTGTTCGACTACGGCTGCGCCAAGCACCTGAGCCGCGGCTACGACCTGATCGCCGAGACGCGGACGGCCACGTCGCACACCTATTTCACCAATGGCGGCCGGCAGGGCGAGCAGATCACCCGCTGGGCGCGCGAGATCGCCGACCTGGTGGCGAGCCATGGCGGCGGCAACCGCCGGCTGGCAGTCGACAAGCTCGACCCGCTCGCCACCCACGCGCTGGAGCGCGAGGGGATCGTCGTCACCGACGGCGAGGAGCTGATGGAATTCGCCCGCGCCATCAAGAACGCGGACGAGATCGTGGCGATGAAGGAAGCGATCGCCGCCTGCGAGGCCGGCATCGAGAAGATGTGGCGCGAGCTGAAGCCCGGCATGACCGAGAACGAGGTCTGGGCCCATCTGCACGCCACCAACATCGCGCTGGGCGGCGAATGGATCGAATGCCGGCTGCTGACCTCGGGCGAGCGGACCAATCCCTGGTTCCAGGAATGCTCGGACCGGGTGATCCAGCCGGGCGACATCGTCGCCTTCGACACCGATTTGATCGGCCCCAACGGCTATTGCGCGGATATCAGCCGCACCTGGGTGGCGGGCGACGTGCGGCCGAGCAACGAGCAGCACCGTTTGTACCAGACGGCGCTCGACAACCTGCACCACAACCTGGATCTGGTGAAAGCGGGCCTGAGCTTCCGGGAGTTCACCGAAAAGAGCTTCCGCCTGGCGCCGGAATTCGTCGGCCAGCGCTATTCCTGCATCATGCACGGCGTCGGCCTGTGCGACGAATATCCCTTCGCCACCTACCGCGAGGATTTCGAGCGCTGGGGCTTCGACGGCCATTTCGAGGCCGGCATGACGGTCTGCGTCGAGGCGCTGATCGGCGTGGCAGGCGGCAAGGAATGCGTCAAGCTGGAGCAGCAGGTGCTGGTGACCGAGACGGGCTACGAGCTGCTGTCGAAATCGCCGCTGGGCCTGCGGCCGGAGTACTGACGCCCGGAAAGCGCCGGACAGAAATGCGCCGGGCAGAAATGCGCTGGGCGGGAAGGCGTATGAGGGGGAGGTCATCATGAGCACGTTCGCGCATATCGCCGCGGGGCTGGCATTCGCCTGCCTCGCGCTGCCGGCCATGGCCGGCGGGGTGGAGACCATCAATGCCAAGAGCCTGTATCCCGAAGGGCCGCTCTGGCTCGACGGCAAGGCGCTGTATGTCGAGTACAGCGGCCACACCGTGATGGCCTGGGACGGCAAGGCCAACACCCAGATCTGGAAGCAGGACGGCTGCGGCCCCGCGGCGCTCGCCAAGGTTCCGGAGGGATTGCTGGTCACCTGCTACGACACCAGCACGCTGGTCACCATCAGCCTCGACGGCAAGACGCTCGACACGACCGATTCGGCGAAGGCCGGGGTGTCGCTGAAGGGCGTCAACGACCTGGCCGAGGACGGCAAGGGCGGCATCTACATGTCCGCCTCGGGGGTCTTCGACACGGCCGCGCCGATCGAGGGAACGGTGGTCTATCGGGCGCCCGATGGCGGCTTTCACGAGGTCGCCAACGACATCCACTATTCCAACGGCATGGCGGTGACCGACGGCGGCAAGTCGCTGCTGGTCTCCGAGATGCTGGCGGCCCGGGTGCTCAAATTCGATGTCGCAGCCGATGGGTCCCTGAGCAACCGCCGGGTCTTCGTGCGACTGAAGGACGTGGTTGCGGACCCCGAGGGCGCCGACGCCTATTATGGCCCGGACGGGCTCAAGGTCGGCGCGTCCGGCAACGTCTACATCGCGCAGAATGGCGGCGGGTCCATCCTGGTCGTCAGCCCCGAGGGCAAGCTGGTGCGCCAGCTCCCGGTGCCGGGAAAGTATGTCACCAATGTGGGTTTCGGCGCCGATGAGGGGACCCTCATCGTCACCGCCGCGACCGATCCTTGGAATGCGCCCTATCCCGGCGAAGTCTACCTGGTCGAGAACAAGTAGCCGCGGCGCGCGCTACGGCACCTGCGATTCGGCGCTGAGGCCCCAGAGGCGCAGCTGCGCGTCGCGGCCGCGGATGGCATGTTCGCCGAGGTCCTGGAAATCCTGGGTCGCCTCGGCGCCGCTCTCGGCAAGCGCGCGCTGGATCAGGTCGTCGCTGGCGACCACGGCGATGCCCAGGGTCCGGCTCAGCTGCTCGATGCGGCTGGCGACGTTGACGGTGTCGCCGACGACGGTGAGTTCGAAGCGCTGCTCGGTGCCGACGTCGCCCAGCGTGGCGAGGCCGAAATGCAGGCCGACGCCGATGTGGATCGGCCGCTCGCCCGCCGCCGCGCGCCTCCGGTTCCAGCTCGCCAGGTCGCGCAGGGTCTGGCGGGTGGCGGCGATGGCGCTGGTGGCGTCCAGCGGCCCGGGCGAAGGCGTTCCGAACGTCGCCATCAGCCCGTCGCCGATATACTTGTCCAGCGTGCCGCCGTGGTTGAACACCGCGTCCTCGACGATGGCGTGGAATTCGCGCAGCAGGGTGATCACCTGTTCGCCCGACATGCTGGCGCTCATCTCGGTGTAGTCGTAGACGTCGGCGAACAGCACGGCCATCGGCTGGGTGCGCGCGGCGCCGATGCGCCCGCCGGAGAGCATCAGCTCCTCGACCATGTTCGGCGAGAAATGCCGCGCCAGCTGCGCCCGCTGCCGCTGCGCCAGGCCAAGCTGCGCCTCGAAGCGCTTGCGCTCGGAGATGTCGCGCATCATGGCGGTGAACAGGCGGCCTTCCGGCAGCTGCACCTCGACGATGGAGATTTCCACCGGCAGGTGCGTGCCGTCGGCGCGCAGCGCCTCCACCTCGATCAGGCGGTTCAGAATGGTCGACTTGCCGGTCCGCAGATAGCGCTCCATGCCGGCGGCATGGGCGGCGCGGTAGATCGGCGGCACGATCAGGTCCCCCATGTTCCGGCCGAGGGCGGCCTCGCGGGCGTGGCCGAAGATGCGCGTCGCCGCTTCGTTGAATTCGACGACGCGGCCGCCGGGATCGATGGTGATGATGGCGTCGAAGGCGGTGTCGAGGATGGCGCGGACGCGGGCCTCGCTGGCGCGCAGGTCGGTTTCCACCCGCTTTCGGTCGGTGATCTCGCGCAGCGACCCGACCAGCCGCGTCGCCTTGGCGTTCTCGTAGATGATGAGGCCGCGGATGACGATCCAGCGCTGCTGCGGCCCCGGGCCGGCCAGGCGCGCCTCGAACTCGAACTTGCGCCGCCCTTCCCCCAGGCAGCGGGCCAGGTAGTGTCGCCAGTCCTCGGCATCGGCGGGATGGCAACAGGCGGCGATCATGTCCTGCGGATCGGCGAGGCTGCCCTCCGGCCGGTCGAGAATCTCGTAGAGCCGGGGCGAGAGATAGGTGCGGTTGTCGACCAGGTCCCAGTCCCACAGTCCGTCATTGGCGCCGCGGGCGGCCAGCACATAGCGCTCGCGGCTGCGCCGCAGATCCTCGTCCGCCTGCGCCCGCTCGATGGCGCCGGCGATCAGCGCCGCCGCGGTCTTCAGCACGTCGACCTCCAGGTCGCTCCATTGCCGTTCATTCTGGCAGTCGTCGAGGCCGAGGAAGCCCCAGGCGCCGGAGCGCAGCATGATCGGCACCGAGACGAAGGCCTGGGTGCCGTGCTCGAGGAAGGTCTTGCGGGTCTCCCCGGTCA
The DNA here is from genome assembly GCA_039808885.1 of Dongiaceae bacterium. GTDB lineage: Bacteria > Pseudomonadota > Alphaproteobacteria > Dongiales > Dongiaceae > Dongia_A. The sequence goes on along the minus strand of JBDHTX010000001.1, from coordinate 32,604 downwards.
CCTCCCTGAGGGTCGCCTGGACGATCTCGCCGCGCTGGCGCGCCGCCGCCCAGTCGCTCAGCTGGCCTTCCGGCTCGATCAACGGGATGTCGCGGTAGCGCGGGTCGGTCGAGAGCCGCGCATAGCCGGCATCGGCCCAGTCATAGCGGCAGCTTTCCACCGGCTGCCCATCCGCGCCGCGATGGACCTCGAACAGGGTGACCCGGCTGACCTCGGTGGCGCGGCCGAGGCGGTCGAGCAGCTCCTGGATGCCGGCGCGCCAATCCGCGCCGCCGACGATCTGGGTGGCGGCATAGGAGATGGCGTCGAGCATCGCGGTGCGCCGCGCCAATTCGGCCAGGGCGACATCGGTGATGGCGTGGGAGCTCATGCGCGAAGCCCGAACCCTCTCAAGCGGCCCTCGAATCGGATCGAGACTCGTTTATACCTTTTTCCCGGCCGTTGTTGGACGGGGGCTGCTTTGCAGCGGGTTGGGCCGAAATGGAACGGGCGGGGCCTGCCGGCCCCGCCCGCCCGAGTTCGAAGCCGCGCGCGGCTAGAGCGTGAAGACCCAGTTGGAGATCAGCACGACCGCGATACCCGCGACCAGCACGACATAGGGCAGGATGCCCGCCTTCTTGTGGCCGAGGTCGCCTTCCTTGAGGCCGAGGTCCTCCATCATCCGCGCCGGGAACTTGCCGCCGTCCTGGACGTAGTGGCGGAAGCAGAACACCGGGATGATGAGGGCGGCGGCGATCAGGCCGGCCCACAGCGCGATCGGGTTCCAGACCTTGGCGCCCGCGCCCATGAAGATGGCATTCACGAAGGACAGTACCGTGCCTGCCGCCAGGATGATGGTGGGCGCCTTGTATGGCCGGGCGATGTGGCCGCTGTCGATGCGGTGGATCCAGCCGGCGTTGAGGTTCAGGAAGTTGAAGATGATGTAGCCGCAATTGCTGACCGCCAGGATGAAGTAGTAGGCGGTGGCGTCCGTCGAGGCGATGGAGAGCAGGATCAGGTTGAACACCAGATCCGTCCACATCGCGCTGGTCGGCGCGCCGTTGTGGTTGACGCCGGACAGGTAGCGCGGCAGCCAGCCGTCCACCGAGCCCTGATAGAGCGTGCGCGAGGATCCCGCCATCGCGGTGATGATGATGAGGATCAGTGCGGCGATCATCAGGAACTCGAACAGCCGGATGATGAGAGCATTGCCGCCCGCCACCATGTTGCCCATCACCTCGGCGATGCTGGTGCCGGCGACGACGCCGCCATCGAGCATGCCGTTGAGGCCGAGATAGCCCTGGAAGGTGAGCGGCACCAGCACGAACAGTGCGAGACACAGCAGGCCGGAATAGAAGATGGCCTTGAAGGTGTCGGTCGCCGGGTTCTTGAATTCGCTGGTGTAGCAGATCGCCGTCTCGAAGCCGTAGGTCGACCACGCCGCGATGAACATGCCGCCGAGAACGAGCGTCCAGCCGGCGACGTTCCACGCACCGGGCTCCGGCGCGTAGGGTGCCGCGAGCGGCACGAAGGGTGAGAAGTTGGCGGAGTCGAAATTGCCGTTGAAGAACGGCACCACGCCGACGATGAACAAAGTGATCACGATCACCAGCCCGACGATGGTCTGCACGCCCGCGGTGCCGAGAATGCCGCGATGCTGGATGGCGAAGGCCAGCAGCATCAGGATCGCGCCGATGAAGAAGGTCCAGTTGACCGACAGCGAAACCACGCCGCCAAGGTTGATGGTGAACAGCGCCCAGTTGTGGATCGGCATCAGAGCGGCGGTGGCCGCCGCTTCATCGACGGTGACACCTGCGGTGGCCTGCTGGGCGATATAGGCCGCGACGGCCTCCGCCGTCGGCGCATGTTCCATCGTGTTGAGGATGTAGCCCGCCGCGATCGCGGAGCCGAGCGAGAGCACCGGGGTCCAGGCGATCCAGTTGCACCACACCGAGAGCGGCGCGATGAACTTGCTGTAGCGCAGCCAGGCGGCCGCGCCGTAGACCGAGGCGCCGCCGGACTTGTTCGGGAACAGGCCGGCGATCTCGGCATAGGTGAAGGACTGGATGAAGCCCATCAGCATCGAGACGATCCAGACCGCGAAGGCCGGGATGCCGACGGTGCCGGCGATGCCGCCGATCGAGAACAGCACCAGGGCAGGGACGCCGCTGGCGACCCAGAATGCGCCGCGCCAATCGATGGCGCGCTTGAGCGTGTATTCGGTGGTGTTGGATGCGCTACTGACGGACATGGTACCCTTCTCCCCCAGGTTCAGGTCTTACTCAGCCCAGATCGTGCGAGTCAGGAGCCACGGCCGCATCGCGGTCGTGCCTCGGTTACGCCCAGCGCGGGTTTGCAGCTCTCCTCATGCTTCCCCTGGCGCCACGCCCATCTGCCGATGAGGCGGCGCCTTATTCTTTGTTGTTCGGCGTCGCCCGGTCTTCGACTCGCGGACAGCCCGGACGACGCCGCAGGAATGATGCGCCAGTTTGCCGCACCAATCTAGATCAATTTTGTTCAGGTGGTCTGAAATTGGTTTGACGCGAAGATAAGATTCCAATCCGCGCAGACCGTTCCGTCATCCCGGCGCCGACCAAACGCCGACCAAACGCCGACCCGCGCCGCCGGACGCTCCGCCATCCGGACAGGCCGAAATCATGGTGCGGGTGTCGGGTCCATCGGGCCCCGCGGGACGGCGGTCTAGATCCCGCCGGCAACCGCACGGGCAGAAGCGGCAATGGCGTCGGCGTTGGTGCGCGCATGGCCAGCCCGGTTTCGGCCACAGCCGCAAGCGAAAGGCTATGCAGGGCGAACCATTCGCCGCCGATCGGCGCGGCGCCGGAAAAGGGGGCGGATCAGTCCATCACCGCGCCCACCAATTGCCGGCGGGCGTAGTGGAGGTGGTTGGTGATCATGGCGACCGCGCTGTCGACGTCGCGGCTGCGGATCGCCTCGAACAGGGCGGTATGGTCGCGGTTGTAGTCGGCGATGCGCTCGGGCGTCAGGACCTTGTCCTTCATCGCCATCCATTGCTGGTGCGCGCGCACCTCGTTGATCTGGCGATAGAGCGAAATCAGCAGGGGGTTCCGGGTCGCCTCGGCGATGGCGAGGTGGAAGGCCTCGTCCCAACGCGAGAAACCCTCGCGGTCGGCGCAGTCGCGCTCCTGCCGCTCCATCAGTTCCGACAGGCGGTCGATCTCGCGCGCGGCGGCGTTGATGACGGCCAGCCGCGTCATATAGGGCTCCAGCGCCAGGCGCACGTCGATGAGCTCCAGGGGACTGGTCTGGTCGGCGATGTCCTCGGCCGGCGCCTTGGTGGGCGAATTGACGAAGGTGCCGCTGCCGATGCGGCGGCTGACCAGGCGTTCCGCCTCCAGCTGGTTGAGCGCGGCGCGGACCGTGGTGCGCGAGGTGCCGAAGGCCTCGGCCAGCTGCCGCTCCGCCGGCAGCTTGTCGCCGTGGCCGTATTGCCCGGCCTGGATGGCCTGGCGCAACTGCGCGGTGATCCACGAAGAGCCGCGGCCCGGGTCGTTCAGCAGCTTCATCATCGGCACACTCCTGATCCTACGGCGCCAAAGATTCCTGATTCGGCCTTGCGGCGCCATCCGGGATGCGGTTCGATGCAGGTGCGGAAGACGGTGGCGGCAGCCGGCGCAAGTCGATTTTACGTCAGATTGCCGGTCCGACGCCAGCCCAATGGGTGCCAATCGAGCCCACTTCTGTGCCTTTTGAAAAATTGGTTTGATACGGCCGACCAGCTGTCTATAGTGGTCGCCGCGCCTCGGTCGCGGCGCCACGGCCGGGCCAAGCCGGCGTCTGGGATGCGGGTTCTGGGAAACGTCCATGGCTGTTCCAAGTCACGTCAAATACGTCATCGTCGGCGCCGGCATCCACGGCCTCAGCACCGCCTGGCACCTGGGCGAGAACCTGCGCAAGAGCGGCAAGGGCAGCGGCAAGGACATCCTGGTCATCGACAAGACCTCGATCGCCGCCGGCGCCTCGGGCATCGCCTGCGGCGTGGTCCGCAACAACTACTTCCAGCCTGCGATGCGGCGCCTGATGGCGCACAGCGTCTCGGTCTGGGAAAGCGACCCGGAGGCCTTCTCCTACCACCCGGTCGGCTACATGCAGATCAGCCCCGAGGTGATGCACCAGGACGTCGCCAGCATCTACAGACAGCAGAAGGAGATCGGCTACCCGTCGACCTTCATCGAGGGCGAGAAGGACTGCATGAAATACATGCAGGGCATTTTCCACGACTGGCAGGCCAAGGGCATCACCTCCGTCCTGCATGAGAAGAAGGGCGGCTACGCCAACAACACGCGCTCGATGTATGGCCTCGCCAAGAAGGCCGAGAACGAGGATGCGCGCATCCTGACCGGCGTGAAGGTCACCGGCTTCAAGAAAGACAATTCCGGCGCGGTCAAGGCCGTCATCACCGACAAGGGCGAGATCGGCTGCGACCAGGTCATCATCGGTGCCGGACCGTGGGTGAAGCAGATCTGGGACATGCTGGAGCTGCCGCGCGAGATCTCGATCAAGGGCCGCGACGGCAAGATGCATGACGGCGTGCCGATGTGGACCTTCTGGTCGCTGCAGGAGGGCACCCTCGGCGTCGATCCGCAGCTGCAGCGCACCAATGACGGCCAGATGCCGCCGGTCATCCACGTCGATACCGACGCGCCGCTCTATTCCGACGTCGACAAGTCGCTGATCACCGATAAGCTGTGGGGCATCTACTACAAGCCCGACTTCCATTTCGGCGGCGTCCAGGGCGGCGCCATGCCGTTCAAGGTGAAGACGCCGGCGGAGAAGGTGAAGATCGACCCCTACGGCCCGGACAGCCCGGATTTCATCGTCGGCGACGACTTCGCGCATATGTGGGTCTCGGCGCTGGCCTTCTGCCAGAAGCGCTTCGAAGGCACGATGCCGAAATACAAGAAGGAGCCCTCGGGCGGCATCGGCAGCTTCACCGCCGATTCCTTCCCGGTCTTCGACCGTTTCTGCCAGAACGTCTATGTCGTGGCCGACAGCAACCACGGCTACAAGATGATCGGCGTCGGCAAGCTGGTGGCGGACGACATCTGCGGCACCGAAAGCGATCTGCTGCGGCCGTTCCGCTTCTCGCGCTTCGCCGAGGGCAAGCTGCATCCGACATCGAACTCGCCCTTCCCGTGGTCCTGAGCCGGGGCAGGCAAGCAGCGACAGACAAAGAGGTGCACTGAACATCTGGAGTGCGGGGCTGGTTTAGCCCAATCGACCGAACAAGCATCGACGCTTTTACAGGGAGCACGCCGCGCAACGTTGCGGCGCTACGAATGCAGGAAAGGGAGAGGGGAACCGCGATGACCGACTTGGAAGCACATGTCAATCAGCCGGGCCGCAAGGAACTGGTGAAGAAGGTCCGCGCCAAGATCAACGAGCTTGGCATCACCTACATCTACTACCAGTTCGTCTCGGTGACGGGACGCATCGTCGGCAAGGGCATCCCCGCCGACCATTGGGAAGCGACCGCCGAGCGCGGCTTCCAGCTGGTCTACGGTTCCACCGCCAACCTCTTCGTCGACCGCCACAAGAACTATATCGGCTACGGCCCCGAGGCCTCCGAGCTGGTCGGCATTCCCGATCCCGACACCTTCGTGCAGCTGCCCTGGGACAAGCGCGTGGCGCGCGTCTTCTGCACCTGCTTCCGCAACCGCGAGGAAAAGGTCAATCCGGGCGGCCACCTGACGTCGGATTGCCGCGGCAACCTGCGCATCCTGCACAACGAGTTCCAGAAGAAGCACAAGGGCCTGCACCTGCGCCACGGCTGCGAGCCGGAGATGATGTGGCTGAAGAAGGGCGCGGACGGCCTGCCCGACGGCGGCTACACCAAGCCCAACTGCTATCACATCGACCAGTTCGAGGCCTTGCGCCCGGTCTTCCTGCGGGTCATCGAGTATGCCCGCGCCATGGGCCTGGACATGATCCAGGGCGACCACGAGGACGCGCCCGGCCAGCTGGAGTTGAACTTCATGTTCGACGACGCGCTGCGGACCTCGGACCGCCTCACCACCTATCGCCAGATCTGCGCCCAGGTGGCGCGCGAGTTCAACATCATCGCCTGCTTCATGCCGAAGCCCTTCATGGGCGTCTCGGCCAGCGGCTGTCACCACAACCTGTCGCTCTGGCGGGGCGGCGAGGAGACGGTCAATCCGCTCGGCAACGGCAAGTCGCTGCCGGGCATGGAAGGCGCCTTCACCTACCGCAAGGGCGGCGAGAACACCTTCATGCCGCTGAAGGGCCAGGCCAAGCCGGGGCCGATCGGGTTGAACTGCATCGGCGGCGTGGTGAAGAACGTGCGCGCGCTGACCGCCATCGGCTCCTCGACGGTGAACTCCTACCGCCGCCTGTGGGACACGGGCTTCTGGGCGCCGGTCTACGCCGACTGGGGCTACCAGAACCGCACCTGCGCGCTGCGCATCTCGGCGCCCGGCCGCTTCGAATACCGCTCGGTCGACGCCGCGGTGAATCCGTACCTGATGGCCGCGGCCCTGCTGCAGGCCTTCGACGACGGCATCAGCAACAAGATGGACCCGGGCGAGCCCGAGGAGCGCAACATCTACGAGGCGATGAAGGCCGGCAAGAAGGTGCAGAAGCTGCCGATGTCGCTGGGCGAGGCGCTCGACGCGCTGGAGAAGAACGAGGTCATCAAGCGCGCGATGCCGGACGAGATGTACCGCGTGTTCATGCACTACAAACGCGACGAGTGGGAGAAGTTCAACGCCACCGTCACCAATTGGGACCTGCAGCAATATTGGGACATCCTGCCCTGAGCGCGAAAGTCTGAGCCCGAAAGTCCGGGCTCGAAAGCCCTACGGAGGGAATTGCTATGTGTGGAATTGCTGGATTGATCCATCGTCGCAAGACTGGCGATGTCGGTACCGAGATGACCAACATGCTGAAGTCACTGAAGCATCGCGGTCCGGACTCGACCGGCTTCGCGCTCTATGGAAAGCCGAGCGGCGGCGAGCTGGTCCTGCGCTTCAAGGTGGCCGAGCAGGACGAGATGTCGAAGGGCTTCGACATCCATCAGCAGGTCAAGGACCGTCGCGCCGAGGTCGACCGCCGGCTGAACGAGCTTGGCGCCGAGATCCTCAAGGAGGAGGACGCCACCGAATACGCCTACCGCTATCGCCTGCTCTATGACGGCGACCGGCGCAAGCTTGCCGATTATATCGAGGACGTCGAGGGCGCGGAGATCCTGTCCCTCGGCCTCGGCCTCGAGCTGATCAAGGACCTGGGCGATGCGGAGCGCGTGTCGGGCCAGTATCACTTGAACGGCTTCATCGGCACCCACGCCATCGGCCACACCCGCATGGCGACGGAATCCGACGTCGACATCCGCTCGGCGCACCCCTACTGGGCCTATCCGTTCGCCGACGTCTCGGTCGTGCATAACGGCCAGCTCACCAACTACTGGAAGGGCCGCCGCGCGCTGGAGCATCGCGGCCACCGCTTCATGTCGAACTGCGACAGCGAGCTCATCGCCGTCTACCTCGCCGACAAGATGCAGCAGGGCGCCAAGCTCGAGGACGCCATGAAGGACTCGATCACCGAGCTCGACGGCGTGTTCACCTACATCGTCGCCACCGCGGATTCGCTCGGCATGGCCAAGGACGTCATGGCCGCCAAGCCGATGGTGCTCTACGAGAGCGACGATTTCATCGCGCTCGCCTCGGAGGAGGTGGCGATCCGCAGCGTGTTCCCGCACGAGATCGACACCTGGGATCCGTACGAGGGCGAAGTGCGGGTGTGGAAATCGGAGGCGCGGGCCTAGGCCCCGTCCTCCGGCAGAAGACGGCATAGCGGGTCCCGCCGGCGGCAAGCGCCGGCGCGGTCCAAGTTCTGGGAGAGAGCCACTCATGGCTGAGCGTTCAATGCAGATGGGCATGCACACGGAGAAGCTGTCGGGCAAGACCCAGCAGCGCTTCTTCTCGCCGACGGAGGAGGAGAGCTTCCTCTATCCCGACGGCTACGACGTCGATTTCAACAAGCGCGCCGAATTCGACGCCGGGCCGCTCTCCTCCAAGGAGATCAACCTGAAGCTCCGTGAGCTGATGAGCCAGGGCTACGGCACCATCGTGATGCACAATCCTGGCGCCAAGCACGGCGTCGCGGTGGGCCTGTTGCAGCGGCTGAACCTGCACATCAAGGGCAGCCTCGGCTATTTCGGCTGCGGCCTCATCGACGGCCCGAACATCAACATCTCCGGCCGCGTCGGCTGGTCCTGCGCCGAGAACATGCTCTCGGGCCGCGTGGTGATCGAGAAGAACGCCGGCTCGACCTTCGGCGCCGCGATCCGCGGCGGCGACCTGGTCTGCAAGGGCGATGTGGGTGCGCGCGTCGGCATCGACCAGAAGGGCGGCACGATCCTGATCGGCGGTCGCGCCGGCGCCTTCTGCGGCTTCATGATGCAGCGCGGCCGCATGATCATCCTGGGCGATGCCGGCAAGAACCTCGGCGATTCGATGTATGACGGCACCATCTATGTCGGCGGCAAGATCGCCGGCTTGGGCGTCGACGCGGTCGAAGGCGAGATGACCGAGCTCGAGATCCAGTGGATGGAGCGCAAGCTCAAGATGTACGGGCTGGAGGCGCCGAACGGGGTCAAGAACCTGACCAAAATCGTCGCCGGCAAGCAGTTGTGGAACTACGACAACCTCGAGCCTTCCGAAAAGAAGATCGTGCTCTAGGACTCACGGGAAAGGAACCTGATCATGTCGCAAGAAAAAGTCGCGCCGCAGGCCCAACCTGTGAAGAAGGCCAGAAGGGACCACAGCCGGCTCGGCCAGAGCCGGATCTTCACCCCCGAGGTCATCGACGACATCCATATCAAGTCGGAACTCGGCCGCTACCGCATGCGCGGGTTCTCGCTGTTCAAGAAGATCCCGCACTGGGACGACCTCACCTTCTTGCCCGGCACGCTGACCCGCTTCGTCATCGAGGGTTATCGCGAGAAGTGCCTGACCAGGACGGTCATCGGGCCACGCGCCAAGCGGCCGCTGGTGCTCGACATCCCGGTCTACATCACCGGCATGAGCTTCGGCGCGCTCTCCTTCGAGGCCAAGATCTCGCTCGCCCGCGGCGCCACCATGGCCGGCACCGCGACCTGCTCCGGCGAAGGCGGCATGATCCCCGACGAGCGGCGCTATTCCTCGAAGTGGCTCTACCAGTGCATCCAGTCCCGCTACGGCTTCAATCCGCACCATCTGCAGCTGGCCGATTGCTGCGAGTTCTTCATCGGCCAGGGCTGCAAGGTGGGCCTCGGCGGCCACCTGATGGGCCAGAAGGTCACCGACCAGGTGGCCGAGATGCGCTCGCTGCCCGCCGGCATCGACCAGCGTTCGCCGGCGCGCCATCCGGACTGGCTCGGCCCCGACGATCTGGCGCTGAAGATCCAGGAGATCCGTGAGGCGACCAACCACGAGATTCCGATCCAGCTGAAGCTGGGCGCGGCGCGCGTCTATGACGACGTGCGCATGGCCATCAAGTGCGGACCGGACTCGATCTACATCGACGGCATGGAAGGCTCGACCGGTGCCGGCCCGCATCTGGCCACCGAGGATACCGGCGTTCCCGGCATGGCGGCGATCCGCCAGGCGCGCAAGGCGCTGGACGACCTCGGCATGTCGGGCGAGATCTCGCTGGTCTATGCCGGCGGCATCCGCAACGGCTCCGACGTGGCCAAGGCGCTGGCGCTCGGCGCCGATGCCATCGCCATCGGCCACTCGGCGATGATGGCCTTGAACTGCAACAAGGACATTCCGGAGGCCGACTACGAGAAGGAGATCGGCGTCGAGCCCGGCTATTGCTACCATTGTCATACCGGGCGCTGCCCGGTCGGCGTGGCGACGCAGGATCCGGTGCTGCGCAAGCGGCTCGACCCGGATGCGGCGGCGGAGCGCGTCTACAACTTCCTGCACACGCTCACCATCGAATGCCAGATGATGGCGCGCGCCTGCGGCAAGACCGACGTGCATTCGCTGGAGCCGGAAGACCTGGCCGCGCTCACCATGGAGGCTTCCGCCATGGCGATGGTGCCGCTGGCCGGCACCCAGCACACCGTCGGCCGCCCCGACATGACCCGCTACTAAGGAGACGCGCGCCATGGCAACCAAGACGCAGGACGTCGACAAGTTCCTGAAGGACGCCGCCGGCCTCGACAGCAAGCGCGAGAAGGAAATCGGCCAGCACATCGGCTATCGCTACGATGTGAACCTGGTGCCGGATTATTCCCGCATCACGCCCTTCCTCAAGAAATACATCGAGCTGATGGGCTGGGACGACCTCAATTGGCTCGAGGACATCCACATGGGCTACGAGGAGGGCCGGCCGGCCATCTTCGACCGCAACGTCAACGGCTGGGTCACCATTCCGCCCGACATGAAGCTGCCCGAGGACCAGCAGGGCCGCGACATGCTGGCGCGCGAACTGCTGATCAAGTTCCAGATGTCGAAGAAGCACCCGCTCTGGGACCTGAAGCGGGCGTACAAGAAGTTCTGACGTCGGTTTGGACTGGATCGTCACCCCGGGCCTGGCCCGGGGTCCATTCCTGTCGTCGCGCAATGCCTGCCCATGAACTCCGGTTCAAGGCCGCGATGACGATCTGGGTGTTGTCGGCATCGCGCTCCAGAGTGCGCGCGTTCACTCCTCCGACCGCCACTCGCTGGCATGCGGCCAGTCCGGCTTGAAGGCGAGAATCCGCGTGTTCGGCGGCATGGTCGCGTTGAACATGTGGTTGTGCCAGTAGGTCGCCTGGTAGAACGGGTGTGCGGGGTCCAGCTCCGTCACCTCGCAGGGCACGCGATAGCCCTGCGTGAACTGCTCGAACTCCAGCACGCAGCGGCCCAGATGCAGCAAGGTCGGCGGCAGGTCTGAGGCGGCGCCGAACAGCGCGGTCAGCGTGTCGCTGAAATTCTGCGGATGCTGGAAATAGCTGGCCGAGAGCAGCTCGAGGATCTTGTCGTAGCGCTCTATCGGGTCGTGGGTGCGCTTGCATTGGAACTCGAACATGCGCGTGGTGTCGCCCGGCTCGTGCTCGACGATCAGCACGGTGATGCCGCCGGCCAGCATCTCGCCCGCGGGCGCGAGCAGGCGCGGCCGCATGCCCGAGGTCGGCCGCCCGCCGCCCTGGCGGGCCGAGATCTGCCGCAACCGGCACTGCCAGCCCAGGAAGTCGTCGCGCAGCGCGCCGGCGGCGACGTCGGTGAGCACGACATTGGTGGAGTCGGCGCCGGTCACGTCTGGATATCCACGGCGCGGTACTGGCCCTGGTGGAACAGCAGCGGCTTGACCGCGGGGTCGTGGCGCATGCGGATCACCCGGCCGACGAAGATCACGTGGTCGCCGCCGTCATAGGTATGCTCCGTGCGGCATTCGAAATTGGCGGCGCAGGCCGGCAGGATGGGGCACCCCGAATCCCAGGATTCGAACGGCACCGACGCCCATTTGTCCTCCAGCGGCTTGGCGAAGCGCACGGAGAGCTCGGCCTGTTCCAGGCTCAGCACGTTGACGGCGAAATGGTCGCTGGAGAGGAAGGCGCGCATGGAAAAGGCCTTGCGCCCCAGGCTGAACAGGATCAGCGGCGGATCCATCGACACCGAGTTGAAGGAATTGGCGGTGATGCCGACGCAGCTGCCGGCCGGGTCCAGGGTGGTGATGATGGTGACGCCGGTGGGGAAACAGCCAAGGGCACTGCGGAATTCCCGCGGGTCGATGCCCTCGTTGTGCAATCCAGTGTCCTGCTGCATCCGGCCCTGTGAACCCCAACCAATCCATACCAATTCCCGATCCCCGGTTCTTTTGGTCGTTGATCGGGAACCGCCCATCTCATAGCATTTCTTCGGGCGTCAGCGTTAGTGCGGAAGCATTGCGCGAGAGGCGCCGGACGGCCCAGTCAGTAAGCGGAAGGCCATGCTGATCGATCGCCGCCTGCCCAATCTGCCTGCCGGCACCGAGCGCTACCTGGTGCGGGGCGGCGGGGCCGCCGTCCTCGCCATCGCGCCCGGCGACCGCATCACCGTGATCGACGTCGAGGGGCGGCAGCCTTGCGAATTGCTCGCCGCCGATGCCTCCGGACGGGTCGATCCCGGCCTGATCGGCGGCAAGGCCTGCGGCATCGCCGACGGGCTGCGCGACATCCTCGCCGGCGGAACGGCGGATGCCCGCAGGCTGCTTGCGGGATTGCGCCGGCGCAACCTCGATCCGGGCCAGGGCGGCGCCATCCGGCTCTTCGGCGGCGACAGCCCGGCCGGCGCGCGGCAGGAATTCATCGCCGGCGCGGCCGGCGTGCTCGTGGTCGGCGCGCCGGGCGCCGCCATGGCGCCGGAGGCGCAGGACACCGCCACGGACATCGAAATCCGCATCGCGCGCGCAGCACCCGGATCGCAGGATGCCGCGCGGCTGCCCGAACCCCTGGCCGACGCGATCCTGGATTTCGAGGTGCCGAAGGCCTCGGCCCGCGCCTACGAGGTGAAGGAAGGCGAGTATATCCAGATCATCGACAGCTTCGGCCGGCAATGCTCGGACTTCCACTGCTTCAACGCGCGCGCCCTGCAGAAGGGCATCGAGCGCGACCTCGACAACACGGTGACGCGCACCCTGCTGGGGCGCGGCTATCCCGGCCCGGGATTGTTCGCGAAGGTGTTCGACCAGGACTTCCAGCCTTTGGTGGAGCTGGTGCAGGACACCTGCGGGCGGCACGACAATTTCGCGCTGGCCTGCACCGCGAAATACTACGAGGACATGGGCTATCCGGGCCACGCCAATTGCTCGGACAATTTCAGCGACGCGCTGGCGCCCTACGGCGTCAGGCGCCGGCGCGGCTGGGCGGCGCTCAACCTCTTCTACAACACCGGCATCGACCACAACAACGTGCTCTATCTCGATGAGCCGTGGTCGCGGCCCGGCGATTTCGTGCTGTTCCGCGCGCTGACCGACCTGGTCTGCGTTTCGTCCGCCTGCCCGGACGACATCGACGCGGCCAATGGCTGGAACCCGACGCCGGTCCATATCCGCACCTATCCGAGAGAAGAGCGCTTCTCGCGCGCGGTGGCCTTTCGCATGACCCCGGACTCAGAGCCCCAGATGACCAAGGAAACCGCCTTCCATCCGCGCCTGTCGGCGCTGACGCGGAACTTCACCGAGTATCGCGGCTATTGGCTGCCCAGCCGCTTCAACAACGAGGGGCCGACGGCCGAATACTGGGCCTGCCGCGAGCGCGCGGTGATGATCGACCTCTCGCCCCTGCGCAAGTTCGAGGTCACCGGGCCGGATGCCGAAACGCTGCTGCAGCGCGCGGTCACCCGCGACATGCGCAAGCTCTCCGAGGGCCAGGTGGTCTATTCCGCCATGTGCCACGAGACCGGGGGCATGCTCGACGACTGCACCATTTTCCGGCTGGGGCGGGACAATTTCCGTTTCATCGGCGGCGACGAGGCGAGCGGCCTTGCCCTGCGCGAGCTGGCGGAGAAGGAAGGCCTGCGCGCCTGGGTGCGTTCATCGACCGACCAGCTGCACAACCTCTCGGTCCAGGGCCCGAAGAGCCGCGAGATCCTGCGGCAGGTGGTCTGGACCCCGCCGGCCCATACCAGCATCGACGAATTGCAGTGGTTCCGCTTCACCATCGGCCGCATCGGCGATTTCAACGGCGCGCCGGTCCTGGTTTCGCGCACCGGCTATACCGGCGAGCTCGGCTACGAGGTGTTCTGCCATCCCAAGGACGCGCTCGCCGTCTTCGACGCGATCAACGAGGCCGGCAAGCCGCACGGCATCGCGCCCTGCGGTCTCGAGGCGCTGGACATGCTGCGCATCGAGGCCGGGCTCATCTTCTACGGCTACGAGTTCTGCGACCAGACCGACCCGTTCGAGGCCGGCATCGGCTTCGCCGTGCCGCTCAAGACCAAGACCGAGGATTTCGTCGGCCGCGCGGCGCTGGTCCGGCGCAAGGAGCATCCGCAGCGCACCCTGGTCGGCCTCGATCTCGACGACACCGAGATTGCGGCCCATGGCGACGGAATCTTCATCGGCCGCAACCAGATCGGCGTGGTCACCAGCGGCACCCGCTCGCCGATCCTGAAAAAGAGCATCGCGCTGGCGCGGCTCGACGTGACCCATGCCGCGCTCGGCACCGCGGTCGAGGTGGGCAAGCTCGACGGCCGGATGAAGCGCATCCCGGCCAAGGTCGTGCGCTTCCCGCATTATGACCCGGACAAGACGCGGGTCAGGGCATAGCGGGCGCAGGCGGCCGGCCGGACCATCGACCGGGGGATACCACTTTTGCACCGCTGGTCCGGATTGGTCGTCATAGGCGTTGTAATGGTTTTTGGCCCCGCGTAGTCTATGACCATAAGAACACTGGGGTCTGGGGCGGGAAGGTGAACCAACCGGCGGCGGACGCAAACAGGGTCCGCGGCCGACCGACAGGCGCGCTGCGACGAAGCGTCGACGCGCGGAATGGCAACAGGGAGGCGTCATGAAAAAGCGTGTTGCGGTGATCGGTGCCGGGCCTTCGGGGACGGCGGTGTTGCGGGCGTTCCAGTCGGCGGCGGCGAAAGGCGCGGAAATCCCCGAAATCGTCTGCTACGAGAAGCAGGACGATTGGGGTGGGCTGTGGAACTACACCTGGCGCACCGGGCTCGACGAGTATGGCGAGCCGGTCCATTGCAGCATGTACCGGTATCTCTGGTCGAACGGCCCCAAGGAATGCCTCGAATTCGCCGACTACACCTTCGACGAGCATTTCGGCCGGCCGATCGCCTCGTATCCGCCGCGCGCCGTGCTCTGGGACTACATCAAGGGCCGCGTGGAGAAGGCCGGGGTGCGCGGCTGGTGCCGCTTCCGCACGCCGGTGCGCCGGGTCGAATACAACGACAGCACGCGCAAATTCGCGGTCACCGCGCATGAGCTGACGAAGGATCAGGTCTCCACCGAGCAATTCGACCATGTGATCGTGGCGTCGGGCCATTTCTCGACCCCGAACGTGCCGGAATTCCCGGGCTTCCAGAACTTCAACGGCCGCGTTCTGCATTCGCACGATTTCCGCGACGCGATGGAGTTCAAGGGCAAGGACATCCTGATCATCGGGCGCTCCTACTCGGCCGAGGATATCGGCTCGCAATGCTACAAATACGGCGCCAAGTCGATCACCACGAGCTACCGGTCGCGGCCGATGGGCTTCAAGTGGCCGGCGAACTGGGAGGAGAAGCCGCTGCTGCAGCGGGTCGAGAACCGCACCGCCTATTTCAAGGACGGCACCTCGAAAGAGGTCGACGCCATCATCCTGTGCACGGGCTACCTGCATCACTTCCCGTTCCTGCCGGATTCGCTGCGGCTGAAGACCGAGAACCGGATGTGGCCGCTCAACCTCTATCGCGGCGTGGTGTGGGAGCCGAACCCGCAGATGCACTACATCGGCATGCAGGACCAGTTCTACACCTTCAACATGTTCGACGCGCAGGCCTGGTTCTCGCGCGACGTGATCCTCGGCCGCATCAAGCTGCCGAGCCTCTCGGAGATGCAGGCCAACGGCGCCCAATGGCGCGCGAAGGAGGAGAAGATCGAGAACGCCGAGCACGCCATCTGGTTCCAGGGCGACTACGTGAAGGACCTGATCGACCTCACCGATTATCCAAGCTTCGACGTGGAGACGGTGAACAAGACCTTCATGGAGTGGGAGCACCACAAGATGGAGAACATCATGGGCTTCCGCGACAACGCCTACCGCTCGATCATGACCGGCAAGATGTCGCCGGTGCATCACACGCCGTGGCTGCGGGCGCTGGACGACTCGCTGGAATCCTACCTGAAGAAATAGAGCGCCGGGCCGCCGCCGCGGGGACCGAAAGGCCGGGCCGATGCCCGGCCTTTCCTTCTTGCGATGCCCGCCGCGACGATGAGTGACGTTTGGCTCTCCCCGCAGCTTGCGGTTCTGTCGCCGCTTTCTGCGGCTATTCCAGGGTGTCGCTGACGCCGCAAGCGCCGAATTCGGTCGTCGCTGATTTCGCTATCGGTATGTCGCGAGCGCGCGATTGGGCGCCGCAGGGCAGGTCCCGGCGCCGCCCGTGGGCGCGCCGGTCGTGGCCGTAGCGGTGACGGTGATGGCCGGGCCGCGCGTCACTGGTCGTCGGGATGTTGCGCGAACATGTTGCTTCCTCGCCCGCCGCGGCGATCAAGCGCACCGGGATCGCAATCTCGCCGCCGCGTGGACGCATCGTGCTCGCACAGGCGGACGCTTGCGCGAACACGCGCGCAAAGTTCGGCATCGATGACTTGGTTGCCTCGCACCCTTGCGCACCCGCCGGAACCAGCCGGAACTCCCGAATACAGTTTCAGGACTTCTCGTAAATGCATCAGCGTGATAGTGCCCCGGATACTATAAAGTAGAAGATACCAAGTATAATTGTGGCAGGATTTACAGGGTGTGCGACAAAATGTCTGATATTCCAACAATTGTACCAAACACTGCCGAGCTACAGACCGGTATCGACAACAGTCGTGTCGGCCGGCGGGCCGCAACAAGTCTTGGAACAAAGGGCGAGCAATGCTGCAAGTCGACGTTGCCGGGCGGAGCAGATCCAAAGGCGAGCGGGCTGCATCGTTATGGCTCGCGATGTTGGGCCACGAATTGCGCACGCCTTTGAACGCGATCATCGGGTTCTCCGAACTCATGCTCAAGAGCGTCGGCGAACTCAGCGATCAGCACGTGGGCTATGCGGGGGACATCCATCGCAGCGGACGCCACCTGCTTCGGATGATCACAGACGTTCTCAATCTCACGATGCTGGGTACCAACGCGCTGCCACTGTCGGCGGAGCCCATCGACATAGCGCGCCTCCTGGGTCGATGTGAGAGGAGGCTCGAATGTGCCGAGGCACAGAGGAAAGTGCAGCTGGACATCAATCAGATCGGAGCGCCGCGGCTGGTCTTCGGCGATCCCGAGATAGTCGAGGATATCCTGCTCCGCGCGATCGTGGCCGTGACGCGGGACGCCCCCGAGGAGATTGTCCGGGTGGATCTGTCCGGCACGCCGGACGGCGGCCTCATGGTCGCGGTGACCGGAGGAGCCCAGGATCTTGAGTCCGGCACAATTGATCGGACGCTCAAGCCCTTCCAGGCGGATGACGCGCTGGTGGCACACGATTGGGGAGGAAATGCCATCGGCCTGGTCCTGGTGCAGAAGCTGGTCGAACTATACGACGGATCCCTTCTGACGAGCGCGCCGATCGACGCCGGAACCACGATCGCGGTCGCGTTCCCCCGCACGAGAGTCGCGTTGGTGGAACCGAACCAAGTTGCGATCGGCTAGCCACGCGAATGCAGAGCACGAAGGCCACCAGGAAGTCCCCCTCGCCGCGATTCGAGGGCCAGGAGCACATCTTTGGCAGCACCGGAACCGGGAACATCGGGCCGGATGCGGGAAGCCGGGCCGGCGAAGCGGCGGCGCCCAGCGCGCGTGACGTCGATGATCCGGCCGCGTCCGCCGTGGCTGCGGGCCACCCCATTGTGGGCGAAGGGCCGGGTGCCGTTCCACACAAGGACAAGGTCGGCGCAATCGTAGCCCGCTACCTGGAGAGAGGCCACCTGGATGCCGTCGTCAGGCGGGGGCTGCATGACCTCGTCGAACTGGCGGGCAAGAAACCGCGCGACAGCCGCGACCGACGCTTGCGGCGGAGGGTGCCGACGATCCTTTCCGGCATGATATCGATTGGAAAGATCAACATCACCGTTTGCACGGTGAGAAACATCTCGCGGACGGGCGTGCTGCTGTTGCTTCCCCGCCTGATGTCGATGCCGGATCGGTTCGAACTCACGATCTCCGGTGTCAGGACCATGTGCTGCCGCACCGTTCGACAAAGCGGCCGCAAGGTCGGAGCCGAGTTCACCTCCAACATTTCTCCTATTGGGACACAACGATGAACGAAGAAGCAAACCGGGCGATGCCACCCACCAAGTCACAGGTTCGTCAAGAACAATGAGATATCAAGAGTCGCGATCCGCGATCGTGGAACGGGTCGAAAAGCCGGAACTGTCCAAGCAGCTAAGAGACGACCATTGGGCCCAGAAACTCGGCAAGCTGGTGCAACGCCTCAGACGGGCGCGAAAGATGTCGCAGGCCGCCCTGTCGGTCGCCGCCGGTGTCAGCACGCAAACCATATCCAACTTTGAAACGGGGCGTGTCGTGCCGGCGGTGGAGACGTTGTGCAGGATCGCCGCCGGTCTCAATGCCGATCCCGCCACCCTGCTCCGGGTATGCTCGGGCGACAAGTCCGAGAATGGAAGAGTGGACTACGCCGAGGTGATCGAGCTCATGCGCGGCCTCGATTCGGATGAAACGCGGCTGGTGATGGATCACATCCGGCTTGTCAGAAGCTGGGCGCTCGAGCGCCAGAGGGCCTCCGAACGGAAGTGAGCCGCGCTCCGCGGCCGAGGCCTTGGCTCCGCGCCGCGCACCCCACAATCGGAGCTGAATGCATGTCGCGCCGCGTTGCGGCCGCACCGCATTCGACATGCATGCCGGAATTCCGCCGCGTTCCTGCTCAGCGAGTAATAGCCGGACCTATAAAGTATAAACGCGTTTATATTCAATATTTACAATAATTAAACGGAGAAGCCGCAAAGTAATGGACCTGCGCTTGTTGCCAGAGCGCGCATCCGCTGCATAGAGG
The DNA here is from genome assembly GCA_039808885.1 of Dongiaceae bacterium. GTDB lineage: Bacteria > Pseudomonadota > Alphaproteobacteria > Dongiales > Dongiaceae > Dongia_A. The sequence continues at coordinate 13,918 of JBDHTX010000001.1, read as the reverse complement.
AGGATACCAAGTTGAAAGGCGGTCTCAAGATTGCGTCCGCAGCAACGTTGTTCGCTGCAATCGTGTCGGTCGGCGTCGCTGCCTTGCTGACGACGGCCCTCCTGGCCTTGGCGCAGCTCAAGGTGGGAGGCCCGGTCTATGACAGGATCGTCGCGGGCAAGGACCTCATTGCCGACATCCTCCCTCCGCCGGAATACATCATCGAGCCCTTCCTCGAGGCGACGCTGGTCCTGAATGACCCGGGAAACGTCGACGCCCACAAGAAGCGCCTGGCACAGCTGCGCGCGGACTACGATGCCCGTCACAGCTTCTGGCAGCATGACGAGATCTATGATCCGTCCGTCAGGGATGAGCTGACCGGTCCTGCGCACGAAGCCGCGCTGCGTTTCTGGGATGAAGTCGAGACGACCTTCCTGCCGGCGCTGGAGCGGGGCGACACCAGCGCGGCAGCTCAATCCTACGCCAGGATGACCGACGCGTACTCCGAGCATCGCGGCGTCATCGATCGGATTGTGTCCGCCGCAAATGACATCAATGCGCAAGGCGAATCGCTCGCCGCCATGCGCGAAAAGACCTTCATGACGATCGTCTGGGGCGTCTCTGGGCTGGTACTTCTCGTTGTCGCGCTGGGCGCCATCCTGTTGAACCGGGGCGTCATGCGGCCAATCTCAAGCATCGCCATGGTCATGAACGACCTGGCCAATGGCGATGCCCAGGTCGCGATTCCCTCTCTTGAGCGCCGCGACGAGGTCGGGCAGATGGCAAGATCGGTGGAGGTGTTTCGCGCCAACGCGGTCGAGACACAATCAGCGCGCAAGCGCGAAGCGGATCAGCAGTTGGAGCGGCAACAGCGTCTCGACCGCCTGGGCTCGCTTACCCGTTCCTTCGAGCAGGGTGTAGGCGCGGCCCTGGAGCACCTCGGGGATACGGCGGATGCCACGGAGAGATCCGCCCGCCGGCTGACCGAGGTCGCCGACAGCTCAAGCAGCCAAGTCACCGGAATGACGAGCGCGAGCGAGGAGGCATCGGCCAACGTGCAGGCGGTGGCAAGCGCCGCCGAGGAGCTCTCGACCTCCTTCCAGGAAATGGAGCGCCGGGCCCAGGAGACGGCGGAGATCGCGCGAAGTGCCAGCTCCCAGAGCGAAGACGTGAGCGAGAAAATGGCCGGCCTGGTCGAATCGGCGCGGCGGATCGACGAGGTTGTCCGCCTGATCACCGACATTGCCGCGCAGACCAACCTGCTGGCGTTGAATGCGACCATTGAGGCGGCGCGGGCCGGCGATGCCGGCAAGGGTTTTGCGGTGGTGGCAAACGAGGTGAAGAACCTGGCGAGCCAGACCGCCAAATCGACAGAGGAGATCCAGAACCAGATCGGGGGCGTGCAATCCGCGACCCAGTCAGCCGCGGGCGCTATCAAGTCCATCGCGGAGACCATCGGCCGGCTCAGCGGCATTGCGAGCGGAATGTCGGAGGCCGTCCAGCAGCAGACATCGGCAACACATGAGATCGCCCGATCGATCCAGGAGGCCGCGACCGGAACCCAAGAAGTCTCCCGCAGTATGATCAGCGTATCGGAGGCGGCCAAGTCGACCAAGCAATCCGCTGGCGACATGCAGACGACCGCCGATGGACTGAAGCAGGAGAGCGCGGAGCTTCGCAGGTTGGTGAGCGAGTTCCTCTCCGGCGTCCGGGCCAACTAGCCCGGAAGGCAATCCTCCATGACGCCGATGGAATCCGCCTGCCGGAGGTGGATTGGCCGCCGGCATCTCTCGAACAGCGTCAGCAACGGAAGCGGCTTGGGGTGCGGGCGGCGGGCGCGGCCCATGTCCGGCCCGGAAGCCAGGAGAGGATGATGGGGGCGATCAAATGATCGTGTCGGCAAGGGGCGGCCCGATCTCCACCAGGAGACGGCTCTGCGAGTGGGTTCTGGTTGCGCTTGTCCTGGCGATGATTGCGCTTCTGCCGCTCGCCGTCTGGCTCGACCTGGATGATCTCTCGCGCAGCTCGTTGCGCCAGCAGGCGGAGAACATCAGCTCAATGATGACCAGCATCCGGGACTACTACTCGCGCAACGTCGTAGGACGGATGCTGGCGGCCCGCGCCGCCGGGCTTGAAGGAGAAACCGCCGTCACGCACAACTATTCTGACATTCCGGGGGCGATCCCGATTCCCGCGACCCTGTCGATTGAGCTGGGGCGCGTCGTCAGCGACCAGCAAAGCAACATTTCCTATCGCTTCGTGTCGGACTTGCCATTCAAGAACCGACCCCAGCACCAGCTGGACGAGTTCGAACGCGCCGCCTTGGCGCAGTTGCGGGCCAACTCGGCCCGGACCGTGAGCGAAGCCGCGCGCTCGGGTTTCACGAGCTCGTTTCGCCTGGTGACGCCCGTCGTCATGGCGCCCGCCTGCGTAACCTGTCACAACCTGCATCCGGAAAGTCCGAAGACGGACTGGAAAACCGGTGACGTGCGTGGGATCCAGGAGATCAGCATAACCCAGCCGGTCGCCGGCAATATACTGTCCTTCAAATACCTGCTTGCCTACTACGCCCTGATGACGAGTGCTGGCAGCGTGTTCCTGCTGATGCAGCGGCGCCAGTCTCGCCTCATCCACAGGATCAATGGCGAACTGCAGGTCACGGCGACGCGGGCGATGGCTGCGAGCGACGCGAAGAGCAACTTCCTTGCCAGTATGAGTCACGAATTGCGGACGCCGTTGAATGCGATCATCGGCTTCTCCGACGTCATGGCGCGGGAGCTGTTCGGACCGCTTGGAAGCGCGCGCTATGTCGGATATGCCGGGGACATCAACGGCTCGGCCCAGCATCTCCTGAAGATCATCAATGATATCCTCGATTTCTCGAAGATCGAGGCCGGTGAGATGCATCTTGAGGACGGCGTGGTCGACATTCCCGAGGTGCTGAGCTTCTGCCAAAGGCTCATGCAGCGCCGGGCGACCGAAAGCGGCCTCACCTTGCGCAGCAACGTCGCCGCCGATGTGCCGCCCGTGCGCGCGGACGAGCGCAAGATCAAGCAGGCACTGCTCAATCTCCTCTCCAATGCCGTGAAGTTCACCCCGCCCGACGGCCTTGTCGTCGTCGATGCATCCGTGACGAGCGGGGACTTGGCGCTGACCGTGAGCGATACCGGGATCGGAATAGCGCCGGAGCAGGTGGATCGTGCCCTGGAGCCCTTCGCACAGATCGACAATTCGCTGGCGAGGCCCTATGACGGAACGGGGCTGGGCCTGCCGCTCGCCCGCGCCCTCGTCGAGTTGCACGCGGGCAGGCTTGCGATTGACAGCGCCCTGGGCGAGGGAACAAGGGTGACGATAACGCTGCCGGCGGACCGGCTCATTCGTGGTTGAGCCGTGCTCGCGGCGAGACGCGGCGCCGTCCCGAGATTCCAAACGGCGTGCTCGGCACGCATCGCCCGCGGCCACGGCAAGGGCCGTGTTCGGGCACGGCGCGACTACGGCGCGCTAGGGGCTGTTCGCCCTTTGGAGCCGCAAGGCCCGGGTTGCCGCGGAATCGATCTGCGATCCGCTCGCGTCGAGGACGATCCCGAACTGGGCGCGGGCGAAATCGGGCGAGATCTTCTGGTCCTGGACATCCGCCAGCACCGCCTGCGGGTCGCGGCTGAGCGGATCGCCATAGCCGCCGCCGCCGGCCTGCTCATGGCGCAGCACGACGCCCGCCGTGATCTCGCGCGTCACCTTGCTGGGCAGCACTTCCCCCCTGTCACCCGGGTTCAGCGTGTTGCGTGAGGGCGCGGCGCCGCCGCCGCCGAACAGGCCATAGGGGCGGTGGTCGTGGCGGTCGGCGCGGATCTGCATCATCGCGCCGGGGGCCAGCAGCCGGTATTGCCGCACCAGGCCAAGACCGCCGCGGTATCTTCCGGCGCCGCAGGAATCCTGCCGGAAGCCGTATTCCTCGACCAGGATCGGGAAGCGGTCTTCCAGTGTCTCGACGGGCATGTTGGACATGTTCTGCGATGGATTGGTGACGCCCTCGATGCCGTCCTTGGTCGCGCGCGCACCCCAGGCGCCGTTGATCATGTCGACCAGGATGAACGGCTCGCGCGTCTCGGCGTCACGGCCGCCGAAGGCGATGACCGTGTTGCCGCCCTCGCCCGCCGCCACCACGCGCTGCGGTACGATCTGCGCCAGCGCGCCCATCACCACGTCGACCACGCGGTAGCCGGTCAGGGCCCGCGCGGCCACGGCCGCCGGAAGCTCCGGATTGAGGATGCTGCCCTTCGGCGCCGTCACGGTGATGCAGCGATAGATGCCGGCATTGTTCGGCACGTCCTGGTCCAGCGCGCAGCGGATGGTGAGATAGGTTGCCGACTTGACGAAGGAGAGGGTCGAGTTGATCGCGCCCTTCACCTGCGGCGATGAGCCCGCGAAGTCCACCGTCAGGTGATCGCCCGCCACGGTGATCGCGCATCGGATCGGGATGCGCTGATCCACCAGCCCGTCGCCGTCGATGTAGTCGGTGAAGCTGTAGGTGCCGTCCGGCCAGGCGGCGATCGCCTTGCGGGTCAATGTCTCGCCGTAGTCGATCAGCCGGGTGAAATAGCCATGCGATTCGGCGACGCCGTAGCGCTCGAGCAGGCGGCAGAACTCGCGCTCGCCGATGCTGCAGGTGGCAAGCTGCGCCTCCAGATCGCCGATCACCAAATCCGGCAGGCGCACATTCTGCCGGATCAGGCTCAGCAACGTCTCATTGGCCACGCCCCGGCTGTAGAGCTTCAGCGGCGGGATGCGCAGGCCTTCCTGGTAGATCTCGGTGGAATCCGCCGCGTTCGACCCCGGCACGCGCCCGCCGACGTCGCAATGATGCGCGATGACCACGGCATGGCCCTGCAGCTCCCCGCCGAGGAAGATCGGCTTGAACATGAAGATGTCGGGCAGGTGCATACCGCCGTTATAGGGATCGTTGAAGATGATCACGTCGCCCGGCGCGAGATCGTCGCCGAACTTCGCCAGCATCGCGGCGACGGCATCCGGCACCGCGCCCAGATGCAGGGCGACAGTCTTGGCCTGGGCCAGGATCAGGCCCTCGGCGTCGCAAAGGGTGCAGGAATAGTCGAGCACGTCGCGCACGATGGAGGAGCGCGCCGTGCGCATGACCGTGTAGGCCATGTCGTCGACAATGGTGTCGAGCGCGCTCTTGACCACCGCGAAGGTAAAGGGGTCCTGCGCCGGGTTCTTGGCGGCTCTAGCCACGGGCAATCCTCCGCTTCGGCGCGGCCTGGCGCTGCGGCAGCTCGGCGAGCAGGTTGCCGGCGGCGTCCACCGCGACCGCGACACCCGGCGGCACCACCACGGTGCTGTCGGCGCTCTCGACGATCAACGGTCCGATTTGCCGGCCCGGCAGCGCATCGCGGTCGAGGACCGGCGTCGCCATCCAGCCATGCTCCGTGCCGAAATGCACCTGCCGTGTCGCCGCCGCCGCCGTGGCAACCCGGCCCGGCAGCCGCAATGCGCCGAAATCGAGGTTGTTGCGCCGCCGGCCGCGGGCCACCAGACGGATGCTGGTCGATTCGACGTCGTCGGAGGAGGCATACTGATAGAGGCGTTCGTAGCGCTCGATGAAGCCCCGCCGCAGCTCGCTCCGGCAATCGCCGCGCAGCGGTGCCGGCAGCGGCACGGCGATCGCGGAGTCCTGGCCGACGAAGCGCAGATCGAGCGAGAAGCCGTAGTCGCAATCGGCTTCGCCGAAGCCGTCCATCGCCATGCGCAGCCGCGCCTCGTCGCGCAGCGAGGCGACAATGCGCGCGACCGCCTCGATGTCGAGATCGGCGAGCCGGCCGGGGCAGGGGCGGATGAAATAGTGCTCGATATCGCCGGTGAGCATGCCCATGGCGGTGAAGACGCCGGGCATGCGCGGGAACAGCACATGCGGGATGTCGAGCGCGCGGGCAAGGTCGCAGGCGTGCAGCGGCCCGCTGCCGCCGAAGGCGAGCAGGGTGAAATCGCGCGGGTCGACGCCACGCTCGACCGTCACCGCGCGGATGGCGCGGGTCATGTTGGCGTTGGCGACGTCGCGGATGCCGACGGCGGCCGCGTCGATGCCGAGGCCAAGCGGCCTGGCGATCTGCGCTTCGATGGCCGCGCGCGCCTGCTCGCGGTCGAGCGACAGGGCGCCGCCCGCCAGCCGCTCGGGCAGCAGGCCCAGGGCGACGTTGGCGTCGGTGACGGTGGGGCGGGTCCCGCCGCGCCCATAGCAGGCGGGACCCGGCTCGGCGCCGGCGGAAACCGGCCCGACATGCAGCAATCCGCCGGCATCGAGCCAGGCGATGGAGCCGGCGCCGCTGCCGACCTCGGCCACGTCCACCGTCGGCACGCTCATCATGTAGCCGCCGGCCTTGATGAAGCGGCTGGGGGTGGAGATGCCGTCGCGGAACTCGTATTCGGTGGCGCGGGCGATCTCGCCGCCCTGGACCAGCGAGGCGGAGGCGGTGGTGCCGCCCATGTCGAAGACAATGAGGTCGCCACGCCGCAGCGTCTCGCCCAGCCGCGCGGCGCCGACGACGCCGGCGGAGCGGCCGGAGGAAATGAAGAAGACCGGCTTCGTCTCCGCAATCTCGATCGAGGAGAGGCCGCCATTGGAGCTTCCGACCAGCAATGGCGCCGAAACGCCGAGCTCCTGCAGCCCCTGGCGCAGGCGGCGGAGATAGGTGGCCATCACCGGCAGCACATAGGCGTTCACCACGGCGGTGCTGGTGCGCTCATATTCGCGCTGCTCGGGCAGCACGGAAACCGAGGTGGTGACCGGAACGGCCGGAAAGGCCTGACGCAACGCCTGCTCGGCGGCCAGTTCATGGGCCGGATTTCGATAGGAGTTGATGAAGCAGATGGCGAGCGATTCGGCGCCGAGGGCCACCAGATCGCCGGCGACGCGCACGACCTCGTCCTGGTCGATGGCCTTGAGAATCCGGCCGCGGGCGTCGATGCGTTCGTCGATCTCGCGGCGCAGCTGCCGTCGCACCAGCGGCAGCGGCTTGTCCCAGGTCAGGTCGAACATGTCCGGGGTGCGGATGCGCCCGATCTCCAGCACGTCGCGGAAGCCCCTGGTGGTCAGCAGGCCGGTCCTGGCGCCGGCCTTCTGCAGCAGGGTGTTGGAGCCGACGGTGGTGCCGTGCAGCACCTCGCCGACATCGGCTGGCGTCAATCCGGCATCCGCCAGGATCAACTCCACCCCGGTGATCACCGCCCGGGCCGGGTCGGCGGGAGTCGACGGCACCTTGCGCGAGAAGCAGGTGCCCTGGGCATCGAGCAGGACCAGGTCGGTGAAGGTTCCGCCGATATCGACACCGATGCGCGCGCCGCCGCTCATATGGCCTCGCTCTCCTAGCCGCGCCTGAGGGCGACGACCTTCGGGTCGGACCCGGCATCCTCACGGTAGAGGCTGCGCGCATTCGGCGCCAGGGTCGCCTCCCAGCGGCGGAAATCGGCCACCATGCGCGCCTCCTCGATGATCGGCAGCTCGGCCATTGGCGGCAGCACCCGACGCCAGGCCGCGATGCCGCCGGCGTCGGCCAGCATGGCCTTGACCGAGGCGATGAAGGGCCGGCGCGACAGGATGAGGTCGCCGCCCAGGATCTGCGGGATGAAGCGACGGCGCTCGAAGGGGCTGGGCGCGTCGAACATGGCGCGCATCAGCCGCGGCATGACATTGGCGAGGCCGCAGATGGTGCCGCGCCCGCCGCTGGCCAGGACCTGGGGCACATGCGTCTCGCTGCCGGTGAAGATGGAGAGATGCGAGAAGCGCCGCAGCAGCGCCTCGGTGAAATCGAGATCGCCGCCGCTGTCCTTGATGCCGACGATGTTGCCCGGATAGCGCTCGTCGAGCCGCCGCACCACGTTGGGGGTGATCGGCGCCCCGCAGATATCGGGGAAATGGTAGAGATAGAGCCGCAGGTCCGGCCGTCCCAGCAGGTCGATGACAGAGTCGTAGAAGCGGAAGGTGCCGTCCTCGGTGACTCCGCCGCGGTAGACGCAGGGCGGCATCAGCAGCAAGCCGTCGACCTTGCGGTCGAGGGCATGGCGCGCCAGCAGCACGACATCGCGGACCGACAGCGCGCCCACCGACACGATGATGCGGCGCGGGTCGAGCCCGCCATCGATGACATGGTCCAGCACCGCCATGCGGTCGGCGGCGGCGAATTCCATGCCCTCGCCGGTGGTGCCGAACAAGGTGATGCCGTCGCAGCCATCGGTCAGCAATTGCCGGCAGCGGTCGAGCAGCAGGTCGGCATCGGGCCGGAAATCCGGCCGGACGGGGGTGGCCACCGCCACGGCAAGGCAATCGCGCGTCGGAAGTCCGGCCAAGTTCGCTCCCCCTGACTAGTCCGGCTGACACTCGCGGCGCGCGCTTATTCAGGCGCGTTTCTCCCGCCGTCAGCCGCCCGCAATCATGGCCGAGGATTGTAGATTGTCAACAATTGCCTTGACGAGACCGGAGGCGGGTGGGAGCATCGATGGCAAGAACAAGCAAGGCTGGTCAATCCGGCCGCCGGCGGGGAGCCGGGTCGCGCGACAGGGATCGCAGGGTCCGGTGCGTAGAGCGGGGGAGCGGTGAAGTCTGCGAAATCCGTGAAGGTGGATCGGCGATCGCTCGATTGGCGGGCGGCCGATGTGCTGCGCGAGCAGATCCTCAGCGGCAAGCTGGTTCCCGGCCAGCGCCTGGTGGAGACCGCGCTCGCCAACCAGCTCGAGGTCAGCCGCGGCACCTTGCGCGCGGCCCTGCGGGCGCTCTCGCATGAAGGCCTGATCCAGCAGGTCGCCTACACGAAATGGATGCTGCCCGAATTCTCCCATGCCGACGCATGGGAGCTCTATACCCTGCGCGGCACGCTCGAAGGCATGGCGGCGCGCCTCGCCGCCGAGCATCGCTCGCCCGAAACCATGCAGACGCTGAAGTCGGCCTTCGACCGGCTGGTGGCGGCGGTCGAATCGGAGAAGCACACGCGGGTCGCGGAAGCGGACCTGGCGCTGCACCAGACCATCGTCGCGGTCACCGGCCATCAGCGCCTGATCGACCAGTATCGGCTGCTGGAGCAGCAGGTGCGCCACTACATCATCTCCTCCAACGCGCTGATCATGGATCTGAACCAGATCGTCGCCGAGCATCAGCCGATCGTGCAGGCGATCGTCGCCGGCGAAGCCGAAAAAGCCGAGCGCCTGGCGCGCGAGCACAATGTGCCCGAGGTCGAGCGCGCGGCGGAATCGCTGGCGCGGGAACGCGCGGCCGAAGCCGAGACCGTGACCAGGCCGGAAAAACCGAAGAGCAAGGCCGTGGCGCGTCAGGGCGCCACCGGTCCGCGAGAGTCCATCAAGGCCAATGCATAACGTCAACAAAGGGAGGGTGTCATGAACAAGATCATCGGCAAGCCATTCGGCCGCCGCGCAGTTCTGGCAGGGGGTGCCGCCGCGCTCTCGATGCCGTTCATCGTGAAGTCCAGCCTGGCGGCCGCCAAGCCGTTCCGGATCTCGCTTCCCGGCAACGAGGAGGAATGGCAGTCCAAGGGCCTGCAGGCCTTCAAGGCCAACATGGACAAGAACGCCGCCGGCCAGTTCGACGTGCAGATCCACTACAACGGCACGCTGTTCGGCCAGGGCACCGAGATCGAGGCCATGCAGCGCGGCAACCTCGAGGTCGGCATGGTCTCGCCGCAGGACATCGCCGCGCTCATCCCCGAATACTCGGTCTTCACCACCGGCTACCTGATGCGCGACCCCGCTCATCTCGACGCCGTCTATGACGGCGACATCGGCGCCGAATACAAGGCCCGCATCGAGAAGGAGGTCGGCATCACCCTGGTGAAGAGCCAGTATCTCGGCACCCGCCACGTCATCCTGCGCGAGGCGAAGGACGTGAACGTCCCCGCCGACCTCGCCGGGCTGAAGCTGCGCATGCCGGGCTCCGAGGCCTGGCAATTCCTCGGCAACGCGCTCGGCGCCAATGCGACGCCGCTCGCCTTCGAGGAAGTGTACCTGGCGATGCAGACCGGCACCATCGACGGCCTGGAGAACCCGCTGCCCGATGCCATGGCGGCGAAGTTCTACGAGGTCTCCAAGCAGATCGTGCTGACCTCGCACATGGTCGCGAACACCTTCTTCGCCGTTGCCAGCGAATACTGGAACGGCCTCAGCGACGCCGAGCGCGCCGCGCTGACCGCGGCCGAGGTCGAGGGCAAGAAGGTGAACGATGACGGCGTCATCGCCACCGAGAAGGACGCCGCCGGCTTCATGGAAAGCAAGGGGCTGAAGGTCACCACGCCGGACGTCAACGCCTTCCGCACCAAGGTGCTGGATGCCTTCGTGAACTCCGACTTCTCGAAGAACTGGCCGGCCGGGATGCTCGACCGCATCAAGGCGGCGGGCGCCTGATCCAACGCAGCAGCTTGGCGCAAAGGACAGTTGGTATTCCGATGACGAGCCTTGGCGCCAAGCTCAAGCGTTTCACCGAACTGGCCGCGGCAGCGATGTTCGCGGCCATGTTCGGCGCCTTCATGATCCAGATCATCAGCCGCTACGTGTTCAATGCCCCGGTCTCGTGGTCGCTGGAGATCTGCTCGATCACCTATGTCTGGGTGGTGTTCTGGTCCTGCAACCTGCTGTTGACCGAGCGCCAGCACATCGTCTTCGACGTGCTCTACGTGAAGCTGCCGCCGCGCATCCGCCGCGTGGTGGGCATCGTCAATACCGCGACGCTAGGTCTCGTCTTCCTGGCCGCCCTGCCGACGATCCTGGAATACATCGACTTCCTTGGGCGGCGGAAGACGATGATCCTGCGCATCCCCTTCGACTACGTCTATGCCTGTTTCGGCGTGTTCATGTTCGCCGTCGTCCTTGGCGCCGCGTGGCGGCTGCGGCGACTGTTCGGCTCCACCTGGCAGAAATACCTCTAGGCAAGGCCCGCAGATGAGTCTCGCCGCAATCGTGATGCTCGGGCTGTTCTTCGTGTGGATGATTTTCGGCATGCCGATCGGCCACGCCATGCTGATGGCCGGGATCGTCTATCTGCTGATGACGGGCCAGGACCTGGCGATCGTGGCGACGCAGAGCCTGAACGGGATGTTCTCCAGCTTCGTGCTCATGTCGGTGCCCTTGTTCATCCTCTCCGCCGACATCATGAACGCCAGCAAGATCACCGATCGGCTCTTCGAGTTCGCCAACCTGCTGGTCGGGCGCCTGCGCGGCGGCCTGGCGCATGTGAACGTGGTGGCGAGCGTGATCTTCTCCGGCATGAGCGGCAGCGCCTTGGCCGATGCCGCCGGCCCCGGCAAGCTCGAGGTCGACATGATGGTGAAGGCCGGCTACAAGCCGGGCTTCGCTGCCGCGGTCAGCACCACCTCGGCCATCGTCGGGCCGATCATCCCGCCTTCGATCCCCATGGTGCTCTACGGCGTGGTGTCGAACACATCCATCGGATACCTGTTCATGGCCGGCGTCATTCCCGGCCTGCTGTTGTCGGCGGCGCAGATGGCGGTCATCGCCGCCATGGCGAAGCGGCGCAATTTCCCCGTCGAGCCGCGGCCGACCCGCGCCCATGCCATCGCCACGGTGAAGTCCACCCTGCCGGCCTTGTTCCTGCCGGTCATCCTGCTCGGCGGCATCTACAGCGGCGCGGTGACGCCGACCGAGGCGGCGGCGGTGGCGGCGGCCTACGCCCTGGTCCTCGCGCTGTTCTGGTACCGCAGCCTGCCTTTGCGCAAGCTGGTCGACGTGCTGGTGGAATCCTCGCGTTCGACGGCCATCGTCGCCATCACCATCGCCGGGGCCCTGGTGATGAACTGGGTGGTGGCCTCGGAACAGATCCCGGAGGCGCTCGGCGCGTGGCTGATCTCGTTCAACCTGTCTCCGGCCATGTTCCTGTTCGTGGTCAATGTGCTGTTCCTGATCCTGGGCTGCTTCCTCGACACCTTGCTGATGCTGCTGGTGATCGTGCCGATCCTGATGCCGGCGGTGACCGCTCTGGGCATCGACCCGGTGCATTTCGGGGTCACCATCATCATCAACATGATGATCGGACTGGTCACGCCGCCCATGGGACAATTGATGTTCCTCATCTCGGGCGTGTCGGGCATACCGGTCGGCGCCATCATGCGCGAGGTCTGGATCTTCCTGGTCGTGCTGATTGCCCTTCTTTTTGTCCTGGTCTATGTGCCGCAATTGACGCTGTGGCTGCCGGAACTGCTCGGCTACGAGCCGTTGCGGCTGGCCCAATAGGAGATTTCCCATGCCCGCCATGAAGGAGCCGGTGAACGGCGTTCCCCGCTACCGCCATTTCATCAACGGCCAGTGGACCGATTCCACGGTCAAGGAATGGATCGAGGTGGAGAACCCGGCGACCGGCGCGGTCATCGCCACGGTGCCGAAGGGCAGTGCCGACGATGCCGATCGCGCGCTGGTGGCCGCCGCCGCGGCGCAGCCGGCCTGGGAAGCGCTGCCGCCCATCGAGCGCGCCAAGCTGCTGATCGGCCTGGCGCGGCTGATCCTGGAGAACCGCGACCGGCTGGCGCGGCTGGTGGTGGCGGAGCAGGGCAAGCCGCTGGCCGAGGCGCGCGGCGAGATCGAGGGCACCGCGCTCTACCTCACCTATGCGGCGGAGGAGGCGCGCCGCATCACCGGCGACATCATCCCCTCCGACAATGCGGACGAGCAGGTCTGGATCCAGCGCGTGGCGCATGGCGTCGTCGTCGGACTGACGGCGTGGAACTATCCCGCCGCGCTGACCACGCGCAAGATGGGCCCGGCCTTGCTCGCCGGCAACACCATCGTCATCAAATCGCATGAGGGGACGCCGCTTTCGGCTTTCGAGATCGCGCAACTCTCGACCCAGCTGGATTTCCCGCCGGGCGTCATCAACGTGGTGAGCGGCACCGGCGAGGGGCTGGGCGCCGCGCTGGTCAAGCATCCGATCCCGCGCCTGATCACGCTTACGGGCAGCGTGCGCGCCGGCAAGGAGATCTTCCGCGCCTCGGCCGACGATCTGAAGATCCTGCGCCTGGAGCTGGGCGGCAAGGCGCCCTTCATCGTCGCCGAAGATGCCGATATCGGTGCCGCGGTGAAGGCGGCCGTTGCCTCGCGCTTCGAGAATTGCGGCCAGATCTGCATCTGCAACGAGCGTATGTACATTCATGAGCGCATCGCCGACGAGTTCACCGAGAAGTTCGTCCGCGCGGTGAAGGGGCTGAAGGTCGGCGACCCGCTGCAGATGGTCGATGTCGGCCCCAAGTTCAGCGCCGCCGAGCTCGACAAGGTGGAGCGGATGGTGCAGGCGGCCACATCCGCCGGCGCCAAGGTGCTGACCGGCGGCAAGCGCCTGACCGAGGGCGAGTTCGCCAAGGGCCACTGGTTCGAGCCGACGGTCCTGACCGCCGCCGACAACCGCATGGACATCATGCAGGACGAGGTCTTCGGCCCGGTCATCCCGCTGATGACGGTGACCGATTTCGACGAAGGGCTTCGGTTGGCGAACGAATCCCGCTACGGCCTCTCGGCCTATGTCTTCACCAAGGACATGCGGCGGCTGATGCGCCTGGTGCGCGAGCTGAAATTCGGCGAGATCTACGTCAACCGCCCCGGCGGCGACGCGGTGCATGCCCACCATGCCGGCCTGCGCCACAGCGGCATCGGCGGCGAGGATGGAAAATACGGCCTGGATGCCTATTTCCAGAAGAAGACGATCTACGTGAACTACGCCTGATGCGCTAAGATCGTCGCGATCTTCGCGAGGAGCTTCCGATGACCGACCGGAGCAACCAGCCCCCTGTTCTGCGATTGAACCCCGCCGATCCGCTGGTGGTGGCGACGCGGGACCTGAAGGCGGGCGAGGAGGTCGGGCTGGGGGAGGTTCGGCCTGTGGAGGCGATCGGTCGGGGCCACAAGCTGGCGGTGGCGCCGA